>PBTY01000051.1 GCA_002729235.1 Rickettsiales bacterium | reverse complement strand
GTCCTATACTTTTAGTATTGCAGCTACAAACCAATGTGGGGCCGGGTCTGCTTCTTTTGTAACCTTCCAAACAAAATCAAGCTCACAAGGGTGTGGCGGTGGAAAAGGTACCTTCTCCTTCCTTGTATCCCCTAACCCTACCTCGGATCAGGTGAATGTAATTTTCGAAGATACGGAAGACATGGTATCTTATTTTGAGGAGGTAAAGCAACCATTGAAAGTGGAAATTATTAACCCTATTGCTGAACTAAAGTACAGAGGAGTAATTAATAAAAATGGTCTTACCATTGACCTCTCCAAAATGGAACCTGGATTATATCTGGTCCGAGTTACTGGCAAGGATTATGAACAAACTGCCAGACTAATTATTGAATAATAAAATCTAATAACCAAAGGTGATCATAGATCGCCTTTGTTATTTAATTGTTTTCTTGCTTCACCTTCCTGGGTCTTGGGCTTTACAACATCTATCAGTGGGTTAGTTTTTAGGCAAAGCCGCTGCCTTCGCTCGCTTCTCCTGCTGTTTTTTCAGATCGAAGTAGATGTAAAACCCTCTAAGTACCATGGTTAGTACTAATGGAATTAAGGCCTGATGCAATGGCTGTGGCAGTGCAGTCCACATCAGCAGAAGCAGCAAGAACCAGGTGCTAATGATCAGGAAGAAAGCTCCTAAAAATTTCTGTAGCTTCTCCACACCTAGCATGTAAGCAAACGGAATAAATACTGGAATGGCCCACAAGATGTTCATGTTTTCTTTAGACAGGTGTTCTGTACCTACCCACAAGAAAACCAACCACCAGCCAATGATTCCCGGAAGCGTAAAAACAACAGGATCAATCCATTTGGTTCGTTTTTCTCGCTTAAAATCTCTATTAGTAAAGAAGCCCACCACAAAAAAGAAGATTACAAAGAAATTGAATGGAGTAAACACTCCAGGTCCCAAGTCCTCTGATTCTGGTTGGTTCATTTCAATGGTTTCCGCCACCAAAGGAACAGTTGTAGAATCGCGCTGTAGGGTTGCTCCCTCCAAGCCACGAGCCACATAATCGGGCAAAAACATGTAAACTTCAGGTGATGCCACCTGATCAATCTGCATCCCCAGCCCAATATCGATGATCCATGCGCCCCAGGGCTGGTACTGCAGGTAATCGTGCATTAGGTCCCGGACTGTTTTGTCTTGCTCTACATAGGTCGTGTCAAACTGAATCCTTCCTGGGAAATTCAACTCAATCACATCCCGGATTTTCGTTGCACAGTTGTCATACACATAGTTGTAGTAATAGTCTCTGTTCTCTGGTTTGTAGTTCTCCGCAAGGAAATCTACCAGTTGCTGTTTTTCTTCCAGTGTCAGATTAAGTCGTTGCTCGATAATGTACCGGTTCTCCTCCTTATAGGCTTCAAAAAACCATTGATAGCGAGCCATACCCAGTTTGTACAGCATCTTGCCACGAGCAAAATTCCAATAGAAGTTGGCCTGATCGAAATCAAATATGCCGTAATTATAGACCCAATCAACTCCTCTCACTGGATCACTCAGGTGAATCGCACTGTGTCCAAATGCCGAATACAATTCTCCCTGGTAGGGCCCAAGTGTCATCACAGAGATTTCTGCCTCATCAGAGAGGGTGATCTGTTGCGCCTGCAGCCCAACACCTGCGAGTAGAATTATTGAAAAAAGGAGCACTTTCAAGTTCATATTCGGGTAATGGTTTATAAGTTTAACCTTATGTATATCAATCTGAGTGATAGTTACCGATTGGCCTCAAAGCTAACCCTTAAACGGCTAAATAACGCATGGCAGNTATACAGCTCCTTTCAAAAATCCAGAAAAACGAAGNATCCTCAGATCAAGGGACTGCCCATCAGCATTTCCATAGAACCTACNACNGCNTGCAATCTNNGATGCCCGGAGTGCCCCAGTGGCTTGCGGTCTTTTACNCGNCCNACNGGCAATTTGNANCCNNATCATTTTTATCGACTCATCGATGAGATCGGAGATACACTCTCCTACTTGATCTTTTATTTCCAGGGTGAGCCTTATCTACATAAACATCTGCATGAGATGATTCAATATGCCACTGATCGAGGAATCTATACGGCTACTTCTACCAATGCACACTTCCTAAATGAAGACACCGCCATCAAGACCATTGAATCAGGTTTGGATCGGTTGATTATCTCCATTGATGGAGCGACACAGGAAACGTATGAGTCCTATCGCAAAGAAGGCAAACTCGACAAGGTGCTGGAAGGAACAAAAAACATCGTGTCTGCTAAAAAAGCGCTCAGAAAGAAGCACCCACACATCTTATGGCAGTTCTTAGTGGTAAGGCCCAACGAAAATGAGATCCCACAAATCAAGGAAATGGCTCGGCAATATGGCGTGGATCAGTTAGGATTTAAGACTGCTCAGATTTATGACTATGAGTTTGGCAATGATCTCATCCCAACCATCGAAAAGTATGCGCGCTATCATCAGCTCGATAATGGGCAGTATGCGATCAAAAATGCAATGGAAAACGAATGCTGGCGGATGTGGCACTCGTGTGTGATTACCTGGGATGGTAGAGTCGTACCATGTTGTTTTGACAAAGACGCACAGCATGTATTCGGCAATACAACAACTGAATCTTTCAAAAATATCTGGAATTCCGAAGCTTATTCAGCATTTAGAAAGACGTTACTTCATTCCCGAGAAGATATTGAGATGTGCAAAAACTGCACTGAAGGAACGAAGGTTTGGGCTTGATACCACAATTTCCAGATTTTCTAGTGAAGATGCTGAAATTAATTCAGCATGACATTTTTTGAGGTTTAAGATCCAGGAAGTGGTTATCCTTCATTTAATTCCCATGGAATGTCAGGATCTAAACCTGGAAATCATTAAATCAATAATTAATACCAATGCTTCTTAATCACCTCCAGCAACTTCTGGTGGACAGGGCCTGCTGCGACCATTTCTCTACCAAATAGGTAATCCTCTCCGCCTTTGAAATCGGAGACATAGCCTCCTGCTTCCTGTACGATAATCACTCCTGCCGCCACATCCCAGGGATTGAGGTTGTACTCAAAAAATGCTTCGTATCTGCCACAGGCCACATAAGCCATATCTGTGGCCGCACTTCCCAAGCGTCTTAGTCCATGCGCATCTTTCATCAAGGCATTGAGTATGGCCAGGTAATCATCCAGCTTTTCGAAATTGTGGATTGGGAACCCTGTAGCAAACAAACTCTCATCGATGCTTGAGGCATCCGTTACATGAATAAATTCTTCATTTAGGAATGCTCCCCCACCTTTCCAGGCATAAAACGTCTCGCTTCGAGTTACTTCATGAATTACTCCTGCAACCACGTCATCTCCTTGCATCAAGCCAATGCTAATCGCATATGCAGGTACTCCATGGACGAAATTGGTGGTGCCGTCCAATGGATCAATTACCCAGGTGTAGGCCTTTTTGTCTTGAGAGATGGTGTTCTCCTCAGTGATGAAACCTGCCTCAGGGAGAATGGCTGATAAACCGGCCACCAGTTTCTTCTCTGTTTCCTTATCCACGTAAGAAACCAGATCACTCTTCCCTTTTAGTTCTACTTTGTCTTTAGAGAAATTAGCCGCCTCAGCTGCGATGAATTTCGCAGTTTCTTGTGCAAGTTTTGCTGTAGCTAATGTAGTTTCCTTGAGATCAATCATTTCGTCCTTCTAAGATAACCACAAACTCGCCTTTTACCGTGTGATTTTTGAAATGATCGATCACTTCTGGTAAA
Source organism: Rickettsiales bacterium (assembly GCA_002729235.1). GTDB lineage: Bacteria > Bacteroidota > Bacteroidia > Cytophagales > Cyclobacteriaceae > Marinoscillum. Next base: position 37,533 of record PBTY01000051.1, on the reverse strand, counting down.
GGCCCTGTTACGGTCTCTTCGAATTTCTTAGTGAGCTCTCGAGAAACAGAAACGCTCCGTTCTGGTCCCATAAACTCTACAAATTGCTCTAAGGTCTTGAGCAGTCGATGTGGAGACTCATAGAAAACAATTGTTCTGTTCTCCTCAGCTAGCAATTTGAGTCGTGTCTGGCGTCCTTTCTTATGAGGAAGAAACCCTTCAAACACAAATTTGTCAGAAGGTAATCCTGATTTCACTAGCGCAGGAACAAACGCCGTTGCTCCGGGAAGGCTTTCTACTTTGATGTCAGCTTCTGCTGCCCCTCTGGCCAGCATAAAACCCGGATCAGAAATCCCCGGAGTGCCAGCATCAGTAATGAGAGCAAGTGTTTCTCCACTCTGTAATCGTTCGATGATGCCTTCGGTACGTTTGTGCTCATTGAAGGCATGAAAGCTCTCCGTTGGTGTGGTAATGCCATAATGCTTCAACAAGACACCTGAAGTACGAGTATCCTCTGCCAGAATCTTATCAACTGACTTCAATACCTCTACTGCACGATATGTGATATCTCCCAGATTGCCAATGGGAGTTGGTACCAGGTAAAGCCTTGTTTCTTCCATTAGCTAACTAATTCATCAATAGCTGCAGCTAGTTTGTGATCCTTTTCAGTCACCACATCTCCTGAATCATGTGTATTTAGCTCAAAAGATACGGTGTTGTAGACGTTGCTCCAATTAGGATGGTGGTTCATTTTCTCCGCAATGATTGCCACCTGGCTCATGAAGCCAAATGCTTCTACGAAATTGGAAAATTGGAATGTCTTCTTGAGTCTGTTGTCTTCTTCTTTCCACATAGTAAATGGTGTTTTATAATGCGATACAGCCTTCTATCTTGTTGGCTTCTATATAAACATCCAATACCCCCTGACTTGTTTCCATTTCTGCCACAGCCGTCACACTTACATACTTCTTATTGGAGCTATCTCTGTAGGTGATTTCACCAAATGGTAGAACCTCAACGATCTCCTCACGCTTGTCATGAGGAACAATGAATTTAAACTTGTACTGTCCAGGAAACTCGTGTTGATCCTCCAGCTTTTGTCGAAATGCTTCTATATCCCAACTCATAATCTCAAGGTAAAAAAAAGCCAGTGAAAATCACTGGCTTTTGGTTTTGTATATTTTATCTTCTTATCAGAAGAATTTGTATCGTTTGTCCTGGATATCAGCAAACTCCTTCACCGCATTGTCTAGTGACTGTGGCACGTACAGTGGAGAGAAACTCAATGGGAAGTTAGCAATGATCGTAGGTCTTGACTGACGCTCATTAGCAACAGTCACTTTGTAGGTATCATAGCTTTCCAGATCAGGAGCCATACTTTTAGATGTAGCTGTTAATACCAATACACCATTAGTTGTTTCGAAAGGAGCTGTTTTCTCACCTTCTTCCAATGAGAAAGCTACACCAACTGCTTCTGGAGCAAACCCTACGTTAGGGAATGAGTTGCTGTTCAAAGTCAAATCAGCAGAACCTGTTCTTGCTTCTGTACCGTAAGCTTCCTTCATTGCATCATAATCGTCACCGCTAAGTCCGGCGATTTTGTCTTTGATGAATTTTGCTTTCTTTTCATTCAATACCTTGGTCTCAATCTCATTCTTAACCTGAGCAAGTTTTGCAGTTCCTTCCATCTGACGACCTGTCATTACAGCTACTACGTAAGAGTTATCCAATTCGAATACGTCAGATACTTTATCTACTTCTGCATCATTGTATAACCACAAGGTAATCGCTCTTGCATCTGCAATCACACCTACTCTTGTATCATTCTTAGCAATATTACTTGCATTTTTCACTTGAAGACCAGCTTCTTGTGCTTTTGCAACGAATGCTTCTGTGTCATCGCTATTAGCGGCCAACAAATCTGCTTGTCTGTAGATTTCGTTTAGCGTAGCATCGCTTTCAAACAGTTCTTTTTCAATAACCGCTACTTTATAAGCAGTATATGTTTTTGGCTCGTCAATTCGAATGATGTGATAACCAAAAGTAGTTTCTACCGGCTCAGCCAATAATCCAGATCCTTTGTGAGCGAAAACTGCATCTTTGAAAGACTGCACGAAGCTTCCGTTTTCTCCGAACCATCCAAGATCACCACCATTGTTGGCATTGGACTGGTCAGCACTGTTCTCAGCAGCAAGTTCTGCAAAATCTGCACCTCTTCTCAACTGTCTTAAGATATCATTAGCCTTCGCTTTTGCCTCTGCTTTAGCAGACTCTGAAGTACCATCAGACTCGATCAAGATGTGTCTTGCTTTTACGAATGCTTCGTCACCTTCTGTGATATCTGAAAGTTTCATCACGGTGTATTTACCCGCAGAAAGAATTGGCTCAGTTACTGTTCCAATTTCAGCTCCTACTAATCCTACAGGAATTAATCCAGGATCATTGATGGATCGGTAGAAATTAGGTGAGTCAGAATTTCTCATCGCAAAGATAGAATCGTTATCAGCTGAAGCTAGTCCAGCAGCCAATGACTCAATCTCTTCTTTCACAAACAAGCTGTCATCTGCAGATGGCTCAATAGCAAAAGATACGTAGCTAATGCTTCTAGATTCTTCTCTTTGATATTGCTCGCTATGACTTGACAAGTATGACTCCATTTCAGAATCAGACACTTTAAACGTGCTATCACTCACACTGAAGAATGGCACATAAAAATAGTCAACAGTCATGTTGCTGCTTTGAGCTATGAATTTTGCTTTTGCTTCTGCTTCCGTTACGAAATCAGAATTTGTCAATAAGCTAGCATATTTACTTACTAGTCTATCTTGAATCAGGCTATTCTCAAATGAAACCCATGAAGCTGTTTGATTTGCAGCCTGAGGATTTTGAGGGTTCTTCAAGGAGCTTAAGAATTGCTGCACGTTAGCCTTGCTAAACTCTCCTGTATTTGGGTCAGTGAAGAATTGTCTGATCTGAGGGTGAATGTTGTTTCCCTGTACCATGTCCAGCTGCTCGTCTTCAGATACCTGTATGCCTAGTTCGCTGAACTGAGGGTAATAAGCATTTTCAAGAATCAATGCATTCCATGCCTGATCTCTGATTTGCTTCTGCTCATTGGCTAGAGGCTCTCGACCATTGTTAATGGCAAATACATAAGATAAGTCCTGAACCTTTGCCTGGAATTGCTCATAGGTAATGTCAGTATCAGCTATTTCAGCAATGTTTCGATCATTGCTACCAAAAAGTGCAGAATTAGATTGGAAAAAATCCGTCAGAATGAATGCAAACATTGAGAATGCCACAACTGCCACCACAATCTTGCCCATTCTCTTCCGTAAAGTGTTAATCAGCGCCATAATTTACTATGCGTAGTTTTTTTGAAGAGGGCAAAAATAACTACATGTGCACTAATTAAAAAATGATTCTAAACCTTTGATTTACAAGGCCTCTTCCTTGTCTAAAATGGTCAATTTAACCTTGTCAATGCGGTTTTCTTCCATGGTGAAGATGGTGAAATGGAAAGGTGGGATCAAAATTGCCTCATTTACTGACGGAATATCTTCATGAAAAGCCAAAATTAATCCTCCCAAAGTGTCATATTCCCCTACCGGAAGCTCCCAGTTGTACTTGTCATTGAGGTAATCCACTTCATGACGGGCACTCAAGATAAAGTTATGTTCATCGATCTGCTCTTCTTCCAGATACTCATCGTCATGTTCATCTCGGATTTCACCAAATATTTCCTCGATAACATCTTCCATGGTTACGATTCCAGAGGTACCGCCATATTCATCCACTACGAGGGCAATACTTTTTCGTTCCGTAATAAACTGAATCAGCAATTCATTGGCCAATACCGTTTCTGGAATAATCAGAATTGGCGTAAGGATATCCTTGATCTTTTCAGGTTTCTTGAACAACTCAAGGGAGTGACAGTAACCAATCACCTCATCGATGGATTCTTTGTAAACCAATATCTTGGAATGACCACTTTCGATGAATTCGTCTTTTAGCTCAGAGATATCATCATTCACATCCACTGCGACAATTTCGGTACGTGGGATCATGCATTCCCGTACCTTGATGGTTTTGAACTCTATGGCATTGTTAAAAATCTTGGCATCAATCTCGGGTTCATCTTCCTGTTCGATGTTGAGAATGTTCTTTTTGATGTAATTATTGAGATCTGTGAGACCATACACAGGCTTATCCTCTGAATAATCAAAACGAAGGCCTTTTGTGATGATAAACCTGGAAACACCAGTGATCACCCACACCACCGGAAACAATAAATAATAAATGGCTGCCATTGGCAAGGCAAACACGGTGAGCATGGTGTCAGGATTGAGCATGAACAAGCTCTTTGGCAAAAATTCCGCGGTAATCAATACAACAATGGTAGACAGCAAAGACTGCAAGATCAACACCACAAGGTCCGAAGCAAAATAGTCATACAACCATGGTTCCAAAAGCTTGGCCATGAGGATACCGTACAGTACGATACTCATGTTGTTTCCCACAAGCATGGTCGCAAGAAAATGAGATTTCTTGGTAACAAACTCTGAAAGGATTTTACCGGTGAAGGTTCCTTTCTTGCTCATCACTTCGATGTGAAGTTTGTCTGCAGAGATAAAGGCTATCTCAATGCCCGAAAAAAAAGCTGAAAACAGAAGGCAAACAACTATGCCGATGTAGAGCGAAGGGTCTTCCATTGATGATTAAAAATACTATTTCTTTTGCTCTCTTTGTGATTTACGATACCAAAATACAAAAAGTAATGTAACAGATATCATAATAAAACTGTATGCCTGGCTAATTCCCACTACCATGACCTCATAAATTCCCATCACGAGGAAGGCAACTGACAATGAAAAGAGGATATAGTCTAGCAATTTCATATATCTTCCAGGTAAATGGTCCCTTGTGGCCTCAAAATCTTATAGGATGAAAAATCCTGATCTGCTCTTAGACCCTCACCTTTGTGCAATTCATCATCGGCCTCAATGGTCACAAATCGTTCTGTGAAAAATTCTTCTTTTGTTGGGTCCCAAAACAACTCCTCCGTATTTAGCTCATCACCGGTCTCTGTGTTGGTCACGACCACATTGCCTTCAGCCTTGTACAGATTGTCCTTAGCGCTATAATGAACAACATCAGCTTTGAATGTGGAAAGAATGGTCCCATCCTTATCCAGATATTCCAAAAACAGCCCTTTTGGCCATTCTCTGTCTCCAGATTCGAAGTTGTTCTGCTTTGGTGCTTTTAGNATTACCCGTATTCGAGCTGAATCACTCATCTTGGTATAGATGCTGTCCATTGATAGTAGTGGCCCTTCAAATACTGGCAGGTTGAGCACATCTTTTTTGTCTTCACAAGAAAATCCCGAGAAGCCAAGCAATGCGATGATGGCCCAAATAAAAAAACGGTCATGAACAATCGTCATGACCGTTTGAAAATATGTCTTAAACCTATTAATTAGCAGGTCTTCTTTCAAGTTTAACTGTTTCATTGATCCAACAGCCGACAGTAAGACTCTCTCCCTCTTTCATGTTTTCATTGAAGATCTCTTCAATTGAAGGGAACTGAGCTTTTGCAGAAGCCATTCGTTGAGAATCACCAGCTTTTTGGTACATCTCATATGCCGCAAGGAAGACACCTCTATCTTTCACTCGGCTCACGCCACCCTTACAATCATCGTAACTGTTCATGTACAAGTCACCAATGAATACATATGCCTCCTTATTAGAAGGATCAAAAGCCAATGCTCTTCTAGCGCTTGATCTTGCAGCAGATTTGCTAGAGCTCACCTGAGTTTTTGCCAGGCTCAAATACACCTCTGATTTTCTGGAATTATCGTCTGTCAATTCAACAGCTTTCTCGAAGTATTCCTGTGCCTTGGCTTTATCTCCATCAGATGCNGCTTTTTGTGCAATGAACTTTGCGATACCATAATCTGGAGACACTTCATTAACTACAACTGCTGCTTCCATAGCTAACGGATCGTCTGTACATTTTTTTTGGATCATCACAGCAAAAATGGTTTTGGCCAGTTTAACATCCTTTGACTCTCGGAACTTAGGACCTAACTTCTCCACAACGAAATCACAGTCTACATTCACGGTTGCCGTCAACATCTTGTCAACTAAGTCCTGATATCGCTCAATCCTCTCAGCATTACCACCTTCGGCTTTTATTGCCTCAAATGTGTCGTTTATCTCAGTGTATTTTTCAAAAACTTCCTCATCAGAAATCTCCCCGCCTGTCAATTTGTATCTTCTGATTACATCCATGTAAGCAGTAAGGTTAGAAGTATAGAAATCTTTGCCATTAATCTCGAATGCCCGGTTATACAACTTGAACAATTCTGGATATTTCGATTGTGTGTTTTTGTAGTACTTGTAAGCCGTATTTGCTTTTCTATTTAATACATCTGCCTCATCATCGAAATACTTGATCCTTAGATCATACATTTCAAGAGCTTTTTCCTGATATTCCAAAGTTTTGTCTTTGTCATCAGTTGACTCTGCCAAACCTTCATAGATCTTAGCCCCGTTGATATAAATGGACGCGTTTAGATCTGGAGTGTTTTTCAACAACCAGGAATGTGGGCCAATAGCCGCCTGCCAGTTTTCTGCTTTCACAAAATCCGCATAAAGAGCATTTTTCTCTTTTGCCTTATCTACCGAATCTCCCCAATTCCATCCCGGCTGTGCTATCGCTGCGACTGCTGAGATCACAAACACAAGACTGAAAAGGTGCTTAGTAATTGAATTCATAAGCTTGCTTTTAATCGTATCTTCTTTTTTGAAACCATCTGTCGTTTATAGTTGCACCTATAACAACCTGGAAATATCTTTCCTCGATCAGGCTATTATCAGTGGTGCCTCTAAAACCATATTTGAAAGCGACATCCATACTGGAATAGCCACTCACAGGAAAAGCAGCACCAAAATTAATACCAAAATCATTAATTTCTGTATTATTCTCCAGATAAGGTAGCTGACGCAAGTTCACTCCAAAGCGATAAGACGTTCTTTTCAAATAACTACTCACACTAGTGTAATCTGGGATAATCTCCATTCCTGTGGCAATTGACAAGGTATTTCTAACTGTGGCCGATTCGGAATTCTGTGTACTTTCCCAGTCATGAAAAGAAATATCCAGACCTACTCTTAGCTTATTAAGTTTTTCGTAAGATACTCCAAACTCATACGATTTCGGAAGATCAAAGTCTATGTATTCATCAGCAATCAAGAGGGTGTCTGAGAGGGTGATTCCAGCTGGTGTTTGTCGCTCTCTTCCAAAATCTATAGTCCCTTCTATTTTTTTCGACAGGCCATGAACCAACCCCATGGTAACAATATTTTTCTCTCCAAGTTTTGCCTGGTAGGATAAACCAAGAGATAGATTTAAATCCGAATACCTCGACATGTCATAATAAGAAACCACGTAGTTGGCAGTACTCACTTTCGGGGAGCTCAAGCTGATGTTAGAGGCTTTTTCTAAGGTTCCAAAAATGTAGGAGCCTTTAAATCCTACTGTAAGTCCCTTGTAAAGTCGAATACCATTGGCCCACTGAACCTGTGTTAATCCACCCTCACCTCTGTTGTTAATGCTTTGCAGAACACTATCTTGCTCATCTATCAGAGAATAACTCTGAGTACTGTAATTCATGGTAGTTAAAGGCAGAACGGCAAATGCACTGGTCCAGCGATTGGCTACCACCGGAAAACTCATTGCTAAAAAGCGCAGACTACCTGATTGGGCTTTGGACTCGTCTAGTTCAGACCTGTAGTTTCTAAAATCCGACTGTAAGGCTACCTGAAAAGAACTGAAGGAGTTATAAGTTAACAGAGCCGGGTTCTGAAGATTAATGTGCCATGGAGTGGGCATACCGATACCTACCTGACCTGTCGCATAATTATGAGAAAGTCCCTGGAATAAAAACTCACCCAATTGATGATTGGAGTATGGAGTATTTATAGTCTGAGCAGACACAGATCCATATACGAACAGTGTTAGTCCCAGTAAGCCAAGTTTGATGATCTTCATTGATTCTTTATCAAAATTCTATTTAAGCCTGTCAGCACCAAATCAAAGTCCGCAAAGATGGGTGCTTTTAATTTGGATTCAAAGTGGATTGTATCCCCGCCGGTCATGATAACGGCCAAATCATCATATTCTTTCAGAAAATGATCAATAAAACCATTCATTTCATGACTTGCTGCTGATAATGAGCCCGCTAACAAACACTGGTGTGTAGACTTTCCCAAATTTTTTAACATTATTTCAGAGAAATTGGAGCTAATATCAGGCAATGCATCCGTATAATGTGCCATGGCCTTCATTCGCATTTGCAAACCAGGAGCAATCACACCGCCTTGAAAATAACCTTCGGAATCAACCAGGTCATAGGTGATACAGGTCCCCGCATCAATTATCAGACGGTTCCTGTTAGGAAATTTTATATAGGCACCTACAGCCGAAGCTAACCTGTCAACACCTAAAGTCTCAGGTGTATCGTAATTTACTCCAATGGGTAATGGTGTTTTATGGGTCAACTGAAGATACTTTTCTTTATAAAATATCTTCTTGATCTGTTCGTCATAGTGCTTAACCGAACCAAAAACCCAATGATGTGTATTAGCCGAATAATGAGCTATCAATTCTTCCAGGTTGGTATGAGTAGCGGTGGAGATCAATTCCTCTTCTTCAAAAAGAGCAGATTTGATTCGCGTGTTTCCAATATCTACGGCTACATTCGGCATACTTTATAAATTGGTTTATCAATACGAATTACAAAAATAAGAATCGAGTGAGTCAATACCATGTAATCGGTGTAATGTCAGGATCTTCATTGGATGGGTTGGATATTTGTGTTTCTACTTTCAGTCTTACAAAGAATGGCTGGACATACTCCATTACTCATTCTGAGACCATCTCCATTCCAGAGCCGCTAACCAGGCAGTTAGGATTCTCAGATCAACTCACTCCCACAGACCTGGATAAACTGGATACCGAATACGGTGAATGGATTGGGAATGAGTTGAACAACCTGGTTTCAAAGAAAAAATTGACTGTGGACCTGATCGGCATACATGGACACACGGTATTTCATGACCCTATTCTTCAAAAAATATCGGTTCAGATTGGTAATGGTTCCAAAATTAATGAGCTGACAGGCATTGAGATCGTAGACAATTTTCGAATGACTGATATCAGTCTTGGTGGCCAGGGGGCACCTCTGGTACCTGCAGGAGAGCATTACCTGTTCCCAGAGTATAAGGCATTTCTCAATCTTGGAGGGATCTGTAATATTGCCCTTCATGAAGATCAGCGTATCATGGCCTGGGATATCGCTCCATGCAATCAGGTGTTGAACCACTTTGCTCAATTGCTTGGGCATTCTTATGATGCTGGCGGCCAATTATCTCTTCAAGGAGAATTGGATATGGAATGGCTCAAGTATTTACATTCATTGGACTATTTCCAAAAGGAACCACCCAAGTCATTAGCCAATCAATGGACTCAAGTCGTTTTGAAACATGCCCCTACTAACCCCTCTGATGGGTTGGCAACCTACGTTCATTTCTTAGCGAAAGAAATTTCTAAATCGCTGTTATCACGTCCAGACATAGGATCAGTGATGATTACAGGAGGCGGAGCATATAACGAAGCATTAATTGATCAATTAAACATTCTTCTGAAAGGCACAGTTAGTTTGCATGTGCCTTCGGTTGAAATCATCGAATATAAGGAAGCATTGATTTTCGGGTTTTTGGCTCTGTTAAGAAAACTTAATATGGCCAATGTATTCGCTTCAGCTACTGGTGCTCAGCGAGATAGTGTCTCCGGAGATCTCCATTCAGTTATCTGAAGTGTATGAAGATCATTATTTCATTAAATTTGCCGGCCAAATTCATGTATAAACATTAATCCTTGAATGAAAGAATTACTCAAAAAGTTTGAAGACAAAACCCCCGAAATTGTTTTCGAATGGTCTGATTCAGAAACAGAAGCCGAAGGTTGGGCAGTGATCAACTCGCTGAGAAATGGAGCGGCAGGTGGAGGAACAAGGATGCGCAAAGGACTTGATCGAAGAGAGGTAGAATCTCTTGCCAAAACCATGGAGATCAAATTTACTGTATCTGGTCCTCAGATTGGTGGCGCTAAGTCGGGTATTAACTTCGACCCGAATGATCCAAGAAAAAAAGACGTGCTCAAAAGATGGTACAAAGCTGTCTACCCACTTTTGAAAGCCTATTACGGAACTGGTGGGGATTTGAATGTAGAGGAGATTAATGAAGTGATTCCAATAACAGAAAGTTTTGGGTTGTGGCATCCTCAAGAAGGTGTAGTTAACGGACATTATGCACCTCCAAAACCTCAAAAAATCCACATGATTGGTCGCCTACGACAAGGGGTATCCAAAATATTGGAAGATCAAAACTATGTGCCCACCTCTGAAACCAAGTATACCGTATCTGATATGATTACTGGGTTTGGTGTGGCAGAATCTGTGAGACACTACTATAGCATTTGGGGCGGAGATATCACCCAAAAAAGAGCAATCATTCAAGGCTGGGGAAATGTAGGTGCTACTGCTGCGCTCTATTTAGCGAAGTATGGAGTAAAGATTGTGGGAATTATTGACAGAGATGGTGGAATCATTGATACCACTGGACTTGATCTGGATGGAGTGAAAAAGCTCTTCTTTGATAGAAATGGCAACCAACTCGTTTCCGACAATACCATCCCATTTGATGAATGTAATGACAAAATCTGGTCGTCAGGAGCTGAAATATTTATTCCAGCTGCAGCTTCCAGATTAGTATCAAAGGATCAAGCTGAAAGGCTGATTGCTAATGATCTAGAAGTGGTGGCTTGTGGAGCCAATGTTCCATTCCAGGACAAGGAGATTTTCTACGGACCTATTGCCGAATATGTAGATGATAATGTAGCCTTAATCACAGATTTTATTTCTAACTGTGGCATGGCTCGTACTTTTGCATATTTGATGGATCCAAAAAATGACAAGAAGGTCACTGATGATGAAATTTTCAATGATACTTCGCAAACGATTGAAAAAGCAATGCAAAAAGTTTACAATGAAAATCCTGGAAAAACGGGTCTTGCCGAGGCCGCTTTTAGGATTGCTTTATCCCAACTAATTTAAATAAGGTCTTGTTTTTCAGCCTGCAAATGATAATTTTAGTGATATAGATGACCCGGAAGCCTTGATGAATAGAATTATTTTAACATTCCTTATTACCTTTTCTTTAATAGGTAACACTACAGGATTTGAGGCAATGGCATCCGATCACGAAGATGATGGCGTTGAGCAGGTTCTGGAATCTTCAGATCAGGAAACACACGCTGAGCAAAGTAATGAACATGGTGAAGAAGAAGCACACCACGGCCCTGCCGGATGGAGTGTGATTCCCTTTGTGGTTCTGCTACTTATGATTGCCACTGGTCCACTTTTCTATGAACATTTCTGGCATAAAAACTATCCAAAAGTAGCCATCGCTCTGGCAGTGATTGTTGTTGGTTATTACCTTTTTGGACTTCACAATACCCATGGTCCCGTACATGCCTTTTTTGAATACTTTCAGTTCATTGCATTGCTGACAGGGCTATTTGTGGCCTCTGGAGGCATCATGATTATTGTGGATAAAAAAGCAGCTCCTGGAATCAATGTGGGTCTTTTAGCACTTGGTGCGGTGATAGCCAACATCATTGGAACCACAGGAGCATCGATGCTACTCATCCGACCATTTATCCGTTTAAATAAAAACCGAATTAAGTCCTACCACATCATCTTTTTCATTTTTGTGGTAAGTAATATAGGAGGGTCTTTAACGCCGATTGGTGATCCACCATTGTTTCTTGGGTTTTTGAAAGGCATCCCATTCTTCTGGACCTTAACGAACAATTTGCTTCCATGGGCTTTCGCCATTTCTATTTTGTTGGTGGTATTCTACTTTATGGACAAAGGAAATAAGGCCGACTACTCTTTTGGTGAAGACACGGCGACACCATCAGGCAAAATCGGTTTGCGAGGCACAAGAAATTTTATCTGGTTAGGTATTGTCGTCGCTGCGGTGTTCCTCGACCCAAATGTATTCCCATGGGTTCCAGGGATCTATTTTGATGGACAAAAGTTTAGTTATATCCGAGAGCTCATCATGTTGGGAGCTGCATATTCTTCTTACAAATTTGCTGACCAACAAGCACTAAATGGCAATGACTTCAGTTTTGAGCCAATACGGGAAGTAGCATTCATTTTCATCGGAATATTTGGCACCATGATGCCAGCTCTGGAGTTGGTTGGAAACTTTGCCAAATCACCTGAAGGTGCGGAGTTGATCACTCACAACACCTTGTATTGGGGAACCGGAATGCTTTCTGGCTTCCTGGATAATGCACCTACCTATGTAAACTTCCTTACAGCCGGTATGGCTGCTGATGGAGCAAGTATCAATAGCGTAAGCGATGTAATTGGCTATGCGGGTGGAAAGTTTGTGGATTCAGTCATTGAACTCAAAGCGATTTCTGTCGCTGCAGTATTCTTTGGTGCGATGACCTACATTGGAAATGGTCCAAACTTCATGGTAAAATCTATTGCTGAGCAAGTTGGTATCAAAATGCCTTCTTTCTTTGGTTACATTATCCGATTCAGCATTCCATTCCTGGTGCCATTACTGATCCTGGTGTGGTTTGTTTTCTTCTACCTGGAACTTCTATAAAAACGATATATTAAAAGAGCCGCAAATTGCGGCTCTTACTTTTTATGAGAATAAAGCTTTGTGAAGCTTTATCAATGAATCTTTCTTATAGTCCTGAGGAACCAGAAGTGAAATGTTATTTCTACTTCCTCCATAGGAAATCATACGAATTGGAATATCATCCAACGCTTCAAATATGGCTGAACCAACACCTTTGCGCTCAGCGATTAAATCTCCAACGATGCAGATAATTGTTTGCTCGGTATCAATCTCTACAGTAGCATATTGGGAAATTTCTTGCTTGATTTCTCTTAGGTGCTCAGGATTGTCGATAGTCAAAGAAACGGCAATCTCTGAAGTAGTGATCATATCGATCGGAGTTCTATATTTTTCAAACACTTCAAATACACGCTTCAAGAAGCCGTAAGCCATCACCATTCGGTTTGACTTTACTTTGATCGCTGTAATGTTGTCCTTAGCCGCAATCGCCTTAACGGCCTGCAAATCCTTCTCGGCTGAAATCAGCGTACCATGAGCTCCAGGATCCATGGTATTTTTAATTCTAACCGGCACTTCATGCATTTGTGCAGGTACGATACAACTTGGATGAAGCACTTTAGCTCCAAAGTATGCCAACTCACTTGCCTCCTCAAAACTCAACTTGGCTAATGGGTGTGTTGGTTGTACTACACGAGGATCATTGTTATGCATACCATCAATATCCGTCCAGATCTGAACTTCCTCAGCATGCAATACGGCACCTATAATCGTCGCAGAATAGTCACTTCCTCCTCTACGAAGGTTGTCCGTTCCACCAGCGGCATTTCTGGCTATATAACCCTGAGTTACAATCACGTTTTCATCTAGCGAAGACAAAAGACTCTCAAGTTTTACTTTGGTGGTTTTAAGATCTGGTTCTGCATATTCATCCAAAGCCATGAAATCCAAAGCTGGAAGCAATACCGCTGATTTACCAATAGAGCTAAGATACTCGGTGAATAAGTGCGTGGAGATCAACTCCCCCTGGGCAACAAACATTTTAGCTACTTGCTCTGTGAAACGCTCCTCAATCAGGTTATTGATATCCGAAAACTTCTGATCTATGAATTCAGTATTGCTAGTGACATAGGTATCCTCTTTGAAAAGGTTTTTCACAAATTCATGGTACTTACCTTGAAGCTCTTCCGCTACTTTCTTCGCTTCCTCTTTCTGCTCATTCTGACAGTAGTCTGACATGCTTACCAATGTATTGGTTGTACCAGATACCGCACTCAACACCACTATTTTCTTACCCTGCACTCCTGCGATAATGTCTGCTACCTGCATCATTCGCTCCGGTGAACCCACTGAAGTTCCACCAAACTTTAAAACCTTCATTTTCTAGATTTGTGATTAATTTTTAACAATTGAGGGTCATGTTGTTGGTTGTTATTTTACATTCAGCATCTTCACTGCGGTTGCTGCAGCTTCGTCACCTTTATTGCCGTGTTTTCCACCGGCTCTATCCATAGCCTGTTTTTGATTGTTGGTGGTTAAGACACCAAAAATCACAGGCTTGTCATATTTCAATCCCACATTGGTAATACCATCGGCACATGCCTGACAGATAAAATCAAAATGCCTGGTTTCTCCCTGGATAACGCACCCCAGAGTAATCACCGCATCAATTTCCTCTCGCTTAGCCATCCACTGAGCTCCCAGACTCAACTCGAAGCTACCAGGAACATTCATTCGTTCAATGTTTTCTCTAGTTGCTCCAAGGCCCAGTAGCGTAGTTACTGCTCCGGAGTAGAGTGCCTCGGTAACTTCTTCATTCCACTCGGAAACGACGATACCAAATTTGAATCCAGACATGTCCTTGATGCCGGAGGTCTTGTTGTCACTTAAACTTTTTAATGATGTTGCCATAAAAACAAAAAAAGGGGTGATCCTTGCTGGCCCACCCCTTTAGATTTTTTTCAGAAAATTCTAAATATTATTCGGCAGCCAGTCCTTGTAGTCTGGCCTTGTGTTTCTTCGCTTCTTGTACCAAAGATGAATTTGGATACTCCTCTACGATCTTTGCATAAGCAGCTGCTGCGGCCGAGAACTTACCATTTGCCTCATTGGCAATTGCCAACTTCTGTAGATAAAGTGGAGTGTATTCTTTATTTGGCTTATGGCTAGCTGCCTGATCATAAGAAGATGCTGCAGCAGAGTAATCACCTAGTTCCATATTGGCGTCACCAACCAAAGCATATGCTCTAGCCTGAACCAAATAATCAGAACTGCTGAATGACTCTAAATAACTAATTGCACTTTCAGCATTTCCCATTTTTAGGAAAGAAGTTCCTGCATAGAAATTTGCAAGATTCGCAGCATCCGTGCCACCATAGTTATCAATGATATCAAGGAAACCATAGTTGATGCCATCTCCGTTCAATGCTTTACCAAGGCTATCCGCCTCAAAATAATGCACTGCCTGGAACATCTCTTTCTGAGCCTCTGTGTTCTTACCAGTGATGAAGTACTTATAACCAAGGAAAGCCAAAATCGCAATTGCGATCACGCCTCCTATTCCAAAAACTAAATTTCTGTTCTTCGAATTATTGAAAAACTCTTCAGCTTTACCAGCAAGCACATCTGGATCCTCGAGTATCTCGATCCCCTCTTCCTTCTTGGTTTTTGTGTTAGCCATTTGTCAAATAAAAATTTTCAGGACGCAAAGATATACTTTTTGCATTAATCCGTAACGTAAGGATAATTTTCTTCTGCGTAAACGTCTGTGTATGCGTCAGATGCAGGTGGCCAGTCGGATTTCTCAGCAAAATCAACACATTCCATCACATCATCCTTCAATTTCTTGTCCAAAGATTTTAACTCTTCTTCAGTAGCATACTTTTTCTTCAGAATGATGTCTCTTACCTGCTCTATAGGATCTTTCTTTTTGTAATCTTCAAGCTCCTCTTTTGTTCTGTATTTCGCAGGATCTGACATAGAGTGACCCTTGTATCGGTAGGTTCTGAACTCTAATAGAGTAGGTCCATCTCCTTTTCTTGCTCTTTCCGCTGCTTCCGCTACCGCGTGGTGAACAGCCTCTACTGACATAGCATCCACTGCTGCTGAAGGCATCTCGTAAGCTTCACCCAACACGTGGAGTTCAGTAACGTTCGAAGTTCTTTTCACAGAAGTACCCATGGCGTAACCATTGTTCTCGATACAGAAAATCACTGGGAGCTTCATGGTCATCGCAAGGTTCAATGCTTCGTGGAAAGCACCCTGACGAACGGCCCCATCTCCCATATAACACATACATAGGTTATCAGTACCACTATATTTTTCAGCAAAACCGATTCCTGTTCCCAAAGGGATCTGAGCTCCTACGATACCATGTCCACCATAGAAACCATTTTCTTTGTCGAACATGTGCATAGAACCACCTTTACCTTTAGAGATACCTGTTACTTTACCATAAAGCTCAGCCATGATAGCCTTTGGATCAGATCCTAGTGCGAGTGGGTGAGCATGATCTCTATATGCTGTGATGTATTTATCTCCTTTTTTCAATGCCGATACTGCACCAGAGACACAAGCCTCCTGTCCAATATATAAATGGCAGAATCCACGGATCTTTTGCTGTCCGTAAAGTTGACCAGCTTTTTCCTCAAATCTCCTCATGAACAACATGGACTCNNACCANTCCATGTACTGCTCTTTNCTGAATTCTTCTTTTTTTGTCTTTGATTTGGCTGCCATGTGCAAATAAGCTTACTGTCTAATGTTAGTTTTGCGCTTTCAGTGTNCTTCAAGCCTTGCGAAATTAACCGAAAAAGGCCTTGCTGCAAAATCTATGAAGCTCTTAAGTCTTAAACTCACACATTTTAAAAATTATGAGGCGCTCAGCGTGGAGTTTTCGGCTGGAATTAACTGTATTGTTGGTAAAAATGGAATGGGCAAAACCAATCTCCTGGATGCACTACACTATATTTCGATGACCCGCAGTGCTCTGAACTCTGTGGATCAACAGAACATCACTCACGAAAAGCCTTTTTTTGCGATCAACAGTAAATTAGAAATCACTGACAAAGAACATGCAGTAAACTGCTACCTGGAGCAAGGGAAGAAAAAGATTGTCAAAGTTGATGGGAAAGAAGTAGAGAAACTAAGTGACCACATTGGGATGGTGCCTTCAGTACTGATTACGCCAGACGATACCGAAATCATCAAAGAAGGAAGTGAAGTACGCCGCAAATTCTTTGATAGTGTCATTTCACAACACGATAGG
Source organism: Rickettsiales bacterium (assembly GCA_002729235.1). Taxonomy (GTDB): domain Bacteria; phylum Bacteroidota; class Bacteroidia; order Cytophagales; family Cyclobacteriaceae; genus Marinoscillum. The sequence continues at coordinate 20,562 of PBTY01000051.1, read as the reverse complement.
ACTTATTTGGAGGACCTAATGGCCATGCAGCGCCTGCTCAAACAACGGAATAGTTTTCTGAAGCAGAATGCTGGAAGGAGAAGTTTTAACAAACAGCTCTTGGCTGTGTATGACGAATCACTGCTCCCTCTTTTTCAGAATGTCGCATCCAAACGAGAATCATTTATCAAGGACTTCATCCCCTATTTTCAGAAAAATTATGAATTGATCTTCGATGGAGAAGAGAGTCCAATTATTTCTTACCGATCGAGTTTACTGAAAGATGATTTTGAGACTTTGTATAAAGAGGCTTTAGAAAAAGACATCATTCTAGAACGAACAACACTTGGTGCACATAAAGACGACTATGTGTTTAAACTTAATGATCGACCGATTAAAAAATTCGGATCGCAAGGTCAGCAAAAATCTTTCATCCTGGCTTTAAAGCTCGCCGAGTACGATTATTTAAAATCTCTAAAAGGATTCAATCCGCTACTCTTGTTGGATGATATTTTTGATAAATTGGATGACCAACGAATCGAAAGCCTTGTAAATTTGCTGACTGATNCATCGCGCTTCTCTCAAATCTTCATCACAGATGCGAGAACCGAGCGATCCAAAGCATTTTTTGAAGGGAAAGAACAGGTAAGTTTTTTTGAAATAGAAAATGGAGAACTGATATGAGTGAGGAGTCAAATTCATTTACCAACGCATTTAGAAAGTTTCTAGTCAACGAAAAACTAGATTCGAAGTATCGAGAAAAACTATTGGCCGAATCCTGGGGAACTCTGGTAGGTACTCCAATCGCTTCCAGAACTTCGTCTCTCTACATCTCCAATAAGGTGCTCTTTGTGAAACTAACTTCAGCGCCACTCAAGCAGGAACTCAATAACAACAAAGACAAGGTAAAAGCATTGCTCCAAAAGGACTTTGGAGACTTGTTCAATGATATTCGGTTTATTTAGGAAGAACTGGTTCAGGAAACTTCTCTCTCCATCTGATAGCCCAACCCATATAAAAATTGTAGCGTACTGCGGTGTTGTCTTCATACAGCCCAAACCCAGCTACATCATAAGGAGCCATTCCATCTATTCCTTTCACCTGACGTAATATTTTGTATCGGACCGTATAACCCATATACATGTCTTTCCAGACATTGGCCGTCAACCCAAGGGTCATTTCCATCCAGTTCGCTTTTAGGTCTGGATTACTGACAGCAACTTGTGTTTGTGCATCTTCATCGCCAAAATAATCTCCACTACGAGTGAATGTGAGTTGATCACTAAAATTGGAATGTGCATATCGCAACCCAAATATGATTCCATGCCCATCGGTATTCTTTCGCATGAAATTTACTTCTGGGCCAAAACTGAAATAGGAACCATCATTTTGATAATCAAACAATTCTCCTCTTCTTGTGGATTCCTGTCCATATTCGGCAGTAAAGAAAAACTGATCAAAATCGATACTTGCCTGAAATCCCTGGCCCGTTCTTTCGGTACCCACCAATGTTGAGAATGCCGGAACCATGTCATAGTTTAACTTCAGCATTGAAGGTTTCCAATCTCTAGGAATCTTTTTTCGATTTTTACGCATTTCGGAGATGGACTGAGCTCTGCCTTTACTAGAAGAACCTCCTGTGGCCTGATTAATTTTACCCTGCAAGCTCTGAGAATAAACTTCCTGGCCAAAGCCAAACAAACAAATCGATATGATGATTAGATACTTTCTCATTAGAAATACACCTCCACGTTTGATCCCACAGTCCAATCCAATACTTTATTGACTATAACCACTGAATCGAAATCTGAACTATAAGCTGTATCTAATTTAAAACTATACACAGGCTCACACTCATCGTAATAAACACGCAAATGAGGGGTGTAAAGCATCGTTAATTCGTAATTAATAGAATCTGTCTCAAACAGATAATGCACTTCATTGCTCTGACTATTTAGCCACAAAGGCATAAAAGTAGTGGTATCATAAGCAGATGTATCTTCATCGAGCGTGCTATACAAATAGAAATTGCTCGATTCCTCGGTTACTACGGAAAACGCAACAGTTTTCTCATACTGCTCTAAAGAATCAGCCTCATAAAAGTTTATCCAGGCATACTCTGTGCTGGATTCTAGCTCACAATCTTTGATCTCCTGACAGCTGGCAATCGCCAGCCAAACCCCTATAACTATGAATAGTCCTTTTCTCATACATTCAGAATGGCCGTAAAGTTATAATAACCAATAACTATTGAACTTATTATAGGCCTCATTTTGTATTAGCTTTGCAGATTATTGAAAAGCATACGGCGTGAAGACTAAAAAGATCAAGAAGGATAAGGTAAACATTGTGACTCTGGGCTGCTCCAAAAACCTGGTAGACTCGGAGGTGATGTTAACACAGTTGCGGGGGAATGATATTGATGCGACACACGAATCTGTAAAAGATGACTCTAATATCATCATCATCAATACATGTGGATTTATTGATAATGCGAAACAAGAATCTATTGACACGATCCTACGCTACGTAGATGCCAAAGAAGAGGGTCTTGTAGAAAAAGTTTATGTGACGGGGTGTTTGTCACAGCGCTACAGGGAGGATCTTCAAAACGAAATTCCTCAGGTAGATTCCTGGTTTGGTACCATGGAACTTCCTCTTTTACTAAAGAAATTCAAAGCTGATTACAAGCATGAGTTACTTGGTGAACGAATCACTACCACAGATCAGCATTATGCTTATTTAAAAATATCAGAAGGTTGCGATAGACCTTGTAGCTTCTGTGCAATTCCATTAATGCGAGGAAAACACGTCTCGAAACCAATGGAACAAATAGTACAGGAAGCACAATCATTGGTAAAAAATGGCACCAAAGAGGTTCTATTAATCGCTCAGGACTCCACCTATTACGGGTTAGATCTCTATAAAAAGAGAAATCTAGCCGAATTAATGGATCGCCTTTCAGATGTAGATGGTTTGGAATGGATCAGATTGCATTATGCATTCCCTACTGGTTTCCCTGAGGATGTGCTGGATATCATGGCCAACCGAAGCAACATCTGTAACTACCTGGACATTCCGCTGCAGCACGGCAGTACGGAGATGCTTAAAATCATGCGTCGAGGAACTACCCGAGAAAAAACGGAGCGTTTGTTAAACACCATTCGTGAAAAAGTTCCAGGAATTGCCATCCGCACGACATTAATCACAGGTCACCCCGGTGAAACGGAGAAAGAATTCGAGGATATGCTAGATTTCGTTGAGAAATCACGATTTGAGCGACTCGGAGTTTTCCCTTATTCACACGAAGACAATACCCATGCATTCAGTTTGGAGGACAATGTCCCAGAAGAAGTTAAACTTCAGCGAGCTGAACGCGTTATGGAGATACAAGAAAGTATTTCCGAAGAGATCAACAACCAAAAAGTAGGTAAAACCTACAAAGTTTTAATCGACCGAAAAGAGGCTGGACAATTTATTGGACGAACTGAGCATGACTCACCAGAAGTAGATAATGAGGTATTAATCGATGCCAACGAACATTATTTGCGCCTGGGAGATTTTGCCAACATCCAAATAACCAGTGCAAGCCCATTTGATCTTTACGGTGTACCCGTAAAATGAAATTGATAATCGCACAACTGGACATATAACCGATGAAATTAGAAACGGTATCCTTTGATGAAACGGAGTGTTTTGCTCCGATTTTTCTTGATTATATCAACAAAAAAGAGTCACTCGCTCCTTTTTACAATACATTCCCAGATTTACAAAACTTCGAGCAACTGTTAGCAAAGCGCTCGATTAGTGAAGATCACCGAGCTATTTTGGTACATGTGCTCAACAGGCAATATGGCCCACTAGATAAACATGAAGCGGTGGACTTCAACATTCATAGCCTGGGAAACGATAAGACATTTACAGTGACTACTGGTCACCAACTCAACATATTCACTGGACCACTTTATTTCATATACAAGATTGTGACTGTCATCAATGCTTGTAAGGCATTGAAGTCCAAATACCCAGAGTATCATTTTGTACCAGTCTACTGGATGGCAACAGAAGATCACGACCTGGATGAAATCAGTTATTTCAATCTGTTTGGGAAAAAATACGAGTGGGATACAGACCAAAAAGGCCCTGTTGGAAGAATGAAACCTCACTCACTTAACAGTGTGATCGATCAGCTTCCAGAATCGGTTCCTTTATTTGAGCAAGCCTACCTCGATCACGACACATTAGCAGATGCAGTTAGATACTATGTCAATGAGCTATTTGGTGATCAGGGATTAGTCGTTGTAGATGCTGATAATCCAAAACTAAAACGCCTATTCGCTCCAGTTATAGAGAAAGAAATTTTTGAAAATCACTCAAATAGATTAGTAGAAGCTAAATCTCAGGAACTGGATGCTGCTGGATACAAAAACCAGGCCTTCTCAAGAGAAATCAACTTCTTTTACATGCAAAACGGCCTTCGTGAGCGTATTGTGAAAGAGGGAGATGTATTCAAGGTATTGAATACGGACAAGGTTTTTTCTGCAGCGGATATGGAGGCAGAGATTAAAACACATCCAGAGAACTTCAGTCCAAATGTCATCATGCGTCCATTGTACCAGGAAACCATTCTACCAAACCTCGCCTATTGTGGTGGACCGGCAGAAATTGCCTATTGGTTACAATTGAAAGGAGTATTTGATCATTATGACACATTCTTCCCGGCTTTGATGCCACGAGTTTTCAATCTGATCATCAACAAAGGAGTTCAAAAGAAAGTGGATAAGCTCAATCTGTCCAAGAAAGATCTTTTCAAGAGTGCTCATAAACTGAAAGAAGAGTATTTGGAAGAACATGGCAAAGGTGACTTTGACCTGAAAGAAGAACGAGCAGAATTGGGTAAGTTATTTGAGCAAATCAAAACCAAGGCAGAAACCATCGATGGATCATTGACTGGTTTCATTGGGGCTGAAGGAGCTAAAGGATTTAAGATTTTGGATACAATCTCGAAGCGCCTCAAAAAAGCAGAAGAACAGAACAACGAAATTGCTCTTTCACAAATAGACAATATCAAAGACAAGCTCTTTCCTAATGGTAGCTTGCAGGAGCGACATGATAATTTCTTAAATTTCCAATTAAACAATGACAGGTTCATCCCCATGCTGTTGGAGAAATTTAATTCGTTTGACTATCGCTTTCACATATTGCATGATGCTTAATGTCTGATGCCAAGGCCAAAGTAAGAAAAGGAGTACTTTTTAATCGTCGATTGCTCGCCAAAGAAGTTTTTAATGTGAGAAATCAGGCGGTGATTCATTCAATTGTTGAATTCATACAAAACCAATCCAAGCGGTGTGTTCATTGTTTTTTGCCAATCGAGCGCAACAATGAAGTGAATACATGGCCTTTGGTAGAACAACTGGCACATCAGAAGATAAAAGTGGTCCTTTCAGCAACTGATTTCGAAAATCAGACAATGACACATTATTGGCACAATGATTCGCTGGTATTCGAAAATGATCGCTTTGGGATTCCTACTCCTGTCAATGGTCAACCAGCAAATACTTCCGAAATTGACCTGGTGATTATTCCACTATTAGCTGCCGACAAAAAAGGGAATCGCATCGGATATGGCAAAGGCTACTATGACCGCCTACTAACAGAAATGCGTTCTGATGTGTTAAAAATAGGAGTTACGTTGGGACCGGCTTTTGATCATTTTACTTTTGCCGAACCCCACGACATTAATCTGGATTACCTCATTACTCCATTTGAAGTGATAATGTGTAAGGAAAATTAATCAATTTAATACCTCCCTAACCCCTCCTTCTCAAGGAGGGGCTATGGGGTGGTTATAATAAATGGATCATCAACAGCTAAATAATAAACCTGAGCTTAAAGAGGTTAGAAAGTCTTTAAGAAATAATTCTACCGATGAAGAAGTAATTCTATGGCAGTATCTGAAGGGTAAGCAGCTAGATGGTCGTAAATTCAGGCGTCAGCACAGTTTTGGTGATTATATACTCGACTTCTGTTGTCCTGCGGAATCTCTGGCAATTGAGTTGGATGGATATCATCACTTTACTGAAGAAGGCAAACAATTGGATCAAGAACGAGATTTATTCTTGAAAGAACATGGAATTAAAGTCCTAAGGTTTAGCAATAATCAGGTTACCAAGGATATTCAAAACGTTCTTCAGAAGATTAAGGAAAATTTCATAAGCAAAACATAATTGGTAATCCATTCCGTCAAATGGAATACTGAAAGAAACTACGGACATGAAAGAAACTACAGATATACTAATCATCGGAGCTGGACCTATAGGACTGACTTGTGGAATAGAAGCCACCAAGGCTGGAATGTCTCATGTCATTATTGATAAGGGGTGTTTGGTCAATTCCTTGTACAACTACCCGAAGAACATGACATTCTTTAGTACTTCCGATAAATTGGAAGTTGGTGGTGTTCCTTTCATTTCTCACAATCCTAAGCCTACCAGATCAGAAGCTTTGGAGTATTTTCGCCGCGTAGCCACCTCATGGAAGCTAAATACTCGACTATATGAATCCGTAGATCACATTGACAAAAAAGGAGATTTGTATGAAGTGAAAACCTCCAAAGGCACTTATGAAGCTAAAGCCATTGTGATTGCTACTGGCTTCTATGATTTACCTTTCTTATTAAACGTACCTGGTGAAGATTTACCGAAAGTGAAGCATTATTACGATGAGCCTCATCCTTATTTTGACATGGATGTGATAGTAGTGGGTGCAGCTAACTCGTCAGTAGATGTAGCCCTTGAAACCTGGAGAAAAGGGGCCAAATCAGTCACTATGGTGATTCGTGAAGAGGAAATCAATCCTCGAGTGAAGTATTGGGTCCGTCCAGATATAGATAATCGAATTAAAGAAGGATCAATAAAAGCATATTTCAACTCAAACATCACGCAAATCAACGAGTACAGTGTAGATATCATGACTCCAGAGGGTCCAAAATCGATTCAAAATGATTTCGTACTGGCCATGACCGGTTACCAACCCGATTTTTCTTTCTTGAAAGATGTAGGAGTCACAATTGGATCTGATGAATTCATGACTCCTTTTTACAATGAGGAAACCATGGAAACCAATGTGAAGAATATTTATTTAGCTGGAGTAATCTGTGGTGGTCTTAAAACCAATATCTGGTTTATTGAAAACTCCAGAGTGCATGCTGAAATGATTGTAAAGGACCTGAAGAAAAAATGGGCCTAAGAATCTAGGCTACAGCAAGACTAGATTTTAATTCTCCAGAAGCTCTATTGAGGTTAGTCAATATCTTCTCAGCAAAACGCAATTCATCCATTTCGAACTCATATACCGATGTTACGTCGTGTAGAGATTCCTGTACAGCAAAGTCTGCCTGATTTCCCATCTCGTAAATTCCTAAAGTAGTGTTGTGCCAAAGATAAATCATGTCTTAATCGTTTAGTGTTATTGACTATTCAACGAGAGTTACGACAAATACCCTACCAATCGGATTTTGAAAATTAAAAAAGTAGGTATTCTCACCATTAAATTAGGTAAATAACTGACTAACAGTCTGTATGAAGATTCACAACTCACAATTCGAACTATTAGTTCTACATAAATGCAACTAATACATTATCTTCACGTTTGTATAACAAATAAAATCGTTGATTCATGAGCAAAGGCGAACATTTAGGTGAACTAGAAGAGCTTATTTTACTGACAGTAGGGTCACTGCAGGACGATGCATATGGTGTATCCATTATGGACGAAATAAAATCGCTAACCGGAAGAGACCTCAATGTTAGTGCTGTTCACGCAGTGCTGAAAAGGCTGGAAACTAAAGGCTATCTCAAGAGCTGGATGGGTGGAGCCACCCAGGAACGTGGCGGTAGACGTAAACGTTTTTTCTCCCTTACTGCCGCCGGCAAAAGCGTCATCGATCAATCCATGAGCTACCGTATGAAGCTATACAATAACATTCCAGACATTTCATTCAATTTCTCAGCATGACACACAATCCTCCAAATTGGGCCGAGCGATTTCTTCAATGGTATTGCAATCCTGATCTTCTCGAAGAGATAGAAGGTGATATCTATGAATTATTCGATCGCCGACTGGAGGACCGAGGTGAAAAGTTCGCGAAAAGGCGTTTTGCATGGGATGTTATTCGGTTTTGTCGGTGGTCAAATATTAAAAGGACTAAATCAATCAATCAAAGATCAAACTCAATTCCTATGTTAAGTAATTATCTCAAATCCTGCTTTCGGAACATGTCCCGCTATTGGGTTACCTCAAGTGTCAATGTTTTTGGCCTTGCAATCGCTCTGGGTACCCTACTTACATTATTCATGTTCATAGATACCACAAGAAACATGGACAATTACCATGTGAAGGCCGATAGGACCTATCAACTGTTGAATTATGTCAATAGTGAAGGCCAATCAGAACTATGGGGAGATTCTCCATTGGAGCTAGGGCCAGCCCTCCTGGACAATCACAGCCAGGTAGAAGACATGTTTCGTATTGAATTTGCGAGCGCGAGTGTCAAATTCGATGACAAGGTATTCAACGAATCCATCATTTTTTCTGACCCAGGATTCCTGAACTTACTCGACTATCCAATTCTATTGGGAAACAGAAATACGCTATCAAATAAGGACCATATTATCATCTCCTATAATATGGCAGAGAAATATTTTGATCTGGAGGATCCAGTGGGCAAACTGGTAAACCTTAAGTTTTCAAATGGTCAGGTAAAATCATTTACTGTTGGCGCTGTATTGGATCAATATTCCTACAACACTAGTATGCGATTCAATTTTATTCTCCCGATAGCACATCTCGAGGAGATCGCCACTGATAAAACACTTGACTGGGGATATTTCACAGATGCAACTTTTGTGTTATTAAAAGAATCTGCAAATCCAGGTGAATTGATTGCCCAGCTAGACTCTTATGTTGCCACTCAAAACAACTTTGATCCAGAATGGGAGATAGAAAGTTTTGATCTCATGCCACTAACTACCTTGTCTAGGCACAATCATGAAATTCGAGGTTCAGTGGCCGGAGGATCGCATCCCGCAGGACAGATTGCGCTCGGAGTAGTCGCTATTTTATTAACCGTACTCGCATGTCTCAACTACATGAACATTTCGATTGCCTCTTCTACCAAACGCCTCAAGGAAATTGCTTTGCGCAAAGTTATTGGGAGTAGTCGTCAGTCTATTGCCATCCAATTCCTGGTGGAAAATTCTCTTCAAGTGCTTTTTGCCTTGATCGTTGGAGCGCTAATCGGCTATTTCTTATTTATGCCAGGATTAAATACCATACTACCTTTTACCATACCATTCCAATTCACAACAGTTCAAACCACCATTATATTCTTTGTGGCATTGCTGATCGGTGTAGGAGTTCTATCCAGCTTGTATCCTTCGTTGTATGTTTCCAAATTTCAGCCGGTAAGTATTTTCAAAGGCAACACCAGATTTGGAACCAAAAATATTTTCAGTAAAATCCTTCTCACCTTTCAGTTAGCTTTTGCCTTTATCACAGTTGTTGGCTGTTTCATTTTTACAGACAATGCTATCTACCAAAAGCAACAATCGTGGGGCTATGATGGCGAAGATGTGATTAGTGTATCGCTATCAGATCCAGCACAATATCATGTATTGGAAGAATATGCTAACACTAGTCCATTGGTGGCGGATTTTGTCGGGTCAGCAAGTCAAATGACCATGAATTATGACATTCAGGTGGTAAGTCAGTTGGAATCAGAAATCAAAACCGCAGTTTTTGCCGCTGATGCACAATTCCCTCAATTGATGCACATGCAATTAGCAGTTGGAGACTGGATTAACGCAGAATTGGATCCTGAAAGCAATGATCAGGTACTAATCAATGAGCAGTTCGTGAAAAAAATGAATTGGGAAAATCCAATTGGCCAAAAACTAACACTGAATGATCAAAAGTATTCGGTCGTTGGCGTAATTGGTGATTTCCAATATAGTACCTGGTTTGCCTATGATCAGATGCTTCCTGCTATGATTCGGGTGGCCCCTGAAAAAGACTATTCTTTCGCGATTTTTAAGTCCTCCGCTGGAAACATGGATCAATTAGACGCCGAATTGAAAGAAGAATGGCTCAAAATTGCTCCAAACGATCCATATGATCGAGTGATTCAAGCGAATGCATATGATCAATTGTATACAGAAATGGACGGAAACATCATGGTAATTAGTGTGATTTCATTCATTGCCATCATTTTGGCTGCTTTGGGTCTGTTTGGATTGTTGTCATTCAATATTCAAAGTAGGTTGAAGGAGTTCAGCGTTCGCAAAATTCTTGGAGCTTCTTCTAAGCAAATTATCAAGGTAGCTTCTAAACAGTATTTCTGGATTGTTGGGATAGGTTTTGCAATAGGTGCTCCTCTTGGCTACTTGTCTATCAACAATATGATCCAGTCTGTTTTCCCAAATCCTAAACCAACAGGTGCGCTTCCATTTATACTTTCCATCGTTCTCATGTTATTAGCCCTCGCTTTGTCTATTGTGGGTCAATTGATGAAAGCAAGTAATGTGAACCCTGTAAGGAACTTACGCAATGAATAATAGTGTTGCTTTGGCTGGACTGGTGCCTTATCTTGTCCAGCCAAAGTAATTTCTATGTCCAATTCAGATTTAATCATTGAAGAAAGAAGTCGCGATATCGGCGACTTTATGGTAGGCCGTCTTATACCATTTCGCAAAAAGCGTATGGTGGGCCCCTTCATATTCATAGACCATATGGGTCCAAGTAATATTGGTCCTGATAACTACCTGGATGTAGACCAACATCCACACATTGGATTATCTACCTTAACATTTCTGCTTGAAGGTGAAATAGTCCATCAAGATAGCATGGGTACCAATCAGAAAATTGTTCCTGGATCGGTCAACTGGATGGTCGCTGGAAAAGGGGTTACCCATACCGAAAGAACTCCTGAATCCATGCGTGATGGTACTACCTATGGCTTACATGGCTATCAAATATGGGTAGCCCTTCCCAAAGCATTAGAATTCATGGAGCCGGAGTTTCACCATCTAGATAAAGCAGATCTCCCATCCTGGTCGGATGGTCCTGCGGCGTTTGTATTGGTTGCTGGAAAAGGGTTTGGCAAAGAATCTCCATTGCCTGTTCATTCGGAATTATTCATGGTAGAAATCAAAGCCAGTGAAGACTACACCCTAGAAATCAATGGTCAACTGGATGGTGAAATCGGCATATGTATCGTAGAAGGTTCCATTCAAGCATGTGAACATCATGTAGAAGCAGGCAATATGCTAGTTTCTAAAACCGATAATGCATGTAATCTCACGATGAAGGCTGAAACACATATTTTCCTTTTTGGAGGAAAACCATTCCTTGAGGAGCGCTTCATTTCATGGAACTGGGTGGCCACAGACAAAGAAACATTAGCTAAGGCCAAGCAAGACTGGATTGACAAGAAATTTCCTAAAGTACCTGGTGATGATAGTTACATCCCCTATCCAGGGAAGTCATGATTCTACAGCAAGATCCACATAAATCGGTAAGTGATCTGATCCTGCATAGCGCAGACATCTCATACGGTTAAGCTTGAAATGACTAGAACAAAACACATGATCCAACGGCCATCTTAACAAAGGATATTTAGCATGGAATGTACTAAACATGCCACGACCTCTCCTTGGATCATGTAAACCAGAACTATCAACAAAATTTTCTGTGGTGTAGCTCCAGGCCACATCGTTTAGATCTCCAGCGACTACCACAGGGCAATCCAATTTTCTAACTTCCTCAGCCACTTTGGCCAACTCTCGATCTCTTGCAGTAGATCGTGGGTTTTCATTTGGCACTGGAGGTTCCGGATGTACCGCATAGAAGGTAATGTCGCAGCATTCATGCTCCAATACACACCGAATGGAAGGAATCCCATCTTTAATCAAGTATCTCAATTCGTGACTCTTGATAGGTAACTTGGTGAACAACAGCATCCCATAAGTATTGTCGATTGGACAAAGGATTTGGTTGGGGTAGTGCTCATCCAGTGCTTCTTTCAATCGGTCTCTCCACCAATCATCTGTCTCCACAAATACCATCACATCAGAATCAAATCGGGTCACCTCACCGATTAGTTTATGATGCTTTCTGTTATACTGGTAGACATTACTAACTACAAAGCGAATATTGGGTTTGTTTGGATCTTTGTTCCCTTTGAGGTGCCTGGGTGCAAAAGGGGTAAACGGAAATATCTGGTAACTCAAATAAATAAAAATGAACATCTGCACAGCAAATACGCGAGTCATCCAGGGATCATTATAATACCATAAATAGGTAATCGTGGCCACCATGAGAATGGAAGTGATCCACCATTTCTGATATCGTGGAAACTCAAAAACCCGAAACACCCAGAAGTCATGTCTAATGAGCGGAAGCAAACTAGCGATAACTATCAGACCAGTAAAAATGTAGAGAACGGTATTCAATATACTGCGATTAAAAAATATACCTACCTCCTACAACTACGAAAATCCATGACATGTTTAACCAACCCTCATATTTTAAGTCTTTTCTAAAGAAAATCAGTGTAATTGTTTAGAACAAATGGGGGTAAATCATTTGCTGGTTTTCTTGATTGTGAAAACAATGAATAGAACCTAAGTATCCAAATTCATTCTTAACATGAATTTTAATTGAAATAACAGAACTTCTTTTGTGTAACCTCGTTTTTTACGAAGATCATCTAAACTCAAGCTAAAAGTTGAAAAAATTTTATCTCACCGCACTTTTCGTTGGGCTCATAACATTTTTTGCCCAATCTCAGGAAAAACTCACCCTCAGTGGCTATGTCAAAGACGCTGAAAATGGAGAAACGCTCATTGGAGCCACTGTGCTTATTAAAGAACTTGGTAGTGGTAACATCACCAATGTGTATGGATTCTACTCAATCACCGTACCGCCTGGCCAATATTCTGTAGACTATCGGTATGTTGGTTACGAAACAATTACCAAAGAAATCAATCTCATTGCCAACCAACGTATAGATGTAGAACTCGGTGCAGGTAGTCAGCAACTTCAGGAAGTGGTTGTCAGTGCTAGGGCAGAAGATGCCAATGTCTCCGAGGTATCCATGAGTACCCAGGAGATGGATATTAAGACCATTGAGAAAATTCCGGCCTTCCTTGGTGAAGTGGATGTGATTAAAAGTATCCAATTGCTTCCGGGAGTTTCATCTGTTGGTGAAGGTGCATCGGGCTTTAACGTAAGAGGTGGAAGTGTCGGACAAAACCTAATCCTATTGGATGAGGCACCGGTTTATAACTCTTCACATCTACTCGGATTCTTCTCAGTATTTAATCCTGATGCTGTAAAAGATGTCAAACTTTATAAAGGAGGTATCCCAGCACAGTATGGAGGGCGGATTTCATCTGTACTTGACGTACGTATGAAAGAAGGTAATTCTAAAAGATTGGCTGTATCTGGCGGAGTTGGGACCATTTTTAGCCGATTGGCTGTAGAAGGTCCACTCATTAAAGACAAAGCATCTTTTATCATCGCAGGAAGAAGATCTTACGCGGATGTTCTGTTCAAGCCTTTTGCAGAACCACTTAGAGATGGAGCCAAGCTTTATTTCTATGACCTGACCATGAAGACTAACTATACCATCAATGATAAAAATAGAGTCTTCTTATCAGGGTATTTAGGCAGAGATGTATTCCTGTTCGACGGATCACAAGGTTTCTCCTGGGGAAACAAAACAGCAACTCTTAGATGGAATCACCTGTTCAATGATCAGCTCTTTTCGAATCTAACCTTCCTGATAAGTGATTACGACTACTCACTAAAATTTGGTGAAGATGAAGAAGACCTTTTTGAGTGGAACTCCAACATCAAATCGTATCAATTCAAACCAGAACTCAGCTATTTTATCAATACCAATAGTGAATTGAAGTTTGGTGGTGATGTCATCATGTATCGTTTTATCCCAGCAGAGGCTAGAGGAGTAAGTGTTGGAGAAGAAGTAAATATTAGCCTGGATGAGCAGAAAGCACTCGAATCATCCATATTCCTTGGATTGGAGCAAAAAATGGGCAATCTGACTGTGCAGCCTGGTTTGAGACTATCCAATTTCAACTACCTGGGAGGACCAACTATCTTCACTTATGGTGATACGATTCCGGGAATTAAAAAACCAGTAATCGATGAACGAGAGTCCGAAGATGGAGAAATCATAGAGAGCTATTACAATCTAGAACCTCGTCTAGCTCTCAAATATCAACTTGATCCTGTATCATCTGTGAAAGCCAGCTATAACAGAATGGCACAATATCTACACCTGATTTCCAATACCACCGCTTCGAATCCACTGGACTTGTGGATGCCGACTACCAACAATTTGAAACCTCAAATTGGTCATCAAATCGCCGTAGGTTATTTCCGCAATTTCAAAGACAATGCCTACGAAGCATCTATTGAGATCTATGGAAAACACAACGAAAATCAGATTGACTACATCGATGGAGCAGTTTTATTCTTCAATGAAGAGCTGGAAGGTGAGTTACTCTCTGGAACAGGACGAGCTTATGGCCTTGAGCTCTACGTTAAAAAGAAAGAAGGTAAGTTCACTGGTTGGGTGAGTTACACCCTGGGACGGTCTGAACTGAAAGTAGACGGAATAGGAAATAACGATTGGTACCCAACTCGATTTGATCAACTCCACAACCTAACATTCGCCGCATTTTACGAGCTGAATGAAAGCTGGACGTTCTCTAGTAATCTTAGTGCTATTAGTGGTACACCTTTTACTTCTCCAAATGGTCGCTACGAAATACAAGGCTATGTGGCTCCAACGGTGGATACACGAAACGCTGGTAGAATTCCGGTAGCGCATCGATTGGATCTTTCTGCTACCTGGACCTTCAAGAAAATCAAACCAAATGGTAAGGAACGTAAAGGTGAGCAGTCCATGATATTTACCGCTTATAATGCGTACTTCCGCAAGAACCCTTTTACGATTTATTTCCGTCAGCAGAAAGATCGTCCTGAGGAAGGTGAACCAATCCAAACGGAAGCTGTTCAGGTATCCATTTTTGCAGCTATTATTCCTGGTATCTCTTACAACTTCAAGTTTTAATCCATCATGAAATCAATCTATATATACCTTACCGTTTTAGTACTTGGTCTCATTTCTTGTGAGTCTATTGTAGATGTGAAAGTAAATGAAACCGACCCGTACCTGGTGGTTGATGCCTGGTTGACTCGCTCTCCAGAGCCTCAAACCATTCGATTGACTACTACTCAGCCATATTATGACAATGAATTGGCCAGTGGTGTGACTGGAGCTGAAGTAATAATAACCGACTCTTACGGAAATGAATTTGTATTTGAGTCAGATGGAAGTGGAAATTACATCTATACACCAACAGACACCTTTGGAGTGGTTGGTAATAGTTACTTTCTAACAGTAACTTATGATGGGCACGACTATACTTCATCTACAGTTCTTCCAAGAGGAACAGCAATTGACTCTATCAATTTCACTTATGAAAAGAATGTCTTTGAAGGTGAATATTTCTACTCTCAATTCTTTGGTAGAGACCCGATTGGTGAAGGCGACACCTATTGGTTAAAAGCCTGGAAAAATGGTCAATATCTAAACCGACCTAGTGAGTTGTTTTATTTCTATGATGCATCATTTTCAGAAGGCAATGGTGACGGTATTCCATTTATTTTCCCGTTGAGAGTATTAGCAAACCCATATGAACAAGATATCAATGGAAATGCCTTCCCATATTTTTGGCCTGCGGATACCTTCAAAATCAACCCGGATAACAATAAGGTCACTTTATTTGATTCTGAGGGTGAAGTAAAAGACGGTAAAATTGAGTTTACCCTGGATGAAACCCGTAAAAATCCAGCTTCCGGAGGTCTTTCTTCCATACCACTGGACGGTAACCCATACAGTTTGGTTGGTGACACCATGGTTGTAAAAGGAATGGATTCACTGTATCTGGAGCTGCACACAGTATCCAATGATGCATGGTTTTTCCTTTACAGGCTACAGCAAGAAACAGATAGACCAGAAGGTTTTGGTGCTTTATTCGCCACACCTCCAGCTAACTTACCAACCAATATTACCTGTGATGATCCAGATATTCCAGTAGTTGGATTCTTTGATATCAGTAATGTCAGTAGCTTAGGTCAAAAATTCACACCAGAGGTGACTCGCTACGATGAATAAACTGGATGAAATCAGTCATATCGCTTTATAAAAATGCCTTTGGGGGGCTTTCTCCTGCCGCCTGGATGCTTGCTTTGGTGATTTTCATCAACCGAAGCGGCACCATGGTGATTCCATTTTTAAGTGTTTACCTAACCAGCTCTTTGGGCTTCACCCTGGTGGAGACTGGTTGGGTAATGGGAGCTTTTGGACTTGGGGCAATCGTAGGTTCATTTTTGGGAGGTTGGTTGACCGATAAGATTGGCAACTTCAAAATCCAGACATTTAGTTTGATTGGTGGGGGAGTGATGTTCTTTGCCTTATCTCTGGTAAAAGACTTTTATCCACTAACCATATTCATCTTTTGCGTGAGTGTGATCTCTGAAATGATGCGACCTGCTAACCAAATCTCTGTCGCTTCTTATGCAAAACCAGAGAATGTAACCAGGGCATTTAGCTTAAATCGGATGGCTATCAACCTTGGGTTTTCCGTTGGCCCAGCGCTTGGAGGCTTATTGGCGGCTGTTTCCTATGACTCCTTGTTCATTGTGGATGGTGTGACATGCATTGGAGCTGGCCTGGTTTTTTTCTTTTATTTCCGAAATAAGCAACCAAATAAAAACGCACCTAAATCTGTAGAAGAAGAAACTCGAGATAAAAGTGTTTGGAAAGATTATCCCTTTATTGGATTCATCTTACTAGTGATGTGCTTTGCCATTGTATTCTTCCAATTATTTGGTACCTGGCCTATTTATCATCGTGAACAATTCATGTTATCCGAACAGGAAATCGGTTTACTATTAGGACTTAATGGGATAATTGTGTTTCTCTTCGAAATGATTTTGGTCTATAAGATTGGAGAGAAGATTTCTATTCATAAGCTCATCGTATTCGGAACAGTGCTGAATGGATTAGCTTTTATCTGTTTATATGCCATCGAAGCTAAGTTTGGTTTATATATCGCTTGTGTTATCATCAGTTTTGCGGAGATTTTTGCTATGCCATTTATGGTTACTCATACCGTCAATAGGAGTGGTAAGAAAAACAAAGGCGCTTATATGGGACTCTATGCTATGGGATTCTCAAGTGCATTTATGTTTGCCCCATTAGTCGGAACCAACCTGATTGCAGAAATCGGTTTTCGTCATACATGGTTGGTCTTAGCCATTTTCGCGTTTTTTGTGGCGATTTCCTTCTATGTGGTCATGAAAAAAATCCGTCCTCAGGTCAAGAGTGGCTCAGTTATTGTGACTGAGTAAGTATGAAGCCTTCCTTTTACTCCTTGATGATTGCAGTTCTTACTGGCTGCACTGCACAGTATGTGCCACTCGATTTTGACCCAAGCCTGAACAATACTGTTGCTTACATAGAAGTAGATAGTGTAAACTACTCACTTGAGTTCTTGTCTGCCTACAATAACCACATCACTTTTTGGCTACAAGTAGAAAATAATAGCCCTAATCCCGTTTCGTTTGTTGAAGACAATGTGGTGAGCTACACCCACATTGACTCCATTTCCTCGGATATGGCGATGCAGGGAAACAGGGCACAAAGTCCTGGTGATATTCGTAGGTTTTATAGAGAAAAGGAGAAAACTGCTCAAGGTTTAGCTGCTTTTGCCTTGATCCTTGGAGCAGCAGTAGTTGTGGCTGATGTAGCAGGTGACATCAAAGACTCAAACAAGGAAACCTGGACATGGGAAGATGAAAAGAAATACCAAAACCGAAATGCCTTGACGGAGGCCAGCTTGGTCACTGCCAATATTGTGGTAGATGCTGCATTAGAAAGTGGTGACAAGGCACGAGTAGAATCCCATTATTTACCTGATGAATTGTTCCTTTGGAATGAAATGGATCCTGGCGCTATTCGTGAGGGGAAAGTGGTGTTCAAACGTGGTGCGCTTGGTAAGTTCTACAGAATTCATATGAACTCCAACGATAAAAAACTCAACTTCGATTTTCGAAAAGCCACAGAATCTGAAAAGCAAGCACTACTAGGCTATTGAGTAATCAGTTGCTTCAAAATACCAACACCAATTTCCAATTCTTGTTGAGTGGAAGAAGCGTATCCTAAGCGAGTCGCATTGATCTTTTTACCTTGAATTTCCTCCCCACTTGTGATGAAAAGGTCCCGTTTCAATGCTCGCTGATAAAGCTGCTTTAAATCAATATCTGAGTTGAATTCCGTCCAAATGGACATCCCTCCTTTTGGCGACTCAAAGTTTACATGATCTGCTAATTGATCTTGCAGGAGTTTAACAAATACGTCTCTTCTTTCCTGGTAGACTCTTCTACTCTTTTTGAGATGTCGTTGGATGATTCCTAGTTTTAGCAATTCAGCAATTGCCAATTCCAAAATACCATCTCCCTGACGATCAACCATTCTTCGAATACGTGACAGATAATCAATTTGATTGGTATTGGCAACCAAATAACCTACTCTAAACACCGGTGAAATGGCTTTGGTAAAGGAACCTGCATACAGGACAAAATCCCCATGATCTGCAGATGCCACAGGCATCACAGGATGCGCAGAATAATAGAAATCATAGTCATAATCATCTTCAAAAACGTAAAACTGATGTGTTCTGGCCAGCTGTATCAACTTCAATCGTCTTGAAGCAGGCATAATGACTGTTGTCGGGTACTGATGATGTGGTGTAGCATAGACCATATTAATGTCATGTTCTGAGCAGAGTTGTTCCAGATGGGTTACATCTAAACCCTCCTCATCCACTCTAACTTTGATCAGCTCCATGCCGTGATATCGGAAATTTGCATTGGCTGACTCCCAGTTCAGCTCACCCACCGCCACTTTATCTCCAGCTTTCAAAAATCCATTAATACATAGATACATTGCCTGAGTTACTCCACGTGTGATGATAATTTGATCCGAAGAAACATTCATTCCACGAGTTTTCTTCAAGTATTCACATAGCTCTTGACGCAAATGCAATTGACCTTTGGTGTCACCATAAGTGAAACGAGGGTACAAATTTCCAGTGCTAACGCAAGATTTGTAGGCACGCATGAGTTCAGCGGTAGGTGCCAGTCTTGGATCGGGCAAACCATCATCCAGATGATAATTTTGGGTCGTCAAATGAAGATTTCGTTGGAGAACGGATGGAATAGGTATTTCCGGAGCTTTTGGCAAATCCATTGCTTCATGGGTAAATGACTGAGGAACGCTGGAAAGATTTTCTGCAACATATGTCCCTTTTCCTGGCTGTGTTTCCAACCAGCCCTCTATGACCAGCTGATCTATTGCCGCGACAACTGTTTGGCGATGAATGCCTAATTTTTCGGCAAGAGATCTTGTTCCTGGCAACTTGTATCCATGTCGAATGACGTGCTTTTTGATCAATTCCGTAATCTGTCCTGTTAACTGCTTGTACAAAGGCAGATCACTTTGGGTATCCAATTTTAGCAATTCTATCAACATACTGGACTATTCACTTTTAAAATACTGGACCATTTGATTAGTCCATCAAGCTACTACATTTGATTCAAATACAAAAGATCATGACCAGACAAACCAAACGTAATACTCCAAGTAGAAAAGCTAATGATCGTGCTAAATATGATGACGAAACCATCTACTCTATCCTGGATGAGGCCCTATTCTGCACGATAAGTTATGCAGAGAACAATATTCCGGTCAGCATTCCCCAATCCTTTGTGCGAATAGACAATCATGTGTATTTGCATGGATCGGTAGGTTCGCATTTTATGAGAACCATCACAGATGGACGTACCGTATGCATTAGTGTGATGCTGGCAGATGAACTAGTAATCGCAAAAACCGCTTTTCATCATTCGGTCAACTATCGATCCGTGGTAATTTATACCAAAGGTGAATTGATTGAGGATGAAGAATTAAAATACGAAGCCTTCAAGCAGCTCACGGAAAAGATGGTACCGAATAGCTGGGACTACCTAAAACCCATGAATAAAAAAGAAATGGCGAAAACTACAGGCATTCGTTTCAGTTTAGAAGAAGCAGGAGCAAAAGTTCGACAGGGACAACCAAGTCATGAAGAAGATGAAATGGATTTACCTATCTGGACAGGCTTAATTCCTATAAAACCAGTGAGACAAGCTCCGATTCCAGACAAGCATGGAGCTAAGATTGAGCTTCCAGAGCACTTAATGTTCTAGGTTTTGAGTTAGGAGTTTAAAGTTTCGGGCTTCAGAGTGTATTAGTTTTTCAAAAAACTTAGAACTCTAAACCTTAAACTTTCAATCCCCTCACCATTTCCTTTTTGCCCATGGCACCTTTGAGCGTTTCTACTTCATAGCCTGCAGCAGCAAGGTTTCGCTTAAACTGTCCCTGGGCAC
>PBTY01000050.1 GCA_002729235.1 Rickettsiales bacterium | reverse complement strand
AACTAAATCAACTAAACATGAAGAAATTCTATCTACTGCTATGGCTGCAGTTAGGTGGGCTAATTGTGTTGGCACAATCGTCTATCAGCGGTAAAATTACTGATCAGGCTGGTGAATCCATTCCAGGAGCATCCATACTCATCAAAAATTCCTCTAGCGGGACTATTTCAGATTACAATGGTGAATTCAAATTAGAAGCATCTAGAGGTGATCTATTAATTATTTCCTTTTTGGGGTATGAGACACTGGAAATTTCTGTCAGTTCAAATGACCCGTTAACCATTGCGCTTACCGAAAAAGCAAGTCAGTTGGATGAGGTGGTCGTAACAGCCCTGGGTTTGGAACGACAAACTCGAGATTTAGGCTATCCTGTCCAACGTTTAAATCCAGATGATTTAATTGAAGTAAAAACACCCAATTTTATTGATAACCTGGCAGGGAAACTTGCCGGTGTAACGATTAGTCAAGGTGCTACAGGCGTTGGATCAACATCTAAAATTGTCATTCGTGGTGAAGCTTCCTTTACCAATAACAATCCCTTGTTTGTTGTAGATGGGACACCAATTAATAACAACACCAATTTGAACTTTACCAATGCAGCTGCAGCGGGATTTCAGGAAGTCGACTTTGGAAATGGGGGGATGGAGCTCAATGCAGATGATATCGCCTCTTTATCAGTATTAAAAGGACCAGGAGCAGCAGCGCTGTATGGTACTCGAGCTTCTAATGGAGTAATCATTATTACCACTAAAGATGGCTCCAAATCTAAAGGTTTAGGTATTAGTTTTAATTCCTCAGTATATCTGGAGCAAGCCTTTCAGTTACCTCAATTTCAAAATGAATATGGTCAGGGTAATTCCGGTCAGTTTGAATTTGTGGATGGGAATGGTGGTGGAACGAATGATTTATTGTCATACAGCTGGGGACCAAGGTTCAGTGAAGCTGGATTGATTCCACAGTTTAATAGTCCGGTCACCCTCTCTGATGGCTCTGTGGTTCGAGGAGCTGATTTGGCTTTATATGATGGACAAAGCATCACACCAACCCAATTCAAAGCCTATCCTAATAATTTGAAAAACTTCTATGAAACTGGAGTGACGACCATTAATAACTTGTCAATAGGTTCAGGTTTCCGAAATGGTTCCTATCGATTCTCGATTACCGATATGCAGAGTAAATCGATTATTCCTGGCGTCAATCTGGATCGTAAAAAAGTAACTGCACGGTTGAATTTTAGGCCAGCAGAAGCACTTCAGGTTTCAACGAGTATCAACTATGTCAATTCTAATAGTGACAATCGTCCATCTAATGGGTATGGGTCAGAAAATGTTAATTACTCTTTAGTTGCCTGGGGGCCACGTTCATTAGACATTGCAGCCTTAAAAGACTACTGGCAACCTGGTTTGGAAAACCGCGAGCAATTCTCATTCAACTATGCTTATTTCGACAATCCATATTTCATTCTTAAAGAAAATCGCAATTCATTTGATCGGGATCGGGTGTTTGGAAATATTCGAGCACAATACAATTTCACAGACAATTTAAGTTTAGCAGTACGAACTGGAATGGATTATTCCAATGAAGATCGACAGTTTAGAAGACATTTCAGTACAAACCGATTCAAGCAAGGAGCTTACGCAGAGCAAGGAGTGGAGTATCGAGAAACCAACTCTGATATTCTCCTAAACTATAATGAGTCATTTGGTAATTTCTCATTGGATGTGAGTTTGGGAGGGAATCGAATGGATCAAATCTTCTCTAGTATTCAATCTCAGGTGTTGACCTTAGCTGTTCCAGGAGTATTTAACCTTTCGAATGGAGCATCACCAATTGAAATCTTTCAAAACACTTATGAAAAGCGAATCAATAGTGCTTATGGATTGGCCAAGTTTGGATTTAGAGATTATGTGTTTGTAGAGGTGACTGGAAGAAACGACTGGTCAAGTTCTTTACCTAATCCAAGTTTTTTCTATCCTTCAGTTGCAGCGACTTATGTGTTATCTAATGCTTTTACATTGCCGAGACAAGTCTCTTTTGCCAAACTAAGAGCTAGTTGGGCACAGGTTGGCAATGATACCAGTCCTTATCAAACTGCTAGTACTTATACACCATCTACACCGGTTAATTCATTGCCTACTTTTACAGATGCGAGTACTATTGCCAATGCCAATTTGCTTCCTGAGCAAACTACTGCCATCGAACTAGGGGCGGATGTTCGTTTTTTTGATGACCGATTGAGTCTGGATGTGACCTATTACAATGCGTTGACTAAGAATCAGATTATCTCATTACCAATTTCCATTACATCAGGATATGAGGAAGAAGTGATCAATGGAGGAGAAGTAAGATCACAAGGTGTGGAAGCGATTGTTTCCTTAGTACCTGTTTACAAAAACAATTTTACCTGGCGAACGCAAGCGAACTTTAGTAGAAACGTGACGACAGTAGAAACGCTTCCTGACAATGCGGGTCGCATAACTTTAGCTTACTCAAGTGTTTATGATAACCCAAATCAAGCGGTCTATTACCAGGTAGAAGAAGGAGGCCGAATTGGAGATATGTATGGTACAGGTTATCAAAAAAATGAGAATGGTGATTTCATCATCAATAGCAATGGACAGTACATTGTTAACAATGACTTGATNCTGTTNGGTAATTACAATCCTGATTTCATCATNGGTTGGAATAATGAATTGGCATNTAAAAACTGGAANGCGAACTTCTTGTTCGATTGGCGCCANGGCGGTGTTTTGGTTTCCAGAANACAAGCATTGGCCGGAGTTGCAGGTCAGNTGGANGAAACGGGTTATCGTCCTGAAANNGGCATAGTTGCCNATGGAGTCGTTAATGTGGGAACGGAAGAAAACCCTATTTGGGAAAAGAATACGACTGCCATTAATCCAGAAACCTATTACCGTCAGTACTATGACCGTAACCATGAAGAGAACAATACCTATGACGCTAGTTACATCAAGTTGAGACAGCTAGCCATTGGTTATACCTTCAATAACCTAAAAGGTAGTTTCTTATCTGATGATGTGAAGTTGTCAGTTTCGTTAATCGGTCGTAACCTGTTTGCGATCAGTGAGATACCGCATTTTGATCCAGAACAACTTGCAGTGCAGGGAAATCAGTTTGTGAGCGGTGTGGAAGACATGTCTTATGCTTCTACACGCAGTTATGGAATCAAAATCAGTTTAAACTTTTAAATCAACAACATCATGAAACAATTAAGAAAATATTGCCTTTTGAGTCTAGTGGTGTTGTTAGTAGCATGCACAGAAGACTTTCAAGAAATCAATACCAATCCCAATGCACCAACGGAGGTGCCCGCATCTACACTTTTGCGAAAAGTGATCTTTGACTATGGAGAGCAGATGTCTTATGAAGGCTTCACGGCAGGGAGTTTTTTAGGACAGTACTTTACTGGTTCAGACTTCAATTTATTTGATCGTGGAGATTTGTATTCCCCTCAGTTGGGTGGTAATCCATGGCCGATTTTTTACACGAATTTGCGAGACAATGAGATCTTACTCAACCTGTCTCGGGAAAATGAAGTTTATGCCGTGTATGAAGGTCCTGCCTTGATTCTGAAAGCATATATGACAGCCGCTTTGACGGATTTTTATGGAGATGTACCGTATAGAGAAGCCTTCAAAGGCAAAACAGACGGAATTACTACACCTGTTTATGATACTCAACAGGAAATCTATACCGACACTGATGGCATTCTGGACAACCTGGAACAAGCAATAACCATNATTGAAAACTATCAAGGTGTACAACCTTTGGACGGAGATGATTTGTTAGGCGGAGATCTAGATAACTGGAAACGATTCGCTAATTCACTNCGCATCAAATATTTGATTCGAATTTCAGGNAAAGTAGATNTTGCTTCTGAGCTTCAGAGCNTTGTGGCAGCTGATGAATATATCAAATCCAACGACCAAAATGCAGCATTTGATTTTACGGCAAGCAGACCGAACAACTTTAGAATGGCCAATCTTCGGGATGGTGATTTTAATTCTTTTGTGATGTCTGAAACCATCGAGGAAGTTTTGAAGAATTACAATGACCCGAGAATTGAAGTATTCTTCCGTGCAACAGACAGTGCGTTTGTGGATTCTAGATATCGAGGATTGCTGAATGGACAAGATGTGTCTACTAATCCTGTGACGTTGAAGAACTACAGCCTGCCCGGGGTAATGTTCAGGGAACAAACAGACTTGTTAGATGCCAATTTCATGACAGCATGGGAAACCAACTTCTTGTTGGCGGAAGCAGCGTTGAGAGGTTTGATCACAACTGGGAATGCTCAGAGTTATTATGAACTAGGAGTGGAGCAAGCATTTGCGTATTGGAATACTGAACTGCCTGCGGATTATCTAACTACTGGAAATGCTGCTTATGGNATGTCTGATCCGATGGAGCAGATTATCACACAAAAGTGGCTGGGCAANCTGATCAATGGCTNNGAAGGNTGGATNGANTACCGAAGAACCGGTTATCCGCAGTTTAAGTCTGTGGCAGCCAGTTTAAATAATGGATTGATTCCGGTGAGAATGCCTTATCCAACAAGTGAAGAAGCGCTGAATAAGACGAATTATACTGATGCTTCAGGAAAAACAGAGGGCAATAGCATTAACTATTCGGTTTGGTGGGATGAGTGATTTAACCATTTTGCCCTTTTATTCCAGAAAGAGATGATGAATTTGCAAGAATTGTCATATCGATGATAGGAGAGATCTATCATGAACTGATAGAATGTTTAAAAATAGCATGTTGTCACGCAGAGCACTCGAAGCGTAGACAACAACTATAACCAGGCTTTAAGTGAATACATCAACAATACAATGGCTACTGCTGGGAGGGTTTATAATCCTGATGATTGTACTCTCACCAGTGGCGAGCAATTGGAAAACCTTCTTTCAGGCAAGATCTAAAACTGGTCAGGTTCCGGGTAAGTGGCTGTTAGTCAGTAGCCTGGTGATCTCATGGATATTTGCCAAGTCGATCACGAATGCCGCAAACCTTGGACTGACTTATGGTATTGTTGGGGGTGTGGCTTATGCGACCTATTACCTATCGTTTCTATTTGCTGGTGTGATCATCTACCAGTTAAGAACAAAAGGAGGCTATTCGAGTATTCACGATTTCCTGACTTCCAAATATGGACGATCTGCTGTGGTTGTCTTTTCTGTTTTAATTGGTTTCAGGCTGTTCAATGAAGTCTGGTCCAATACGATGGTGATCGGCTCATATTTTGGTGATACTGGATCTATGCCCTATTACCTGGCGATCATTGCTTTCACAGGATTGACTCTTTTCTACTGCCTCAGAGGTGGCTTGCAAAGCTCTATGTTTACCGATGCAGTGCAGATGGTCTTCTTTGGTGTATTGCTTTTGCTAATACTTGGAATGGTTATGCCGCAGACCGAAGGAATGAGCAGTGTGTTGACATCAGGCACCTGGACATTGGAAGGTGGATTGGACTTGCTTTTGGTTGCATTGATTCAGGTATTTAGCTACCCATTTCATGATCCAGTAATGACGGACAGAGGTTTTCTGACAGATCCTAAGACGACTTTGAAAGCTTTTGCCATTGCCGTGCCAATTGGATTTGCCGCAATCGTTTTGTTTAGTCTGGTAGGCGTGTATGCTGCTGAGCAAGGCATGTCTGGACAAGCAGCTGTGGAAGTGAGCAGGTCGCTCGGAACAGTAGCGATGTTGCTGGTGAACTTCATCATGATAACGTCTGCATCTTCTACACTGGACTCAGCTTTTGCATCTTTCTCCAAACTCATTGTTATAGATCTTGGAATCTTAAAAACAGAAGTTTCAACTGGCCGACTGGTAATGGCCATCATGGCAGTGGCAGGGACGATACCGGTCTTTTTAAATCCAACGATCTTGTCTGCTACGACAATCTCAGGAACGATGGTGATTGGATTAGCGCCAATCTTTTTGTTTTGGAAATACCGTGCTCAAGGCCCGGTATTCGTTTTAACCGTTGTTACGGGTGTGTTTTTTGGAATAGCTTATGCCACAGGGATTTATCCAGAACCTCTGATCTTCTGGAATACGTCTTATGGGGTGTTGTTATCAGTCAATCTAGTTGGAACTGTAGCTTGTTTTGTTGTGTTTTTTGTATCATCATTGGTTTATGGAAGGAAGCGTTAAGGATATCGGTCAGCTAACAGGAAAGGTGCTCGTCTTTGGTGGGGCGTATAGCAACTTACAAGCCTTGCAAAAGCTCCAGTCTATTGCAGAAGATTTAGGGATTCCTTCCAGTAATGTGATCAATACAGGTGATGCTGTAGGTTATTGTGCACAACCGCAAGAATGTCTCGACTTGATCAAAGAGTGGGGGATTCATTCTATTGCTGGAAATGTAGAAATGCAAATCCGTAACGGGGAAGAAGATTGTGGCTGCAACTTCAACGAAGAATCTCGCTGTGATGTGTTCTCCCGTCAGTGGTACCCGTATGCACTAGCCAGTGTGAACGAGTCAAGCAAACAATGGCTACATGATTGGCCTGACTTTATCCGATTTCAGTATGCTGGTAAGTCCGTGTTTATGCTGCATGGCAGTTACTTCAATACTTCGGAGTTTGTCTTCCGCTCTACTCCATGGGAAGTGAAGCAAACCAACTTTGATACCACCAAAGCAGATGTAATCCTTTCTGGCCATTGCGGACTTCCTTTTCACGATGTGCAAGCTGAAAAATACTGGCTAAATGCTGGTGTGATTGGCATGCCTGCTAATGACGGTACTACCAGAGTATGGTACATGATCCTAGATGATGCCAATGGTTTTCAGTTTTGCCATGAGTCTTTCGAATATGATCACAATACAGCGGCTCAACTCATGAAGGAGAATAAACTTCCAGCATCTTATGCCAAAACCTTAACCACAGGACTATGGGACAACTGCGAGATCTTACCAGAGGTGGAGACGAAAGAGATGGGGAAGAGGATCGTTCTTCAGAGTGAATAAGCAGCTAGTAACTTACCCTTACGCTCATGAATGGAATTCATGCATTTCTAATCCAAATCCTCTTTAAAGACCAACATTAAAACCCCTGTGGCCATAACCAAATGCCCAATGACGATGGCTAATCTGCTATCCAAGGCAAATGAACCCACACCGGTGATGATTACTCCACAAATGGCAACCAAGGCCCAGGCTGTATATTTCTTGAAGAATTTTCCAGAATGTATTGCTATACCAAGGTAAAATAAAGCCGGTCCGATCGTCATAAACGGAATTCTAATAGATGGGTGGCTCATTAGTTGATTTGTCAGTCTATTCACCCCTTCATAGTCCGTGCCATAGCTCCACCATATCAGATCTATCACTGCCTGTCCGACCATGGCCACAACACCCATTGTAGTTAAACCAGATGAGACACTGTTGAATATTCCCTTTGAAAAAATATAATTAAGAGAGATACACAGGAGCACACCAAAAAATAAAAGCCAATGCGCAAAATCGATTGGTTGTTGAGTCTGAATAAATTCATTTCCGCGGAGTAACAATACTTGATTCAGTATGAGAAAAGCAAGTCCAATGAAGGCATATAGTCTAAATTTCATTCTCATTCAGATTGGTTGATTCAAATTAGTCAAGTCTTCTTAGTTCGAGATCTTTTGTTAGGTTATTTGAATTACCATCATTTAGCTAAAACTTCCTCTCAAATCCCTTTCCATTAAACACATAGACTGCTGCTGGCGTCTCTCCGGCAAATAGTAGTTCACCAGACTTGGTCTTATATATCATCCAGATATTGTCACTTTTTACACCATCGTCTGAGGTGTAGTTTTTAAATGTCTCCGTCTTGGGATCATAACTCCAGATGCCTGAATAGACAGTGCCAAACCACATGGTGCCTGCACTGTCTTCATTGATGGAAAAAGTACGGTGCAAGCTGTTGCCTTCTACTTCTCCTTTGTCCAGGTGATGTTTCTTGGTGAAGTTGGTTGTTTTTTCTCCATCATAAGTGAATAGGCCAGCACCATTATCGGCCATCCAGAGAACTCCCTGGCTGTCTACAAACATCCCACGAATGCCTACATGTCGCTCATCATCCTGGCGTCCCATCTCTTCACGTCCTATTGAAATGAATGCATTGTCGTTGTACCCAAAAGCTTTCTCCATCGTCCCGATCCATACAGTGCCGTCCTTTCCAATCATTGCTTTACTACTTGGCATATACGAGAATTTATAGTCGCCAACTTTCTCTACAGGTAGTGGATGAAATGTTGTAGTTTGCTGGCTGACTTCATAGATGCCGGGATCTGCGGAAGAGGTGTCTCCAGGATCCAATCTGCGCTGAATCCAAAGACCTTTGGCGCTTTTGACGTTATTTATATCTTCTTCAATAAAGTATTCACCAGTGTATCGGAATATTTGGAACCCATTCTCAATCCAAATGACATCATTTGAGTCTTTATGAATATTGCCGGTTATTTCGAGTCCATCATCTTTCGAAAAATACTTCATGCTATTGCCATTATATAGAGCAATGTAGTCGGGACTGGAAAACCATAAGTTTCCCTGATCATCTTCCATTATGTCCCGGATACCCCGAGCTTCTTTTAGCCAGAGTGTGGTGTCAATCTCAACCAAAGATTGGTTTGCGTAAGCGGATGCATCTTGTTTATTTCCAGGCGGCTCACAGGAAATGGCAAGAGTACTGACGAAGATGGTAATGAATACCAGGTGGATTGACTTCTTCAAAATCCTTAGAATTGATTTAAAAAAATAGGATCTTTCTGCTATAAGAGACTAAGAACTAATTCTCTGGTAATGCCTCAAACTCCTTTCGCTTGGCATTCATCCATTGAGCCATTGCATCTGGAGACTGCATAAGATCTTGCATCTCTTTCATAGCTTTCAAGTGTGCTTCATCACCAGCTTGAAACATCTTCATACCATGGGCTTTACTAAGCTCGGCGATTTCATCAAAACTATTGGCATGAAACTCCTGATCACAGGCTCCACCTAGTTGTTTGCAGATCATTGTTTTCATATGGGTAGTCGGTTATGTTTTGAAATGTAATTTATCTAACTATCATAATATCAGTCAGATAATAAATATAGTGCTAGCATCATTATTGGGCACATGGGTGCTTTTTCCAAATCAGGTAGCCGTTAGTTAACACAACTGGCTTCCTGCTACGTATTTCACAATCATATTCTAGCTTAGTCAAGATTGCTCCATAATGTATACCCCAGTATAAATTCGAGCTTAGAATAAAACGCCTCGTAATTGGCATAATTATTAAGTGTTCGACCGATTTGATACCTTGATTGAATGCTTAATTTGTTTTTGTAACTAACTCCTAGGCCAGCAGCTAATTTGAAACGGTTTTTCAATTCAAAATCTCTAGTAGTTCTGGGTTGGTTTTGTTGAGAGACAAAGTGGACATAACTTGAAGATTTGAAAGGTATATTCTGAATAATAGCTGCGTCCAGCCATAATCTGAGATCATTACTAAGAAAAAAGGAGTGTCTCAAACCTATAGGAAGTTCTAAACTATGATAATTTACTTTAGACTCCACTGTAATGTTTCTGTCATCATCCAAGTCATAATGGTAAGTTGACTTGAATTGCTGAAAAGTAGGTTCCATTAAGATTTCCCATTTGTTGTTATTGAAAGGTAAAAGGTTAGTTACTTCTATTCCTAATCGATAACCAATTCCTTGGTTGTCAACATTATTGTACCATTCGGTAACGGAATTTTGAAAATTCATTAGACCAGAAAAGATACCCGGTCTAATGGAAAGTCTGAAGGTTTTATTCTTGTTTTCTGATTTGTATAGTTCAAATGAGTGTTTTTCACAAATGTTGTATTGTTTAAAGAGTTTCAGCAAATCAGCCTCATCATATCTGATACTAGCGAAACTTATATTGTTAAGTTCCGAACAATTAACATTGACCATTAATTGCTGTCTGAACTGATTATTTTCACCAATCATGCTATTACCGGCATCGTAATTTTTTTGAACTAATTGTTCTACAGTGTCCTTACCTTCAAGACTAAAAAAGAACCGTTTTAGATTAGACTCTTCATATTGATACAGAGTAGCTTTTCCCTCTAAAAGTACTTTTAGAAAAAGTTTTTCACGTTCAAAATTTGGTGATCTGTCCTTATTTAATTCTCCCAATACATTTTTAGACTTGTCTATGGAAACTGTTTCCTTTAAGTAGCGAGAATGGCCATAGATACCAAATTCTTTAATGTCATTTACTGTAAAGAGTATTGGTTCTGAGAGTTCATCTGGTTTTGCTAAAATCTCTGATGGATTAAACAACCAATCTAAATTCTTAATGAGGCATTCGACTCTTTCATTAGATTCGGTTATATAATATCCTTTATCAAAATTGGTTTGCGCGAGCAGTACATTTCCACAAAAGATAGTCAATAAAATGCTTGTAATCAGATCTCTCATTTTGGCTTATCACAGAATAGATGCCACAAGTATAAACTAAAAAATTATGACCAATCTTCCTGTCAAATAATAATGGTTTCAATTGATTTCACAACTCTACCTTAAAAATAAAACTGCATTTGTAAGCTTACATTGGGTGTAAATCCAAGCGCAAGCTGATCCACAGCTACTGGTACGTTAGATACGCGTCTGTAGTAGGTTTTTAATGGGTTGTCTCGATTCATCACATTCCAAATAGACAATCCTATTAACGAGTAGTGATCATTTTTAAACAACCATTTGTAAGTAGAGGAGAAGTCAAGCCTCAAGTAATCTGGTAATCGACCACTGTTGGGAGACTGGTAGTTAATCATTCCATTCAAAATAGGGTCATCTTGTTTGGGCAATGTTACTGGTACTCCGCTATGATAATTTGCTCCAATGGACCAGTCAAAATTGCCCGTCTTCAGGGAGTTTCCAAGGTATACATTGTGGCGGATATCCAGGTTGCTTGGGAAATCAGGATTGTTGACTGATGAGGTCTCAAAACGATACATGGTGTTTCCCCAGCCATAACTCAACCACGAGTTGACTATTCCAAAGGATTTCTTTACCATCAAATCTACTCCGTAGGAGTTGTAATCTCCAGCAATTTGCAATGGCTCCAATTGGTTTTGAAAGGCCTGGCTAGTTGAGATAATGTTGTTGACTTGTTTATAATAAACTTCACCGCTCAGGAAAAAGTCTTTCAGATCATAGTGAAGGCCAAGAGATACTTGTTTACTCTGAATAATAGGGTAATCCGACCCGTTGGCCAGAGCCCATCGTCTCTTTTCTACTCCTAAAAAGTCATTTTGTAAGTCAATGATTTGGGTGATCGTCTGGCTTTTGAATTCTCCAAGCATCTCCAAAAGCAGGTTCTTTTGTATATACTGATGAGCTCTGATTCTCGGCTCAGGAATGAATTGTGGGTCAGCACCTGGGAAGAAATTGAGTCGTGTGCCAAAGCTTACAAAAGTGCCTGATTCCTCTTGTGTCCAATTCACCTGACCATGTAGTATGTGTGAAGTCTGTGCCTCCTGTATGTCACTGGTGAAGCTTGGTTTATTGAGGAATACCTGATCACGAACAGCGAGAATGTCCAACTGATAACCCCACTGCCAGTCGAGTCTTGGGTTAACCAGATAGAATATCGATAGTGAAGCATTGCGATTGATGACCGTATTACTCTGATCCAGCTGTTGATCGATCAGAAGGTATTGATTAGTGGCATCTAATCGATATTTTGATTGATATAGGGTTGTAAGGGTTTTCAGGTTTTGATTCCAGAATCGAGTGTGCGTAATGCCAATTCCACTGCTTATTTGATGCAACCTGCTTTCTCTAGATGAGTTTCCTGAGCCAAATGTCTTCTCTTCATTGAAGCTGAGCTCATCACCCATATTGAAATAAGTAGCACTAAACCGGTCCTTTGTAGTAGGGTGGAAGTTGATCTTTCCTAGCCAGTCAAAGTATAGGAATTTGTCTCCCTGATTAATTAGACTGTCGTTGTTTTGTGCTCGGTTAATTGCCGTATTTTGAAAAGCCCTGTCAAAGTAGGAGTTGTAAGTCGGACTTTGCCACATATCTGTTAAGGAACGTCTCCCGGCTAACTCAATCGACAACTTCTCGTTGATAGGTATGCCAGCATGAGCGTTCAAGTGGAGTAAATTAGCACCACCTCCAGCTTCAAATTTAGATCTTAAAGACTCCCTGAGTTTCATGTCAAAGGTGCCAGAGACTCCTTGTCCTAATTCGGCAACGGTACCATTTTTGGTTACGGTTGCACTTTCGGTGATGTATGGATTGAACGCAGAAATCAATCCAAAGAAATGACCGGTTTGAAACATGCGGATACCATCCCACAAAACCAGGTTTTGATCATTTGTTCCTCCACGAATGTTTAGGTTAGATACCGATTCATTAGCACTGTATATACCTGGAAAAGTCTGTAAAGAGAATAATAAATCAGGTTCGGTAAGACCAGGTAAAATCTGTTGTTCATCCGGTTTGAAGCGGTAACCGCCTCCCTGAACACGACTGATACCGGGCACATAATAATTATCAATGATCACTTCTGATAGGGTGGAAAACTTAGGTTGAAGTTTTAATACGATGTTTTCCTTTGATTTGATATCAAACAAATTTCTTTGATTTGAAAAATAACTGATGTGGGAGGTCTGCAGTTTTATTGAGTCAGAAGAGATGCTGGTAGGCAGGGTGAAGTATCCATTCAAATCAGATGATGCCACTTGATCACCTAGCTGAATGAAAGCAAATGGAATTGGATCATTGTTCTGAGCATCTATAACTACTCCACTTATAGATACAATGCTTTGAGGTTTGATTTTTGGGCTTACCGCAATGATATTGCCGGATAAGCGATCGAATTTTAATGGGGTTATTTCTCTTAGATAGTCAAGCCAATCATCCAGAGTTAATGCATTGTCAACCGGCAAAATATAGAGGTCAATAAGGCTCTCATTTGCATAGCTGAATCGGGTGTCGTAATCCGCCTCAAGTCTTTCCAAAAGTTCCTCAAGAGCCACTTTTTGATGTGCGTCCTGGGCATTCAGAGAGAAATGAATAGCGAAAAAAAAGACTAGTACATGAACCAGATGGTTTTTACACACTATTTACTTAAGGTAATGGAGTCTCCGTTGATTTGAAACTCCAAACTTAAGGGAATTGTAATAGCTTTCAATGCTGATTCTAAATCTTCATGGGAGAAGGAGCCTGAAAAATGACGTTCTGCGTCATCTTTAGGATAAGTCACGGTGACATCAAATTGTCTTTCCAGCTCTTTTACTACGAAATGGAAGGGCATGTCATCAAAGTCAGAATAGCCTGTGCTCCATGCAGGTTGCAAATCTTTGGTTCTTCTTGACTCATATTTATTGGCAATGTATCGAGCCTGATCACCTCTGGATAGGACTACTTTAGAGTCATTGCCATTGGTGGTTACTTCTACTTTACCTTCATAACAAGTAACTTCATAGAAATTTCCTCTTGCTTTCACTGTAAAGCGTGTTCCTAATACCGTGACTTTTCCTGAGTTAGTGTTGACAGTAAATTTACTTCCTTTTTCAACCTCAAAGTAAGCTTCACCTCTTAAGGTTAATTCTCTGCTTGAAGACCAATCATTCTCAGAATAAGCAATCTGAGAGTGCTTGTTAAGCGTTACTTTAGATGCATCTGGTAATGAAAGTTCGGTTAATTGGGAATTACTGGAAATCAAAGACTCACCAGACGGTTGGCCAAAGAACCATACGCCAAGTGCCAACGCTAAAATTACAACCGCAGCGATTTTCCATGCGTAGGACCATAGCGGGATGGTAGAAGATGTTGAGTTTCTTTTGAGTTTTAGCTGGTTTAGGGCCATCTCAGGATCAATCTCGGGTGCTTTGAACGATTGCAACGATTGTGTCACATTCTGTACAAAGTGGTAATCTTCAGTCTGCTTAAACTCATCTAGTTCAGCTCCTGATAAACTACCATCCAAATATTTCAATATGCGCTCCTGGTCTTTCATAGAATTCAATGTAAAAACAGGTGATCCCTAATTTCTCCTACCATTGGTCTAGATTTTTTTGCCTAGCTGTTCTTCAATGATACTTAATGCCTTATAAATTCTCTTCTCAACTGCTTTGGTGGAGATACCTAATATTTCAGCAATTTCTTTATGTCGCTTTCCCTCTACGCGATTCATCATTAACGTTACTCGTTGGTCTTCGCTAAGTGATTCGAGTACCTCTTTAAGTTTATGATCAAATTCTTTCTCTTCTAATAAATACTGAGGATGTTGGTTACTCAATTCAGTGGCTTCATGTGTATTGGCATAATTCATCACTGTTTTTTTTCGAGACAAAACATTGAGCATTTTATTGTTAGCTATTGTAAAGAGATAGCCTTTAGCCTTGTCCAATGTCACCTTGGAGCAATTATTCCAAAGGGTGATAAAAGCCTCCTGTACAATGTCCATTGGGTCATTTTCGGCTCCATACTTATAATAGAGAATCTTATGTAGCTCTTCACTGAAGGATTGGAAGAGTTGGTCGAAAATTCTTTCCTTACAGACGTTATCTGGATTTTCTTTGGACATTATAAAGATTAATTTGACTTTTTATTATTTTAAGCCAGTAGGAGTTTTATCCTTTCATCTGTTATATTAACGAATGCGAAGGAAAAATAAAATTCTTTGCGATTAAGCGAAATGACAATAAAAAATACAAAACCCCAATTTGTTTTCTTTTTATTGATGGTCTGGTTAACCTTACCAGGCTGTATCGAAACTTATGAAGAGGTTAATTATCCTGCTGATTCAGAGGCGATACGATATGGTTCTGAATTAGAAGAACAGCTAATCTCCATTTCGTTAAAGGATGGATCTTATGATAACATTCTAGATGATGCGAGTTGTCTGACAGTGGTGTATCCAGTAGAAGCAAAATTGAATGGAGAGTCTTTCACAATCAATACAGCGGTAGAATTGCCAGAATTTGAGGAAGAATACCATGCCAAAATACAAAGTAGAGATCAGTTTGAGCTGGTTTTTCCCATAACAGTTGTGAATGAATCCTATCAGGCTACTGAACTAATCAATCAACTGGAGCTGGACCAATTGGCATTAGGCTGTGTTGAAGGCGGAAGTGATCAGGATATAGAATGCGTGGATATGATCTATCCAATAAATGTATCTGTCTACGATCCGATCTACCAGAAAGCCACAATTCAGGGTGTTACGTCTGATGAAGAGTTTTATTACCTACTCACCAATAGAATAGACGGTGATATTGTTGGGTTTGATTTCCCTATTACTGTTTTAAATAGTAGTGGTGTAAATGAATCAATTGCTGATAATGATGCTTTGGCGAATGTTATTTTGGCTGATCTCAATTCATGTGATGAAGGTGATGAAAAGTTTGGATTGGGTACTGGTAGTGAATTGGGTAAACTAAAATTATTCATGACAGACGCTCCGTATCCAATAGATTCCATCGAATCAGCATATGTTCGTATCACAGAAATATTGATGAAGTACGAATCTGGTGATGCAAGGGATTTTGTATTAACGGATTCCATTATGGTGATCAATATATTTGAATTGCGAAATGGTGTTACTGAGACATTGACAGATACGCTTATCAATCCAGGTACTGTGAGCGGTTTTAGTTTGATCATTGATTCAGCAGTAATTAATCTAAAAGATGGTAGAGCTTTTGATTTAAAAGTTCCATCTGGAGCACAGAGTGGGGTCAAGGTGAAATTATCTTCAGATTTAGAAATTATTGCTGATGAAGAAGTAAATGTGTTATTGGATTTTGATCTTTCTAAATCGTTTGTTCCAAAAGGAAATGATAACAATCCTAACGGGATTAATGGCTTTAATTTTAAGCCAGTATTACGAGCTATCAATTTAGCCGAGGCAGGTTTGATTACCGGTCAAATCTTTGATGCCTCCGATAACCAGACAATAGAGGGTGTTACCATTACGCTTAATGACTCGGATGGTGAGTTTTATGCTTCTACCTTCTCGGAAGTTTCCGGCTCATACGCGCTAATGGGAATTGATCCAGGTACATACACTCTCGTCATAGAAAAAGAGGGTTATATTCTTCAGGAACAATCTGTTACAATAATAGCTCAAGAGACATTGACGGCAGATTTTGAGTTGGTCATTGATTGAGTTATCTACAAATCATTATATTTTATCTTTTTTTATTAATAGTCTGGTAGGAGGTTTTCGTATTCATCTGTTTTTAAGATGAACACAACCCTTTAGACTAAATATGAAATCAATATCAATTAAATTAGTAATCCTCGCCTTGCTGTTTACCTGGTTTATGACAAGTTGTTCGGAAAATGGAGAGGAAGAATCTCAATATGGAACACTAAGCCTTCGATTAACTGATGCCCCGTTTCCGACTGATGAAGTGCTGGAGGCCAACGTAACTATTTCAAAAATAGAAATTAGAGGAAAAGGCGAGGAAACTAAGGGAAGTCCATTCACTACTTTATCAGATGAGGTTTCTTCCTATAACCTTTTAGACTTGACAAATGGTGTGACTGCTAGCTTACTTAGTTTGGAAATTCCTGTTGGATCTTATGACTTGATTAGAGTCTATGTTTCCGAAGCAAGTGTGGTATTGAATGATGGGACTACATATGACTTATTCGTGCCTAGTGGTAGCTCATCTGGAATAAAGGTATTTGTAAGTCCATCGATTGATGTAGCGGGTGGTTTGACTACAGATTTATTGTTGGATTTTGATGTAGCACAGTCATTTGTTCCCCAGGGTAACAGTACGGATGGTTACAATGGATTCATTTTCAAGCCTGTTATTAAAGGAACAAATATTTCAACAACAGGTAGACTTGTGGGGACTGTATTGGATAGTCTGGAAAGTCCAGCAATAGGTGCTCAAATTACTGTGTATGCTGGTGATACCATCAATACCAATTCTTTTACTGATGACAATGGTGCTTATGAAGTGCTTGGTTTAGAAGCTGGGTCTTATGATGTAGTCTATGAATACCAGGAGTATGATTCTTTGGTATCTGAAGATATAATTATAGTTGCCGCCAATGCAACTACTAATGACGCGGCATTCCCGTCTAAAGATTAATTAATGATGGTTGCTCAGTTCTTAGCGATCGGCTGATTGCGAGTACGAAGTAAAGGTTAGGGCATGGAGTCCTGACCTTTTTTCGTTTTATTTCATCGTATTTAAGTTATCTTTGCGGTCAGAACTTGAATAATGGTTCCTTGTCCTTTTTTAAAAAGGAATACCTGCCGACGAAAGCGTCGGTTTTATTTTATTGTCGAACGTAAACGAGGCTTTGAACCTCGCGAGACGAAATTATGAGTAAACACGGAAGAGTACTTGTTGCCATGAGTGGTGGCATCGATAGTTCACTGGCTGCAGTGATGCTACATGAAGAAGGATATGAAGTGATCGGGATGACCATGAAAACATGGGATTACCAAACTTCAGGAGGTTCTAAAAAAGAAACGGGCTGTTGTAGTCTGGATTCAATCAACGACGCAAGAAACATTGCCGTCAGCTTAGGTTTCCCACATTTTATAGTAGATATCAGAGAAGAGTTTGGAGACTATGTGATCAATCATTTCACTAATGAGTATTTGGATGGTCGCACACCAAATCCATGTGTCTTATGCAATACCCATATTAAATGGGATTCCTTATTGAGACGAGCAGATAAACTGGACTGTGAGTTCATAGCGACTGGTCATTATGCCAATGTGCGCGAAGAGAATGATCGTTTTGTGATTTCTAAAGGAAAAGATGAAAACAAAGATCAATCCTATGCACTTTGGGGGATTTCGCAAGAGAGTCTTAGTAGAACCAAGTATCCATTAGGGCATTTACATAAATCAGAGATTAGAGACATGGCCACTGAGCGCGGATTCCATGAGTTGGTGACCAAATCAGAGTCCTATGAAATCTGTTTTGTTCCTGATAACGACTATCGAGGTTTCTTAAAGCGCCGAGTTGATGGATTAGAGGAACAAGTAGCAGGAGGAGAGTTTGTATTGGAGGATGGAACTGTTGTAGGCACCCATGAAGGTTATCCATTTTACACAGTTGGGCAGCGTAAAGGACTCGGAATTGCCTTAGGTTTTCCTGTTTATGTTACTGAGATTCAAAAAGATAAGAATAGAGTGGTTTTAGGTACATTTGATGAACTCTCCAGAGATGGAATGTATGTCAATAACCTGACCATGCAGAAATATGCATCTATTGAGGGTGAGCGCAAGGATACGGTCACTAAAGTTCGATACAATGATAATGGAACGCCAGCAGTTATCGAGCAGGTAGGTGATACCATTAAGGTGTTCTTTGGTAATGGAGTAAGCGCAATAGCTCCTGGGCAGGCCGCAGTGTTTTATGAAGGTAATGATGTTATTGGAGGTGGATGGATCAAATCCAGTTTCCACCAGAGCAAACATCATGTTAATAGTGGCATGCCAGCAATAAAGGCTAAATAATCCTGGGGTATTCAAAATGATGAGAAACATAGCCCTCTTTCTACTATCTATTGCTTTGTTTGGTTGCTCTGAGGAGAAAAGTGATCTGAGTTTGGATCAAGGTTATGATTTCTTGCCTCTTCAGGTAGGCATGTTTTGGACCTATTCTGTAGAGGAGACAGTTTATGAAGTGTTTGAACCAATCACCACGACTTATATACTCAAAGAAGTGATAGCTGATTCATTGGTTTCTGCTGGAAACGAAATGAAATATGTTGTCAATCGATATAGCGGCGTAGATGAAGATAATCTTGAATTGGATTCCGTTTGGTCCATTCGTAAGACGGAACGCTCGGCTATTACAGGTGAGAATAACAAGGAGGTGATTAAACTTAGCTTCCCGGTTACCTCTGGAATTAGTTGGGACGGCAATGCTTATAATACACAGGATGCACAGCTTTTTTATTACCAGGATATCGATATCTATGAGTTTGATGGTGATAGTTATTCCTCACCTGATGCCATTCGAGTAATAATAGAGGACATTGAACAGAATTTGGTTAATCAGGACGAACGATCTGAAGTATATTTAAGAAATATCGGTCTGGTAGAAAAGGATTACACTGAATTGTCATTTTGTACAGTAAACTGTGATCAGAAAGGATCAGAAATTGGAGCGATTGAAAAAGGTAAGATCCTAAAGCAGAATTTGATTTCATATGGTAAGGAGTAGATTGGTTTTGAGCTGTATATTGATTTACAGCTCACTGATTGTTGTTGGACAAGATAGGTACATGGTTTTCTTTGCAGACAAAGACAATGTTGGCTATTCCATTGCGAACCCATCCGAATTTTTATCAGATAGAGCTATTCAGCGACGAACCAATCAGGGAATTGACATCACTGAACAAGACCTTCCTGTAGATCCAAATTATGTGGCAGAAGTCGCAGCTAAAGGAGCCAAGGTGTTTTTTACAACCAAATGGTTCAATGGAGTTCTAGCAGAAATGACCACTTCACAAGCCACTGCAGTTGGTGGATTAGCCTTTGTAGATAGTGTGGTTTATGTAGCTAAAGACACTAAACTGAGTTCTAGTCCTGGAACCTATGATGTAGCTACCACCTTCCTTGATCCTGAAAGTGTCAATAGCAATACGAATGTTCAAAATAAGATGCTGGGAGCAGATGAAATGCACGAGGATGGACTCCAGGGAGAAGGTATGATGATAGCCGTATTTGATAGTGGCTTTCCAGGGGTAAACATGTACAAACCTTTCGAGCACATTTTTGCTGAGAATAGACTAGTGGGGACAAGAGATTTTATTGGAAATACAGGTGATGTTTTCCAGTATCACACCCATGGATCTTCGGTATTTTCAAACATTGCATCAGATTATGAAGATGTGATAGGTACAGCACCCAAAGCATCATTTGTATTGTGTGTAACAGAAGATGTTACCAGAGAGTATCGAATTGAAGAATACAACTGGCTATTTGCTGCTGAATATGCAGATAGCATCGGAGTAGATGTTATCAATGGTTCACTTGGGTATTCTACATTCAGTGAAAGCGCCATGGATTATGATTACTCCGATATGAACGGTAAGAATACTTTGGTAGCTAGAGCAGCACAGATCGCATCTTCCAAAGGAATGATTGTGGTGGTAAGTGCAGGAAATGAGGGAAGTGGCTCCTGGAAATATATCACAAGTCCTGGTGATGCATTTGATGTCATGACCGTCGGTAGCGTTACATCAGGATACATCAAGTCTAGTTTTAGTTCTGTAGGCCCAACTGCCGATGGTAGAATAAAGCCTGATGTCTGTGCCATGGGTACGAGCGCAATGATTTTTTACGCAAGCCTGTCTGGAGGGGAAACAACAGGAGGCCGAATCACAACTGGTAATGGTACTAGCTATTCCTCTCCTCAAATTGCTGGGTTTGCTGCAGCTATATGGCAGGCTAATCCAGGTATGACAAATCTTGAGGTCATTGAATCCATAAAAGCATCTGCCACGAATTTCTCGGATCCTGATTCTTTGTATGGGTATGGTGTTCCGAAATACGGCTTACTCGTAAATGGAGCTACCATAGATGTCGCTGATGTTTTGGAAGATAAGCTAAAGGTCTATCCAAATCCTTTCACCGATGATCGATTTACCCTGGATCTGGATGATGTTAAATTAAAAGGTAAATTGGAAGTTATCATTAGAGATGCAGAGGGCAAAGTCATCTATAATCAAAAATTAACCAGTGATGAGGTGCCTGGTAAAGTAGAAATCAGCATTGAACCTACTGGAAGTGGCGTGTATTTTTTAACCTTGCATTCGAAACGATTCACTAAGACAGTAAAACTCATCAAAATCTAATTCAAATGCACAAATGCCTGGTGTCACCCTCCATGTTAGCCGCAGATTTTGCTAACATCCAGCGAGATGTAGAAATGCTCAACAACAGTGAAGCAGATTACATTCATATAGACATCATGGACGGTGTGTTTGTTCCTAATATTTCTTTTGGTTTTCCGGTAACCAAAGCGATTGCCAAATACGCAAAGAAGCCATTGGATTTTCATTTGATGATTCAGGATGCTGATGCATACCTGGAACCATGTAAGAATAGTGGTGCTGAAATCATTACTGTGCACTATGAGGCATGTACTCATTTGCATCGAACGATTGGAGCAATACACGATTTAGGAGTTAAAGCGGGCGTTGCACTAAATCCTCATACACCTGTGGATGTGTTAAAAGAAATCATTGCTGACATTGATCTTGTATTGATCATGAGTGTCAATCCGGGATTTGGAGGGCAGAAATTCATTGAACATACCTTTTCTAAAGTTGAGCGATTGGGTGAAATGTCTAAGGAGGTGAATCCTGATCTATTGATTGAGATTGATGGGGGAGTAAGCTCTGAAAATGCCAAAAGACTAGTGCAAGTTGGAGCCAACATGCTGGTAGCAGGAAGCTTTGTGTTCAATTCAGATAATCCGTCAGAGACAATATCTGCTCTTAAAAACGTTTGATAACCGGAATGAACAAGAAGCCGGCCTATCTCATCCTATTTATTCTTTTTTCCTTTAAGCTGATTGCGCAGGAGACTATTTTGATTTCAGGGTCTGTTGTGGATGAAAACAACGAACCTGTACCCGGTGTGTCCATTATGCTAGAAGGGACCTCTCACGGAACTATTACTGATGTTTCCGGTCATTTCAGTCTGCGATTACCCAAGTCTGTTAATGTGCTTATTCTCTCCCATGTTCAGTATAATAAGCAGCAAGTTTCGATTGACCCTAATCAAAGTTCAGAATTAAAAATTATTCTTATAGAGTCAACCACGCGTCTGAATGACGTTCAAGTAGAAGATAAGACCATCATCGATCAGGAGGTGGTGACGGTGCATAAAATAGATGCTAAATCTGCCAAGAGTTTACCATCTACATTTGGGGATTTCAATAAAGTATTGGTGACACTTCCCGGTGTATCAAGTAACAATGAGTTGAGTTCTGCTTATTCCGTACGAGGTGGAAATTTTGATGAAAACCTGGTATATGTCAATGATATCCCGGTTTATAGACCTTTTCTTGCCAATGCGGGTCGACAGGAAGGCCTCTCATTTGTTAACCCAGATATGGTGAGTGATATTGAATTTTACGCTGGAGGCTGGGAAGCTAAGTATGGAGATAAACTGAGTAGCAGCTTAAATATTGAATACAAAGAACCTGACAGTTTGGAAGCCGCCGTTACCATTGGTTTACTTGGAGGTACAGCCTACACAGGTGGTAGTTCGGATAAGGTGTCTTACCTGATTGGAGCCCGTCATCGTGATTCCAGATACCTACTGAATACACTTGAAACCAAAGGGCAATATTTTCCTACCTATACAGATATTCAGACGTTCTTAACTTTTGATTTAACCTCAGATAGATCGGTTTATATCAATAAAACCAAATTGAACATACTGGCTTCTTATGGGCGCAATCGGTATATGACCGAGCCAATATCACAAAGCACGGATTTCGGGTCAGTTCAACGTAATTTTCGTCTACAGACAGCCTTTGAGGGGGCAGAAATCATGCGGTATGATACCTATCAGTTAGGTTTTAGATTGACACATCGTTTCAATGATCGA
Organism: Rickettsiales bacterium; assembly: GCA_002729235.1. GTDB lineage: Bacteria > Bacteroidota > Bacteroidia > Cytophagales > Cyclobacteriaceae > Marinoscillum. The sequence continues at coordinate 33,363 of PBTY01000050.1, read as the reverse complement.
CTAAGAACTCATTTCATTGGATCTTCTCTATTTACACGGGAAAAGGAATTATTCGATGTGGAGGGGGCCTACAGGTTATGTGATGTCAATACCAATCCGTCAGAGTCTTCTTTTGATCAGTGTGTGGTCGAGCGAGGTATTGGTACCAATTATGATTATGGTAGAAACAGTCTGAATGCTAATCTATACACTGCTGAATCGCGTTGGGAATATCTTTTGAATGCTAATAGTGTGCTCGAAGGTGGTGTGGGCGTAACTATTCAGGATATTGATGATCACATTAATGAGTACAGCTACATTGATTCGTCTGATTATATTAACATCAAGTCATCCATTTTTAATGACTTGGAGTTGAATGCAAATCAATACTATGCTTATGCTCAGTCAACACATTTGTGGAAAGACTCTGTTCATGCTATTAACGCCGGTGTAAGAGCTACACTTTGGGATTACAACGATCAGCTCTTGATTAGTCCACGGATTTCCTATCGTTTGGCTCCTAAGTGGGATAAGATCACCACTTTCAAATTTTCTGTTGGCATGTATCAGCAACCTCCATTTTATAGGGAACTGAGATCCTATGATGGTAGACTACAAGACAATGTGCAAGCACAACGTTCATTGCATTTTATTCTAGGAAGCACTCGACTCTTTTATATGTGGGGAAGACCATTCCTATTTACATCTGACATATATAGAAAACAACTATATGACATCATTCCATATGATGTAGATAATGTTCGCTTGCGATATTATCCTGATCAAACTGGAGAAGGTTTTGCACAAGGAATTGATTTTAGAGTACATGGAGAATTTGTAAAAGGTACACAATCATGGTTTAGTGTGAGTTTCTTGCAGACCAAAGAAAATATAGTAGGAGATACCTACAGTGTCTACTTTGATCCTAATGGCAACGAAATCTACAAAGGTCAGCTCAATCAGGTACCTAGTTATACAGAAGAGGTACGTGAGGTGGGTTGGATCAGAAGACCAAGGGATCAACGAATCAATATTTCCGCATATTTTGAAGATCATATGCCGGGGGATCCTACTTTAAGAGTTTATTTAAACCTTGTTTTTGGCTCTGGTTATCCATTTGGGCCTCCGGGTAATGCACGTTATCGCAATGCATTTGCTGGAGATGAGTATTATCGAGCGGATGTGGGATTTAGTAAAAAGTTTGATATCAGTATCAATGACCTGTTTACACACATTTGGGTACGAGCAGAAGTTCTTAACGCATTAGCTGCTGACAATACACTTTCTTACACCTGGATTGAAGATGTTTATGGTGCCCAATTTGCTATTCCGAACTCATTATCGGCAAGGTTTTTGAATATTAAGATTTCAGCGGAACTTTAGACGTTCAAATCCGTCTAGTTTCATTGTATAACATTATCAAACCTTGATTTAAAATGAAAAAACTATCAAACACCTTGCTTTTAGCGGTAATGGTGGTGTTTGCCACTGCTTGTGCCAATAGAACTGTAACCAGAGTAAGTCCTGACCAACAAATAGATCTCAGTGGTAGATGGAATGATACAGACTCCAAATTAGTAGCAGAGGAGATGATCAATGATGTGCTTTCCAGACCCTGGAGAGAAGAGTTTTATCAGGCCACTGGTAAGAAACCTGTGGTGATTGTGGGGATGATACAAAACAAAACTACAGAACACATCGAGTCAGAGACATTCATCAAAGATGTGGAGCGTGAGTTTATCAACTCCGGTATGGTTCGTGTGGTTCAAAACTCTGTCTTTAGGGAGAAATTGCGTGAAGAGCGTGCTGATCAGAATGAATTTGCCTCTCCAGAAACACAATCCAAGTGGGGTAGAGAACTGGGTGCCGATTTCATGATGTTTGGAATCATTACATCGGTTACTGATTCTTATAAAAACGAGAAAGTAGTTAACTACAAAGTCAACCTTGAATTGGCCAACCTTGAAACCAATGAGAAGGTATGGATAGGAGACAAAGAGATTAAGAAGTTTATCAAGAACTAAGCATACCAAAACTACCTTGATTATGAATGTAAAGTCGGTCAATAAAGCACTTATTGGCCTTCTGATACTTTTTTCATTCTCGTGTGCTACTTATTATCAGATCAATTCAGAGTTCAATAAGGACTTTGAAGTGGGGAATATAGAGGCTGCCAAAAAGGTGCTGGACAACAATAAGAAGGCTGGCCGCAAAAAGGCACAGTTTCTATATTTTGCCAATCAGGGAGTGGTTAATAGCATGTTGGGCAACTATGAGGAAAGTAATGAATGGTTAGAGAAGGCCTATATTTTTGGTGAGGATTATCAGAAGAATTATGCCAACATAGCGGCATCCTTTCTGGTAAATCCTACAACCATTACTTATTCTGGTGAAGATCACGAGCAATTATTACTACTTTATTACAAAGCGCTGAATTATCTGAAGATGGAAGATTATGAAGCTGCATTAGTAGAATGTAGACGATTAAACCTCCGATTGAATGAACTGAGCGATAAATATAAATCTGAGAACAAATACAAGAGTGATGCCTTCATTCACAACCTGATGGGAATCATATATGAAGCTTCTGGGGATGTGAATAATGCGTTCATTGCTTATCGCAATGCCTTCAATATTTATCAGGATGAGTATATCAATATGTTTAATCTAGGTGCTCCTGAGCAACTTAAACAAGATTTATTGCGAACGGCTTATCTCAACGGGTTTGATACGGATCTCGATTTTTACGAGAAGCAATTTCAAACTGAATACGACCCTTCGTCAGCAAGTTCTGAGGAACTGGTGTTTTTCTGGCAAAATGGATTAGGCCCAGTAAAGGATGAATGGTCTATCAATTTCACCACGCTAGATGGAGGAGATGGTTTTGTGACATTTGTGAATGAGGAATATGATTTCTCCTTTCCATACCAGATTTCTGATGCCAACCAAAAGCAGGATCTCACTGATTTAAGACTCTTTAGAATTGCCTTCCCTAAGTACAAAGATCGAGGTGAATACTATGAAAAGGCCGTATTAGAGACTGACTCACGTAATCGATATAAACTTCAGCTGGCTGAAAATGTCAATGCAATCGCTCACAAGACACTTGATGAACGAATGGTTCAGGAGTTTACGAAGGGGTTACTTCGCGCAGCTACCAAAAAAGTAGTAGAATCTGCCATTAGAGGTGAGCAAGGTGGCGATAAAGAGAAGAGTAAGGAAGAAAGACAGGAAGAGGCTTTTAGAGAGGGGTTATCTCTTTTGGTTGGGGTAGTCAACGCAGCCACAGAAAAAGCGGATACCAGAAACTGGCAAACCATTCCTCATAGCATCTATTATACTCGTGTTCCATTGCAACGTGGTGAGAATCAGGTGGCTTTGAAAACTATTGGGCCTGGAGGCAGAACAGATAAAGTTGATTTTACATTCAATGTGAAGCCAAATCAAACTGTTTTTCACATGTACCATTCACTGGAATCAGCCAGATAATCTAGATTTTGTTGGGATTTTTTTTAACCGATTGATAGTATTGTCGGTTATAAAAAGACAAACCTTAACGAAAATTGAAATAATTATGAGAAAAAGCGTACTGATGATTTTATTTCTTGCTGGTATGATTAGTGTAAAAGCGCAAGAGGAAAACTCATTTTCAGACGAAGATTTAACTAAATATGCCACTGTAATGGCTTGGGCTGAAGGGGAGAAAATGATGTTGCAAAATCTGGTAAAGGATTCTATTTCTACCTGGCTTGAGAACTCCGAAGCTCTGGATATTAGTACTTACAACGAACTATCAAAAGCATCTGATATTTCTACTGTAGAAGCAGAAGATGCTGCAGTAGCAGATTTCAAAGTTATTCAACAGAAAATAGAAGATAAGAAGGCTAAGTTCGTAGAAGTATACAAGACAAAAATCAAAGAAGATATTGGTGCTGGTCTTTACAACGATCTTAGAAGTGCATTAAAATCTGATGAGGAAGTTAAAAGTAGATATCAGGATATTTATGATGAGATAGTGGCTGTAGAGCCATCAGAAGGAGATACGGAAGAATAAAAATAGATACCATATATCAAGAAAAAGGGCCTGATCTATCTGGCCCTTTTTCATTACTTGAAGTTTTTATTTATTTTCAAGCATTCATCCTAACTCTAGCATAAATGTTCACAGAATACGAAATAGAAACCATGATCGCCATTCCAGAAGTTCTGGAAGCTACGCAAGAACTTAGAAAGGACTTTTGCAAAACTGAAGCACCTTATTTGGAGATCAATGAGCATGATTTCTTTTCACTCATCATGATGTCACCAACAGTGGGAGTGGCACTGGCTGATGGGTCTGTGAGTCTGTTTGAGGAGTTGGCCTTGAATAAAAAAGCGAGAAAACTATCGAAAGGAGGATACTTCATGAAAAAAGATCCTGTGGTCTATGCAATGAAATTCCTCTTGAAGAAATACGATATCTGGTCGGATAAGTTTTTCCATGTGCTAAATGTAGCCATGCACACCTCTTTCGATATGGCTAGCATGGAAAAGGAGAGTTTTGATCATGATAAAGAGGTTACCACTGAGGACTATCGTAGAGAAGTTTTAGATACTCCATATATCCTTATTCGCTTCATTGCTAGTTTTTTCCTGGAAAATGATGAAGAGATCATTAGCACCAATCGACATATAGGTAGAAATGAATACCTTCAAATGCTGAAGATTGGGGAGCAAATAGGTATTGACAAACTTCCAATATTTCAAATGTTTTGCAAGACCTTTGATCAAAAGGCATAGTTTTGCGATATAATCTTTTTATGATTACATCGTTACTGCCTAGATGAGTCGAATTTCACTGTTGGTTTACACCCTTTCCTTTGTAGTTCTTCTTTCCTGTAAGAAGGACCCTGAGATTACTATTGATGATCAGGAAGCCACAGTGATTGAGGCCTACCTTGATTCAATGGGTTTGTCGTCCGATGTTGGTCAGGATACTTCAGGACTCTACTTTTACCCTATCACTATCAATCCGTCTGGTAAAACTCAGGCTGAAGGCAACGTATTGAAATTCTTTTATAATATGGCCTTATTGGATGGTACAGTGATTGATCAATATGATTCTTTAGATGCAGATACCCTGGTCGTTCAGCAAGGAGTCAACGCTATTTACCCAGTCGGATTTGATTATTCATTGGCTCATTTAAAAGAAGGAGAGAAGTGGGGGTTTGTTTTGCCATCCAGGATAGCTTTTGGTGATTATTCCTATTCTTCGTTGATCCCGGAAAATGCCATCATTAAGCTAGAGATCGAATTGTTGGAAATACATTCCGAAGATGATGTCTTGGATGAGGAGTTAGACTTAATCTATGACTACATGATCAACAATGATTTGAGAGATACTGTCAACTACCCATTGAATCAACCAGAATTTTTGAATAATGGAATGCTTTACAAGCGATTGAGCACAGGAGGATCACTACGTCCTGCTGCTGATAGTACTATTGGAGTTCGATATGTGGGGTATTTTATGGATGGTACTGTTTTCGATCGAGAAACGGATTTGTTTGAGTTTATCTATGGACAGCAACAAACCATACCAGGTTTTGAAATTGGTATAGGGCAAATGGCTGTTCAGGAGCGAGCATTGGTGATTATGCCGTCTTATTTGGCTTACAGAGAAAGCGCACAAGTCATCCCGCCGTTTTTAACTAATGAAATGGTGGATTTGGAGATTATCCCAACTTATGCGTCGAAAGTAGGCCCTTACAAGCCTTTAATATTTGAAATTCAATTGATTGGTGTCAATTAATTCCTAATTTTAGGAGTCAAACAGGATAGAATTGCGTAAATCAGTACTCGTCATAGCTTACATCATAGGCCTAAGCCTTACTGGATTTAGTCAATCTGACGATATCTACAAGCGCTATAATATCTATCGCAACCCTGCTAGGGTTTTTCTAAACAAGTTCTCTTTCACACTCACCTCTGGTTATGCGCTTACCAATTACTCACATAGCCTAGAAGGATTTTACTTTTATCAGGACAATAATCAGCAGTTAATCCTGGATAATTCCAATGAGCTGGGTGAATTATTTGTTGGTTATAATGGCTGGATGAGTTATCCATTTCTCTCAGAAGAAATCACCATTGATGACCCTTTTGATGTTCCTTATGATTATTTGGAAAATCCGGTAAACAATCCTTTGCTTAGAAATAGGCAAATATTAGTTGATGCTGATACTTTAGAGCTGGGCTTTAATTCTTATTCTCCGACCGTTCCTGTCATGTTGGCCATTGATTATGATATCAAACGATTCAGAATTGGTGCAGGGTTTCAATATGAACGACATTACATTAAGCCTCTAAGACCTTCCATTCTTGGTGATCGAATCAGGCCATATGTGCCAAAATTTGAGAAAACCAGTTACTTCAAATACTTCGGACTTTTAGGTTATCAGTTCTATGATTGGTGGGATTATAGTTTTGTTGCAGAGCTTCAGTTAGGAAGAGCCAATGCCGGGAAAGAAATTAATCAAGACGCTATCGGTATTGGTCAGAAGTTTTTTGCCAACATTGGGATCAATATTGAAAAGAATCTTTCAGAATACTTTAGAGTGGTGGTTAGGCCATCTTATGACATCAAAAGTTATGTGGTCAACCTTCCTGATGCCAGCAGCTTAAGACACTACAATCATGCTTTCATGGTGCAGGTAGGTGTCAGTATCAATATTCCAGAAATTCCGCGCTCACCACAGAAGAGTGATCATGTCCAATTGAAACATGTTATTGTGGATCCATCTACTGGTAGATTGATGGAAGTAAGGGGGCAACCATTCTGGAAAAAGCAGAATCCCAAGGTGGGAGAGAACCACCGTAGGTTATGGAGATATAAGCTAAAAAATAGACGAAAAATAGACCCGTATTAAATCACGGCTCTGATAAAAAAAATGCTTAAATTGCGACTTGTTTTTAAGGTCAACTTTTAAAGATTTTTCATGTCAGACGATATTGAAAATTTACCTGGAGAAGATTCAGGGTCTGCCGGTTCCGGTTCTAACATTATTCCGATTAATATAGAAGACGAAATGAGAGGAGCCTACATTGATTATTCAATGTCGGTTATCATTTCCAGAGCCTTGCCTGATGTCCGTGATGGACTTAAGCCAGTGCACAGACGTATCCTATTCGGAATGCTCGAATTAGGGGTAAACTACAACAAACCATATAAGAAATCTGCCCGTATTGTGGGAGAAGTACTCGGTAAGTATCACCCTCATGGTGATAGTGCTGTTTATGACACCATGGTGCGTATGGCACAACCCTGGTCTTTACGCTATGAATTAGTAGACGGTCAAGGTAACTTCGGTTCAGTAGATGGTGATTCACCTGCGGCAATGCGTTATACAGAAGCAAGGCTCAAAAGAATTGCCGATGAGATGCTTTCCGATATCAACAAAAACACGGTTGATTTCTCTCCAAACTTTGATGATAGTTTAAAAGAACCTAGTGTTCTTCCAGGTAAGCTTCCAAACTTATTGTTGAATGGAGCCAGCGGTATTGCTGTGGGTATGGCCACTAACATGGCGCCTCATAACTTAACTGAGGTGACGAACGGTATCGTTGCGTATATTGATAATAATGATATCACCATTGATGAGTTAACGCAGTACATCTCTGCTCCAGACTTCCCAACGGGGGGTATTATTTATGGCTATCAAGGGGTTAGATCTGCATTTGAAACGGGTAGAGGTAGAGTAGTTATCCGTTCAAAAGCCGAAACAGAGACCTTAAAATCTGGTAGAGAGCAGATAATCGTTACTGAAATTCCTTATATGGTCAATAAGGCGTCCATGATTGAAAAGACGGCCCAATTGATCAATGAAAAGAAAATAGAGGGGATCTCTGATATCCGTGATGAATCGGATAGATCTGGTATGCGTATCGTGTACGAGTTGAAGAAAGATGCAATACCTAACATTGTATTAAACAACCTATACAAGCAGACACAGCTTCAATCGTCATTTAGCGTAAACAACGTAGCGCTTGTAGGAGGTAGGCCTAAGACCTTAAACCTCAAAGACTTGATCAAGTACTATGTGGAGCATAGACATGAGGTGGTTGTCCGACGAACTCAGTACGAACTAGAAGAAGCAGAGAAAAGAGCACACATCTTAGAAGGTTATCTGATAGCCTTAGATCATCTTGATGAAGTGATTGCATTAATTAGAAGCTCAAGAGATCCAGAGATTGCTAAAAATGGCTTGATGGAGAAATTCGAGTTGTCTGAGATCCAAGCTCGTGCTATTTTGGATATGCGACTTCAGAGACTGACAGGTCTTGAAAGAGAAAAGATCCAGAAAGAATACGAGGAAATCATGGAACTCATTGAGGAGTTAAAAGCCATTCTTGCCGATGAAGGGAAGCGTATGGATATCATCAAGAATGAGTTAATTGAACTAAAAGACAGATACGGAGACGAGCGTAGAACATATATCGAGCATGCTGCTGATGAGTTTACCGCTGAGGATATGATCCCTGATGATGACATGGTGTTAACTATTTCACATGAAGGATATATCAAACGAACCCCATTAATTGAGTACAAGACTCAGGGAAGAGGCGGAGTAGGATCCAAAGCTGCTACGTTCAAGAATGATGATTTTACAGAACATTTGTTCATTGCCTCTAACCATAATTACTTATTAATCTTTACCGAATTTGGTAAAGTATTCTGGCACAAGGTATGGGCTATACCAGAAGGCTCTAAGACTTCTAAAGGTCGTGCCATCCAAAACCTGATCAATATTGAGCCTGATGACAAGGTTCGTGCGGTGATTAATGTATTGAACCTGAATGATCCTGATTATATCAATAACAACTTCCTGGTGATGTGTACCGAACGCGGTACTATCAAGAAAACATCTCTAGAAGCATACTCCAGACCAAGACAAAATGGGATCAATGCGATTACCATCAATGAAGGGGATAAGTTGTTGAATGTCAGACTTACCAATGGAGATAATCACATCGTAATAGCCTCCAATTCGGGTAGAGCAATCAACTTCCACGAAGCAGATGTGCGTCCAATGGGAAGAATGGCTGCAGGCGTCCGCGGAATCAATCTGAAGGATGGCGAATTTGTAATTGGCATGGTCTGTGTAGATCACAAGGAGCCGGCAAACTTATTGGTGGTTTCTGAGAACGGATATGGTAAGCGTTCTGAGTTCGAAGAATACCGAATGACCAAACGTGGTGGTAAAGGTGTAAAAACCATGAATATCACAGAAAAGACAGGTTCTTTGGTAGCAATAAAGGATGTAGAAGAGGATGATCACTTGATGATTATCAATAAATCTGGTATTGCTATTAGAACTGAGGTGAAAAGCTTGAGAATAATGGGTAGAGCCACTCAAGGTGTTAAACTGATACGTCTTAATGAAAAAGACTCTATTTCAGCGGTAGAGAAAATTTCCAACATTGAAGAAGATGAGGAAATTATCGATCCGGAAAATACTGCTGAAAATGGAGATGCAACTAATGTTGAAGAGTAAAAATAATTAGTAGAAAGGATACAATAGTAACTGAATAACCATGAGAATGAAAAGAACATATTTGTTAGCAATGGCTATGATTATTGCCTTTGCTGGATATGCGCAGAAAAAGCCAAAAATTAATCAGGCTAACTCTGCAAGAGAAAAAGGAGAGCTTGCTGAAGCGAAATCTATAATCGATGAAGCAATTGTTCATGAAAAAACCAAGGACGATGCAAAAACCTGGTACTATAGAGGTTTGATTTACGCAACGATCGATACTACTTCCAATGCTGAAATGGCTGCCTTGTCTGATAAGGCTATGGAAGAAGCTGTTGCTGCATTTGCTAAAGCAAAAGAACTGGATCCAGATGAAAAAGGTCTGTACATTACAGGCGACATGGGTATTCCGGTTCTTATGAGCCAGCAAATTGGAGAATACTATAATTACTACTACAATCAGGCAGTAGCTGCATTTCAAAGTGATCAACACGAAGAGGCTGTTGAAAATTTTGAAAACGCATGGAAGATCATGCCAGAGGATACCAGCGCTATTGTAAATGCTGCATACGCTGCACACAATGGTGAATTGTGGGATGCTGCATTGAATAATTATGCCAAAGCAATTGAGATAGGAGCGAGTGATATCAACCTATATTACAACAGGTTGAATATTCTGGTTAGTTCCAAAAAAGACAATGAAGCTGCTTTAGAATGGGTTGATACGGCACTTGAAGTTTTTCCTACAGACGGTGCGTTAATTAAAAATAGAATCAATCTTTTGATTCAATTAGAGAAGGTGGAAGAGGCCAAAACCGATTTGAAAAAAGCGATTGAATCAGAGCCTGAAAACACAGACTTGTACTTTACATTAGGTATTTTGTTGGATGAGACTGGTGATTTAGAGGGTAGTAAAGAGGCATACAAAAAGGCAATTGCCATTACTCCAAACCACTTTGAGTCAAACTACAACTATGGTGTAATCTTGATCAATGAGGCTAACGAGATCATCAAAGAAGTTAATAATCTTGGAATGTCTAAAGCGGACCAAAAGAAAGCTGACGAGATGCAACCAAAGATCAAAGAAAAGTTGAAAGAAGCGCTTCCTCAGTGGGAAAAGATCTACGAGATCAAACCTGATGAAACGGCTGCAATCGAGACCTTGGCTTACATCTACAATCAGCTAGGAATGAAGGAGAAATACAACGAAATGGCTGAAAAGCTAGATTAACTCGTTGATAATAAGAAGATTAAAAGCCGATAGACTTGTTCTATTGGCTTTTTTTTGTAGTTTTACCAGACTTTCAGCGTTAAATATCAACCACCAAAGATTATAACGCACGTGATAGTTGTGAAAAAGCTATGTTGTGCAAACTGTGAATTATTTTGTATTAACCTAGGCTAGACACATGAGCAGTATTAGAATTTCTGCTAAAAGTATAGATGATCTCAATCTCATCTATAAGAAAATCAAGAAAGAGTTTGAAGCTCTTGATACCATCAAATTAAATCATGACACTTTAGAGTATGAGTTGCATTTGAAACGCTTCCAACTGGACGGTTCAATAAAGGCAATTTGTGATAAAGTGATTGATACAGATGAGCTAATGGATGATGAATCTATTTTTGATGACTTTAATTGGAAATCATTCGTTGCTTTGGTGGAGAGAGAAAAGACACCAATAGCATTGAGACCATTAACAACTGTTTGGCCAAACCTAACAGAACAAAAGCGTAGAGCTTGTTTTGTGTATTTCTGCGAGGAGCTAGAAATTACGCCACAGGAAGAAGTCGGAGTTTAGTTCAATAGAGCCGGATCAATTGGTTTTGCCGTAACATATGTATTGCCACTTTTGGTAATGCAACTACAAATGACATCATCGCCTTCATTGATTTTATCTATTCTAACAAAGTGATATCCTTCAGTGGATGGTAGAGGACTTATGCCCGGTGCTGATGGGTCAAGATACTTTCCATTGACTAACTTACCGGTATAGAAAGCCTCTTTGTAGCAATCTGAAATAGTGAATTTGAGTATGGCATGATCTAGGTAGGTATCCTTCTTGATGATAATAGGTCTATCATCAACGACGCTTCCATCAAGAGTATATTCCACTAAACCCAAACCATTCATGCTTTTGTAATAGGGTGCTTTGGCTTTTAATAGACCATTGTCATAGTAAGTAGTACGAATACCAGTTATTTTATTGTTGTCAAAAGGGGTAACGGCATACAAGGCCCCTGACTTGTAATATTTCTTTGATTCACCAACACGCTTACCATTTCTGTAAAACATCTCCAAGTGTTTATTTCCATTCGAATAGAACATGGTAGCTGGACCTTCTTTAATATCCTTATCGTAGCTTATTCTCGTTTTTACGGTGCCATCTGGATAAAATGTTTGTATAGTACCATCCCTTTTATCTCTTTCAATGATTTCGTTACCACCGTTTCTAAGCTTAATCACCTTATAATCAGGAGTGGCAACAAAAAGAAAAATAGTGCCTCCAAGAAAGACCCATAATAAATTGTAGTATTTAATCATTTTGACAACTATATATTTAGTTCATAAATCTACTAAATAATTTGGTTCGTAGATAGGTTTTGTCCAATTTGATTCTAACCTATGAATTTGAGCATCATTATACCCACAATTAATGAAGAAAGGAATATATCCAGGCTATTAAACCAACTGTTATCTAATTCTAACTCCAATCAATATGAGATTATTGTAGTGGATGGTGGTAGTACGGATGGTACATTAAAGGTTGTGGATGGTTTGCTCAAGTCCGACTTCTTCACTCTGAGAACTGCTCTCGTGCTGCTCAAATGAATATAGGGGCACTTCATGCACAGTTTGATGTATTGTATTTTGTACATGCAGATTTAATCCTACCTGATTCTTTTTTTACTGATATTCAATTGGCATTGAGCAAATCGTTCTATGGTGGATATCGATATCGGTTTGACGCTGGTACTCCACTTTTATGGATCAATAGTTTTTTTACCCGATTTCCAATGATGTGGTGTAGAGGTGGAGATCAGACGCTATTTATCACTCGATCTCTATTTGATAAACTTCAGGGGTTTGATGAATACTATTGTGTCATGGAGGATTTTGATTTGCTGAGAAGAGCAAAAGAGATTGCTAAATATCATATCATACAAAAAGAGGTTGTTGTCTCTGCCAGGAAGTATACAGACAACGGCTATTTGAAAGTGCAGTTAGCTAATTTGCGTGCCTTTAGGATGTTTAATAGAGGAGAAGACCCACAAAAAATAAGAAGTTATTATAAATTGGCGCTCGGACTAAAGGATTATTAATGAGACTTAAAGTTTTAGGTTGTGGCGACGCATTTGGATCTGAGGGCCGGTTCAATACCAGTTTTCTCCTTCAGAATAATGGTCAGAATATTTTGGTTGACTGTGGTGCTTCTACACTCATTAGACTTAAACAAATCAGTTTGTCACCAGAGCACATAGACTTGATTGTGATCACACATTTTCATGGCGATCACTATGGGGGATTGCCTTTTTTAGTCATTAGCAATAAAATTGAATATCAGAGGACTAGGCCATTAATCATTTGTGGGCCAAAAGGAGTGAAAGAAAAGGTTTATCAGCTTCAGGAGGCCGTATATCCTGGAACCTCCTCATTTTTAGAAGAAATCAACGCAGTATTCTATGAATATCAAGAATCCTTTCGAGAATTTATTCCTGAAGTTCAAGTGAGAGGTTTAGCTGTGACTCACGCACCTCCGTCTAATCCTCATGGGGTTCAGTTAAGAATTGGAGATAAACTATTTGGTTTCTCAGGAGATACTGAATGGCACGAACATTTGATCGATTTAGCCGAACAGACTGACTTATTTATTCTTGAGTGTAACAACCTTACCAAGGATTCTCCGGGGCATATCGGATATGAAACTGTTTTGGCTAAAAAGGAACTGCTAAAAACAAGGCGACTACTTTTAACACATATGGGTTCAGAAATGATCAATGAACCTGAACTAGATGTGGAAAGACTATACGATGATCAGGAGATTGATTTCTAAAACCCAAGAGTGGTTTTATACTCTGTAATGAATTCGTTTTTACGTTTTAGTCGGTACTGCATCACCCATCTTGGGTGTGGAAGCGGTTTAATTGACTGAAATAGAGAATATTTTTTATTGAGTTCCTTTAAGAATTTGATGTTGGCTCCCTTGCCGATGCTGTAAGCTAAATTCTTGTTTATTGGAAATTCCAGCTGTTTGATAATAAGACCCATGGCATACTCCATGAAAATCTCTTGATATCCCTTGATATCGTAATAATTCAGGTTCTTATGATCGTGAACAAACCCCAAAGGTGAAATAGATGAGATGTAATACTTGCTGTAAAAAGCTTTCGGTCCACCACATGCCTGGATCATTTCATAAATAAAGGTCGAAGATAGCTCAGCTCGCTTATCTAAGCTGTTCGCTATCCCACAAACAGACTCCATGTGAACCGGGTCAGTAAAAGGAGCTCCTGTTAATCCACCACCGAATCTTCCAGGGTTTATACCAAACAAAACAATTCGTTCCTGATTGTCATTGTAATATTGATGGTAGAACTTCTTGGTTAGTTCCCATGCTTGTTCATCTTTGTAGGGATTAAGAATGACTATGTCCTTGTCTAATCCTTGAGGGGGTGTTAAATCCTGATAGAACTTTAAAATTTTATCTGCAATAGTCATTCGGTGAAGATATCATTCATGGCGAAAACGAAAAACTATTTCATTATATATAAGCCCTACAAAGTGCTGAGTCAGTTTACTGATGAAGATGGCAATGCCGGCCTTGGTTCTATTTATACCTTGCCAAAAGATGTTTACCCAGTGGGTAGATTGGATTTGGATAGTGAGGGGTTGCTCATTTTGACAAACGATAGAGAATTAAATGGTGCCTTATTAAACCCTAAGAATGAGCATAAAAGAACGTATTGGGTAGAAGTAGAAGGTACCCCAACTGAAGAGTCCTTGATTCAGTTTCGTGCGGGTTTGGAGATCAATGTAAAAGGTACTTACAATACATTGCCTTGTGACGTAAGAATTATCAAGAGCCCTGAGTTAAAAGAAAGAAACCCACCTGTTAATTATGACAAGCATCCTGTAAGGAGCTGGCTGGAAGTCAAGCTGGTAGAAGGTAAGAATAGGCAGGTTCGGAAGATGACCGCAAAAATTGGACATCCAACACTTCGCTTGGTTAGAGTGGCTATAGAGGAGTTGCAACTAGCTCCACTACAATCCGGAGAGATCACTCAAATCTCTCGCAAAATACTTTACAAGAAACTTAAACTATAATTTGATTCATATGAGAAAGCTTGAATTGCAAATCATCGTGTTTGCTCTATTTTTATCAGCTTGTACATCTACAAACACTATGAATGAATTGCCTGAAATAAAACATCCCGAATGGGTGAAAGGTGCTTCTATATATGAAGTAAATATTCGGCAATTTACTCCGGAAGGAACCTTCAAAGCATTTGAGACACATGTGCCGAGGTTGAAAGACCTGGGAGTGGAGATTCTATGGTTAATGCCTATTCATCCTATTGGGGAAGTTAACAGAAAAGGAGATTTAGGATCTTATTATGCTGTGAAGGACTTTTTAGAGGTAAATCCGGAGTTTGGGACCAAAGAGGATTTCCAACATTTGGTAGACTTCATTCATGAGCATGACATGAAAGTCATCATTGATTGGGTAGGTAATCACAGCAGTTGGGATAATGGATTGACTAAGTCTCATTCAGATTGGTATTTGCATGATTACAAAGGTGACTTTATTCCACCGATAGGCTGGGATTGGTCTGATGTCATTGTATTTGATTATGAACAGGAGGGATTACGTAATTATATGAAAGAGGCCCTTGACTATTGGGTGCGTGAATATGATGTCGATGGCTACAGATGTGATGTAGCAGGTTATGTGCCAACAGATTTTTGGTTATCTGCCAGACGTTCGATTGAGTCCATCAAGCCTGTATTTCTGCTAGCAGAATGGGATGATCGAGCAATGCATTATGCTTTTGACATGAGCTATGCCTGGGAGTTGGAAGAAATCATGCATCACGTAGCTCAAGGCCAAAAGAATGCCACAGCCATCAATGCTTACATTGCCAAAATGATCAATAGCACCCGACTGACTGAGATCAAAATGACTTTCACAAGTAACCATGATAAGAATTCGTGGGAGGGAACTGTGTTTGATCGATTTGGTAAAGCTGCTGAAAATTTTGCGGCAATGACATTCGTATTAGAAGGAATGCCACTAATCTATAGCGGTCAGGAAGTTGGTTTGAAACGATCCCTTTCTTTTTTTGATAAGGACCAAATAGAATGGGGTGATCATCCATTCAATAGTCTCTATGCGCGGTTGAATAAGTTAAAGAAAGACAATAAAGCACTATGGAATGGCGAATGGGGTGGTCGCATGTTGCCACTTAAAACCGACTTACCTGAACAAGTGAACGTTATTTATCGAGAGAAGGATGGAAGTAAGGTTCTTGGAATGTTTAACGCTTCTGATAAAGAAGTCACATTTACTATTCAAGATAAACTGTATAGTGATGATTACAAGAGCTTCAAAGGTCGAAATACAGTAACTCTGACGGATGATCAGGAATTTACCCTGGGTCCTTGGGGATATCAGATTTATACTGCTAAGTAGCCTATTTCTTTTTGCCACTAAAAAGGTTGATGATTTTTCTAAGCGTATCATCAAGTAACAAGACGTATAGAATACTGATCATTAACCAAAGAATGATAATATTGAAAATGAACGTATCGATAGGATAACCCAATACGATCTTTACGGGAGCATAGAAATGTGCTCGACCAAAGTTATTTAAAGGATCCATATAAATTGGATCCTTTTTTTGTATTAATCGATCTTTGGCCTGGATGATCATATTGAATTCATTGCGATTTTCTACCAGGTCAGAGACACCTTCGTTGAAGTAATCCTGTTTGATTTCATAGAATCCATCTTTTCCATAGACTTTCGTTAGAGCTGAATAAACCGAGTCTTTTCTTGCCGCTGCCTCTTCATACAATCCCTGAAATCCTTTTTGTAAGATATCCAGATGGGACAAATAGCGTGTTCCAATGCTCTTGTTAAACAGTTCAGGAGTGAAAGAGCCAATCAGAGCAAATCCTCTTACATTGTATTTGTCTCTCAGATAATTGGTTTCGTTCGTAATGATTTCAAACTCCTGCTCATAAGCCTGGTAGTTACCACTATCTCGAAGGATCTGTTTGGTCATGGCTTCAAGCCGCGGGATCAAATACGATCGATTGAAACTGTACTGGCTCATTTTCTTTTCGTGTTCGAAGAAATGTTCTTCATAATCATTGTACCTAAACTGAGCAACAGAAAGCGCTTCATAGGCCCAACGAGAGGCCATGACATCACCAACTAGCGGAACTTGAGCTTGTTTAGCGAGGTTTTTATGTAGTTCATCAAACTTGATCATAGCCCCACCCAATAGTAATTGAGGAACCAATATAAATGGAATAAGTATGTAGATGGTAATAATACTATTCAATGCCGAACTGATGTTCAATCCCACCATATTGGCAAAACAGGATGTAGTGAATAGTATGGCCCAGTAGTAGAAGGTCATTCCCTGAATTTCAAGGATAAAATTACCAACCAATACGAACGAGAGCGACTGGAAGGCTGAAAGACAGAAAAGGAAGAATATCTTGGAGTTAATATAAGACATCCGACTCAAGTTCAGAAATGACTCTCTTTCAAGAATTCTTCGGTCTTTAAAAATTTCTTCAGCACTGACAGACATTCCCATAAACAGTGATACTACTACTGCCATGAAGAGATATACAGGTAAATTCTTGTTATCTGCAAAGACATATTCTCCTTCTGGATTGTATTTGGAGAAGTATCCAAGAATAAAGGCCAGTACAGGTGCTTCCAACAAGTTGATCAAAATGTATTGAGCGTTGGTGAGCTTGGACAGCACATTCCTTTCTGAAAATATCCTGAATTGTCTTAGTTGATTAGGAATATGAAAGTTGGTAGGAGGTAAGCGCTCCTCAAACCTGATTTTTTTGATGTTGTTTTCGAGATAGGTTTTATACTTCTGATACCAGGCTCTTGGTGGCACCCGACGATTGTGGGTCATTTTACCTGAGTCATCAATTTCATTAGCCTCAATGATCTGAAGGATCTGTTCCGGGATAACGTTTCCACATTTGGTACATTCACTTTCCGCGGCATTCACCTGGGTGCTCATGGTTTTGAAATACACCACCGCGTCTATTGGATTGCCATTGTAGATAGGGAAGCCTCCCTTATCCAGCATCCATAGCTTGTCAAATAGCTTAAAAATGTCCGATGAAGGTTGATGAATGATCGTGATCACCAGTTTCCCTTTTCGAGCCAAATCTTTCAGAAGAATCATCACCTTCTCAGAGTCCATCGAGGATAAACCACTAGTAGGTTCATCCACAAAGAGAACAGAAGGCTCTCTCATCAGCTCCAGGGCAATGTTTAGGCGCTTTCTTTGTCCTCCACTAATTGTTTTGTTAAGTGGATCTCCAACTTTGAGATCTTTAATCTCAAGTAAGTCCAGATCTTCTAAAACCTTGCAGACAGTTTTGTCTAATAGGCCAGGAGAGAAGTCACTGAAACAAATTCTTGCGTTGTAGTATAGGTTTTGATAGACCGTAAGTTCCTCAAATAACATGTCATCCTGAGGAACAAATCCGATAACACCCTCCTGGCTGGCTTTATGGATCGTATGTCCATTGATGTGTATTCTACCTGAAGTTGGTTCTATTTTACCATTGAGCAGGTTGACAAGCGTAGATTTACCAACTCCACTGCCACCCATGATACCGATGAGATTACCAGATTCTTCATAGAAGGTGAATTTTTGAATACCCTTATCACTGTTTTTGAAATGGAATTCCAGGTCTTCACCCACCATAACAATTTTTACCTTGTTCTTTTCTTGAACAAATTGTCTGATGATTTCAGATTCATATATAGACCTAATATTGGGTCCTTTAATAATGGCACCCGGGCTCAGGATATAAAATTTCTTTGGAATGATCTTATTTCCTTCAAGAAAAAGATTCAGTGGTCCAACGTACTTGAATACATAGATATCAACAGACTCGATGTACATCACCAGGATCTTACCAAAAAGGTTGTCCACAAACATGTGGTGCGTTTCTGCAGATCCATCGACTCTTTTGCGCTTTTTACGCATCATCCAGGCCACTTCTTCTGGCCATTCGGTCATCTTATTGTCGATGACCATGGCTTTTTGTGGATCTACACTTTTGCCATCCTCTTCAAGAATAAACGACTTAAGATTGTTGATTTCCTTCTGATCAATATTGAAGTTCATCGCTACCAAAGAGATGAACTCTGCCTCTCGGTCGATTACCTTTTCGTCCGTATTGATTAACTCGAGAAGTTGGAGGAATACAATGATACGCTCGCGAGCTAGTAGCTCTTTGTTGAGCTGATTACAAATCTTAGCAACCTGAAGAATACTGGTAGAGTCTATTCCAAGTTGTTCTTCTTCATCACCAGAAGGGGCATTGGATTCCTGGTAGAAGGAGAGGTAGTCGTAGAAAAGCTTTAAATATTCGGAAGTAACCTCCTGATTGAAAAGTCTGGAGAGGTAAGGCTTGACAACCAGCTCTCCGGAATCCACCACATCATGATCTTCTTTTACGCTTTCAATTATAGCGAAAAGGTGAACAAGTGCATTAATGATGGATTCGGTCATAGTTGGAATAAAAAAACCGTCTTGCTTCTCAGGCGACTACAGCCTTGGCTTGTTATCTTATTTCAAGAAAATTAAACCAGAACTACCTGAAAAACCAAGACGGTTTTAGACAATCGTTAATTTTTTTTAGCCGACTATTTCAGCTCGCATTTCAGCGATACTGCTAGCAACGTCTTCAAATTGACCTTGACTGATTTCGTTAGAGTCACCCAATTGATCGTAGAAAAGACCCACAAATCTTAAAGTAGGAAGCACTCTGTTCACGTTAGCATCATCAGCATGCTTCTCCATCAAAGCCGTCAATTTCTGAACCTGGTCTTTCTGAGCAGCAAGAACTTGCATTAAATCAGCATTGTAATTACTTGCCTTGATTAGTTCAGATGTGATATAAAGACCCTCTATAACACTACCAGATACTACCAATAATGAAGTTTTCTCATCACCAGACTGGTTAAGGTAGTTATATGTTTGATAGAAAGATTCGGTAATGATCAGGATCAAAGAATCCTTGTTTTCCAGGTTGCTTTCTATTCTTGAAGCCAATGACTTATTGAAAGCTGTAGTGATGTTCAATTCATCTATCAACTTCTTAGAAGCTTCCAAAAATGCAACTGACTCCTCTTTTTTATCAAAAGTACTCGCGAAGCTCAGATCTGCTCCATATACACCCAGATTGAGTGCTTTTTGCCATTCTGTTTCGTATTTATCAACGTTAGCAGGGCTGTTGGTTACAGCATCATCGTACGAAGCGCTAGCGTCTTGAAGCATTTTTGTTACTTCAAAGGATGTTGGAATTGGGTATTCAAACTGCTCTTCAACGAATTCTTCAAGTTCTTGTTTTTTCTCGGCAGCTTTCTCAGCGTCTTTTTTACTACTGCTGCAGTATGTTAGAACTACACTTAAAGCAACAAGTAAAGCGATATTTACTTTTCTGTTCATAGTAATGTTCAGTTTTTGGAATTTCTAGTGTGTCAAAAATAATATCTTGCCTGTCCATATCTACTATTTTGGCAGGATATTTTACCCACAATTGAGTTTTAGTTTAAGCTTTGTTATTTTCCTGTTAGATGCACTTCTCTATCCATAGGTTGCAATAATTGACGAATTCATTAGGTAAAAGGTTATAAAACATACACCTTATTTAACCCTTTTTTGCATCACTTTTCATTTCCGTTAAATAACATCTTAGCATATTTGACGTTATAACTAAAAAGTTAGTCCAAAATTTACTGTGATGGTCCTAATCTGATTTAGATGGTAACCAAACACGACTTACAAAGTATAGTTTTGTGATTAAATAACAAATGCCTAACTAATGATCAAAAACAAACGTAACCTCGCCATTGGTGCTGGAATCTTAATTTTGTTGATTTCCTTCTTTGTACTCAGTGGTTCAAATAATTCAGACACCTCTGAAATTATCGTTGGAGTAGAACAGGGAGAATTTATCGTTGATATAAATACCTCTGGAGAACTAGAAGCAAAAAACTCTACCAAGATTATGGGACCTAATGGTCTCAGAAACTACCGGGTATACAACGTCAATATTCAACACATTATCGATGAAGGTACCTATGTAGAAAAAGGGCAATATGTTGCTCGATTGGATCCATCTGAGCTAACCAACCGAATTAAGGATACTCAGCTGGAGCTTGATGAAAAGCAATCACAGTATGAACAAACGCAGTTAGATACCACTCTTCAGATGCGACAGGCAAGAGACGAACTCGTTAATCTGGAGTATGCTGTCGAAGAAAAGAAATTGATCTTAGAGCAATCTCAGTACGAGCCACCTGCTACTATCAAACAAGCCGAAATCGATATGGATAAGGCGAAAAGAGCTTTGAGCCAGGCTAAAGAAGAATACGATATCAAACGCCGACAGAATGTAGCTAAAATGCAGGAAGTTGCTGCCAAGTTGCAAAAGGTGCGTCTGGAATTTCAGGGAATGATGGACTTGCAACAAAGCTTCACCATCATCGCACCAGAGGCTGGAATGCTAATTTACAGAAAGGGTTGGGACGGAAAGCCTATCAAGGAGGGGAGTCAAATCAGTGCCTGGGATCCTATCGTAGCTACTTTGCCAGATTTGTCAGAGATGAACTCCATTACCTATGTAAATGAAGTGGATATACGCAAAATTAAGACTGGTCAAAAGGTGGATATTGGATTGGATGCATTTCCCGATAAGAAGCTGAGTGGTGTTGTTACGAAAGTGGCAAACGTGGGTGAGCAGAGACCTAACTCCGATGCTAAGGTATTTCAGGTAACCATCCAACTAGATAAGATTGATGATTCATTACGTCCTGGAATGACCACCAGTAATAAAATTTACACGAGTGTTGTTAATGAGACTTTAAGCATTCCATTAGAGTCATTGCATAGTTATGCTGACAGCATTACATACGTTTACCTGAAAGATGGAATTGGATATGATATCCAAGAAGTTCAAGTAGGTCAAACCAATGCTAATTCAGCACAAATATTACTTGGCCTTAGTAAGGATCAACAAGTATACCTGTCAATTCCACAAGGTAGTAGCGTGGATCTTGGAGATATCCGTTTAATTGATGAGTTAAATGGTATTAGAAATCTGGAAGTAGAGGAAGAACCACAAGAACAAAAGAAGCCCGACAACCCACAAGGTTTTAGAAGACAAAAACCTAGCGCCTAATGAATCAGAAGATATTGATGAATCTTTATATTGCCATTGAGGCGGTATTGGCGAATAGAATGCGTTCGGTTCTGACGGCTCTGGGGATTATTTTTGGTGTGGCAGCTGTAATAGCGATGCTGGCAATAGGCAATGGGGCACAGCAAGAAATCCTCGAACAAATCAAGCTGGTTGGTGTCAATAATATCGTCATACGCCCAATTGTGCAACAGAGCGAAGAGAAGCTTGGTGAAGACCAGGATCAGAAGGAGAAAAACAAATTCTCTCCTGGACTTAACACACAAGATATTGCTTCCATTAAGAATATTATCCCTGGAATCTCCAAGGTAAGTCCAGAAATTATATTGGATACCTACCTTATAAATAATGGGATTAGAAGAACGGCAAAGCTGGTAGGAGTAGAGCCTAGTTATTTTGATATTTTCAATTTTAGTTTATCAGAAGGTGTGATGTTTAATGAACATCATTTGGAATATGGGGAACCCGTTTGCATCATTGGTAAGAGTATAAAAACTAAATTTTTTCCAACAGAGGACCCTATTGGTAAATACATCAAATGCGGTAACAATTGGCTGAAAGTTATTGGGATGTTAGAGGAACGAGCAATTTCCAGTAGCAGTATCTCGAACCTTGGAATCCGAGATTACAACATGGATGTATACATTCCTTTGCAAACCATGCTTATTCGCTATAAAAACAGAGCGTTGGTAACGGAGGAGATGCTTCGTTCAGCTAATAGAGGAAGTGCTGGTATGATCATCATCAGTGGCGGAGATGGAGAAGAAAGTAATGAGAACACCAATACAAACTATCATCAATTGGATCGCTTGGTTGTTCAGGTTGACCAATCTGACGGGATGACTCCTACGGCTGATGTCATCAGTAGAATGCTTGCTAGAAAACACTATGACGTGATTGATTTTGAAATTGAGATTCCTGAATTGCTTTTAAAGCAACAACAGCGGACTAATGACATTTTCAATTATGTGTTAGGGGCAATTGCCGGTATTTCTCTATTAGTCGGCGGTATTGGCATCATGAACATTATGTTGGCTTCTGTCCTTGAGCGTATCAAGGAAATCGGTTTGCGTTTATCGCTAGGAGCCAAAAAGTTCGACATCATCAATCAGTTCTTATTTGAAGCCATGATGATAAGTGTGTCAGGCGGATTGATTGGCGTTATTTTAGGAGTTACCATTGCTATTTTGGTTTCTGCTATTGCTGAAATTCCAACCGTCATCACTTTTACCTCAATTATTTTATCATTTGGAGTGGCCGCCGGAGTTGGTTTGATTTTCGGAATTGCCCCAGCCAGAAAAGCCGCTTCACAAGACCCAATTCAATCATTGAGATATGAATAAACTCGTCATAATTGTATTACTAATACTCTCTGTGGGTGCTCAGGCTCAAACCAAATTATCATTAATTGATGTCATTGAGCAGGCCAAGGAGCAGTCTCCTTCCGCCAAAGCAGCAGAGACTAGGAAGAAAAATTTCTATTGGCAGTACAGAAGCTTCAAGTCGGACTACAATCCTGCATTGAGATTGTCTGGTAATCTGCCTGGTTATAACAGGGACTTTTTCCAGGTTTCACAGGATGATGGTACGTTTGCTTACAGAAGTAGAGAACAGCTTTCATCTAGTTTAAACCTCGGGTTGATTCAACCAATATCTTTGACTGGAGGTGAGGTGAGCGTAAACAGTGCCTTGAATCAGTTTAATGATTTAAATGCTACTTCAACGGATATTAACCCCATTTACAACAGTACCTTGTTCAATGTACAGCTGGTACAACCCATTTTTGGATTCAATGATTTAAAATGGAACAAGCGGACTGAACCTTTACGCTATGAGGAGTCTAAAAGATCATATGTAGAGGAGATGGAGTCGATTTCCGCTGAAGCTACCAGACGTTATTTTGATTACCTGGATGCACAAATCAATTTACAGATTGCGGAATTCAATCTGGCCAATAACGATACCATCTTTAACATCGAACAAGGGCGCTATAATATTGGGACTACCTCAAAGGATAAGCTACTTCAGGTTGAACTTCAATTGCTTCGATCCAAACAAGATGTGGCGCAGGCAAATCTTGATTTACAAACTTCAAGGCTCGCCTTGAGACGTTTCATTGGTTTACAGGATTCAAACTCTAGTGGATTGGAATTGGGTTTGCCTGATGAATTGCCTGGTTTTGATATTCCATTAGATAAAGCACTTGGATATGCAAAACAGAATAGAGCGGATTACATTGAGTTTGAACGAAGAAGAGTAGAAGCCAATCGTGATGTTGCCCAGGCAAGAGCACAGCGAAATCAAACCAATTTAGTGGCGTCGTTTGGTTTAAACAATGCTGCAGCTACTGTTCCAGATACTTATGTGGATCCCAACAATCAGCAACGTGTTAATCTTACTCTGTCAGTGCCTATTTTAGATTGGGGTAGGTCCAAAGCGAGAGTTCAGACAGCTTTGGCCAATCAGGAGTTGACTGAATATACGTTGACCCAGGAGATACAGAATTTTGAACAGGAGATTATCACCCTGGTAAGTCGTTTTGAGGTGCTCCGCTTGCAGGTGGAGATTACTCAAAAATCAGATGAGGTGGCTCAGGAGAGATATGTGGTAGCACAGAGTAGGTATTTGATTGGTAAGATTGATATAACCAACCTCAATATCGCATTGACGGAGAAGGATAATGCGAGAAGAAGCTATATCAACGCACTGCGGTCATTCTGGACAGCCTATTTTGATTTACGAAGACTGACTTTGTATGACTTTGCCAATGACGAATTACTCTATCAGGAAGCAGATTAATTCATCAAATTCATAGATATTACATTGAAACTCTAGTTTTCAACTAGAGTTTTATTTTTTATAAACCATTGAAAATAAGGTTGTTGTAATTTTTGTATACGTGCTGTATACCTGATAAATCAGCTTGTATACCTTCTGTATACCTGATAAATTCAACTTCTAGCGGTGGTAGCGTTTAATCTTGCAAACGAAATTTGAATGAACGCAGAAAACACGCAAATGACACCGCTAACAAAAACACTTGCGCTAAGAAAACCAGGTTTATTTAGTGCTTATCAGAATTACATCGAACCCGTTATAGGAAGAATAGTGACAGGTTCAGTTAGTCTAAGGAAAATACAGAGAAAGGACAATGACGAAGTTCGCGCATTGATCCAACGAGTACTTATTCGTAAGGGAGGAGTAGGTGCGGACAATTATTTATACGATGAAGAACTCAACGATATTCATGAATCATATAGCCAGGATGGATCAAGCTTTTATGTGATGATGTATGGAGGAGAGATTGTTGGGTGTATTGGATTGCACCGATCGTCAGAGGACCACAATGCAGCACAGATCAAGAAGTTCTATTTCATCTCAAAAAACTCCGAGGAAGGCCATGAAAATGGATTGATTCAATCCATTAAGTCGAGAGCTTATCAATTGGGCTATGCAAGTTGCTTTATTAAAGTCGAAGAAAGGGATTTAACAACCATTGGTAGGTTTGAAGAGAATGGTTTTCAACGGGAACCAGCGGGTACCAGTTATTCGAGAAATGTACGTTTAGTACATCACTTTTAATGATTGGTTGCGTTTAGGAGGCCTGTTGACGGTGCAGGCCTCTATTTTTACCTCAAGGTTTTATCTTTCGCACTACCAAATCGTCACCACCGGTGTAACCACTCTCATCATAAGCACCCCAGGCACTATTGCTGATGTAGTAAATTTCACCATTAACAAAAACTCCCTGGGTTGGTTCACCCTTTTCATAAAGATTTTGATCTATGATTTCCACTGATTGAACCTCTAAATCATCAAGCTTTAATCGGAAGGTTCTTTTTGGGATTGTTCCATTTTGAAAACAGTACACATATCCATTCTCATACAGCAATCCATCCGATCCTTTGTCTGCATATAAGCCTTTGGAATCAATTTTGGAAAGCTGCTGAGTAACCGGGTCATATTCATGAAGTCCAAGGATATAATCTGAAAGGATAATTCTGTCATCCACATAAACAAGACCTTGCAGATTGAATAATTCATCACTTAGATCAGCATAAACCTCTGCGCCTGATCGGGATAGTTGATAGATTTTGTTGCCATATCCGTCAGTAGCCAATACCAGTTTATCATTGACATAAATGACATCTCCAAGAATCGCGTTGGGAACATCGTATTGAAATTTAACCTTGCCATTGCCAGGATGAATGCCAAAAACCGAAGATTTGTTCTTTATTTCTTCTGTATAGTCATCAATCTCAGGTAGTGCAGCACTACATACCCAAATCAAATCATTAGAGTAATCAATGCCCATTACACCGTATAACATGGGATTCTTTTCATAGGAGAGCATTTCGTGCAATTCTCCCTTTGAGTAGCTAAACAATGACCTTGTAGTGATACTACCTAATAAAAAACACTCATCCTTTTTATTATAACCAATGGATTCAAAGTGGTTTTTGGTTTGTTCCAATTTGAACTCCGAACTGCTTGTTTCTATTCGCTCTTGTGATTTTTTAACTTGATTTTTCAATGCCTTAAATGCAGGTAAGTCTTTCAAAGAAACAAAGTCAAGGTCTTGCATGTATTCCATGGAGGCATTCATCTGCAGATATCGTTGAAGAGCCTCAATACTTTTCTCAGGATATCCATTGATGGCATAAGCAGCTGCGATGTTGTAGGCTAATGTTGGGTGGTTAGGCCTAAGATCATTAGCACGTTTAGCATATTTCAAAAACAGCTGATAATCTTTTTGCTTGTAAGCATCAAGACTCCACGCATAATATGTCCTTAAACTATCTTGAGCAGTGAGATGAAGTAAACAAAGAAGAAATAAGCCTGATAGGAAATTTTTGAGCATTTGACTGGTATTTGAGAGGATAACAATCGCATTTTAGCTAACCCTACTTATCCTCCTGATTTTTCTTTACAGGTAGTGAGGTAATACCTAAATTTACAATCTAATTTAACTACTCGTATGACAAAGTTGACACCATTTCATTTGGCAGTCCCTGTATATGACTTGCAGGAGACCAGAAGTTTCTACAGGGATGTTTTAGGTTGTGAAGAGGGCCGGAGCTCGGATCATTGGGTAGATTTTAACTTATTTGGTCATCAGTTTGTCATTCACCTAAAACCCAAGGAAGAAAAGGAGGCAGCTCACCACAATCCGGTGGATGGTCATGATGTGCCTGTGCCTCATTTTGGTGTGGTTTTGGACATGGATGCATGGGAAAAACTTGCTGACGATTTGAAAGCCAAAGGCGTGGATTTTGTGATCGAACCCTACGTAAGATTCAAAGGTCAGGTAGGAGAGCAGGCCACTATGTTCTTTAAAGATCCTTCTGGCAATGCCCTGGAGTTCAAAGCGTTTGCCGACATGAGTCAAATCTTTGCGAAGTAATGGCAGTACAACCAAAATATCGAGAACTTACTACACTCGAGCTTAAGGAATTGGAAAAGGAGTTTATTGATTACCTCATTGTCAATGGAATTACCGCAGATGATTGGGTAAAGATTAAAGAGGAACAACAAGAAAAAGCTGAAGATATTATCACCCTGTTTAGTGATGTGATTTTAGAAGGAGTATTGCGAAAGGTTCGTTTTCTGGAATATCGCTCCAAGTCGGACATCAAAGCTTTTCAATGTCTAGGAGAAAAAATGATATTGATGGGAATGAGCACAGAAGATGAGGCTATTGACTTCACAGATGATTCAGTATTTCAAAACGCTGATTTGAATAATGGAAAAGGGATGAAGGTTTACACTTCTGAAAAAGCCTATTCATTGACACGAGAGGAAGAACTCTTCCAAATGATTCAATCAGGATGTCATATCTCTGATGGTCAAAGCTTTAAAGCTATCAGTTTAGCTTTGGTTTAAATGAAAACTGCCAATCAGATCTTTCGTGTAATCACGGTAATTGGATTAATTACAGTTGTCACTGTCATTGTAGATTATGTGTTGCCTGCAGAAAAAGTAGAGACTATAGTGACTGGAAAAAGGATGGGAATTGAAGGTGGAAGAAAAAAGCGGCATACACATCAATTGATATTGAGTAATGAGTCAATGCCGTTTCCGGTAAGTATAGTAGATAGACAGCAGTTCAATGAAGGTGATACCATACTAGTGGAAACTAGTTGTCTACTTGATAATCAGATACGATTGACTAATTCCAAAACCGGATTTCAAACGATTCCTGTGTTGGGATTGTACTCTTACTTTTCGGTAGTTGTCGGCCTGTTATTGCTTTCCGTTCTTTTTGGTCTATTATATTGGAATTATCCTATGAAACATATGAATAGTATACCTTTTACAGTCTTCCTAATCGGATTTGTGCTATTTTTAATTTATTTCTATTAGTTCTCAGTTACATGTGGTAATTTAGTTATGCACCCCGCCCAGATATAACTAATACACGCCATGAAAACCGCAAATTTTTTAAGCCTTGGGCTGCTTTGCCTGACGCTTCAGATTAACGCCCAGCAAATTTGCTTCGACGATATTCGTGAACATTTAGAATCCAACCCTTCTATAGAGGGAAATGAATTGTTTGACTTGCTCAAAGGATGTAGCTATCCATTATTCAATGTGAAAACAGTGGATGGACAGGTGGTTACATCAGGAGATTTGAAGAATAAGGTGGTTGTGATGAACTTTTGGAATCTTGATTACCAATCTTGTAAGGATGAAATACCTGCATTGAATCAGCTGGTTGAAAAGTATCGAGACGAGGATGTGATCTTCTTGTCTTTTAACAACAATACAAAGTCTTCACTCACCAAATTTCTTGGTAAGAATAACTGTGAGTTCATGGTGGTGGCTGAATCACAAAACATTCATGAGCTAATGATGCCAATTGAAGATTATCCAATCAACATGATCTTTAACCGCAAAGGGAAATTAGTTTACGGATCCAAAGGTGCTATGATGGATGCAGATAAGACCATCTATGAGGAACTAGCTCCTTTAATTGACTATTTATTAATCGCGGCCTTTTAGGTTCTTGTTAACCAAAGACTGCCTGAGCTGGTTGAGTCAGTAAGCTAACCTCTGTTTACTCCTTTTCTCTGTGGTCGGAAAAGTAGTTTTTCACATCGTATTGTGGACGATGACCTGGATGCATTGAAGGTGATTGAGTAAGAATTTTAACCACAGAGAATCTAAGGTAGCAGAGTGAGTAAGCTTCTCGGTTCTCCTCTTTTCTCTGCGGTTAACCAAAATCAATACGAATCTTTCAATTCATACCACGACATTTTAACACTTATAATGCTTGAGTTAGGGTGAGATAAGTGATTACCGATCAAAGTCTCATTACATTAATGGCATTAGATAAATTTTGAGTGGAAATTCGGGTATGGCTTAATCATGAAGAAAATCCACTGTTTGAGCGCAGCGAGTTTGGATTTTCTATCAAGATTAATCCGAATTTTAAAAATTTATCTACAGCCTTGATTTCTTTCCATACTTTCTTCATCAAGGAAGAAAGTATGAGCCCGCCCGGCTTAAGGGCAGAAATCAAAATTAGTAGAAAGTGATGAACGCATCTTCATGGTACTTCTTTACCTCTGAGTATAACCCCACAGTGTAAGGAATTACCACTTTCCACATGTCATTTGCTTTAATAATTTGGGTTTTGAACAACATCGCCTCTTTAGAAAGCTCATGAGCGCCTTCCTCATGATCAAATGCTCCAATTTGCACATACTTCATGTTGGTAGGAGGAGTGTCTTCCTGAACTACTGCCTGAGCAATAACGGGTTCACTGACTTTCAATGGCACAGCGATTTGTTGCCATAAGTAATGATTGGTTTTGGAGTTGATCAGATGTACCTTCATACGCATAGAAAGCTTATTCTCAATGGTTAAGGTGTCATGAAAGATCACTGACACACTATCATAGCTTTCAAATTCTTGTGGTAGTTCTGCTTCGTATTGGACTTCTTCATTGGTGAAGACCAGGTGATAGGAAGACTCCACAGCATATGCCTGTGACAGGTCTGTAGATAACTCAAATTGTGCATGTGCAAATCCATAGATACCTACACATAGCAAGATTAAACTAAGTCGTTTCATAGTTGATAAAGCTGGTAATACATAGCGAAGCGCTCACCCTGGCAGGTAGCTTCTTCAGTTGGTTGTCAGGTAAAAATAGTAAATCTTCTTGAAAAAGTGCAAGTAGGTCTCTCGCAGGTAAAGATCTTTGGTCTATTGACTTAATAATTGACCACTTCTGTAGGCATCTGACAAGGCTGCAGGTATTTCGGCTTCCGCTTCGATAACAAGCGCTTTCGCCTTTTGAATGGTAGCCAGCATTTCTTGTTCCAAAGCTACAGCCATTGCTCTGCGTTCTTCCGCTTTAGCATGGGCAATTTCCAAGTCAGCAGCAGCTTGATCAATCTGCAAGGCCGCTCCAATGTTTTTACCAATATTGATATCTGCGATATCGATTGATAGTATTTCAAAGGAAGTGCCTGCATCCAGGCCATCAGCTAGCACACGTCGGGAAATGTCTTCTGGTTGCTCCAGGACAATCTTGTAATTAGCGGCTTCCCCCATGCTAGATATGATACCTTGTCCCACGCGTGCTTTGATGGTTTCTTCTCCAGCACCACCGACCAATTGATTGAGGTTGGTTCTAACTGTTACTCGAGCTTCAGCGATCAACTGAATACCATCACCAGAAACACCAGTTATGGCTGGCACAATGATCATGTAAGGCGTTACAGAAATTTGCACCGCCTCCAGAACGTTGCGTCCTGCCAGATCGATTGCCGTTGCTTGTTTGAAAGTCAGACTAAGATTGGCTTTATCCGCTACGATCAACGCTTTGATGACACTCAGTAGATTGCCAGATGCCAGATAGTGTGTTTCGAGCATCTGTGAATTCACATCCTTGATTCCCGCTTTTACCGCCAGTATCAACGAATTGACAATCAACTGTGGGGGCACTTTGCGGAAACGCATGAAGACCATGTCAAGCAAATTGATCTGTACACCCGAAAAAACGGCCGTGATCCAAAGACTAACAGGGAAAATGTAGAGTAAGATCCAAAGTGCCAGGAGAATCAACCCAATAAAAATGATTAGTTGTAGAGGCATATATTTATGGATTGATCAAGAGTTAGAGGCGGAAGATACGGCTAATATGCGAATAGGTCTATGTTTATTAAAAAATGATTAAATAGAAAAGCCACCCAGAACTAAATCCAAGTGGCTTTCTTATTTTTAAAAGTCTAAACCTTATGGCTTAAACTGAATCTTTCTCATTCTCAATGACTCTGGAGTTACCTCTACGTACTCATCCTTCTGGATGTACTCTAAGGCATCTTCCAGGGAGAACTGACGCTTCGGTGCTACTCTGGAGTTGTCATCAGAACCTGACGCACGCATGTTGGTCAGTTTCTTACCTTTCACCACGTTTACTGCCAGGTCATTTCCTCTTGAGTGCTCACCAATTACCTGACCGATGTAAAGGTCTTGTCCTGGATCGATGAAGAAAATACCTCTGTCCTGAAGTTTGTCCATTGAGTAAGCTGTACTTGCTCCAGCTTCCATAGCAATCAATGAACCATTGTTTCTGGTAGGAATTTCACCTTTCATTGGCTCATAGGACTTGAATCGGTGCGTCATTACCGCCTCACCAGCTGTAGCAGTCAACATTCTGTTTCTAAGACCAATCAAACCTCTTGATGGAATGTCAAACTCCAGGTGCTGAATAGAACCTTTTGGCTCCATTACTTTCAAGTCACCTTTACGTTGAGTAGAAAGCTCGATTACTTTTCCTGCAAATTCCTCCGGTACATCTACTACCATGTGCTCAATTGGCTCATGCTTCTGACCATCTACTTCTTTGATCAATACCTGAGGCTGACCTACTTGTAGCTCGTAACCTTCACGTCTCATCGTCTCGATCAATACAGACAAGTGAAGAATACCACGACCAAACACTAAGAATTTATCTTCAGAGTCAGTTGCTTGAATTCTCAATGCAAGGTTTCTCTCTACTTCTTTGTACAGACGATCTCTGATTTGTCTTGAAGTCACAAACTTTCCTTCTTTACCAAAGAAAGGGGAGTCGTTGATAGAGAAAAGCATACTCATTGTCGGCTCATCTATCGCAATACGAGGAAGTACCGTTGGATTTTCGAAATCCGTTACCGTATCCCCGATATCAAAATCTTCTATTCCAGTGATGGCACAGATGTCACCACAAGGCACTTCGCTAACTTGTTTCTTGCCTAGTCCTTCAAATACTTGAAGTTCTTTCACACGAATCTTTTTCATCGATCCGTCTTTCTTGGCCAATCCTAGTTGTGCACCTTCTTTCAAGGTTCCTTGTACTACTTTACCAATAGCGATACGACCCACGAAATTAGAGAAGTCCAGAGAAGTGATTTGCAATGCTGGAACACCTTCTACCACTTTTGGAGCTGGTACTTTTTCCAAAATCACATCCATCAGGTGTGAGATGTCTTCTGTCTGTTTTTTCCAATCATCAGACATCCAGCCATTTTTACTAGAACCGTATACTGTTGTGAAGTCCAATTGCTCTTCTGTAGCATCTAGCGAGAACATTAGATCAAAAACCTGCTCCATCACGATCTCTGGATGACAGTTTTCTTTGTCTACTTTGTTTACTACCACTATTGGGTTAAGACCCAAGCTCAATGCTTTGCTCATTACAAAACGCGTCTGAGGCATTGGTCCTTCAAAGGCATCTACTAACAATAGTACACCATCAGCCATTTTCAACACGCGCTCTACTTCACCACCGAAATCAGAGTGACCTGGAGTGTCAATGATGTTGATTTTTACGCCTTTGTAATTCACGGAAACGTTTTTAGAAAGAATGGTAATTCCTCTTTCACGTTCCAGGTCGTTGTTGTCCAAGATCAAATCATCAAATTCCTGATTTTCTCTAAACAACTTAGAGAAGTGAATCATCTTGTCCACCAACGTGGTTTTGCCATGATCTACGTGTGCGATAATGGCGATATTTCTAATTTCGGTCATAATCCCTGTAAAATGAAGCCGCAAAAATAGCGTATTCCTCAGTGAATCAATCTATAAGTAGAAAAACTTTATGTGAATATTCTGTAAAGTGTAGTGCGAAGGAGCAAAAAATAAGTTAAAAGGGCCGAATTAGACCCTTAACAAGCATATGCCAATTGAGAAATTTTTGAATGAATAAGATTTTTCTCTGGTTCTGTCTTAGCCAAATCATAGGCCGTTTCCAGGTAATTCATGGATTTCTGCTTATCCTTTTGCAAATGTAATTCCGCTAATAAGACGTAGTAATACTGGTTTTGGTAGAGATTAAGCTTATAAGCATCCTTCGCTGCGGCTTCTTCACCACCAAGCTTGTAAACTGCATAAGTCCTGTTGAGAGCT
>PBTY01000049.1 GCA_002729235.1 Rickettsiales bacterium | reverse complement strand
GTTGGCCAACATTCAAACGATAAAAGTTGGATCCGCAACTAGCGAAGGTGAACTCAGACTAACCGGTAAGGTCACTGCGGATGAACAACGAATTCATTCGCAAACAAGCCATATCCCTGGCAGAATTGAGAAGCTGACAGTTGATTTTACAGGTCAGTATGTCCAAAAAGGACAGACTATCGCTCAGGTGTATTCTCCCGAATTGGTTACGGCCCAGGAAGAGTTGTTTGAAGCATTTGATATGAAGGATTCCAATCCTGAACTTTATGAAGCCGCTCGTCGCAAGCTTGCCAACTGGAAATTATCGAACAGTCAGATTGACGCCATTATTGAAGCTGGAAAGCCACAAATCAACTTCCCAATAAAAGCGAATTATTCAGGTTATGTCACTGAGAAAAAAGTGAATGATGGAGATCATGTGATGCTTGGACAAACATTATATGAATTGGCCGACTTGTCCACTATTTGGGTCATGTTTGATGTTTTTGAGAAGCAATTACCATTTGTACAAAAAGGTAATCTCATCGAATTTTCCACAAAAGCAGGACAAACCTATGAAGGTAACATAGACTACATCGATCCTGTAATCAATCCAAAGACGAGAGCTGCCAAGGCACGAGTAACGGTTTCCAACACTGATCAAAAGTTGAAGCCTGAAATGTTTGTAACAGGAACGCTTCAAAGTAATAGTGCTACCAAAGAACAATTGACCATTCCAAAATCAGCCGTGTTATGGACAGGAAAACGTTCAGTGGTCTACATCAAAATGAACAATGACCAGGGCACGTACTTCATGCTTCGTGAGGTTGAGTTGAGCAATGCACTTGGAGATTCCTATCAGATTGTTTCTGGACTTGAAAGTGGTGAAGAAATTGCCGTTCAAGGCGCATTCAGTATTGATGCAGCAGCACAGCTTGCTGGCAAAAACAGCATGATGAATCAACCTGAGGAATCTGCTTCTCACTCAATGAAAATCAATGAGTCTGAGACTGCTTACGAGGCTCCTGTTGCATTTCAAGATCAAATCAAGGCTGTCTTCCTGTCCTATCTAAAAGTGAAAGATGCTTTGGTCGAAAGTAAAACGTATGTTGCTCAAAAAGCGGGAGTAGAACTTCAGAAAGAATTAGACGAAGTGCAAATGGAATTGCTCAAAGGTGAAGCACATATGGAATGGATGAAGGATCTAAAAGTTTTGAACCACTCCATCGATATGATCACCAAATCAAATGATTTGGAAACCAAGAGAGAAGCTTTATCTCCATTGAGCGATCAGCTTTATCAGACTATTAAAAAATTCCAGGTTTCGACCAAAGGATTCAGACAATATTGCCCAATGGCCTTTGACAATCAGGGGGCATTTTGGCTCAGTGATAGTGAAGAAATTCTCAACCCATACTTTGGTGATGCCATGCTCACCTGTGGAAATGTAGAAGAAGAACTATGAAAATGAATTTTGCCTTTTCACCCTTCAATCCCTGAAGGGAAAGGCAAAAAATCAATTTCGCTCCCTTTAGGGTTGGGGTAAATGAAATTGATTTCAACCTAAATAATGCCAAAAAAATAAAACCAATTTTTCAACAATCGAATAAATCAAATACACATGAAAACCATTTTAACACTCGCATTAGCAGCTACATTACTAGCATGCTCTAGTCCAAAACAAGAATCAGCAGAAGCAACAGCCGAAACAGTTGCTGTAGAACAAAAAGCAGACTTATCCTCCTCAGTAGATGCTTACATGGCATTGAAAGATGCCTTTGTTGCTACAGATGCAGCTAAAGCTAAAGACGCTGCAGCAAGTCTTTCAACAGAATTGAAAAAAGCTGGTTTTGAAAGTTTAGTTGCTAGCTCTGAGAAGATCGCTGGCAGTGAAGACATCAAAGTGCAGCGTGCAGCCTTCTATGAGCTGACTAAAGCATTTATCCCTGAAGTGAAAAAAGCTGAGTTAACAAGCAAAGTATATGTACAATACTGCCCAATGGCATTTGACAATACTGGAGCTAACTGGCTAAGTACATCTTCAGAGATTAGAAATCCATACTTCGGTGATATGATGCTGAAATGCGGTAAAGTAGAGGAAGAAATTTAAACCTTTAAGGCGGTTAACTTCGAAGTTAACCGCCTATGTAAATACACACGGTTCATCGAACAACTAGCCGCCATTGATGGTAGTTATTAAGTAACTATTGACAATCAACAACAGCTTTTCGGATGACTTTTTATGAAAAATGGGCAGAAGCTGCCTATACCTCTACCGGATTTTTTTGGATGGCTCTTTGGGCCTTTATTCTTGGATATGCGGTAAGCAGCTTAATCCAGGTCTTCGTCAGCGAAGACAAGATGAAAAACCTAATGGGGGACGGCAGTCTAAAGAGCATGTCAATGGCCTCCTTTTTTGGGTTCATCAGTAGCTCTTGCAGCTTTTCGGCTCTGGCTACTACCAAAACACTTTTTCAAAAAGGAGCCAGTTTCATCGCCTCCATAGGTTTCTTATTAGCATCTACCAACCTTGTGATTGAGCTAGGAATTGTGATCTCCATATTCCTGGGGTGGCAGTTCATCGTTGGCGAATACGCAGGAGGTATTCTTCTTATCCTGATCTCCTGGCTGATGGTATTCTTAATCAAGCCGAATGGTCTCATTAAAAATGCCAAAGTCAACCTCAATCGACTCACAGGCAATTCGGAGCATGACGAACATCATAATCACCAGGAGCATGAACATCACGAGATGGACCATAGCCACCATGAACATCAAGGCAGTAAATGGGATATGGTCGGTCACAAATATATCATGGAGTGGGACATGGTTTGGAAGGATGTCACCATTGGATT
The DNA here is from genome assembly GCA_002729235.1 of Rickettsiales bacterium. Taxonomy (GTDB): domain Bacteria; phylum Bacteroidota; class Bacteroidia; order Cytophagales; family Cyclobacteriaceae; genus Marinoscillum. Next base: position 12,874 of record PBTY01000049.1, on the reverse strand, counting down.
CACAATCGCCGGGTTAATTGCAGCGTTCGTTCCACAAAGCTTTTTCCAGACCTTATTTATCAATACCGGAGGAGATGGGGATTACTCCTTTTTCACTCTTTTAGAACATGTAGTGGTTGGTCCTTTGGTTGCGTTCATTACGTTCATTGGATCGATGGGNAATATCCCTCTGGCTGCACTGCTATATGACAATGGAGTAAGTTTCGCTGGCGTGATGGCGTTTATTTTTAGCGATCTGGTGGTATTCCCAGTCCTTAGAATCAATGCCAAATACTATGGCTGGAAGATGTCACTATTCATTTTATTCCTACTTTTTTCAGCATTGGTGGGAACCTCATTAATCCTTCATTATGGATTGGATCTATTCTCGGCATTGCCGCAAGGAGCTGAAAACAGTATTACAGAGCAAAAACATTTCCAGTGGAATTATACCACTTTCATGAACTTTGGCTTCCTGATTCTTTCAGGATTTTTATTCTATAAATCGAAATCTAGTAAACACACTGGACATCACCACGAAATGGCTCCTAAGAGTCCCATTATGGAAAAAGTATTGAAGGTACTGGCCTTTGCTTCCTATGGCTGGTTAGCTGTTGGNTTGGTATTGAAATTCTTAATATTGTAGCCAAATCAGAACGAACAATTGAGCACCCCCAAACTAGGCCTTAAAGAAAACTGGAAGCAATTCACCATACTGGTGATTGTCAATGCATTTGTTGGAGGGATGGTGGGAATGGAACGCACCATACTTCCGGACTTAGCAGCTAGCCATTTCGGAATCGACGGTAAAAGCGCAATCCTCTCGTTCATCGTGTCTTTTGGTCTTTCTAAAGCCATCACCAATTATTACACAGGGGCTCTTGCCAATCGAATAGGAAGGCGAAATCTCTTAATTCTAGGGTGGGTCATTGCACTACCCATACCCTTCATGATTATTCATGCAGAAAGCTGGTGGTGGATAGTAGCTGCTAACATTCTGTTGGGCATCAATCAGGGACTAACCTGGTCAAGCACAGTAATCATGAAGATCGATTTGGTTGGCCCAAAAAACCGAGGACTTGCTATGGGAATCAATGAATCTGCTGGATACCTGGCTATTGGTGGAGTGGCGTTTCTCAGTGGGTGGATCGCTAGTGAGTATGGATTGATCCCCTACCCGTTCTACATCGGCATTGTATTGAGTATACTTGGTCTATTAAGCTCTGTCTTTCTAGTGAAAGATACCAGGTTACATGTAAAACAAGAAGATGACGAATCAAATCAATTGACCAAACCGAAATCCTTTTGGGAGGTTTCGATCAAAGACCCAAACCTTGGCAGCATTTCACAAGCAGGAATGGTTAACAACCTCAATGATGGAATGATCTGGGGACTTTTACCTCTGCTGCTATCTTCCCTAGGTTTTAAGCTAGAACAAATTGCATTATTAGTGGCTATTTACCCTTCTGTATGGGGAGTTAGTCAATTGATTACTGGAAAACTAGCAGACCATTATTCTAAAAAAATACTACTTGCTCTGGGAATGCTTTTGCAGGGAATAGCCATTATCCTTTTAACCTACTCAACACAATTCTGGCAAATCGCCTCGATTGGCGTGCTATTAGGAATTGGAACGGCCATTGTTTACCCTTCTTTCCTGGCAGCCATTGCAGATTATACCTCACCTACTGAACGTCCTAAAAGTATCGGTATCTTTAGGCTCTGGAGAGATGGAGGCTATGCCATCGGTGCATTGGCTTCAGGAATCATCGGAGATCTTTTGGGGTTGAATGCTGCAATTCTATCCATTGGACTCGTTACCATCTTTTCGTCAATTATTATACAATTACGAATGACTAACACTTGAAAAATATACTACTTATTACCCTTATTGGAATCATCGGTTGCTCACAACCAAAACAAGAGAAAAATACGCAGGAACCACCTAAGTTATCCTCAATTGAAAGCCCTCACGGCTTGGGTGCAAACCTTCCTTACTTAACATCTGATCGAAATGGAAATCTGTATCATTCCTGGGTGGAGAAGAATCAAGACACCTCCATTCTAAAAACATCAAAGTTTACCAATGGTGAGTGGAGTACACCTGAAACAATTGCAACCGGAAATGACTGGTTTGTGAACTGGGCGGATTATCCAATGATCGCAGCAAATAATTACGGGAAAATGGCTCATTTCCTACAAAAAAGCAGTTCCGAAACCTTCTCATATGATGTCACTCTAACAACCTCTAAAGGTGGCGAGTGGTCAGATACGTTCAAAGCACATAACGATGGCACTCAGACAGAACATGGATTCGTCACTATGCTACCACTAACCGATAGCACTTTCCAAGTTGCGTGGTTAGATGGAAGAAACTCTGCAGGTGCTGGCCACGATGATCATGGCCATGGCAAAGGTGCCATGACCCTAAGAACGGCGGTAATTGATTTAGACGGTAACATAACAGAAGAAGCTGAATTGGATAATCGAACCTGCGATTGTTGTCAAACAGGAGGAACCATGACCTCAAACGGTCCAATATTCATTTATCGCGATCGATCTGAATTGGAAATTCGAGACATTTACATTGTCAGAAAGGTGGATGAAGAATGGACTGCTCCACAACCAGTGGCACAGGACAATTGGAACATAGCCGGATGTCCAGTAAATGGACCAAGAACCGAGGCCTTTGGAGATGCACTGGCTGTGGCCTGGTATACTGCTGCGAATGGGCAACCTCAAGTAAAAATAGTATTTTCCAACGATGCAGGCGCCACGTTTGGAGAACCTATAATAGTCGATCGTGGACTACCACTAGGAAGAGTTGATCTGGTGATGCTGGATAAGCAATCCGCAATGATTAGCTGGTTAACACAAGAGGGGACAGAGACCCTAATTAAAACTCAAAAAGTGTACATGAACGGAGTTACAGAGACTCCTATTGTCATCAGTAAAACAAGTGGATCTAGAGGTAGTGGATTCCCGCAAATGGCTAAGTCAGGTAATGAAGTCTTTTATGCCTGGACTTCTCTCTCAGGAGACAGCACAGAGATCAAGATGGCTAAGGTCGTTTTATAATAATAATAACTTCGATCCCGACTCGTCGGGATCGAAGTTATTGCTATCAGACTAGTTATCTTTCTTTTTGTCCTTGGACTTCTCTTTGTTCTTGTCTTTGGACTTATTTTTATCCTTGTCTTTACTTAAGTCTACCTCCTTAATCATTGGATATTCTTTTTCTTCAATTACTTCATTCATCTGAGGTTCTTCTTTGACTTCTGGAAACTCTGGCTCCTGAACTTCTTCAACAGGTTCTACTATTTTGACTGGAACAGGCTCTCTTTGAGCTCTTTGTTCTACCTCTTTCAATCGTTGTAGTTCTACCTTTTCGTGCTGCAATTCTTTGATCTCCATCTGTCTCTCCGCGGCAGCTTCATGCAAAGATTCTTCTGCCTCTCTCCGCTCCAGCTCAGCAAGTTTCATTGATTGCTCAGCTTCTAATCTTTTCATTTCAGCTTCAGTTAAATTCTGATTTGCCAACAAACGTTGGCGCTCAGCATCCTCTCTACGTACGACTTCAGCTAAAGCTTTACTTTCCTCTCTTTGTAGCTGTGTAAATGAATAGTTATTAATGAAAAGCACTGGATCAACGCTTTTTCCATTTTCAATTACTTCATAATGTAAGTGTGGTGCCGTAGATCGACCAGAGCTACCCATCTTACCAATTATCTGACCTTTAACAACCTGATCTCCTACTTTCACCAATTGATCTGACAACTGAGCATACCTGGTAGTGTAATTATCATCGTGCTTTATCATGATATATTTACCGTATCCATTGGGCTTATTCTCCACTTCAATCACTTCACCACCTCCGCTTGCAATAATGGATGTACCTGCTTTACCAGCAATATCAATACCCATATGAAGCTTTTGCTCCTGAGTGAATGGGTCTTTTCGCATTCCAAAAGTAGAAGTGACTTTTACTTTTCCTTCGTCAGTCGAAACTGGAAAGATGGAAGGTTTTTCTCCTGCTAGTGTGGTTTGGAATACTTTCGTTTTAGCAGGCAAAGAAATCAATGGTTTTACACTGGTTTTCATTTTAAATGAAAACAACACCACCAATCCGAACAACATCGGGATTAAAAGCATCACACTAACCAATGACACTTTACTAGATTTATTTCGATTCATCATCTGTATTCTTCTTTTAATTGTTGAAAAATTGAAGAAGCTAACGGGACCCGAAAAACCTCCTCCAGCCAAACTCACCAAAGACATTTGGTAGGCTATTCTGGATTGCGGTGTGCTTGTAACTGCAGCGTCCACCTGGTATTCGTGTACCTCGATCAAACACTTCCTCAGTAAATAGATGAAAGGGTTGAACCAAAGAAGAACAATCATGAAATCGACCAACATGCGATCATAAGAATGACCAAATCGGACATGTTGTAGTTCGTGAGCCATTACTAATTCCATTTCTGGGGTTTCTTCCACCTGTTGTGGAATGAACACTGATTTGAAAAAGGAAAATGGCTGGGCAAAAGGTGTTCTAAACACTTCAATTGGTCCAATTTTGTTAATTAATTGATAGCCATATTTGAATTTTCTGATCTTATTAAAATTTGAAATGTAGCGTTGTATCAAAAGCAATACTCCTAGTCCATAGAGCATTAGCAACATGAGTGTCCAATTAAGCTGGAATGAAGGCTTTACTTCCTCTATTACCTTGATCGGTTCAGCAATTAATTTCGTCTCGATCATGTTCACCAATTCTTCATTGACATGATAGACCGGTTTGTCCTCCACATGTACCAATGGTAGCAAAAAACCCACGAAAAGGATAGCAATCAAAAATCCACGGTTAAATCCATAGAAAGTTAACCTCCGCAAAAAGACCAGGTAGAAAACAATCATGACCGCTTGAAAACTGGCCACTTTGATTAGGTATATCATCCAATCAGTCATTGCTCTCCTGTTTTTTGATCTCTGCAGCAATCATGCCCTGAAGTTCCTTCAGTTCATCAACACTTAATTGACTCTCCTGAGTAAAGAAAGAAGCAAACTGCTTGGGACTGTCATTGAAAAAAGTATGAACCATCCCTTGAATGGACTCTTTGGCATAAGACTCTTTAGAAACCAAAGGACGATACTCTTTGGATTTGCCATGAGTCTCAAAGCCAATAAACTCTTTTTTCACCAACACATTCACTACGGTAGACACCGTGGTATAGGCAGGAGCTGGATCAGGATACTGAGCGACAATATCTTTCAAATATCCAGTACCCATCTCCCACAGATACTTCATTACTTGCTCTTCAGCTTTGGTTAACGCTTTCATGAAGCAAGTATATTACTATATTTATAGTTATGCAACTATTTTTATAGTAATAATGAAAATAAGCTCTTTCAACCTGATTAATACCCTTTCATAGAAATTTCGTGCAACTGAAATTATCAATTATCGTTATTTGCTCTTAATTTTAATCTAGTGATTCAATTCATTCGCAAATATCTCATTCGAAGCATGTCGATAGCTCTGGCTATTTATATGATCAACCTGTCTGTGGACGTGGCTGATCATCCGGAGCAATTTGACCCCAATGTGAATGAAATTGAATCAATCGTAGAATTGGTATTCGAAGTAGTTTTGGATCAGGGTAATGTAATGATGGAAGAAGATGAGCCTGATCCTGAGGCCAACACTTGTTTTGTTGGTCTGAACCACATCATTCCTGTACCTACTTTAATGTTTGAAATACAAGCATTTCCAAAAGCTTTTGAGCCAATCGGTTATATCCCTTTGGTATATTCCGACCCAGACTTTAAAGTCAACCCTCACCCGCCTCAGGGTTAAGTTTTACAATTCTCATTTTGATTGATCAAACACATCAATCAGATCTTCTTTATTAATTAATACCATTCCATGCGTGACTGAATAGCAATGCTTATTCTAAATAATGCATTGGTATGGAGTATATACACAATTTAAAAATCACACATAATGACAACCGTAGAGTTAATCGAAATAACCGACGAAGGAAAAACAAACAATTCGGCAACACATCAATTCTTAAATCTTCCAAGAATCCATGAAAAAATATCTGTGAAAGATCAATATGGACAAACAAAAATCTATGAGGTACTGGACGTACACCACGTATATGACAGTCCAGAACCAAAGGTAGTCATGTATACGACCTATGTAGGAAGCCTTGAAAATGTGATAGGAAGAATCGCTAGAGAATTAGTATAAACATTTGAAGGCATTCCGACATATCGCTTTTATCCGATTCATCTGGTTATTCGTGGCATTAAACATCCTCAACTTCAGTGTGGACGCTCCCGATGGACAACCAGATTTCGAAAAGGAAGATCTTGCCATTAATGACATGGAAAGTATCGTAGAGATTGTGTTGGAAGAAATAGCCAATATTAACAATGCCATCCCAGAACATGATGAACAGGATACCAAACAAAGCAATCTAACCAAGGTTAAAAAGAGCTTTGATTTTTACGATTACTTTTCAAGAAAAATCACCTTCCCTACCATAACTGTGCAGAAAAAATTCACACCTAAAAACAACTCATTGTGGGAGCAATTCTCTCCGGAAATTACTCCCCCTCCCCCAAAAGCTTGATACCTGGCCCCAACCAGTTGATTTCTAAATTTTAATCAAGCTTTTAATCGGTGATGATCTTATGATCATCACCATACATTAATTATACAATGAGAAATTTCATCAAATTGATGACAGGAATTGCTTTGTCCTTTTGGCTAATAGCATGTTCAGAACCTGTTAAAAAAGAATCTATAAAATCATTTGAGGTAATACACCCAATTCAATCTGACACCTCTTACACCACAGAATATGTAGGAGAAATCTATTCCATTGCCAACGTACAAATCAGATCCAGAATCACTGGATACCTTGAGAAAGTACATACAGATGAGGGTAGACGAGTAAAAAAAGGAGACCTTCTCTTCAGTCTATCCAGTCATATCTATGAACAGGATCTTCGTAGTGCTACTGCAAGCATGAAAACTACCGAAGCTGAGCTGAAAACTGCCAAGCTAGAAATGAAGAACATCGGTTCACTCAAGCAAAAGGGTATTGTTTCACAAACCGAGTATGAGTTAGCTGCTGCAAAAGTAGAAGGACTACAGGCACAACTGGAAGAAGCAGAAACACGCAGAGATCTGGCTCAGCTTAACTTGTCGTTTACAGACATCAGAGCGCCTTTTGATGGTATCATCAACAGAATTCCGTATCGTCCGGGAAGTTTGGTAGAAGAAGGCACTCCGCTTACTTCCATTGCCAATGACAATGAAGTATTTGTATACTTCAATGTATCTGAGCGTGATTATCTGGACTATGTAACTTCAGGATCAATGGAGCAAAAGCAAGCAGTATCACTTCGCCTGGCGAATGGTGCACAATATGCTAAAGACGGCTACATAGAAACTGTAGAAGGCGAGATTGACAAATCAACTGGAAACATTGCTTTCAGAGCACGTTTCAGCAATGATGACCAGATCCTGAAACACGGAGGTACAGGTAAAATCCTATGGGAAAACACCCTGGAGCACGTGGTGATGGTTCCTCAAAAATCTACTTTCGAAATTCAGGGCAACACTTATGTGTACGTTGTGGATGACAATAATCAGATCCATGCACAGCCATTCGAATTAGCTCATAGAATTGCTCATTCTTATGTTGTCAAATCAGGAGTGCAGCCAAGTGACTGGATTCTGTCTGAAGGAGTGCAACACGTACGTGATGGAGACATCATTAGCCGTGCCAATAGCAAAGACAGCAAGACCATTGCCTCTGTGAAATAATCATCCAACACGATAACGTAAGAATATTTTTATGACAGCAAGATTCATACACCGACCGGTGTTGTCAATCGTGGTTGCGGTGATTATCCTATTGCTGGGTGTCATCGCNCTCACCAAGCTTCCCATGGCNCAGTTTCCNGAAATTGCGCCACCAGAAGTAAACGTAACAGTTGAGTTTACAGGTGCTAACGCAGAAACTGTAACCAAATCAGCGATCATTCCACTAGAACGCGCCATCAACGGAGTACCGGGCATGAAGTACATGTCTTCCGATGCAGGTAACGACGGAATGGGAGTTGTTCAGATCTTATTTGAAACGGGNACAGATCCCAANGTGGCTGCTATCAACGTGCANAACCGNGTGGCNTCTGTACAGCTTCCTCCTGAGGTNACTCAAAATGGAGTGAAAATCGCCAAGGAGGTTAACGCCATGTTGATGTATCTCAACATCTACAGTGACGATCCGAATCTGGATCAAAAGTTCCTATACAATTTCACTGACCTGAACATTCTTCCTGAATTGAAACGGATCAATGGAATTGGGTATGCAGACATCCTGGGAGCGAAAGAGTACGCCATGCGTATCTGGCTTAAGCCGGACCGCATGATCAATTATGGCATCTCGGTAGATGACATCATAGAAGCTCTGGAAAATCAGAACATTGAAGCTGCTCCTGGAAAACTTGGAGAAAGCTCTGATAGAAATGAAATCCAGATGTTGCAATACACGCTGACTTATGAAGGACGCTACAAGGAAGAGTCTGCATATGCAAAAATCCCTATTAAATCGGATGAAGAAGGTAAAATTCTCCGAATCAGTGATGTAGCGGATATCGAATTTGGAACATCATACTTTGATGTAGAAACCAAGTTTAATGGTAAATGGAGTGCCGCGATCATGCTTAAGCAGCTTCCCGGATCCAATGCCAGTGAAGTAATCAGCCGTGTAAAAGAACGAATTGCTCAGTTGAAAGAAGAATCGTTCCTTCCGGGAATGGAATATGAGGTCAGTTATGATGTTAGTAAGTTTTTGGATGCTTCTGTTCATGAAGTGGTAAAAACACTCATTGAAGCATTCATTCTGGTTTCCTTAGTTGTCTTCATCTTCTTACAAGACTGGAGATCAACTTTGATTCCCGCATTGGCGGTGCCCGTATCATTGATAGGCACCTTCTTCTTCATGCAGCTATTTGGGTTCTCACTAAACCTGATCACCTTATTCGCTCTAGTACTCTCCATTGGTATTGTGGTGGATGACTCGATCGTGGTGGTAGAGGCAGTCCATGCCAAAATGGTCGGCAACAAACGCGGACCAGGCAAAGCAACAGAAGCAGCCATGAAAGAAATTACCGCAGCGATTATTGCTATTACACTAGTCATGTCAGCAGTATTCTTTCCGGTGACCTTCATGTCCGGACCTGCCGGAATATTCTACAAGCAGTTTGCCCTGACCATGGCCACAGCGATTATCTTATCAGGTGCTACCGCATTGACATTGACACCAGCGCTTTGTGTACTCATTTTGAAAAGACCAAAAAATGGAGAGCATGGCAGCTCCAACCGCTTCCTGAAAGGGTTTAACCATCAATATGAACGATTGGAAAGCCGATATGCTAAAGCTCTAAAACTAGTAGTTAATAGAAAAGTGCTCACGTTTGCGGTCCTGATTGTATTCTGCGTTGCCACAGGTTTGCTTACAAAAACGGTTCCTACGGGTTTCATTCCTTCGGAAGATCAAGGCACGTTTTACGCCAGCATCACCTGTCCTCCTGGAGCTACACTGGAGCGTACCAAAGCCGTGGTAGATGCAGTTCGTGAAGCAAGTGAAGGAGTAGACGGAATCGAATCCATCTCAACCCTTGCTGGTACGAACATTCTATCCGATGGTACTGGAGCATCTTACGGTACCTGTCTGATCAACCTGAAACCGTGGAAGGAACGTGAACTTTCAGACTTGGAGCTCATGAGTATTTTGCAAGAGCGTACCATGCACATCAATGACGCGCAAATCGAATTCTTCCCTCCTCCTGCCGTGCCTGGATATGGTAATGCGAGTGGTTTTGAAGTTCGGGTGGTAGACAAGTCTGGTCAGGATGACATCAAAAAGATGGAGCCAATAGTGAAGCAATTTGTACAGGACCTAATGGATAGACCTGAAGTAGCTTATGCTTTCACCATTTTCGATGCGAGTTATCCGCAGTACGAAATGAAAGTGGACATTGACAGAGCAGCTCAAAAAGGGGTGACCATCAGTGACATCATGGGTACGTTGCAGACACTACTGGGAAGTGAATATGCCAGCAACTTTGTGCGTTTTGGACGAATGTACAAAGTAATGGTACAGGCGCTTCCGCAATATCGGGATACGCCAGAAAACCTATTGAAACTTCATGTTTTCAATGATGAAGGAGAGCCGGTACAATTATCCGCTTTCATGTCCATTGTGAAAACATATGGTGTGGACCAGGTGACTCGCTACAATATGTATCCATCTGCCGAGCTGAATGGAGATGCTGCTCCAGGCTACAGTAGTGGTGAAGTACTAGCTGCAGTACAAGAGGTTGCAGAAACATCCCTACCAAGAGGTTATGACATTGACTGGGCAGGTATTTCCCGAGATGAAGTCAACTCTGGCAGCGAAGGACTGATCATTTTCGTAATCTGTTTACTATTCGTATATCTCTTATTATCAGCACAATACGAGAGCTTCTTGTTACCAATGCCGGTAATACTTTCGCTTCCAGTCGGAATATTTGGAGCATACTTCTTCCTATACATCACAGGACTGCAAAACAACATCTATGCACAGGTGGCAGCTATCATGTTGATCGGACTATTGGGAAAAAATGCGATTCTAATCGTAGAGTTTGCGACGATCAGAAACCGTGAAGGAGCAAGTCCATTTGATGCGGCAATAGAAGGAGCAAAAGTGCGTTTGCGACCAATTTTGATGACCTCATTTGCGTTTGTCGCAGGTTTGATTCCATTAATGATAGCAACAGGAGCTGGAGCTACAGGTAACCGAACCATTGGTACGGCAGCAGCTGGCGGCATGATCTTCGGTACTGTATTCGGGGTAATCATCATACCAGGTTTGTACTATGTCTTTGACTTATTATCCGAACGGTTTAAGCGCCAAAGCAGCGAAGAAGAGGAAGATTTTGAACTTACTGAAACGGTATAAGCGCATGAAATTATCATATAAAATACATATCATAAGACTCTTGATCATGATGATCGGCATTTGGCTCATGCAGGCATGTAAGGTCAATGAGGACAACCTTCAAGTGAAATCACAACAGTTACCGGAAAATTATCCGGTGGCTGATACGGACGGTACAGGCCAACCGAGTCAATGGAAGGAGTATTTCAAAGATCCTGCACTACTGGCGCTTATCGACACTGCACTGATCAATAACTATGACCGATTGCAAATGCTGCAACGCATAGAAATGTCTCATGCAGACCTGATTGCCGCTAAAGGAAATCTTGCACCAACAGTGGACGCTGTAGTAAATGGTTCTGCTCAGCACATGGCAGAGTACTCTGCTGACTGGGCTGGAAATGAAGGTGCTGTCTACGCGGATGGCTCTCCAATGCGACGAACCATTCCAGATTATTTCCTGGGATTTGAAGCTGCATGGGAAGCCGACATTAGAGGAAAGCTGAGAAACGAAAAGAAAGCTGCTTTCAGCAGATACTTATCCAGTGTAGAAGGTACTCATTTCGTCACAACGAATTTAGTAGCTGAAGTGGCTTATGAATACTATCAGCTACTGGCGTTGGACCAGGAACTGGAGTTTGTAGAGAAAATGCTAGCCAATCAGGAAGAAGCACTGGAAGTGATTCAATACAATATGGAAGCTGGAAAGGCCAATCAATTGGCTGTGCAGCAATTTGAAGCGCAGGTAATTAGCTCTAAGGCACAGACACGCAGAACAGCTCAGCGAATTCTAGAAACAGAAAATAGGCTGAACTACCTATTAGGAAGGTTTCCACAAGAGATCAGTAGAAGCAGCGATTACGTGCTGCTTGCAGATTCGCTTGCAGTTGGTTCGCCTAATGACTTACTAAAGAATCGTCCAGATATTCGTGAGGCAGAATTGATGCTGGAGGCTTCTAAGTTTGATACCAAAGCAGCTAAGGCAGCCTTCTACCCTAGCCTAAGTATTGGTGCTGGTGTAGGTTTTCAAGCATTCAACCCTGAGTTTTTGTTTCGCTCACCTACCTCCATTGCGTATGGTTTGGTAGGTCAGCTGGCCGCTCCTTTGATCAACAGAAGTGCGATCAAAGCGCAGTTTGAATTTGCAAAAGCCAACCAGGTAGATGCGATTTACAACTATCAGGAGACTGTGCTAAACGGCTACATGGAAGTGTATAACCAACTAACTAACCTGCAAAATCTGCAAGAAGTAGTTGTACTCAAAAATGCGCAAAGCGCAACGCTTGAAGCATCCATTGAAACCTCCAAAGAACTTTACCGAACAGGGAAGGCATCCTACCTGGAGGTGTTGGTAGCACAAGAAAATACCCTAAGCACGCAGATGGAACTCATCGATGTGCAACTTCAGGAAATGTTGACCAAAGTAAACCTTTATCGGGCTCTTGGCGGTGGCTGGTAATCAGTAAAACTTTAACATGGTTGCTTTTGGTGGTCTGGCAAAATATTGCCGGGCCACTACTTTTTAAAACTTTAGCTGAGCTTGCACACGCATAAGGCTTCCCTTTTGATCATTCAGTGGATTCAAATGATCTTCAAATCTTCGATCCGCAATAGTGTGCACTACAACTAGCTCAATGTGAGCTATCGGATGCCATTCAACTCCGGTTTCACATTCTTTCACGGTGTAGCTTCTGGCATCTAATTCATGCTTTTTCCCTCCATCATAATACTGCAGTCTGGTGAATGGAATAAAGGTTTGATTCCATTTTTCAATGAAATAGGAAAAAGTGACATAGCCACCGTTCAATCCTTGGACTTTAACACTCTCAGAAGCTCCATCATATTCAGGTCCACGTCCGATATTGTATTCTGCCTGTACCCCAAAAGGC
>PBTY01000048.1 GCA_002729235.1 Rickettsiales bacterium | reverse complement strand
CTTGTTCATTCAAGTCGCTAGCCACTTCTTCAATATTCTCTTCGGGCGAATTGCCCTGAGCATTCACTGACATGCTTCCAACTGCACCTGCAGCATAAGCACCAAAATCAAATGGTTCATTTAACAAACGGACCAACTCTCCAGGGTAATCACTGGCCAACAGGTGATTGTCAGCTCCAAAGCATGTAGCATGTGCACTAAACACAGCAATGTGCCCTACTAGAGTGTCACTTTGTAATCTTGCTACTTTGAGCCATGGATCGGTAATACCCTTTTCTTTAACTAGCCGATTTCTCACCAGATTGTCTACTGATAGCTCACCAAACTGAACTGCACCAGGTTGCAAATTAGCAACCGCCTTATTGATTGCCTCTATTGTTTTATCCTTCAAAAAAACCACTTGTTGCGGGTCATATGCTCCGGCAAACAAATCCCCAACCACTCCCGGAGCCCAGGCTCCCTGGCCAGAATGTGTATGAGTTGCTGTAAAATAAACTTCATGACGCTGCCAACCACTGGGTAATGATTCGAATACGGCATTACGCAACTCAGGATGAATGACCAGTAAATCCGCAAAGATCATAGCGAGTTTTCTAGCACCCAGTTGATAGACTACCACTCGGATGAATGAGCTATCGAGAACTCCTTCCATGGTTTTAGGATCTCTAGCTCCATATCCCGCAAGAGGCAAATTAGTCGATGGAGTGATATTAACTTCTGACCAACCCACCTGGAGAGTTGCACTATCAATTGGAACGGAAAAATGACTGCTCAAGGAGTCCAACCGCTGATCCATCTCCTGATAAAATGCTTGCTCTTCATATGGGGATCTATCTACCAACTTCACCAAACTGATCACTAGAACGAGTAAAATCAGAAAGAGTCCAAGGAGTATTTTCGATAAATAGCGAAGCATTTTGAGCAAGTTAGCAAATATCTTTAGTCTGACTTCTTTAGTTTCGCTCATTCAAAAAATCTCGGCATTTTGGAAAAAGTAGCATTCGAATTGTTCGGCTTACAGTTGTTAGAGCCACTAAGTACCTTGATGAATTGGGTCCTTGCCGCACAAGCATTCATTTTTTATAAAAGATTAGAAAGTGCGCAGACTACTTTTCAGAAATATTGGAGATGGTTTTTCCTTGGCTATACTTTCGCATTCATTTTCGGAGGGCTGAGTCATCTCTTATTCAACTATACTGGACAGTATTTCAAGATTACTAACTGGTCAATTGCTATTATATCAGTTGTGATCGCTGAGCTGGCTATGATACTAGACATAACTGATTCAAAGAAAAAACAAATGCTCCTAACTGTAATTCGTGCCAAGGTATTTGCCACGTTTACTATGCTGGTATTTGATTTCTCATTTAAATGGGTAATGGTTCACACAGCTGGATTCTTTGTGATCGCAGGAGTTTTATCCTACAATCGACAAAAAAATGGTCAGTCGAATTACCGTTATTTCCTTTACGGAATTGCCTGCCTTTTCGCAATTGGTGCAGCTAAAATCGGTCAGGTGGATATTCATCCGGCATGGTTTAATCGTGATGATGTAGCACACTTTATCATGCTGGCCATGTACTGGATGTTCTACAAAGGAGTAAACCGATACGAGGAACCAGCCATGGAACGTATACCGGCCGACAATTCTTAAACTCTTTTTTCATCTTCTGGAACCATAAGGGATGCATTTCGATTTACTGATCAGAAGTTATTTCGACATGGAAAAGCAACAACTGCAAGAAATCATACAGCAGGCAATTAGCCAATCAATGAGTTTTGATGAATATGTGACCCTGGTACAGACATTGACCGATACTGCAGATTCTTCAGGACCCAACAAGTCTGAGAGTTATATCAACTACACCAAGCTGGGGAATCAACGAATGAAGCGATTGATCAAAACTGTCAATCTACCAGAGGAATACGCTGCTAAGATGAAGCAGATCAATGGTTCTCAAACCTGGTTGGTCATCACCGAAAGTTGGTGTGGAGATGCGGCACAGATCATTCCTATGCTTCAAAAAATGGCGAATGAGAATGAATTGATCGACACGAGATTTGTGCTACGAGATGAAAACCTGGAACTAATGGATCAATTCCTGACCAGAGGTGGTCGGTCTATTCCAAAGCTAATTGTTCTGGATGAAAACTTTGAAGTACTTGGGTCGTGGGGACCTAGACCTCAGGAAGCACAAATGCTTTATGACACGTGGAAACAAGAGGAGAATCCAAGGACCTATCAAGAGTTTTCAATAGAACTACAAAAATGGTATACCCAGGACAAGGGAGAATCCACCTTCTCTGAGATAATGGATATTTTACAAAAATCAGAAGCTCAACCAAACTAAGCTGAGCTTCCAAGTGCCTTTACATGGCAATAGCCTCATGCACTTCGATCTCACATGCTCCATTGGCTAAATGTGGGTGACCGTTTAGCAGTTGAATGGCCTGATCATAGCTCTCTGCCTGAATCATGGAATATCCAGCGACTTCTTTTTGACTGTCAGAAGCGCTTCCACCTGGAGTCAACTTCTTTCCACCCATTACAGGATTACCAAAGTCTAGTAAATGGTCTCCCATTGATTCTTTCCAGGCAAACCAGGGCTGCATAGCAGCTAACTTTTCCTCTTCTGAAGGATACTTCATGCCTTTTACTTCTGATTTTGGTGCGTGATAGATGACTAAATACTTGTTCATGTCTTTAGAGTTTAAGTGACTAAATTTTCCTAATGACGAATGAGGTTGGGTAGAATGGACAGAAGACTAAAAAAATCTTTTACAATCAATAAAGAACGAACGCCCAAATCCAACTCTAGAAATATTGATTAGGAAATTTGATCAAACAAAAGACGGTATCAGTAAATTTAATCATTAGGAAGTGTGATTGATCATCGACCTAAAACCACACACAATGGAAGTAATTGAATGGATTGAAAAAACCTGGAGAATCTCTGAAACCAGTCAACTTAAAATTCTCTATTCGTTAATCACGTTTCTCATCTTGTGGACGCTCCGTAAGTTGCTGGTGAAGCTAGTCAACAACAAGATTGAGAATGTACGCGAGCAGTACCACTGGCGAAATGGTGTCAACAATGCCTATTACATTTTTCTGATCATCATCATCAGTTCCATTTGGGTGGACAAAATGGGCTCTTTGGCTACTTTTTTCGGTCTGGTAACGGCAGGTTTGGCCATCGCCTTACAAGACCCGATTGTCAATGTAGCAGGTTGGTTGTTTATCCTCATTCGCAAACCTTTTGAAGTAGGAGATCGGATTCAAATCGGAGACCATGCTGGGGATATTATTGACATTCGTTTTTTTCAATTTACCCTCAATGAAATCAACAATTGGGTAGATGCCGACCAGAGCACTGGACGAATCATTCACGTTCCCAATGGACAAATCTTTAAACTGCCACAAGCCAACTACAATCAGGGTTTTTCTCATATCTGGAATGAAATAGGGATTTTAATCACGTTTGAAAGCAACTGGCAGAAGGCAAAGGATATTCTGAGTGTGATTGTAAAAAAGCATACTGAACACTTAACCAAAGAGGCCCAGGAAAAACTGATCGAAGCTTCTAAAAAGTACATGATATTCTATGGCACCTTAACACCCATCGTTTACACTGCCGTAAAAGATAGTGGAGTAATGCTCACGATGCGTTATTTGGTCAATCCAAGAAAACGAAGGTTGACAGAGCACAACATCTGGGAAGAAGTGCTCCAACGATTTGCTGAGAGCAATGACATAGATTTTGCTTACCCTACTCAGCGAATCTATCTCAACCCACAAGAAGGGAAGTCAGGAATGATAATGCCTGAGAGATGATAACCTATTAAGAACCTTTTGAATACTAACCCGCCCAGCCTTCTCTATCCAAGCTGCGGTATTGAATGGCTTCTGCCAGGTGCTCAATCCTGATATCATCACTTCCAGCCAGGTCGGCTATGGTTCTGGATACTTTCAAAATGCGATCATATGCCCTAGCCGAAAGCCCTAGCCTTTCCATGGCTGTTTTGAGCAAGGCCTTCCCCGCTTCATTGATCTTGCAGAGTTCCTTGGTCGCTTGAGAACCCATCATGGCATTGTTGAAAATCTCTGGGGTTTCTGAAAAACGAGCCTTTTGTATTTCCCTTGCTTTGATCACCCGATCACGAATCTCAAGGCTGGATTCTGCTTTTCTGTCGGCAGTCATCTCATCAAAAGAAACTGGAGTCACTTCCACATGCAAGTCGATGCGATCCAGCAATGGCCCACTGACTTTATTCAGATAGCGCTGCACCACACCAGGTCCACAGACGCATTCTTTCTCCGGGTGATTGTAGTATCCACAAGGGCAAGGGTTCATACTGGCCACCAACATGAAATTGGCCGGATAATCAATACTCACCTTCGCTCTGGAGATCGTCACTCTTCGTTCCTCCAGCGGTTGACGCATCACCTCCAGTACGGTGCGCTTAAACTCTGGCAACTCGTCCAGAAATAAGACCCCATTATTGGCCAGGGAGATTTCTCCAGGTTGAGGAATGCCTCCTCCTCCCACCAAAGCAACATCTGAAATGGTATGGTGCGGATTTCTGAAAGGTCTTTGTGCAATGAGTTTTCCATTCTGACCCAGTTTACCTGCCACCGAATGGATTTTGGTCGTTTCCAAAGCCTCATGAAGGCTCAAAGGCGGTAAAATGGATGAAAGTCTTTTGGCCAGCATGGTTTTTCCAGCTCCTGGAGGGCCAATCATGATCACATTGTGACCACCTGCGGCCGCAATTTCCATGGCTCGCTTGATATTTTCCTGACCTTGCACATCCGCAAAGTCAGCTTCAAAGTTGTCAATGTCGTAAAAGAAGTTGTCACGGGTGTCGTAGATGATTTTCTCTAATGGATTGGTCCCATCCAGGTGTTCGATAGCCTGTTTGATGGTTTCTACCCCATAAATTTCGAGATTATCTACAATCGCCGCTTCGATGGCATTTTCTTTTGGCAGGATAAATCCTTTGAATCCTTGCTTGCGCGCTTCGATGGCAATTGGTAGAGCTCCTTTGATTGGTCTGAGAATCCCATCAAGAGACAGCTCACCCATGATAATGTATTTTTCCAGGTCTGGAAAAGACGCTTGTTCGGAAGCTTGAAGAATGCCAAGAGCAATGGGTAGATCATAGGCAGAACCTTCTTTTTTGATGTCGGCTGGAGCAAGATTCACCACTGTTTTTTGACGTGGCATGCGGTACTCATGGTATTTAAGTGCCGACTCCACACGCTGCTCACTTTCTTTCACAGCAGAGTCTGGCAATCCCACCATGTGAAACCGGGTTCCCTGTCCTACATTTACTTCAATGGTGATGGTGTAGGCGTTGACACCATATACAGCACTTCCAAAACTCTTTGCCAGCATGGTTTCTAAATTACCATTTTCTCAAATAACTGTGCAAATAAAGTTTGGATTCATCAACATTCCAGAGAAAGACTGTGGATTATCTGGTTGAATGTCTCCATTTGGCTGCTGACAACACTAAAAAAATGATGTTGGTCAGAATCAATAATGAAAAGAAGAATGACATAATCTGTACTTTTTAATGTAAAAGTGACCAGATTAAATCAAGCGTATTCAGGTTTATCGTTAACTGGAACAGTTGGAAAGACTTTTGGATACTTGTATTAGATGAAGGTTAACGATCAATCGTCATCATCATCATCGTCTCCCAGATCAAACTGAGGAAGTTTTGCAGGCTCTGATTCTTCGTCCTCATCATCATCCTCTTCGGCATCTTCACCTTGAGATTTGTCATAAAGACGTGCTTTGTACTTCAGTACTTCCTCTTCGGCTTTTTTTACTTTTCGCTTCAAGTTGATGATCTGAAAGTTTTCTGCTACCAGCTCTACGAGCATCAGTACACTTAAGAGAATGAAAGCGCTCATGGAGTAAACAGGTAGTTTGCGTAGAGCAAAAGTCATATCTATCTTCTCTTTATAGCTTTCCATGTTGGCCAGGATATCTACGCTATAATAGAGTACTAAAAATGCCGCAATCAAGTAGATCGGGTAAAAGAATAGCTTGAACTTTCTCATCTTTTATTTTGAATCTTGGCGAAAAGTTAGGCAAAACTCATGGAGCCAACCAATCTTATCGACTGAACGGGTCAAAAAGACTGCAATCGGGTAAGTTGACCATATAAACCGTCCAACTGGATCAGCTCTTCATGAGAACCTGATTGTTCCACCTTTCCTTTATCTATAACTAAAATACGATCTGCATGTTGGATGGTTCGATAACTATGTGCAATAATCACAGTTGTTCTTCCTTCCATCAGTTGTTCCAGAGCCTGCTGTACCATCTGTTCTGATTGTGCATCTAATGCTGAAGTTGCTTCGTCCAGAATTAACAACTCTGGATTTCTCAACATTGCTCGCGCTATGGCAACCCGTTGCTTTTGTCCGCCTGACAATCTGGATCCATTTGGACCTACTCGAGACTCCAAGCCTTCGGACAGTTGATTCACAAATTCTGCCACATGCGATTGCCTAACCACATTATCAAGTTGTTCGTCACTGACTCCTTGTAATCCGAACAAAATATTTTCGCGAATGGTGTCATCGAACAACACGGGATCCTGAGATACTAACGCAATGTGTGACCTCCACAGATTTTGGTCAAGTTCATTTAAATTCTGACCATCAATGGAGATTTGCCCGGAACCAGGTTGGTAAAATCCACAAATCAAATCGGCAATGGTCGATTTACCCGATCCTGACGGCCCTACCAATGCTACTTTTTCCCCGTAGCCAATTATTAAATCTAAATGGTCCAAAACTCTCTGCTGATCGTAGGAGAAACTGACCGACTCAAAAGCAATCTCTTTGGTAAAGGATGGTTTTTTACCACTTTCTGATTCAACTGTCTCCTGATCGAGTAATTCAAAAATGCGCGATGCAGATGCTAGTCCCTTATTGATTTGAGAGCTGGCAACAGAAATAGCCTTGGCTGGATTGAGTAACTGGGAGAANATCACNAGAAACCCGATAAAAGTGGCTGCATCCATNGATTGATCAACCAAAACCATTTTTCCTCCCAGAATTAGAGTAATAATCAGTACGATTACGCCAACAATCTCACTAATCGGTGACGATAGATTAGATTTGGAAGCGATCTGATACGTCTGGTTGGCGTATGCATCCAGATTTTTCTGAAACCTCTTTTGTATCCATTGTTGTGCATTCAGTGCCTTAATCATGCGCATTCCAGAAAAAGTCTCATCCAATATTCCGCCAAGCACACCAACGGATTCCTGCGACTTTCTGGACCATTTTCTAATTCGTCTCGCAACTAAAGACACACAAAAACCGGCAGTTGGAATCAGAATCAAGGTATACCAGGTCAATTCCGGAGAGATTGAAAACAGTGCAATCAAATACCCAATCAACAAAAACGGTTCTTTTATCAAGGCTTTCATGGCACTGACAATGGATTGCTCTACGTCTTGAACATCTACGGTCAATCTGGAAACGAAATCTCCCTTGTGCTGCTCATGAAAATAGCCAAGATTGAATCGCAAAACTTTTTCAAAGGCATCCTGTCGAAGGTTTCTGATCGTTCTCACCCGCACTTTTGCCAAAATTAACTGAGAGGCATATCGAAAAACATTGGCAAGGAAAACCGAGACAGCAACCAAGCCACATATAAAGTAGAGNGCNGTTAATTTACCTTCTTCTAATATATAGGTGTTCAACTGCTCGTAAAATGAGGTCTTCCATTGTCTTAAAAATCCAGATCCGGTTTCCAAGTTAGTGACCTGATCAAACAAAACCTGCAATAATGGAATGAGGGCAGATAGATTGATGACGCTGAATACCGTAGCACCAAAAATCAATACCAAATAGAATGGCAAAATGCCTCCTATTGGTTTGGCATAAGATGCGATGCGCCGGAGAAGTCTCATTAGAATAGGTAACTTCTAACAGGAAAATTCCAAAATACGCCAAAGCTCATAATAGCATTTGTTTTATCAGTACCGAGGATAGACGTCTCATTTCTGTAAGTACCTGTAAGGTTCAACATCAGATTATGGATGAACATGTATTGTGCAGTAGCCTGAATCATTTGCAGATCGGTAGTCTCTCCCTGGAACATGTCATTTCCATAATCACCTGGTCTATTGGATGGAAGGTATGGCTCCAGAATATCACGCCCGTAACTGAGCCCATTGATGTCGTTGCCATATTTCGCAATCAGCAAATCCGCTTTCAACTTCAATTTCGGAATCGGTTGGTAACTCACACNGGAAATGATCTCTCGGAAATTTGCGCCAAGAGGATGAGCAAGNGCCATGTTGTAATGACTGTAGTTGGTGTAGTTGCTTTCNTGNGCATANANNTANGGACGAACTCGATTCAATTCTAATTGCAAATCCAGATTTTTCAACCCAAAAGCGTCGAAATACTTTCCTCCTAGTTGGAACCCTTGCTTATTTCCCCACCANCCGGTATTGTTTTTNANTTCACTGATGACNAANTCGTCAATGACCAATTGTCCATAGAGTGAAACACGTTGCCACAGATTCCATTTGAAGTCTAAACCAACAATCGTGTTACCGCCACTTCCATCTTGTTGTTCAATGGATTTGAAAAATATGAGCGGATTGAGGATCCCAAGATTAGTATTGTTTGTGCTATCTCCCTGAATGAAGGATTCAAATAAGCCAATAGTGAGGTTTGGCTTGATTTGCACACTCAAATGATGATTGGCCAGATACTTTTTAGGAAACGCACCTGTACCCAATAAACCAAAGTCACCACCATAAGTCTGGGTAATCAACTGCGCAAAAATATTGGTGTATTGGACCTTCCATACCTTGGTGTTCAGTCTTAGGTATGGATAGTTATTTCCAAAATCTGAAAGAATCAGTGAGCGCTTACCATCTCCTATGAAATGTTTTCCATAGCCTAATTGCACACCGATGTGTTTGGTTGCATTGATATCTACATAACCTAGTGCCCGAAGAAAATCGACTCCAGTACCGCCATATTGTTTCCAAAACCCTTCATAGGGTACCGCCAGAGTAGAGTCCGTCATGTCCTGAACATAATCTGCGTAACGAGCTTGATTTTCTGTAAGCAAAGTATAAAAGCTAACTCGCTCATCAATCGTACCTCTCAGCTCCAGCCCTCGATAGTTTTGGTAGAGTGTTTCATCCAATCGCCCTTGACGATCTTTTCCGCCTTCCAATACCACTATTGGGTTGATATGAAGGTCAAATTCTTCATCGGTATAGCTAAAAAAGTCTGATGGATACTTAAATAATGTATTGAATAGTCCTTTTTGTGCTGTTGCTACGGAATCCTGATGTTCTCGGGTTTCCAAAAAAACATAACTCAAATCAGCCTGATCCGAAGGCGTTAATTTCCAATTGACTTTGGAAGAAATAGCAGCAAATTCTGATCTACGAATGGGCTTTACACTAGTAAAAACACCATTTTCACCCTTTACATCCCACTCATCCAAAACAGGATATGCCCAGCTATTTAAGGGGATATCAGTGGATTGTGCCGCTAACTGACTGACCGTCAGACTTAGAATAATTATCAAAGTAATTCTCACGGAGTAAAAATATTAAAAAAGGTGCTTTTGATTATCACATAATTTACTCTATCTTTGCATTCCTTTTTAAGAAAAGCATCGAGGAAATTATGAAAAAGGACATTCATCCGGAATACAAAGACGTTATATTTTTCGACACTACAGGCGACTTCAAATTNAAGACTCGCTCAACAATGTCTAGTGACGAAACTATCAAGTGGGAAGATGGTAACGAATATCCATTGATCAAAATAGAAGTAAGTTCAGCTTCTCATCCATTCTATACAGGTAAGAATATCTTCTTGGATACTGCTGGTAGAGTGGAGAAATTCAACAAGAAGTACAAAAAGAACAAGTAATTGTTTTCAAATACATGAGTTTACAGGTCTTCAGGCTTTGCTTGAAGACTTTTTTTGTTTGTGCCTACTCCATAGGCCGAAAGCAATTAATTTTACCTCATGAACATTCTCTTTGCAGAAACTCAGGAAGGACACCAAAAACTTCTTCCACTTACTTACACCAGGCCAATCTCCAATCTTCGAGTTGGGATTCTGACTATTGATCAGAAATGGGCAAAGTATCTGAAGGCAGAATCCTTTGGATACTTAACCGAGGAGTATTTGCAGCAAAAGTTTACTCCTGTTCAACCATCCAATGACACAATTTGGGTGATCAACGGAGCACTTCCTTCCTCCGTACTAATTGACGCAATTCATTCTCTTAAGACCGGAGAAGCCATTACTCAAGCGGGTCAACTGATTATTGCGAAAGGGATTGAAAACCCTATTGCCAACAGTCCTGCCTATCAAACGAAAGAATTAGACCTTGAAATAAATCAGGTGAATTATACCTGGGACATTTTCCGATTAAATGGGCAGGAAATCCGATCTGATTATGAATTGATCACCGCAGGAAGAACCTCTGCGGAGATTACAGATCCTCACACTATTGTTTATGCCAAAGAAAATATCTTCCTGGAAGAAGGCGTAACCATCAAAGCTGCTATTCTGAATGCAGAAAATGGGCCTATATATATCGGAAAAGACTGTGAAATTCAAGAGGGAGCTGTGATTCGCGGGCCTTTTGCAATGGGAGAACACTCTACAGTAGCGATGGGGACCAAGCTTCGTGGAGATACTTCTGCCGGACCATATTGCAAACTCGGTGGCGAGATTTCGAATAGTGTTTTCTGGGGATACAGCAACAAAGGCCACGATGGCTTCCTGGGCAACTCGGTCATTGGTGAGTGGTGTAACTTCGGTGCAGGCACCAACAACTCCAATCTCAAAAACAATTATGACCCTGTAAGAATGTGGGATTTTGGTTCACAAAGCTTTGCCCACACTGGATTACAGTTTTGTGGATTGATCATGGGGGATCATAGCAAAACGGCCATCGGCACATTGTTTAATACGGGTACAACTGTAGGAGTAGCTGCCAATATTTATGGAAATGGATTTCCAAGAACGATTATTCCATCCTTTGCCTGGGGAGGATCCGAGGGGTTTGTCACTCATCATCCAAGAAAGGCGTGTATCACAGCAGATATTGTGATGAAAAGAAGAAATTTAGAGCTGACACAAGAAGATAAAGACATCCTAAATCATATCTTTGAAGCCTCTTCCCAATACAGAGTTTGGGAGAAAAAAGATTAAGTATGCAGTTTGCCGAAATCCCAGGTCTTCATGAGTTAAAAAGTTCGCTTGTAGCCTCCTACAAGAACAATCATATCGCGCACGCACAGTTATTCAACAGTGCATTAGGTGGTGCGGGACTTCCTGTGGCCATCTCTTTTGCGACATACTTACTTTGTGAAAATAAACAAGATCAGGATTCTTGTGGAGAATGTGCCAACTGTCAGAAAATGGCTAAGCTCATTCACCCAGATGTGCACTTCATCTATCCAAAGCCTTCGGCCAGCAAGAGTTCTGACTATGACAAACTACAGAATGAAACGCTAAAAAAATGGCGTGTCTTTGCCAAAGAAAAGCCATACAGTGACGTCAATGATTGGGTAGCCTACAATGGCTATGAGAATAAAAACGTCCTGATTTCTAGAGAGGACAGCAGAAATATTATCCGCACAGTGAGCATGAAATCCTTTGAAGGAGATTTTAAGATCCTCATCATTTGGTATCCTGAGTTCATGCACCCGGCGGCAGCAAATGGCATTTTAAAAGTTTTGGAAGAGCCACCAACACAGACCATTTACTTATTGGTGAGTTATGCTTACGACACTCTACTGGCGACCATTAAATCCAGGACGCAAATATTTAATGTGACGCCTTTCAAGGATGAAGTCATCAAGGAATATCTTGTTGAAACAAAGGGTATCGACCCTGGTAATGCAGAAAAAGTAGCTCGTCTATCCAATGGAAGCATGGGAAAAGCCATCTACGAGTTGGAGAATGCGGATAATATGGCTTATGAAGCGTTCAGAAACTGGATGCAAATGTGTCTAAAAGGTGATTATTCTGGTTTACTCAACTTCACGGAGGATTTCGTGAGAAGTTCCAAACCACAGCAGCGTAACCAATTGGAGTTTTCCATAGCACTAATCCGTGATGCGATCTTAAGCAAAGCTGACAACAATCAATTGGTCAACAGAGAAGGTGCTGAAGGTGAGTTTATTCAAAAATTTGGTGGATTTGCGAGCCTTCCGGCCCTGGAAAAGATTTACACGAGCATTAGTGAAAGTATGGGTCATTTAGCTAGAAATGCCAGTCCAAGAATTACATTCATGAACCTCTCGCTTCAATGCAGTAAATTTCTTCGCTCATGAGGGAAAAGAAAGTCATCGGGCGATCGGATAAAGTGGATTTACCTGATCTGGGAATCATGGAGGCCAATGCCAAAGTGGATACTGGAGCATACACCTCATCCATTCACTGTAAAAAGATCAAAATCAACGAAGGGATCCTCAGTTTTCAGCTTCCAACCGAGATTGAAGGCAAGTCAGTAGTTAAGAAGTTCCAAACCCGGGATTATTATCAAAAGTCGATCAAAAGCTCGAATGGAGAGTCTCAAAAACGTTACATTATCAAAACACATATTGTGATATTTGGCAAGTCATACCTGGCAGAATTCTCACTCTCGGATCGCTCACTGATGAAAAACCCCATTTTATTGGGAAGAAAATTATTAAAGGATCGGTTTTTGGTGGATGTCTCCAAAAAGAACTTGTCTGCTGATCAAAAGAAAACATCATAAACTGTTCATCAGAAACATTCTGCTGACATACGTATTTTACATATATTGACCATTCCCAAAATCAAGAAAATAACACATGAAACTAGCCATACTGTCTCGTAGATCCGATTTATATTCCACCAGACGACTAGTAGAAGCAGCCCAGTTCCGTGGACATGAAGTATTTGTGATCGATCATTTAAAATGTGATATGATCATTGAGCAAAATGCGCTGACCATGTACTATGAAGGAGCAAAACTCGAAGGATTTGATGCCGTAATTCCTCGAATTGGAGCCTCAGTAACTTTCTATGGTACTGCTGTTCTTAGACAGTTCGAAATGATGGATGTCTTCAGTGCCAACCGCTCTATTGCCATTACTCGTTCTCGAGACAAACTTCGAAGCATGCAGATGCTTGCGGCTGCTGGTCTCGGCTTGCCAAAAACTGCATTTACCAATTACTCCAAAGAGGATAAGCAAATCGTCCAAAACATGGGTGGAGCTCCTCTCATTATCAAACTTTTAGAAGGTACTCAAGGACTTGGAGTGGTATTGGCCGAAACCATAAAAGCTGCAAAGTCGGTTATTGAAGCATTCCATGGTTTAAAAGCAAGAATCATTGTTCAGGAATTCATCAAAGAAGCCAAGGCATCAGATATCCGAGCATTTGTTGTCAATGGAGAAGTTGTTGGTGCTATGAAGCGAACAGGTAAAGAAGGAGAATTCCGCTCTAACCTTCACCGTGGAGGTACCGCTGAACTCATCAAGTTGAAAAGATCGGAAAAAGCTGCTGCAGTAAAGGCTGCCGAAACTATGGGACTAAGTGTCGCTGGTGTAGACATGCTTCAGTCTGACAGGGGGCCATTAATTCTAGAGGTAAACAGTTCACCAGGATTGGAAGGTATAGAGAAAGCTACCGAAAGCGATATAGCTGGTAAAATCATCCAGTACGTAGAAGAGAACTATCAGAAGAGAAGAGGCGCAAAGAAAAACGCATAGTGGAAAAGATAAGAATAGGAACTCGTCAGAGCAAATTGGCACTTTGGCAGGCAGAATATGTGGCTGAAAAGCTACAAAATGCAGGATATGAAACTGAATTGGTATTAAAAGAAACCAAAGGAGATAAAGTGCTGGATGTATCCATCGCCAAGATTGGTAGCAAAGGGGTCTTCACTGAAGAGTTGGAAGAGCAGCTTGCCAATGGAGAAGTGGACATTGCTGTGCACAGTGCTAAAGACATGCAATCCCGACTTCCTGAAGGATTTGAAATCATTGCCTTTACCGAACGTGAAAAAATCAATGATGTAATCGTGTCGGATCAGTCAATAGACTTGAATGATCCCAATTTAGTACTGGGAACTTCTTCCACACGTAGAGTTGCACTGTTCAAGCATTTTTATCCCCATATCAAAACCGTAGATGTTCGCGGAAACCTTCAAACTCGTATTGCTAAAATGCGGAATGGCCTTTGCCATGGGTTGGTATTGGCCTTTGCCGGAGTGCATCGCATGGGATATGATAAGATGATCCAACATGAATTAACTACAGACGAATTCATACCAGCTGTTGGACAGGGAAGTGTAGCCATCGAATCACATGTCAACATTAGCCAGGAAAAAAGAAATGCTATCAGACAAGTGATCAACCATTCTGTAACAGAGAAACGATTGCTCGCTGAACGAGCCTATTTAGCAGAATTAGAGGGTGGATGCAGCATTCCAGTGTTTGCTCTTGCTTCCAATTCAGGAGAAGAAGTGAGCATAGAAGGAGGCATTGTTAGCCTCGATGGAGCCATGCGGATAGTCAAGAAACTCAGCAATCAAGACCCTATTCTATTAGGTCAGCAGCTGGCAAAAGATATTTTATCCTCAGGTGGTGATAAGGTTCTTGCCGATATCCGAAAAGAGCTTAAATAGAACACTTAAAACAATCTTGATCTTGTATATTTGAGCGCAAATTCAAATTGACGGCAGGACAGAAGCAATTCTATAGATATGAAAAGATTATTTCTTTTAGCGATAGTTGTCAGCGTATTGTTATCAGCGTGTGACAAAAACAAAGATTATCTAGTGATCATTCATACTGAGTTTGGTGATATGAAAGCCATTCTCTATGATGAAACTCCTTTACATAAGAAGAACTTCATTGCACTAGCAAAAGAGGGCAAGTATGACAGTACCCAATGGCACCGAATCATCAAAGATTTTATGGTTCAGGGTGGAGATATCTACGCCAAAGACAACACCAGAGAGCCTGAAGGGGCTAGAATACCTGCTGAAATCAACGAAAAATTTCAACACACCAAGGGAGCGATAGCTGCGGCGAGACAAGGAGATCAGGTAAACCCTGAGAAAATGTCTTCTAGCTCACAGTTTTACATTGTGGATGGTAAAGTGTTTTCAGAAGCTGAGTTGACTACCAACCAAATGAAATTGAATCAATCAATCAGCTCGATGCTCCAAAACCCGGAGTATGATAGCTTGAAACAACTCTTTATGGACTTACAGCAACAAGGCAACTATGCAGGTATGAACCAATTGGCTCTGGACTGTAAGGATTATGTAGAAAAAGAATTGAATGTAAGCCTTGACAAGGAAGTGGATCCAAGACTAGTAGAAACCTACACCAAAATAGCCGGAGCACCTCATCTGGATAAAGAATACACTGTGTTTGGAAGAGTGGTAGAAGGATTAGAAATCATTGATAAATTGGCTGATGTAAAAGTAGGCCCTGGAGATCGACCAGTGGAACCTACGTACATGAGTGTGGAGCTAGAAATGGTTCCAAAGAAAGAAATCACTAAAAAATACGGATACGAGTATCCTGATTCCAAATAACCTTACCTAAATGAAGATACTTGTAACTGGCGCCAACGGACTTTTAGGTCAAAAACTAGTTGCACATCTTCGTGAGGAAAAAGGCATTGATCTTATAGCCACTGGACGGGGTGTTAATAAAAACCCTGGCGGTGGCTATACGTATTTATCAGCCGACCTGAGAAACCTGGAAGGCATCCGTGTATTCATAGAAATCGCCAATCCTGATGTGATTATCCACTGTGCTGCCATGACCCAGGTGGATGAGTGCGAACAAAACAAGGATCTTTGCTGGGAAATGAATGTGGAGGTTACTCAAAACATGATAGAGGTAGCCAAAGAAAACAAGGCTCATTTTATCTATGTCTCCACTGATTTTGTATTCGATGGCAAAGAAGGACCTTACTCTGAGCGAGATATGCCTAAGCCAATAAGTGCTTACGGAGAAGCTAAATTAGAAGCAGAAAAACTGCTCCATCAAAGCGGTTTGCACTATGCCATTGTACGCACAGTTTTAGTTTATGGCTCCTCCCTGCATCCTAGCCGATCCAATTTGGTATTGTGGGTGAAGAAATCACTAGAAGAAGGAAAAGCCATCAACGTGGTAAACGACCAATGGCGCACACCAACACTAGCTGAAGATTTGGCTAAAGGTTGTTTTTTGGTGGCCAAGGGCAAACATGAGGGTATTTTTCATATCTCTGGAGAAGGATTGATGTCTCCATATGAAATGGCAATCAAAGTTGCTGACACCTATGGTTTAGACGCCTCCCTTATCACTCAGGTGGATGCCAGCACCTTCACTCAGCCTGGCAAGCGACCACCTAAGACTGGATTTGTCATTGACAAGGCCAAAGATAAATTAGGATTCCAACCAACACCTTTTGAGGAAGGACTCAAGATTGTGGGTCAACAACTTGGCCTTTAAATCCAAAAAAGAATTAAATTCAGTGTCCATTTTCTTGACCTTCAAGCGTCAGTAAAATGTTATTAAACATTTTATCTATGAAAAATCTTTGCGCACTTCTATTTGTATGTATTTCCTTCTCATCCTTTTCTCAGGAACATGATTTCGGCTGGATTTCAGGCCGATGGGTTGGTCCTGGTTTTGGCGGCACTTTTGAAGAAGTTTGGTCAGAACCGGACTCCAATGGGGATTTAATGGGCATGTTTCGCTATTTCGATTCAGAAGGTAAAGTACAGTTTTACGAATTCTGGATTTTGAATGAAACAGGATTGAAATTGCGTCATTTTAATGATGATTTTACTGCCTGGGAAGAAAAAGCCGAGTTTATAGACTTCAGCATGATCGAAAGTTCCAAGAATAAAATTACCCTCAAAGGCCTTACCTACGAATTAATTGCAGCAGATGAGGTAGAAATTCATTTGGACATGAAGCATGGAGAGGAAGTCAAAACAGAAGTTTTTCGACTCAAAAAACAAGAATGAAATTAAGAATTACAGCCATTTTCATTATTCCGTTATTATTGAGTGCTTGTGAAGGTGAACAGATATCCCTGTGTCTGGAATCTTCTTTATGTGACATTCAGTTTTATCCAAACCCTTTTGAATCAGAGGCTAACATAAGTTTTATGAGTAACTCTAAGGAAGTTGCTAAGTTATCGGTTACCAGTCTCAGTGGCCAAATATTATATGAAGACCAAGTTGAATTGATCCAGGGTGATAACCTGATTAATCGGTCATTTAAGGAGCTAAACTCAGGGATCTATATTTTGTCAATTGAGGTTGACGAAGAGATTCAGCACCTGAGGATTGTTAAGAAATAGTTGACATGCTATCATCTGATAAAATCTTGTTTAAATTTGGTTAAACGCAACTAGACAGGAATAACTTGAAATATCTCAAATTCAGCAATGGAGATGAAATGCCAATGGTTGGTTTGGGGACCTCTGGAATCCCCGCTGACAAGGCCTATGATGTAGTACGAGATGCCATCAGCATCGGATACCGCCATATCGACTGTTCTCCCATCTATAAAAACGAAGCTGAGGTCGGACAGGCCATCAATGACGCCATCGATGATGGTGATGTGACTCGCGAAGAACTATGGATCACTTCCAAACTTTGGAACTCAGAGCACCGATACAATGATGTAGAACCAGCCTGTGAAAAGTCTCTTGAAACCATGGGTTTGGAGTATTTTGACCTTTACCTCATTCATTGGCCTATTGCCGTGGAGCGAGGTGTGGAATGGGCTCAAAATGAGGAAGAATATCTTGCTGAAGAAGAAGCTCCTATAGAAGACACCTGGACAGGCATGGAAGATTGCATGGCAGAAGGCATGACCAAGCACATAGGCGTTAGCAATTTCAATATCAATAAGCTAAAAATCATTTTGGAAGAATGCATGGACCCGCCAGAGGTGAATCAATGCGAATGGCATCCATACCTTCCTCAACAAACGCTATACGATTTCTGCAAACTAAATAAAATCAAGATGGTAGCGTATGCTCCACTTGGATCGCCAGGTAGATCAGAGGCCTATCGCAAACCAAATGATCCAGACCTTCTCAGTGATCCAGCCATTACGACAATTGCTGAAAAGCATGGCATCACTGAGGCACAGGCATGTTTGGCATATGGGTTGACAAGAAAGATGGCTGTGATTCCCAGATCGACCAATTCAGACCGTTTGAAGGAAAATTTAGAGGCCGCAGAGCTAAAACTAGATCGTGAAGATCTCAGAAGTTTGATAATATTGCCGAAATTCCGTTATTTCAAGGGAGATGAGCACACCTCTCATGGATCTCCATANAAATTGACGGATATCTGGGAGTATTAACATTTTTTCAAACCAGTGACCACAAGCCTAAAAAACTCAATTCCTACTGACGAAAAAGAGTTTGAATCGTTTTTCAATCTACACTATCCCGTGATGGTAGGCTTTGCCATGAACTATCTACGAGACAAGGATCAGGCTGAAGAACTAGTGCAAGATGTATTCACCAATGTTTGGATCAAGGCTGAAACTATTGAGATCAGTTCGTCTGCCAAGTCTTATCTATTTACTGCTACTCGAAATGCCTGTCTCAACTTCATCAAGCATCAAAAAGTAGAGATGGCATATGCCAATCAATACGAGAGTCCATTGTCTCAGTCGGCAGATGAATTGGAATATGACGAGCTAGTTGATCGATTACAGGCTGCGATGAATAAAATCCCTGAGAAGTGTCGGGAGATTTTTGAGCTCAACAGATTTGAGGGGAAGCGCTACAAGGAAATAGCTGAGGAATTAAATCTGTCTTTAAAAACGGTAGAGAATCAGATGGGAAAAGCGCTGAAAATACTGAGAAATGAGTTGGGAGATTACTTGCCGTTAATTTTATGGTTGTGGATGCATGGGGGTAAATTTTGAATTAGTTGTCAAATAAGAAATGGAGTCAAATAACATATACAAACCATCTTCAGAAGCTTTTTCCCGGTATTTCGCTGGTGAGAGTGATCAGGATGAATTGACTCAAATCCAAAGTTGGGCGAGGAATAGTGAAGAAAATCTAGAGGAGCTTGAACTTCTCAGCACCATTTGGAATGACGTTGGTGCCATCAACCATCAATCAGTCGAAGTAGACATAGCAACTGCTTTTGCAAAAGTCAAAGCCAAAAAAGAAGCCCACGAACAATCGACACCTTCATTCTGGAACGTCTGGAAGGTGGCAGCGGCAGTCATTCTGGCCGCAAGTGCATTTTTGATGATCATCCGTGAAGACAATGATGTGCAGTTAGTAGCTGAAACTATTGATGAAGTGGAGTTATCCGATGGCACCAAAATCACTGTAAACGAAGGAAGTACTCTGGTTTATCGAAAGGAATTCAAAGGCACAACGAGAAACATATCATTGTCAGGTGAGGCATTTTTCGAAGTAGCTCATAAACCTGAGCAGCCTTTTGTTGTGAAAGTGCAGGATGTCACGATAACTGTACTGGGAACGAGCTTCAACATCAAAGAATCTGCTGAAAGTGTAAAAGTCTCAGTAGCTACAGGTCGAGTAGAAGTAAAATCAGAATTCGGCATTGAAGTTTTGACCGCTGGCGAGCAGGTTTCAGTTAACCTAAGCAAGGAAGAACTCACCAAATCGGAAAATTCAGAATCTGGAACCGAGCAATATTGGTTCTCGCGAAAACTATCATTCCAGGGTGTAGACATGGCCACAGTGATCAAAGATCTGGAAGAGGCCTACGATGTAGATATTGCTGTTAGTGATCAAAATATGCTTGAATGTAAGCTACAAGCAACTTTTGAGAGTCAGAGTATTGATGAAATATTAGAGATTATCGGACTTTCTCAATCCTTTGAGGTGGAGAAGTCCGATGGAGCTTATTTACTCATTGGTGAAGGATGCGACAACTTGTAACTCTATTCGCTTTATTCATCACACTGTTTTCCTTTGCCCAGGTCAGTCTTGAGCTCGATAATGTCCCTGTTTCAGACGCAATTCATCAGTTTTCACAGGCTTCAGGATATCGGTTCGCTTACAATCCTGATATTCTAAATCAGAGGACATTAACAGCATCACTAGAGAATGTGCCGCTTGAGAAGGCAGTAGATCAGGTTTTTGCCGATGATTACAACTATAAAATTCGGGGCAGCTATGTCATACTCTTACCCAAAAAAGAGGCTGTGGGATTCTCGGAGCGAGTAAAGCCTATCACTATCAAAGGCGAAATAGTAGAGGCGGGTACCAATAAAAAATTGGAGAATGTCTCTATTTATGAGATTCACACTCTCAAACCTGTATTGACGGATGCTTCAGGAGACTATTCACTAGATGTGAATCTGCCAGATGATATCGCTTTTATTGCAATCACCAAAGAAAACTATGAAGACACGATCATCCAGGTAAAAAGAAACTCCGAATGGACCATTGCCTTGAAAAGGAAGAGTGCTGAAGTGGAGGATTTGCTGAAAGAAAAGATTTTCAGTGTGTTCAATAGCCCCACGATGAAAACACATACGAAAAATGTGAACTTAACGGAGCGTAGATGGGCGCACCTTGCTTTAACTCCAGGAATTAGTACGAATGGTTTCTTATCAGGAAAGTTTACCAACAAATTCTCTGTCAATTTAATTGCCGGTTATAGTCATGCTCTCGAAGGGGTAGAATTGGGAGGAGTGTTGAACATGGAAAGGTCTTATGTAGAAGGGGTACAAATGTCTGGAGCTGTCAATATCAACGGAGACTATACCGATGGGGTCCAGATGGCAGGAATGTCCAATGTGACGATTGGCTGGGTGAAAGGTTTGCAAATGGGAGGGTTTTCCAATCACTGTGGAGATCTCGATGGTTGGCAACTCGCAGGAGCAATCAATACGACCACCAATGGTAAAGGCAATCAATTGGCGGGATCTATCAACTGGAATACGGGGACATTTCAAGGAGTACAAGCCAGTGGGCTGCTCAATTACACCAAAACGTTAAAAGGACTTCAAATTGGCGTATTCAATTTGGCCGACTCGATTGCCTCTGGAGCGATGATCGGTGTATTGAATTTGTCTAAAAATGGCATTCATCATTTTGAACTGAGTACCAATGACGTAACTCCTTACAACTTGTCTTTTCGATCAGGTATCTACAAGTTTTATACGGTATTGCATGCCGGCATCAATCCACATTCAGCGAATCTATGGGATTATGGAATGGGCTTCGGTTCGTATCATACCATCAAAAACAAAGCATCCATCGATTTTGAAGGCACCACACATACCTTACAACCACTGGATAGAACAATAGACGGATTTAATATGGACCTCAGGTTCAAAATCCGGTTCGGATATCGGTTTACAAAATATTTGGAAGTAATTGGTGGACCGATTCTTCACTATTACTGGTTGGACGTGCAAAATGCCGAAGATGAACTCTTTGCTGATCGATTTGGTAAAAACGCCTTTAGTTCTTCTCACTTCGGAGATGTGCTTTCCAAGTCCTGGATCGGGTTTGAGCTGGCGGTGAGGTATTAGTGTCTTAATATATTTTCTGACGAATAGAATTTGAGTCCACTACAGTAAGAGCTCTATTAAATTGAATTCGTGATTCACCTACCAACTTCTCAACTAGCTTTCCGGTATCGAGCGGTTGCTCAGGTTGAAATCGGATGAATATCACTCCAGCCTCCGGTCTATACCCATATTTAAATATGAGTTCTCCATAGTCACTATCATATGTAATTATTGTTCTGACTTCTTCAATAGCGATTTTCATAACTTCCTGATCAGTAATTCCAGCCTGGTCTAGCCCAATGGCTTTAATATCGTAATTGAGAGATTTGAGATAATAAACACTGGTCAATGGAATATTTTCATTTGCCAAAAACTTCATGCTTAGGCATTAGAGTACAGAAGGCCATCTTTAAGGCATTCTTGTATATAGGAAAAAATGGCTTGGAGGGATTCTTGAGTAAGTCTTGGGTAATTCTCACGAATCTGTTGCTCGGTCCATCCTTGAGCCAATAAACCAATGATATGCTCTACCGAAATTCGAGTTCCAGTTACAGTTGGTTTTCCGAGAAGGACATTCTGATCAGACGATATGTAATTTCTCCAGTCCATAGTTAAAGTTACGCGAAATCTACCAATTTGTTTATTACACGGGCCCACTTGAAAAAGTCGATAAATCAAATCAAAAATTATTTCTTACCATGTGGGGGTAAATCCAGTGTTGGTTTTCCTATAGGCGAAAACGTCTTAAAAACTAACTCTAATGAAACGACTAACCATTTTTTTACTCAACACATTATTGGTTTCATATGCTTTTGCGCAAACGCAGGTAATCCGAGGAACCATTGTAGACACTGACTCTAAAAGCCCGTTGATTGGGGCAACCGTACAGGTTAGCAATCATGATCCTCTTATCGGATCCTCTACTGATCTGGAAGGAAATTTCCGACTAAAAGAAGTCCCTTATGGCCGGGTGGACTTACTCGTGCAGTCCGTAGGATACGAACAAAAAGTAATCCCAAATGTACTGGTAACAGCTGCCAAAGAAGTGATCCTCACCGTGGAAATGAGTGAATCCATTGAAAAGCTTCAGGAAGTTATCGTAACAGCTCAAAAGGACAAAACAGAGGTACTCAACGAAATGGCTTTGGTCAGTGCCAGAACATTTTCTGTCGAGGAAACACAGCGCTATGCTGGTTCCTTTAACGACCCTGCTCGTTTGGTAGCCTCATTCGCTGGAGTTAATAGTAATGCGGAAGGCAATAACGACATTGTAGTACGCGGAAACTCTCCAAAAGGTATTCTGTGGAGATTAGAAGGAGTAGAGATACCCAATCCAAACCACTTTGCCCAGGAAGGTTCCACAGGAGGACCAATCAACGCANTGAACAGCAACATGCTGGCTAACTCNGATTTCATGACGGGAGCTTTTGCTCCGGAATATGGAAATGCACTTTCCGGCGTGTTTGATATGAAATACAAGAAAGGGAATAACCAGACTCGAGAGTATACCGCCTCAGCAAGTACGCTAGGAATTGATTTCACAGCAGAAGGTCCATTCAAAAAAGGCTACAATGGGTCTTACATTGTCAACTACCGCTACAGCTCCTTGCAATTGATCAACGATCTTGGAATCATCGATTTTGGTGGTATTCCGAAATACCAAGACGCCTCTATGAATATCAATCTTCCTCTCAATAAAGACAATCACTTGAGCATTTTTGGGCTTGGAGGAATCAGTAGCATTTCCGGTGAAGAGGAACATGATAATGGAGATCCTGCCTATCGAGGAATTTTTGGAAGCAAGATGGGAGTAATAGGCGCTTCCCATGTGCGATTCTTCAATGAAAAGGCTTTCTTGAAAACCACTCTTTCATTGAATGGTACTCAATTGGAGTCTATCGATGAATACGTCAATGAAGACATGCAGTATTATGAAGACGAAAATATTCAGATTACCAAGAACACGGTTCGTCTGCAGTCCACTTTTAATTACAAATTCAACGCACAGCACAAAATCGAGACCGGGGCTATCATTTCTCGATTAGGTTATGATGCCAAAGCTAAGATCTTCAACTATGAGACAGATCAACTGGAAGATGTTTTACAGGATGAAGATGCGACCGAAACAGTTCAGGGGTTTGTGTCCTGGAAGTATCGAATCAGTGATGATTGGACAGTGACTTCTGGATTACACTCTATGTATTTCAATCTAAACGAATCCATTTCATTAGAGCCGAGGGCAGCCGTGAGATGGAAGGCCACACCAAGAAGTTCTTTCAATGCCGGAGTGGGAATCCATAGTAAACTAAGCTCGGTCTCTACTTATCTAGCGAGAATTCCCCAGGAAAATGGAACTATTTGGCAACCAAACACCAATTTGAAACCAGCAAAAGCAGCTCACTTGGTGTTGGGATATGACTACCAACTGAGTCCACAGTCGCACATCAAAGTAGAAGCTTATTACCAACATTTGTATCAATTACTTGTCGAGGACGAACCAAACAGCAGTTTCGCTCTGCTCAATGAATACGATGCTTATGGTGCTGTGCCATTAGTAAATGACGGAAAAGGAAGAAACTATGGCCTGGAATTAACTTACGAGCGATTCTTCCACAATGGATTGTACTACATGAGTACGGTTTCGCTCTATGAGTCGTTATACACTCCAAAGGATGGTATAGAGCGATCTACAGCTTTCAACGGCAATTACATTGTCAACTTCATTGGTGGTAAGGAATTTTCCATAGGTCAACCACAAAAGAATCGGGTAATGTTTGTGAATGCCAAGTTGGCCTTGTTAGGTGGTGGCAGATATACTCCAATAGATTTGACCGCTAGTCAGGAAGCAGGAACAACAGTTTACGATGAAAGTAAGATGCTGGGTCTGCAGGGTGAAGATGTGTTCTTCTTGAATCTCTCATTCGGCATTCGTAGAAACAAAGGCAATACCACGAGAGAATTGAAGCTCGATGCTAATAATGTGACAGGAAATCAGGCTCTTGTTCGTGAATACTACATTCAGCCTACAGAGGAAGTTGAGAAAAGTTATCAGCTCCCAATGATTCCGAATATCGTGTATACGTTTAAGTTTTAAAGGNTTTATTGTCATCCTGAGGTTGTGAAGGACTTAGGGGAGATCCTTCGTTCCCTGTCTGCCGACAGCCAGGCTCAGGATGACAGCCTAAAAAATTGGAGTGTCATGCTGACTAAAGGAAGCANCTCAACAATAAACATTCAAATAACTCTTTGTACGTTGTCCTCCTACAGGCAGGCTAGGAGCACCATTAGTCACTAACCTCCACCACCATCTCAATCTCTACCGCAATGTCTCTAGGAAGAGAAACCATGCCAACAGCAGCACGAGCGTGCTTGCCTCGATCTCCAAAAACCTCTACCATCAGATCGGAAAAACCATTGATAACTTCAGGGTGCTCAGTAAAATCAGGTGTGGCATTGACCATACCGGTCACTTTCACAATTCGAACGACTTTGTTGAGATCTCCAATTTCTTGTTTCAAAGCGGCCAATTGGGCGATTGCCGAAAGACGAGCTGCCTCATATCCCTGTTCTATTGATAGACTATCTCCTAATTTACCCGTCACATTCCCTCCTTCAGGTAACCGAGGACCTTTACCTGCCATAAACACAAGGTTTCCAGATCTGACAGAATTGACATAATTCGCCATAGGAGCCCCCGGTACTTGCAGTTCGATTCCCAACTCGACCAAACGCTCCTCTATATCGTAATCATACAATGNACCTTGTTCGGGCTGTGGTGTAACACAGGCAAATAGAAATAAGAAGAATATGGGTACGTATTTCATTCCAGTTAATTAGCAACGAGTGGACTAGTGACTAGTAAACCTGTCACTAGTCACTAAATTATTATTTTCCTCCGCCTTTCTTCTTTTTACCAAACAAGTCCTTTACTGCATCTTTGGCTTTGTCTTTTACCTCTTCAGTAGCTTCGTTTTTAACAGAGTCCACCGCTTCTTTGGCTTCCTCTTTGGCAGCATCAACTATTTGGTTGACTACTGCAGTTGCAGAATCCTTAGCCTCATTTACCTTCTCTGTAACTTCAGCTTTTTTCTCATCTACTTTCGCCTTAGCTTGTTGTTCAAGAGCGGCTTTCACTCCTCCTCCTTCGCCTCCTGGTGAGGCACTCAACAATTTCACTTTAGGATCATCGTAGGTTCCAGCGATACCTAGATTCAGAGTAATGTCTTTACCAACGACGTTGCTCATTCCAGCAAAGGATGAGATCGCACTATTCAAGGCATCTCCAACTTGCCCTGCAGGCACATCCATAGCCATGGCATAGTCTAAAGAACCATCCACACCAGTACTACCACCTACAGTTGCTTTTTTACCACCTAATTTGATATCAAATGGCTCTACCCACAAACGACCATCACGAATCTCAGTTTGAAGCAATACATCTTTTAGTGTTACTTCTCCATCTGATTGATCGAGTTTGCTCACGTTGGATACTGCTGTTAGCACTTTCACGTCTTTCAATGCCGCCTGAGCGATCTGAACTAAGCCTGCTCCCTGCATGTCGTCGTAGTTAGGCATCATGCCTTCACCTATAGAACCTCCCAATTTAAAATCTGTGGAGAACTTGCCAGTCATTTTTTCTGCCACCGGTACCAACGTCTGAATGGTTGAGAAGGACTCAAAAGCCGAAGCAATCGACATTCCTTTGATGCTGAAATCAAAATCATACAATGGATCAACCAAAGACATAGCTGACTCGTAAGCTCCATTCATTTCAAATTGTCCGTCCAGCAAGTTGAACCCGACTTTTTCCATTTGGATGGCCCCATCTCGAATAATCAACTTCCCGTTGAAATTCTTTAACTCCAGGTTATCATAAATGATGGATTGAATATTGGATGCCAACACAAAGTCCACATTTTCTGGAATACGAATGATCTCCAATGCAGATGTATCTTCTGGTACTTCCTCTTCCGTTTCTTCTGTCATCCACTCATTCACATCTACCACCTCCGAACTGAAATTGAGCTTGCCATAAAGCATCGCACTATCATTCAGTGCATAAGCGAGGTAATTGGATATTTTACCATCCATGTTTAGGTCTGTTCTGCCCGCATTTCCTTTGAAATTAGCCAAGGTAATGTCTTTAGGATCGAGGGTCATTTTGGTGTTCGCAATACCAAAGCCTTGAGGCAAGTCCGGACTTTCATAGTACAGTCCATTGATTTCCATGCTTCCAGTAGTTGGCAGGTTCGCATAGCGCTCAGCCTCCAAATCAGACATACGTCCTTTGGTGTTAAGCTGGGCATTGATTTTCCCTTTCAGTGTGGTTTCTTCCAGTTTGACAACCTGGGTAATTTTCTCCAGATCCAGGTTTCCATTCATTCGGAAATCCCAGTAATAATCTTCTAGATCTTTGAAATCCAAATAAGCAGTTACTTCCTCACCATCCAACAACATATGGAACTTGTCCATCAAGAAAGAAGTCTCTGTCAGATCCGCCGTAGGCATATTGAAAGTTGCTTTCACATCTATTTGCTCCATAGGGATGGGATAATCCGCATAAACGATCTTTCCTCCTTCGATTGAGAAATTAGCTAACACTTGTGGTAACTCCGTTTCTGTGACCAGACCTTTCACATAGCCATCGAAACCAACAGTACCTGTAGCAGTCACTCCATCCAAATATTCTTGATAAGTCCCTGGAATCAACGACAACACGCTGATTAGATCTATTTCTTTACCCGCATAAGTAATATCAATGTCGATATCGTCACCTGGCATACTTACATAACCATCAAAACCAAAACCAAAATTGCTCAGACTAACCTGATTCTCTTTGAAGGTAAATTTCATATTGGCTAAATCCATCGCCATGGTAATGTCTGCATTCAAGGACTTTTTGTAGATGTAGTCAATTCCGTCATAATTGAAGGTCATCGCATCTACGGTAGTAGTCGTCACCATATCAAACACGTCCTGAGAAAAATCTCCAGAACCAGAATGATTCAGACCACCAATGGCTGCAATCATTGGAGTAGCCGCATCGGCATACAATACGTTAGCATCAACAATTTCCCAGCCCTGAATTTTGATTGAAAGCGGGGCACTTTCACTCGTTTCTTCTTCTACAGTTTCTTCAGAAGGTTTCGCAATGTCATAGTTGGCTGTGCCATCGGCCAGTACCAGCACATTCACAGTCGGCTCAATGATTGAAACATTCACAATTTCTATCTCATCCCCGTTGATTACCGACATAATGTCTAAAGTCAGGCTAAATTCTTTGATATCTACCAGGGTATCCGTTTCGAAAGGCTCAATTCCCACAATTCCGAAATCGCCGACCGTCACAGAAATGTCTGGAAAGCTCTTAAACAGAGAAACACTAAATGCATCCGTGTCATAGTAAACTTTTGCGTTGAGCGCATTATCTAGTTCTTTGTCAATAGCTGCCTGGATGTCGTCTTTAAAAATAACAGGTAGAACAATCGCTGCTACGAGGATCAATCCTATCAAAGATGCGAGAATGATGAGTACTTTTTTCATGTGTATGCTTATTCATGGCTGTCATGATGATAAGGGAGGCATTTTTAACGAGAATGCTCTTTTAAATCAAATGACAGAAAAAATGATTCTTATATCAAATTTAATGAATGGTTGGCTGCTTTGCGCTGAGGTTAGATGAAACAATTATCAATTATTATCAGGCTCGAGTACAACAAACACCTTCCTCCATTAAAAGTATTGAATAAACAGTTGAGACGCCATACTGTTTGAGAACTTGAAGTTTGAAGACTAAAGTTAGTGAGATAAATTCCTCCAATTCATTGTCATTCTGAAGTAGGAAGAATCTCTCCTAAGCATAGGGTAACATATCGATTTCTACCACAAAAGCGGTATTGACTATCAATCACTTATGTGCGATATTCAACCCTAAATCACCAAACTAACTTGAAAAATGTCTAATCAACAACCACAGCTGATCAGCTCCAACACCATCAAGCAACTCATTGGATGGACAGCCTTGCTCTTCCCAGCACTACTCATCATACTTTCCTTTGCTTCTGGACGATGCGAAAGCGTA
Source organism: Rickettsiales bacterium (assembly GCA_002729235.1). Taxonomy (GTDB): domain Bacteria; phylum Bacteroidota; class Bacteroidia; order Cytophagales; family Cyclobacteriaceae; genus Marinoscillum. The sequence continues at coordinate 33,818 of PBTY01000048.1, read as the reverse complement.
CAGGAAACGATCAGTCATTATTATTACAGCATTGTAGGAAATGTGTTCGTAGGAGCACTCTCTACCATCAGTATTTTGCTGATTATTTACAAAGGATATCCCAATTCACAAGATTTCATTGTCACTACCATTGCCGGAATAGGGGGACTGGGAGTAGCGATGTTTCCAACAACGGTTCCATGCGATCACTCGGGATGTATTGTGGTTAGCCTGAATGATGTAGACGTGTCTACAATCCATTACATCAGCGCCTTGATCATGTTTGCAGCGCTGGCCTATATGTGCTTGGTGCTATTCCGTAAAAAATCTGCTCACCCAACCAACCAAAAACTGACGCGAAACTGGATCTATCTGATTAATGGGATCCTGATCATACTTTCGATAATTGCTATCTACTTGTTCCAAACCATGTGGGATGCAGAAAAACTATGCAGTACGAAGATCGTCCTGATCCTGGAGTGGGTAGCTCTCGCTAACTTCGGATTTTCCTGGATGGTTAAAGGAGGACTGTTTCTGAAGGATAAGTAGCGAGAATAGGTCGGATTTCAAAAGTGCCTTTAAAACCCAATGATCTATCTATAAGCTTGATTTTGATAGATTTTGAAAGTAATTTATCAGTTATTCACCAATTAACTTAATATCGCCATGGATGATAAACAATTAGAAGAATATGAAGCATCTTTCATTGATCAATTCAATTGTCCTTTAAATTTTGATTTCGTCATTGATACTCCTCCTAAGAATAAAAAAGGGAAGCCAATTGGAGGGAACAATGTACTTCACTTTAATTCAACCAATCGGACTTTAACAACAGGCTCTAAACAGTTTGTAGAAGACTATCTTTCAGATGCTCAAATTTGTCAGAGTGAATCACAGGTTTTACAATATGCGGTCAATGAAGCAAGGCGTTTAAATCCAGAAAAAGAAAGAGGCATCTTTCTTGAGTTTGGGTTTTGCACTGGTCGTACCTTGAATTTCATTGCAGCTTTAGGGTTTGACAGAACTGTATATGGTTTTGACAGTGGTAATGGTCTACCCTATGCGTGGGAGGGTAAGGAAGAAGCCTTTCCAATAGGCCGATTTCGCTACACCAAGAAATTTGCTATAGAAGGTAAAAACATGATCCTTAAACCAAGAGGTACCAACGAGGCCAATGCTTTTATTCCTTTTACTCCCTTGCCCAACGTGAAATTAGTTATGGGAGAAATTGGTGAATCTCTTTCAAAATTCGTGGAATACATAGAGAAAAAAAAATATTCAATCGACTTCATACATATTGATACTGATATTCGCCAATCATGCAAATCAATTTACAAACACTTAAAACAACTGATAAAACCTAACAAAACAGTGATTGTACTGGATGAAGGATTCAATTATAGGAATGACATAACTAGCGAAGAGATTTGGAAAAACCATGAAATCAAAGAGACCGAAAAGTTTGCTAAAAGCAATGCACTACATATTGATTATATCGCTTATAACGAATTTCATCAACAAGTTGCTTTGATATTTACTAAATGAAGGATTTGAAAGAACTTAGGAGCGATTCAGAATCTTGGAATGAACGACATTCAGCCTTAACCATAGAAAGCAAAACTTCTGAAAGCAGAATAATTGAATTAATCAAGTTTTTCTCAAATCAGGGACACATGAAAATCTTGATAATTCTAAATAAAATTGAATTAGATAAGTTGGTTCTTCAAGATCTGCAAATTTCAAATGTCCATTTAAGATTAATTAAATGTAGAATCAAACAAATTTTTAAAGTTAGTGGTACGGCAATAAATCAAATTGAAATAATTAAGAAGTCAAATGTCGAACATATTCTTATTGAAAACATTTGTTCCATCCACAATCTCTCCATTATCAAATCCAATATTCTGAAAGGGGTTTTGATTAATGGGCCAGAAAAGGCGATGATTGATAGCACTCACGACCATTATGCTTTACGAATCAACAGTCTGATAATTAAAAAATCTCATATCTATTCAATGGAAAGAGAATACACTTCTGCTGGATGGTCAATTGCTATAAGAAATCTCTGCGAGATCAAAAAAATTGAATTGAGAAATACAAGTCTTTGTAGTTTTCAATTATACAATTGTAAAATAATCAATTTAAGGATTGTAAAAACTTCTTTCACAAAAGAGTTCAATGTGAAAGGAAATCCTCCAGAAAGATCAGAGAGCACTTTCGAAAATCATAGTTTAGTTATAGACAAATCCTATGTTTCAAACGCTCGCTTAAAATTTCGTTACATTAATCGAATTTGGCTAGATTCATCAAAGTTAGAAAAATTCGAAATCTATAAATCATACAACATTGGCGGTATTCTAATTACAAAAACAAGTCACTCTAAGCTTGACCTGCTCATTAAAAAATCTCGAATTCGAGTCCTAGATTTTATACAATTTATAAATAAAGGAAAGTTAACTCTTTTGGAATGTTCCAAAAATCCTATTTCTCCTTCCCCAGAATTGATTCTGGATAAATCTTATCTAGGGCATGCACTGATGATTAATTGCGATTTTGGGAAGGATTGGCGCATTTATTACCGTGACACCCGATTCGAAGAAACTACTCTATTGAGAACTCAATTTCCCAAAGATTTAAACAATTTTAAGAGATTTTCACCATCAATTCAAAAACAAGAAAACGGAATCCAATTCATAAATCAAAATGATAGTCACCGAAGCAATTCTTCAGATAAAGCTTCAAAAAATATTGAATCATGGGTAATCCGACGAGATCTAATGATCCAAATAAGCCAATTGTTTACTTCTGCTAAAGATCATCCAAACGCCCTAAGGTATAAGGCGCATTCTTTGGAATTACTAAAAAAAATATACCGAAAGAAAAAGCTAAGCAATAATGAAATAGGAGATTGGCTGTCACTAGAAGCAAATAGTTGGACAAATTATTTCGGAGATGACGCTTTAAAAGCTTCAAAGGTGGTTCTTATTTTAGGAATATTAGCTTTTAGTACTTATTTATGGTTTTTGGGGTTTCGTTTTGATTTTTCTGATGCCGGAATTCATACGTTAGGCACTATCGCTAGCTATTCAGTACTTTTTATGAATCCATTGCATGAATCCGATTTCCTAATAAAAGATTTTGGTATTGACTTAACAACATCTGGGCGTTTTTTTGACGGATTATACAGGATAATAAACTCCTACTTCATTTACCAATTCATTCAAGCTTTTAGAAAACTTGGCGCAAAATCAAGCTAATACCATCACTCTTGAGTAGTTTCGAATTCGTTAAAGCAATCAATACAAAATTGAACAATTACGATTATATATATCCTGCTCAAGGATCCTTCGCTGGATTTACTTTGGAGACACGCTTCCCTAAGATATTAAATGATATTGTCAGAAATCCAAAATTATTAGAGCAAAGTAAAGTCGAACTGATTAGCCTAAGGGATCGTTTGGATGATTTACGAATTGAATTACTAGATCTTCCAAAGAATGAGTCAATTTATTGGTCCTCTTTCTTTGAGAATCATACAGGTAAGACATACAGGGAGGTACCGTTCTTCTTCCTTGAAATGTATTTCTATCGATTGATCATCCAAATAATTTCAAAAAATCAGGATTTTATTGACCCCTTTGAGATAATCAAAAGGGAGGACTTAGAAAAAAATAGTTCCTTCTTCAATAAAATTGTTTCAGAATATTCAAACCTTAACTTAAATCAATGTTTACATCTTTCGCTTGAAGGAAATCAAGCAGACTTAAGTCAAGTTAAAGATAATAAAGGCGCTGAACTTGTCTATCTCATCAATGATGAAGCAAAACTGATTAATAATTTGCCCCAAAATGGTCTGCACATTATTGGGGACAATTCAGGTGTAGAGTTATTTACTGATTTAATACTCATAAAAAAGTTGGCCGAAACTTGTGAAGATGTTACATTACATTTAAAACACTTACCGTTGCTGGTTTCGGATGCCACGACTGATGATTTTGAAATCCTACTTGATTTTCTAGATTTTACTGGACAATCAGACTTTGTTTCTGCGATAAGGAGCCTCCTGGATTCCAAAAAATTGAAAGTACTCAGCCATCCATTCTGGAATGCCCCAACTTTTTATGACCAATTACCATTTATTGAGAGCCCAACCAACTTATTGTTATCTAAAGGAGACGCTAACTACCGACGGTTTTTTCATGACAAGGCGTTCTCTCCACATTTGACATTCGATCTTTCTAGTATAGAATTCAAGCAGGTATTCGCTTTGAGGACCTTGAAGTCTGATATACAAACAAGTCTTTCCCAAAAACTGATTGAAGATCTTAATGAAAAAGATCCTACATGGATGCATAATAGTAAGTATGCAGTGATTCAAAAACTAAAGTAATTCGATAATATACCATTTGGAAGTCATACCTTTTTCTGGGAACTTGTCATGAAACAATAAACCAATGTCCCCCACTGTATCGACCATAGTCGCTTACCTCTTCATTTACCTGGTGTATCTTCTGGGGAAGCTCGTACTGTGCTTGCGATATGGGATCTATGATCGGCACATCTTTCTCGGTTATGGAGAAAAACCAGCATTTACTTTTTCACTAAGTGTGGTGAACATCTCAGTGGGTTTGTTCATCCCACTACCTTACTTCGCTCGTTTTTATAGCTATCAGCCGGATGGTTCCAAGGGGCGTATGAAAATGGCTTGGGAATATGCAGACCGATCTATTCTTCATCGACTGCTCATCAATTTTGGAGGCGCATTTTCGATGATGCTAATGGCAATTGTCCTCTTTTTAATTCTTGGTTTTGCACAAGAAGAAAGTATTTTGAAAGCATTCCGATACGGGTTTTTAGAACCCTTCCGCCTGGTTTGGGTCAACATCCAGGCACTGTACATTTTGATCTTTGGAGGAATTGCCGATTCGGACAGCTTATCTGGCCCAGTACGCATGTCACAGCTATTTGGAGAATGGTCTCATTTACGGTTTCTTAGAATCACGGGCGTCATTCTAGCAGGCTTCGTCTTCTACGAGTTCCTTCCCTTTCCAAAAACAGCCATGACCCGAACCATTCCATTGATTACAGAAGGCCTTTTCAACAAACCGTTCAATTACAAACTCTACCACCGCATTGATCAAATTTTCTGGGGGCTGATCATTATTCTATTTACATGGACGATTGTTAAAGATATAAGTCAGTTGCTTTGATTCCCACTGGAGGTGCTTTACCGGCGGATTAGGTGGGGTTTGAAAAGAGATGCCCTTTTAATTGTCCTACCCAACCAGTTCCTGCTCTTTCTTACGAATCAGTTTTATCACCAGATAGATGAGTAGCGATGTAGACAACCAGCCTACCCCTGCGACTATTCCCGCCAAGACATCACTGGCAAAGTGTGCCCCTAAGTATATCCGGCTCCAACAGATCAGCGTAATCAAAACAATGAAAAAGGTAGAACTCGATACCTGAAAGAAAAGACTTCTACTTACTTGCCAAATGTAGAAAATAACAAACCCGTAAAACACAACCGAAATCATGGAGTGACCCGATGGAAAACTGGAGAGGCTCGCATTTACGAGAGTATCCAATGTTGGTCGCTCACGATCAAAACCTTCCTTGAGGATATACATCACCACACTCGCTCCTGTAATGATCGCAACAGATATTAAAGGACTTTTAATATGCCCACGTTGTTTATAAATGGTATAGGAGAGAATCACAAAAACACCTAAAAATGCATACCAGTTTCCAAAATTGGTAATGACTTGCATGAGAGTAGTGAAGGTCTGATTTCTCATAGTCAAAGCCAACATAGCTGCATCCTGATCCAGTTGCTCAAACTCATTGGCCAGCATATCTCTACTAATGTCCACAAATTGAAAAATCAGGAAAACACTTAACCATCCCAGTAAAAAGATGACAACTAAGGAGATCCAATGCTTTCTCAGGTAGTCCATGGCGATTTGCATACCAGTCTAACGATTGATGGTTGGGATGGTTGGCTAATCAAACTCCAATCCTTTTTATCTCGGTTTTGACTATCACTCATAAAACACCAGCGCAACTGCCACACCTACCCCAATCAGATATAGTAAATTGGCAATCACATATCCCAACACATTTTTGAAGATGAACCAAAAGGAGTACCTCTTCAACCAGGCTAGTAGCATCCAGAAATAATAGACTACCAGTGCCATCAACATGACACTCATCAGCCACACCTCATTCGAAAGCGTCACCAACACTACAAAAATGGTGGTGATGATATTAAGCGCACTCATGTGAAAGGATTGCATTACTACATGCTCAGCATAATTATACCCTTGCTTGCGGTTAAATAAGTATGAGAACAGGGCGTAAAGTGGAATAGCCGTCCAAAGAATCAGGTTGTACCAATCAGATATCCAGGCCTCATACTCCAAAATATCAATCTGATCTGGACTGTCATAGTTATTCATTCCTTCGGCAAAACCCCTCAAGAAATCTTCCGGAGAGATCAATCGCATGGCTAGCAAACTGATAGCTGTGGTTAGAATTAAGAGTCGAAAACTATTGAAAATGAGATATCGACCTTCCTTCAGGTATAAATTAAGGAGCACTCCCGGATTGGAGAATAGCAGCTTCAGTGTATAAACCAATCCACGCTCAATGTTGAACATGCTAAACACATCTGAAAAAACACCCATTATGGTGATGCGCTTAATCAGTCGTTCATCGGTGACTTTGATAGGATATTCAGACTTCTGTTCTGGCATGGGCTAAAGATAAGCCACAAAACCGTTTTCGAAAAAAGCCATCAGACATCTGTCCAACGGCTTTTGATTCGTTTTATCTTCTGCGCATTGCAAAGAAAGAAATTACTGCCAGGATAATTGACCCAAATAGCACGCTGGATCCTGAGGTACTTCCCCAAAACCAACCGATGGTTACTTGTCCCCAGATCACGCCCCATATAGATTCCAGTAATGGAAAGCTGAACCCAAGGAACAAAAGAATCAAATCCGCGATCAATGCCGGTAATGACATGACTAATCCTAGTAACAGCATCAAAGCCACTAATAGAATTTTGAAAATCGCCTGAACGGTACCAATCAGGGAAATATAGGTGAAGCTTTCACCAGAAATCTTGCCTGTCACAAATCCAATAATGATGAACAGGATGGACGCAATAAATGTAAATTGAAGGTATCTCTTTAAGTTGAATGCCATAGTGTGAGTTGTTTAGATTTAATACAATAAGACCAGAGCAATTACTGCCTGTTCACAGCTGTTTTGGTTTCCAAAATCAGTTGCAAAAGCATGTTTTTGCCCAACAAGATGGTGTAAAGTATTAGAAAGGGTAGGCTGGCGAGTTTTCTAAATAGTTTCATAATAGACCGTTTACTTACTCGCTCTTTTTGTCATCATTAAACTGGTTGAAGACGAATATGTTTCAATTTTTATCGATACCTGCTGTTATGACTCAGAGGTTTTGTCGTTATTGATAATAGATGAACGGGACGAAATTCAAAGAAACGATCTTACCTCTCACGCAGAAGATTTATCCAATGATTTTCCGAATGTTGGGAGACGTGGAGGATGCGAATGATGCTATACAGGAGGTGATGATCAAACTTTGGAATCAACGAAAAAAGTTGGCTCAGCATCCGAATATTACGGGATTTGTCGTTTTGACAGCTCGTAATCATTGCCTGGATTTGCTCAAGAAACGGAAACCACAAATGGTAGATTCCGATGACTCCATCAATCCAGAAAGTACTTACCGAACAAATCAAGAAGTGGAGTACCAGGAGTTGAACGCAATCATCGGTGAGTTGCTCAAAGAACTTCCCGAACAGCAACGAGAGGTACTTGTACTACGTGATCTGGACGGATTTGAGTTTGCCGAGATCGCAGAGCTTACTGGACTCACCAGAGATCACATTCGGGTTGTATTATCCAGGGCTCGTAAACAAATTAGTTCTAAACTGAAAACGATCTACAGCTATGAAAAGAGATGAGGTCATGAAAAAATATTTGGATGGAGAAACTTCTCTTGAAGAAGAAAAAGAGCTTTTCCATTCTACAAATGAAGATGCCTGGGCAGAGTATTTATCGCAAAGTAAGAAAGCCGCTCCAGAAGGATTAGAGGACTCTATTTGGGAGAATATACAAAGCAAACGGCAACAAAAGCAGCAGTTTATCTATGGACTAACGGCAGCGGCAGCCTCTGTTGTAATGGTAATGAGCTTCATTTTTTTCAACAATACCAATGATACAGAAATGAGTCTTAGCCAAAAAGAACAAATGCTTCAAGAGGCACTCTCCATGTTTCCAGAGGAAAAACCAGCCAATAAAGAAGTTCTCTACAGCGATGAGCTGATTGAAATATACGTAGCTACAAACTAAATCCAATTGTTAAATTAAACCCTTAAGAATACAGTGAAATCAAAATATATCATACTCGCACTTACTGCCTTGTGCCTATCATTTAGTAGTGCTATCGCACAAGACAAAACGGTGAAAAAAGAAATGACCATCCAATTAAAAGATGGTGCGGAACCTGACGTCTACATTGACGGGATCAAATACGATCATTCGATCATTTCATTGCTAGATCCAACAAAAATTAAATCCATGAATGTTCTGAAAGGAGAAAAAGCTGTGGAAGAATATGATGCTCCGAACGGGGTGATCATCATTACTTCCATCAACTCAGATGATGAGGTAGAGTCTGGGTCAACAGAGTTTAATATTAGGACATCCGGAGAAGATGATTCAAAATCAACCACTTTCAGGGTTAGAGGTGGAAATGGAGAGCCCATGGTTATCATCAATGGAAAGGTTTCAAGCAAAGAGAAACTTCATGAGCTCGATCCAAAAACCATTGAGAAGATAGATGTGATCAAAGATGAGAAAGCTATAAAAGAGTACAACTCAGAAACAGGTGTCATCATCATCACTACAAAGAAGAAGAAATAATTCTAACCAAGTCAGCCTTAATAGTTAGATGAATACGTCATTCTGAACCTGCCTGTCGGCAGACAGGTTTATTTCAGAACCTTATACACTGACAAACAAAAAAAGATCCTGAATCAAGTTCAGGATGACACAACACCTATTAAGGCTGATCCTACCATACTTCCAAAATCAATCCCTTTAAATACTCTCCCTCTGGATGGAAAATACTGACTGGATGATCTCCTGGTTGAGAAAGTCTTTCTAAAACCTTCACGGTTCTTCCAGCTTGAATCGCAGCTGCTACAATCGCATTGTAAAACAAGGTTTTGTCCACCACTTGCGAACAACTAAAGGTGAAAAGGATTCCGCCTGGTTTGATTTGACGAAGGGCCATGGCATTCAATCGTGTATATCCTTTTAACGCATTGTGTCTGGCACTCATGTGCTTGGCAAATGCTGGCGGATCCAACACAATCACATCAAAATCCTGCTCGTTTTGCTGCATGTAATCAAATGTATCCATGGCAATGCATTCATGCACTTCAGGATCGTATCCATTCAGCTTCAGATTCTCTTTGGTTTGCTCTATTGCTGATTTGGACACATCGATGGACACCACTTTCTCTGCTCCAGCGTTCAATGCACAGAGACTAAAGCCACCATTGTAGCAGAACGTATTGAGCACTTTCTTGCCTTTGCTGTATTCTCCTAATCGGCGCCGGTTTTCTCGCTGATCTACAAAGAACCCTGTCTTCTGACCATAAAGTAGATCTAATTGGAAGGTTACTCCCCACTCTTTAGCCAAATAGATCTCTTTTGTCTCACCAAATAGCACCTCAGCTGAATCATCCTTGACATGACTTGGATGCTTCAAAATGCAGGTTTTCAAAGAGTCACCCAACACTTCCTTCAGTGCCTCGCTGATCTCTTTGGCTTGCAAATACATGCCCTGGCTGTGAGGTTGAATGACCGCCGTATTTCCATAGACATCAATAATAAGTCCGGTTAGCTGATCTCCCTCACCATGAACCAATCGGTAAATGTCTGTGGATTCATTTGGCAAACTTAAGCGGGCTCGTGTAGCCTTCGCATCAGAAATGGTCTCCACCCAAAACGAATGATCTATTGCTCGATCTTCAAATGAGATGATTCGAACCGCAATAGAGGCATTCTGGAAATGACCAATTCCTAAAAATCGACCCTTCTTATTGGTCACTCGAACCAACTCTCCATCAGCAATCTGTTCTTGCAAGTTCAGCGCTCCACTAAACACCCAGGGATGTCTACGCTCCAATGATCTTTCTTTTCCCGGTTTGAGTGCAATAGTCTTCACGCTGCAATTTTAAGTATTTACTCCATGATCTGAAATAGCTGAGGAGATAAGTCAACACAGCAGAGGCTCATGATTATAGATTAACTTGCCTGTAAAAAAGTGAAACGCACCATTATACCCTACAACCCTGACTTGGTAGAGATTGCCAGAAAACGAAGAAACAAGAGCAGCAAGACGGAGATTAAGCTGTGGTATTTTCTGAAGGACAAGCGTATGAAAGGTTACGAGTTTCATCGACAAAAACCCTTGTTGAACTATATCGCTGACTTTTTCTGCCATGAGTTACTCCTGGTAATTGAACTCGAAGGGAACAGCCATTTTCCAGACAAAGACATTACTCAAGAGAAAGATTTCGAGAACATTGGTTTAACCGTTCTTCGATTTTCAAGAGATGCCATCTTTAAAGAGACCAACACCGTGCTGAAAACCATTGAAACCACTATTGAGGAAATAGAAAACAAGAAGAAACCTCAGAAGAAGAAATAACCAAAGGCTTCTACAGGAGTTATGGCATCAATGAAAACGCTTCGCCTAATTCTTGGGGACCAACTCAATCATCAGCACAGCTGGTTTGATTCCGTCGATTCTGAGATCACTTTTGTGATGATGGAGGTACGACAGGAAACCGATTATGTCCCTCATCACATCCAAAAAGTAGCAGGGTTCTTCACTGCAATGCGCGCTTTCGCCAACGAGATGAAAGATAAGGGACATCAATTCCTCTATCTCGAATTGAATGATTCTGAAAATCAACAATCCATTCCCGGAAATATCGACCGACTCATTGAAAAAGAAAGTTTCCAAAGGTTTGAATACCAATTACCCGATGAGTTTCGTCTGGATGAACAACTCAATGAGTATTGCCAACAGCTAGATATCGAATGGCAAGCCGTAGATTCAGAACACTTTTACACATCTCGGGAAGATCTGGCCGGTTTCTTTGAAGGAAAGAAAACCTATCTGATGGAATCTTTTTATCGTCATATGCGCAAAAAGCATTATGTCATGATGGATGGAAAAGATCCGGTTACAGGTCAGTGGAATTATGACAAAGACAACCGAAAAAAACTTCCGGATTCTGTGAGCATCCCCGACCGAAATAGTCGGACCAATGATGTTTCAGAGATCGTTGAATTGATCAAAAGCTCAGAGATCAAAACTATTGGAGCCATAGATGCAAAAAACTTCATCTGGCCTACCACCAGGAGAGAGGCACTGGCGGATCTTGAAATTTTTTGTAAGCGGTTCCTGAGAAACTTTGGAGACTATCAGGATGCCATGACCACTCGAACTTCATTCAGTTTCCATTCACTGTTGTCATTTGCGATGAATGTTAAACTCCTTTCGCCAAAGGAGGTTGTAAATACAGTTGTTGATTATTGGCAGGAGAATACTGACGAAATTGACATATCATCGGTAGAAGGTTATGTACGGCAAATCATCGGTTGGCGCGAGTACATGCGTGGGATTTATTGGGCAAAAATGCCAGAATACGCTACGCTAAACCATTTGGATCATACAAAAAAACTACCCTCTTGGTTTTGGGACGCTAATACCAAAATGAATTGCTTGCATCACGCCATCAAACAATCCCTGGATCATGCGTATGCTCATCACATTCAGCGACTAATGATCACTGGAAATTTGGCCTTACTCACAGGTATTGATCCTGATGAAGTGGACAAATGGTACCTTGGGGTTTACATTGACGCCATCGAGTGGGTAGAGATTACTAACACCCGGGGCATGAGTCAATTCGCTGATGGAGGAATTGTGGGAACCAAACCGTATGTTTCCTCAGCCAACTACATCGACAAAATGAGTGACTACTGCAAAGAGTGTCACTACAGCAAAAGCAAAAAGACTGGTGACAAAGCTTGTCCTTTTAACTCACTCTACTGGAATTTCTATGATCAACATCGCCAAACCTTTGAAAAAAACCCTCGAATTGGGATGATGTATCGTACATGGGATAAAATGGATGCTGATAAAAAAGAAGAAATTCTGCGTCAGGCGGATGATTATCTAAATCACCTCAATGAGCTATAATCTACCTCTCTAGTGTGACAAAAATATCATCCATTAACTGCAAGTGAATGATGTTGTCAGTGGTATCCATGATGGTGTAAACCATACCAGGAGTTTCTTCATCATTAAATGTGATTAGAGAATCATTGCTGATTTTCCATTTCAAGGTATGATTCAATGTATCCTTACTGAAGACGCAACCCTCAAAACCATACGCCTGAATGGTCACTTCATCTCCATCAAATATGAATTTTCCATCCATGGTATAATCAGAAACGTCAGTGACACCAGCAAAAGAAGCCGGGTCTGTCTCCCAAATAGCTCCATATTCCTCTTTATTGGAAGAACAGCTCGCCATAGCAAAAATCAAAACGATAACTGGAAGTAACTTTTTCATAGCTCTGCTAAAATAATGCACTATAAGTACTTTAGCATGAACTGGATAAGCTTCTTTTTGAGTCTTGAGTAAGGAGGACGCACAGTACTCGCCACTGTCAATCCAATTTGCTGAGACATAATCGATTTATCATGACTAAAAGCCAGGAAGCCAGCATGCCCATGTGCTTTGCCTAATCCACTGTTATTGACACCACCCGCTGGTAAATGCGGATGACCAAAGTGCAAAACGCTATCATTGAAAACCAATGCTCCAGAACTAGTTTCTGCCAACAAACGCTTCTTGTTCCTTTTACTTTTGGAATATAGATACAATGCCAGAGGTTTAGGACGTGCGTTGATGAAATCAATCACTTCATCAAGGTTTTGATAGGTCATAATCGGCAGTATGGGCCCAAAGATTTCTTCTTTCATCACGCGCATTTCCTCTGTTACATTCTCAATTACCACTGGTTGAATGTCTAGATTCTCTGGAGAGTTATCTCCACTGATAAGTACATTAGCTCCTTTTTCGATTGCATCTTTCAGGGTTTGATCCAATCTCTGATAGTGCTTCACATTGACAATCGATGTATAATTCTCTTTTTGACCATACATTTTTTGTGTGGCCTCTCGATATAGTTTTAAAAACGATTCCTTCTTGCTCTTGTGAACGAACAGATAATCCGGCGCCACACAAGTCTGCCCAGCATTGGTCCATTTGGCCCAACTTAATTTAGCAGCTGCATCATTAAGATTTGCAGTTTCATCAATTATGGTTGGAGACTTACCACCTAGTTCCAAAGTGACTGAACTTAGATGCTTGGCGGCTGCAGTCATTACGACCTTACCAACCTGCGGACTTCCGGTAAAGAAGATATGATCAAAAGGTAGTTCGAGAAGACTTGCAGAAACATCAGCCTCGCCTTCGATGACTTCTACCTCTTCCTGATCAAATAACTCATGAATCATTTGTAGAATCACCTTATTCGTAGCAGGGGTAAATTCAGAAGGTTTGAGTATGACGGTATTTCCAGCAGCTATTGCCGAAATCAAAGGACCAAGTGATAACAGCAGAGGATAATTCCATGGTGAAATGATTAGAGCTGTCCCTTTTGGCTCATAATGAACAAAAGATCTTGTTCCGAAAAATGCCAGGCTCGATTTGATTGGTTGAGGGGTTGTCCACTCCTTCAAATGGGATATCGCGTGTTTAGCTTCAGCCACTAAAGGATACAATTCCGTAACATTAACTTCATCTTGTTGCTTCTTCAAATCAAGGTACTCCCCTTGATGCAATTCCGATTGATGTTCCAATAACCAGTTCTTTATTGCGTTCAGTTTAGCCTTTCTTTTCTCTAAACTGCCCTTTTTAAGTGCTTTAGCCGTCTTCTGATGAGACAGAAACAAAGAAGAAAATTCGATTTTCGTCGAAACCTGGGGTGTATCCATACTGTGATAATATTAAATATTAGTTAACATGTTAACAATTTGTTAACTTTAGCGTAATATTAAAGACGTGCTCTTTTATTATTGAAATGAAATTAGTTCTAAACATATCACTTTTTATATTCTCCTTTTGTGCTTTTGCTCAGGAAGAGTTAGGTGATGTGTTGTTCTATTCCACCTTCGAACAAGCAGCTTTTAGCAGTTCGGATCCGATCCAAATCATGCTGGCTGCCAATCCCGGAGTAGACTCTACTAAATATAGTCAGTATATGGCTGACTTTCAGGAACACTTAACCAAGCTCAAAAAAAAGACAGGCGACAATTTGTCTGTCCGAACTCTTGAAACTGTCTTTTACTTTAACCATCGTAGAAAACTTAGCTGGTACAATAGCAACGTCATTCTTTCAGATCTCTTCGAATCAGGAAAATACGATTGCCTGACTGGAACTGCATTTTATGCGGCTACGCTAGAGGCTTTAGAAATTCCCTATGACATATATGAATTCAACTATCACGTATTTTTAGTCGCTCATTGTCAGGATGGCGATGTGTTAATCGAGCCAACAGATCCATTAGAGGGCTATGTAACGAATAGCGAGGAAATTGAATCTAGAATTGAAGAGTTTAGTAAGAATGAAGGCATGTCCGCCGGCATGGATGGAGTCGCTAATATCATTACCTTAAACGACCTGGCCGGACTACAGTATTACAATATGGGTATTGATTCTTATAACAGAAGAGACTATGCACATGCTTTCAACTACATCCAAAAAGCAAATTTCCTTTACCCTAGTTCAAGGATAAAGGAAATTCAACGAGTATTTAAAAATCAAGTTCGATTGGTTAGTAGCAATTGATTATTCAACTACTTTGAACTCTACCCGTCTGTTTTTAGCTCTATTTTCTTTGGTATCATTCGCCACCTTAGGCTTGGTTTCACCATAACCTACAGAGACTAAACGATCCTTAGCAATGCCATTTTCTCGGAAGAAGTTGAATACTGCCTTAGCTCTTCTCTCAGATAGTCCTTTGTTATAATCGTCTTCACCTACAGAGTCGGTGTGGCCACTTATTTCTATTTTCTTGATGTCTCCATCGTTCAAATATTTCAATAATCTATTCAGCTCAGGATAAGAAGCTGTCTTCAATTCCGCTTTGTCAAAGTCGAAGAAGATATTATTGAGAACGATAGTTACACCTGTTTCAATCTTAGCAAGGTTCAAATCCACTTCTTTTGTTTCATTAGAAGCTATTTCGTTTAGATCAAAGTTTTGCTCTGTTGACAGGAAGCCAGGCTTTTTAGCCAATACTCCATATCGAGCCCCACCTCTTACTGAAAACTCATAGCTACCATCCTCACCAGATGTTGTACTGCCCATTTCTACTCCATCAGGCAGACGCTCAATAATCACTGGAACTCCAGCCATTGGTGCTCCTGTTTTATCATCAGTCACTACACCTTTAATAGTAACGATATAATCGTCAGGCTCCAATTCTGTCAGGTGGCCTACTGATGTCATCAACTTGCTGTCTGGATCAACAAACAAGTCATTGGCTTTAAATCTGAAAATATCTGTGTCGTCATCAATTGTTCCTCTGGAGAAATAGATGTGCTTTCCAGAAGATGGAATACTGAAATACTGGTCATCCCCTGCAGAGTTCACACTAGATCCAAGGTTTTCTGGAGTAGACCATCTCTCCCAGCTATTATCCAGACGGATAGAAACATAAATGTCAGCTCCACCATAACCGCTGTAACCAGAGCTAGTGAAATAAAGCGTCTTATCATCCATTCCAAGGAAAGGAGAAAAGTCATCAGTAGCTGTATTAATATCGTTTCCTAAGTTCTTTGGTTCAGACCAAATCTTGTCATCTCGGAAACACACATAAAGGTCTCTTCCTCCGTAGGAGTCATCTCGCTCAGCAGAGATAATCATCGTGTTCCCAGAGTTACCAAGGAAGTAATCAACCTTTGGAGAATAGTTATAATCATTAGTTACTTCAACAGATGCTGGCTCCTCAAAAGTATCTCCATCTCTAGAAGACATGGATACTCCAGAGTACATCCTTCCTTTTTTACCATACCTGTTTCCAAGGATTAACGTTTCTTTTCCATCCACTACAGTGATGGAACTGATGAAGTTAGGACCAGCAGTGTTTAAAGGTGCTCCAAGGTTCTTAGCTGGCATCCATTCACCAGTAGCTTCATCCAGTTCAGAAACCCAGATATCCTCTACATCGTCTACGCCACCCACATTATCCGGGTGATATCTTCTACTGAAGTAAAGTCTTTTTCCATCCGGTGAAATAATCGGGCTATGCTCGATGTATTGACTGTTTACATTAGCACCAAGCTTATCAGCTTCTACATTTTGTGCGACACCAGGCACTAGATTGATTAATACAGTAATAGGAAGGTTAGATGCTGATACACCAATCGCATCAATTGCGTTGTAACCAGGTACGGCCTCACCATCTATTTCCACACGAATCGCATAGATTTCGTATGGTGTCATATCAAAAAATAAGTTAAGCAATCTACTTTCCAGAGGAATAGCTCGTGGAGTTAATTCAAACAGCAAGTATTCGTTGTATTCACTATCGTAAGCAAACACTTTAGTTACCGCTCCAGGATTTTCCGATTCTCCAATCGCTACCTGCTTCGCTTTGATTGGTTTATCAAACGAAACCATGATGAAGTCATTGCGATCTTCTGTTTTAGGTCTCCATGCATTCGGGTTGTCACCACCAGCTGGAATCACATTTGGTTTGTGCAATGCCTGAATCGCTGAATATTCCAATGGAGAGTATTCACTGGATACATCTACTACGTCTGTTCCCCAAACAATAGTTTCCTGAGCCTTCGTCGTGAGTGCAATCGAAAGACTTATTACAGATAGAATTAATAATCTTTTCATAGTGTTATCTTCTGAGAACGCGCACTTCTACACGTCTGTTTCTTGCTTTAGCTTCGTCTGTTCTTTCGGTTGTTAATGGTTCAGATCCTCCAAATGCTTTGGTAAATAATCGGTTTTTCTTGATGCCTTTACTTACCAGATAATCCTTTACAGATTCAACACGTGCTTGAGACAAAGCCATGTTGGCCTCTGCATTACCAGCAAAATCCGTATGTCCTTCTAGCTGAATGACCATGTTAGGACGTTCATCCAAATAGGCAACAAGTTCATCCAAACTCGAATACGATGATTCGGAGATTCGCTCACTACCTCGTGCAAAGATTAGGTTTTGAATGGTCATCAACTCAGGTTCTTCCTCTGGTTGAATGTAAAAATCAACCTTCATTTCCTTATCTCCTTCACTGACAATTTTTTTCTGGTCTTCGAAAGCTACAAAGCCTTCTTGAGTTACTTTGAAGTCGTAATCTGTTCCTTCAAGTAAGAACATTTCGAACCGCCCTTCAGGACTGCTCTTGATCATCCCCATATCATCGTAATAAGGAAGCTTTTCATAAAGAAGGGAAACAGAAATGGCCGATGAGTCTTTTGCGCTCAGTGTTTGGCCATAAACACGAACATATTCTTCAGTACCCTGCCCATATGAGAATGAGCATAAAATGACAAGGCATAGCGCGATAGCAATCTTAGGCATGCTTAAGTTTTTGGTGACAAGTTCAAATTAACGGAAATTATACTAATAATTAAAATCCAAGGGCCGGGATTATTACTGATTTAGTGGAATTTGGGCTAATATGGTCTTCTTCTCCTCCTTTTTTTGCTGAATACGTCGCAATTTGTTGACTACCACGTTCTTAGTGTGCAGGAAATCATTTAGTTTTTTCGGATCAATTGGCTCCGATGGAGGTAGCTCAACGCGCTGTGAATCTACCTGTCTTCCATTCTTCCAGAACCTGAAACACAAGTGTGGCCCCGTTGCCAAACCAGTACTCCCAACATATCCAATTATTTGTCCTTGAGTTACTGTTGATCCTGCCTTTATACCTCTCTTAATACTCTGCATGTGTAAGTACTGCGTGGTGTAATTGCTATTGTGTTTGATCTTCACATAGTTGCCATTGTACTTCCCATACGTAGCCTCTACTACCACACCGTCACCAACAGACCAAATTGGAGTCCCCGGATTGGCGGCATAGTCCGTTCCTAAGTGTGCTTTATATCTTTTCTGAACTGGATGGAAACGCTTAGGACTATAGCTTGAGCTAATGCGCTTAAAATCTAACGGGTCTTTTAAAAATGTTTTTCTCAAGCTATTTCCGTCCTCATCAAAGTAGTCCGATTCTGTTCCTTGCTCATAGTGTACCGCATAAAAATCCTTTCCCCAGTATTTAAAATAGGCTCCTGTGATTTCGCCTACCCCTATTACCTGGTCACCAATTCGCTTTTCCTCATAAATTACCTTAAACTCATCACCTGGTTGGATGTGAAAAAAGGATACCTGCCAGGCGAAAATATCGACTAATCGATGAACAAGAAGTTGAGGTCCACCAGCATTTGAGAGAGCTTCACTAACATTGGACCCTTCCTCAATCTTTGCAATTAATGTTCTTTCCTCCGTAATGACCTCTCGCTCTACCTTTTGCGCATAAATGGAGTCGGCAAGGTTGAATACAACATACTGAGTAGGGTCCGGCTCAAAAATCATTTGCCGCGCTCGTCTACTTGAATCTCTTTCATGAATGATGGTGAAAGGGTAATTGGCCTTGAGTAGTCTTACATCAAAGATGTCTTTGGTCTTGTTGGCCAACTCATAGATTTGCTCATTTGAGATTGCAAAATCTGATAGGATATTGGATAAACTCTGGCCCCACTTGATCTTGCCTTCATACACCTCGAAAGAGTCGATAGGAATGCCATACAGTAAGGTGGGTTCTGGTATAGGCTCCACAGCCAGCGAGTCAGCTGCTGCTAGTTCAGCTAGCTTAGCCTGTTGATATTTTTGAGTAAAGAAGTACGCCGCAGCAAGTGCTGCACCAATCAAGACAATAAAAATTCCCTTTTTCAACATAATAAAATTAAACCCTATCTCTTCTCAAAAGCATTTTTGCCTTCATCCAAAAACTGCACAAATTTATCAACATTTAGATCATATGCAGAAGGTTCGGTCAAAAGCTCACCCTCAGGCGACAAAATTACATAAAAAGGTTGTGCATTATTGTTAAAAGTGGTTATCTGAAAATCGGCATTCTGTTTACCAATTGTTTTCTTCACTTTATCATCATACGAAGAAGTATACCATTTATTTTCTGGTAGCTCTGTTTTATCATCTACATAAAGAGCTAGCAACACAAAATCGCTATGAAGTCGAGATAGGACTTCCGACTCTGACCAAACACGTGCTTCCATTTCCCGACAATTAACGCATCCATGACCTGTAAAATCAACAAAAACGGGTTTGTTCGTTGATTTCGCACAAGCGAGTGCCTGCTTATAATCGAAGTAACCTTGTAAGCCATGCGGCCAATGCAGGAAGTTGTCATAGAGTGGATCTTCGCACTGCTCGTTAACCGATGTTAGTGGTGCTGACCCACCGGAGTTTCGGATGGTTTCTACCAGATTAAAATCATGTGTTGACATAGGAGGTAAATAACCTGCCAATGCTTTCAATGGCGCACCAAACAATCCAGGAATCAGGTATACCACAAAGCTGAAAGTTAACATGGATAATAACATTGTACCGACTGAAACTCTATTGCCATCACTATCTCCAGAAAGCTTGATCTTACCCAATAGATACAAACCAAGGAAACTAAAAATAACAATCCAGATAACCAGGTACACTTCCCGGTCCAAAATGCCCCAATGATACGCCTGGTCAGCGATGCTCAAAAACTTGAAAGCCAAAGCTAATTCCACAAACCCCAACACAACTTTCACAGCATTTAACCATCCACCAGATTTTGGTAGGGAATTCAACCAGTTTGGAAACAAAGCAAACAACGTAAACGGAATCGCAAAGGCTGCAGAAAAGGCCACCATGCCCAAAACAGGCTTCAGTGCTAATCCCCCGGCTGATTCTACCAAAATACTACCTACAATGGGTCCAGTACATGAGAACGAGACTAATACGAGTGTCAATGCCATGAAAAACACACCTACAAGTCCTCCTTTGTCACCCATGGCATCTACACTATTAACCCATTTGTGAGGCAATGTGATCTCAAACAGACCAAAGAAGGACAGGGCAAAAACTACGAAAACTGTAAAGAATATCAGATTAGGAATCCATCCAGTTGCTAAATCATTGGCTGTTTCTGGTCCCATAAAAGGAGCTAGCACCACACCGATAAGTGAATAAATCAGGATGATACTGATACCGTAAAACAAACTATTGACATAGCGCCCTTTCTTGTGCTTGTCTTTTCCTGTGAAAAAGGTCACCGTCATTGGGATCATAGGGAATACGCAAGGCGTTAACAACGCAGCTAATCCTGCTAAAAATGCCACTAACATGAAAGACGCCAAAGAATAGGCGTCTGTTGAGCCTCTCTGCTCTAGTAATCCGACATTATCGTCTTTACTTTTTTTTTGACCGTCTTTTGCTGACTTTCTTGATGACTTTGATTTGAATCTAAAGGTATCATCAAACAAAATACACTTGCCATCAATATCTGAGCATACCTGGTATTCATAAGCACCTTTGATCACATAGGCTGGATCCAGGATTCTTACTTTCTGACGAAACTGTGCTTTCTCATAAAAGACACTCACTTCTCCTTCCCAAAGGGAATCATATTTTACCTTGGGATGAATTGGTTCTGTATCGCCAATAAGCTCGTAGCTGGCATGCGGTTCGAAAACAAATTCTGTAATCATTGGCCCCAGATCCGGATCAAAATCATTGGAGTAGAGATACCACTTCGTATCAATTTTTACATCAAAAACAATAGTGATCTCTTCCCCTTTAGCTGGCTGATCATTCGTTAAACTAACCTTCCAGGAAGCCGGCTCTAATACCTGACCATTGACAAAACTGACACTGAAAAGGAAAACGAGTAGTCCAAAAAATTTCCGCATGAAAGCTATTGGTTGATTAATTAATCTTCTGTTTTATCTCTCTAATTCAGAAAAGAACCGATAAAAATGACAAATCGTTTCAATCCCTTTATAAAAGTTGAAAAGTCCGTAACTCTCATTAGGAGAATGTATTGCATCAGAGTCCAGACCAAATCCCATCAAAATTGGATCTAATTCCAATTCCTGCTGAAACAATGCAACAATAGGAATACTACCTCCCTCACGTGTAGGTATTGGCGTTTTACCCCAAGATTCTTCAAATGCTTTGCTCGCCGCTTGATATGCAGGAGAATCTGTTGAAATAACCGCAGGCTCACCACCATGATGTGGTCTCACTTGGACTTTGACAGACGCAGGAGCTATGGACTTAAAATGCTTTTCAAACAACTCGGTAATTTCATCACTAACCTGATGCGGCACCAATCGCATAGAAATCTTGGCGTAAGCCTTAGAAGGCAATACGGTTTTTGCCCCTTCACCAATGTATCCACCCCAGATACCATTTACATCCAATGTTGGACGAATACCTGTTCTCTCAATGGTTGAAAAGCCCGTTTCTCCCTTGATATCATCAATTTTAAGATCCTTTTTGTATTCTTCCAGATCAAATGGAGCCTTGGCCATTTCTGTACGTTGCTCTTGAGACAGCTCTTCTACCTTGTCGTAAAAACCAGGAATGGTGATTTTCCCATCCGCATCTTGAAGACTGCTGATCATCTGACAAAGTGTATTGATCGGGTTCGCCACAGCTCCTCCATATACTCCAGAGTGAAGATCCCTGTTCGGACCTGTTACTTCTACTTCCAGGTAACTCAAACCACGTAATCCCACAGTAATAGATGGTGTGTCATTGCTTATGATCGACGTATCAGAGATCAAAATCACATCTGCTTTTAAGCGTGCTTTATTACTCTTAACAAAATCTTCTAAATGAGAAGACCCAACTTCCTCCTCACCCTCGATCATGAACTTCGCATTACATTTCAAAGAATTCGTCTCCATTAAAGATTGGAACGCTTTGATGTGCATGTACATCTGGCCTTTGTCGTCACAAGCACCACGAGCATAAATCCGCTCATTTTTGATTACTGGCTCGAAAGGAGGACTATCCCACAACTCATAAGGATCAGCTGGCTGCACATCATAGTGACCATATACCAAAACAGTTGGGAGCGCTTCATCAACGATTTTCTCACCATATACTATTGGATGACCTGGAGTCTCTACTAGCTCTGCGGTCGCACCTGCAGCCTCTAATTTTGCTTTGACAAACTCTGCAGCTTTTCTGACGTCCCCTTTAAACTTGGAATCCGCACTTACCGAAGGAATTCTAAGTAGGTCTAGTAGTTCGTTTAAATAGTTTTCCTTGTTTGCTTCGAAATGTTGGATTGGGTCCATGGAGTATTTTTTTCGGCAAATATACAGGACGTATTAGAACCCGAACCCATCGTCTTTATCTTCTTGTATGGTTTCAAACTCTTCATCCTCCAAATTGACATCCTGCGGGGAGATCAAATCATATGGTTCGGTGATTCCAAAGTAGGTTTCTCTGAAATTATTAATAAACGTCAGCGTCTCGGTTTCATCCCCTAATACCAAAACCAGCTCATCGGCTCTTGCCTTGCCGTAATTGGATTCTGCAGCTATTTCGTCATTGAATGCACTGTTGGATGAATACATCATCAAGCTGTTATTAGCATAGCTGATATAATACCAGGTACCAGGCGCAGGCGTGATAAACATGTTCAATACATCGTTGTTAGAATTATCCTTTTTGATTTCTATAAATCCATCCAACTTGGCATTAATATCTGTTGCTCCAATATTTGATATTGCCAGTTTGGTAGTGTTGTACCAGGACCGGTTGGGTTGAGACCAATTCATTTTCACACCGGAAATGACCAACGATTTCAATAGATTTTCGGAAACGGTCAGAAGCGGCTTATAATCTTTTAAACTTTCTGTCTCATATGCCCTGGCCAACTTATCAGAGGTCAGGTTTGCCAGCTTATATAAAAGCGGCAGTGAAATGTCATTGGCAAGTGGTGGTCCCAGACGCTCCACAATGTCCGTAAGATCGGAAGCCATCAATTTCATGTAACTATCTGAGTTCTTAAAGTTGATCCCTAGAAATGCATCAATGGTATATTCATTACTTTCAAGATTACCAGTTCCCATTACTGACGAAGTAATTGTTACATCTTTGGTGAATTCACTAAAGAAAGTTACTGGACCTTCAAAAATGATGTTTTTAGTACTGTCATCGTAGATGAATGTATGACCATCATAGCTTTCACCAAAGGTTTTGGATGGCTTCTCAATTCGATAACTCAGTGATGTCGTGTCATACTCCAATTGACCCTTTGCCTGAAACAATGGGTCGTCTGAGCTGTTATTTTTCTTCCTGACAAAACTGGTATACAAGTTTCCTCTCAAGTCATAGAAAAGACCAGCAACAGCACGTTCTTCATTGTCGAAGAGTGCATTGGAAAAATCTATGCTCACCATGGGGTTGTCATCTGTGCGTTCATATAATACCCATTCATCATATGCAGGATCCCTGAGAATAAGTTTTACAGCACCGTTCAAATCCAAAGGTTTTTTGTTGGCATACATTTTTGTTTCTCCCTTATAATAAAAGCCTTCAGCAATTTTTAAATTTTGCTTTGCCAAAACCTCTCCACCAGAGACCGTCATGCGAACGGGCTTTTCATCGATGTACACATCTTCTAATACAAATCGATCAAACTTAATGGCGAAGGTATCAGCTCCAGTATGCAAAAGGTATTTGGCTGTCCCTATGAACGCATTTCTAGAGAGGATCTTGATTTCACCATCATACAAATAATGGTATTCATTGAGTGTATCAATAATAATCTCGGCATTGCTAAAGGGCTGCAATTCGGAGTTTTCCAAAATTGTGGTTTCATTACCTTCCGGAATAATCTTAGCGTCTGCCACGATAATGTACGGGATACCAGTAATGTTCAGTTCTTTCGTATTCAGGTCATAGGTTGCCTGATTTGCATTAAAAGCCAGGGAATCTAGTTCCTTTCTGGTTGTGTAGAAATAGGAGTTTTCAATCGGTACATTTGCCGGCTTGGTCATGGTTACGATGGAGTCTTCCAAATCCCAAACTGCTCTGGTAATAGAGGTTTTCATTTGAGCAAATGGAAATGAGATGGCGGCCACACCTTGTTTTTCCGGTTGAACAACCGCGGTATTAGTCGTCAAATCAAAATTCAAACTAATGTCATCCCCTGCCATGGCGGGTTTGTCGGGATTATCTGTCAACACCTCAAAATCCGCATGTCTTGCACTGTACGAATATTGCTTAAAGCTTAGATCCTCTGAAATCGCTCTGGATCCTCGCGTTAACATAGTACCTATTCCATACACTCCTCTAGATGTAATGTTTACAGCACCATCTAGTGTTGCTGTAGCATTGTAAAATTTAAAAGGAGATCTAAGGTTTTGAAGGTGCATACTATCGATTCTCGGTTCCCAGTGCATTCGATAAGGCCCTAAAACGGCTTCAGGATAACTTGCTCCATTAATATCTCCTGGCTTAATCGTTCCTCCTCGGCCATAAGACGCCACCGAATCAGGGTAGTACACAAAGTCATCGGAATAAATCGTAGAGGTAATAAAATCAATCTTTCCTCCCCCGCGCATTCCCTGGTTACTTAAACGAATCTTCTCATAGGTTCGGGCGGCAGTTCCATATAAAGTATAACCTTGTGGTGGAATCTGATGAATAAATCCTAGCGATTGATCTGGTTGAAGTTTTAACGTTTCTTCGAAAGTTGGGAATATTCCTCCCGAATTAAAGGTTCCGTTAAAGGAAATCGAAGCCTCACTATCCAGACTATCTGAATTGAATGGCGGAATAATGAATTTCACTGATTTATCATAAGCACCATTCAATACTTCAGGCCCATCAAAATAGACAATAGCGTCGGACTCTGAAACAAAATCTGGATATTGACCAGAAGCTCTAGCTCCAGACTTGTTATCTGGATAGTCCAAATACAACGTTCCTGAGGTTCCATTTAGGTGGTTTGGCAATGCTGTTTCTGGTCCAGCATCATCGGTTCTTAGAGAATCCGGTACTTTGACGGAAATTCGGATGGAATCAATGGTTGGCATATTTACAAGGAAACCCTCATAGTCAAACTCATAGTTTTTCCCTTTGTATTCAAACTCCCCTGCATGAAGCATTCCATTCATTTTGATATTTCTGTCCTGATGCAAGAAGAGGACGCCACTATCAGGTTCTGCGTACACTTTAAAATCGGAAGCGAGATAGAATCTCTCCACACCATTTACCTGTATGTCAGCAGAATCAAGCCTCCAAACCGCATTCATTTTGCCTGGAATCAACGACGGAACCATGATATTGTCATAGTCTACTTGTTGACCTGAAGCATCATGGTATAAATAGGCTTTATCATTAAGTTTGACCAATCCTGTCTCATGATTGTAGGTGGCAAATCCGTATTTTTCAAGAGTATTCATAGCACTCTTTACCTGCCTGATATCCACCTTGAAATAATCAGCGATTTCCTGATCAACAAAATCTCTTGTTCCAAACTTATTGGCATAAAAGACACTGGTGATCACCGGGTGAAAACTATGGCCAACCGCTAACTTGCTGAATCTGGCTCCATTGAAATAATCTTTGGACTCAAACGTAACGGGAATTAAGTCTTTCCCCTGAAGCACATTGAACGCGATTTCCCCATCATCTAGCTTCCAAATCAAGGCTTGCGCGTTGATATTCATTTTAAAATAAGTACTGTAGAAAGGAGTCACATTGTATTTCTTCGTCCTTATTGCTGTTAATTTCTTTGTTTTACCATCGTAGTAAACCTCAACTGATGGGTGTGTGGTGGAGTCATTCAAGTTGATGACAGTAATAGATGCATCCGCAGTGTGAATCACACTATCTTCTCTAAATTCAAAATCAAGTGCACGAATAACTGCGGAATTTCCTCTATCATCTTCGATGGTCAAAGTCCCTTTTTGTCTGGATACGGAATTGCCAAATAGTAGATTCCCTCTGAACTCAATTCCTCCTCTATATTTAAGATTGCCCTGTAATTTTAAATTGACATTCGCATCATTTGACCTAAAAATGGGATAATTACTTAATGTGCCCGGACGTCTACGAACACTTTTGAACATAAAATACCCCTCTACCGGAGCATTCAGCATTGAGGGATGAGTTAAAGTGGCGTTAGGTGTCCAGAATCTGTAATGATCAGCCCGGATATAAAATTTCTTGAGATTAACAACCGCTCCCGCAAAAGTTTTATTCTGTTGTGGCCAATTGATAATAGCATTTTCTCCAGCATAAGTTCGTGAGCTAAGAAGAAACGTACCATCAGTTTCTTTAATGTTGAAAGAGTCATATGCTGTTGATATGAGCATGCTATTATTCTCCAATAGAATAGCAGGGCCCTCCAACACGGGGTGTCTATACTTTGCCTTTAGGTTAGCCACGTAATCCTGTGCTATTGCGGATACAAAGGAGCGTTGTTCTACGGCTGGTTGCTGCTCGATGATCTCACCCGTGACGTCATAGCCCCAGGTATCTTTGTCATCTACCCAATTATCATCATATGAATCACTGGAATTCCAGTCATCATTATTCCAATCATCTCCCCAATCGTCATCTGAGCCCCAATCATCAGTGCTCCAGCCATTCTCGTCGGTAAGGGTCTCTGTTTCCTGAACAATTACTTCAGGTTCTGGCTCAGGATTTTGTAATAACTCTTGCTCAGGCTCTTCATCTATTGTAACATAATCATCAAGCAGCTTAAAAGAATACGAGCCATTGTCTGTCGCGATCACCAGGTTTTTGGTTAAGGTCAGATACCTACGAGCCATGAAGATGCTCATGCTTAAGAGATAATTTCTATACTCTGGTTTCTCCATGGTCTGAACCACCTGTTCATTGATTTTTAAGACTTCATCAACCTGATCCCGTGTGAGTTTGGCTTGAGCATCCGCATATGCCAGATAACTAAAAAAGTACCTGAAGTAGGGATCAAACTGATAGCCCTTTCGATCCATCTTCAAAGCAATCTGATGAATCTTGTTTTGTTGTGCATCAGTAAACTTGTTGTTCCAGGCATTGCTGAAATCATAAGCCACCTTTCGTGCAGACTCAGTGCCAAAGCTATTTAGCCTGGACATGGCCTGGCGATAAAATTCTGCCTTATCTTCCGAAAAAGATCTTTGAGCACTGAGCTGAAAACTCAGGGTGAAAATCATTGTCGCTATTAGGCAGAATTGCTTCATCTTATAAATTTAGAGAATTGCTAGCTATTTATTTCTTCTCAAAGGCCAACATTGCCCACCTATTTCTTTCTGATTCAGTAGAATAAGTTAAGCCTAGTGATTCGGCAGAGGCTCGTAGGTCAGCAATGTCTTCCTGGTAAAAACCACTTAGAATTAATACGCCGTTCGGAGCCAGACGTTTTTCATAATCGGTCATTTGCTCCAACAGTACATTCTTATTGATATTTACCAGCATCACATCAAACTGCTCGGTTTCAGGAATTACTTCGATTCCACCAAGTTTCAACTTGATATGCTTACATCCATTTAACGCAAAATTCTCTTCACTATTTTCTATACACCAATCATCAATATCTACAGCAGAGATATCTGTAGCTCCTCTGAGATGAGACATGATCGCTAAAGCACCAGTTCCACAGCCAACATCAATGACTTTTTTTCCTGTCTGATCTAAATCCAATTGGTATTTAAGTACCTGCCAGGTAGTGGCGTGATGGCCTGTACCGAAAGACATTTTTGGTGTAATGATAATCTCGTAAGGAAATTCAGGTTTTGGCTCATGGAAAGTAGCTCGTACGATGCACTGATCTCCAACAATCACTGGATCGTAGTTTTTCTCCCATTCTTCGTTCCAGTTGACCTTTTCAACTTCTTCCACCTGGTATTCGACCTTATACCGATCCAGAACTTCCTTTACTTCCTCGGGTTCATAGCCATCTTTTTCACAAGAAGCCAACAGTCCGGTTTCTGTTTCCTCGAATGCATCAAAAGGAAAAAGAGAGAGCTCCGCAATTAGGAACTCTCTCTTTTCTTCATCACAAGTGATTGTGAGTGTTATGAAACTCATTAAAATGATTTAATAATGTCTACAAAATCACGGCTTTTTAAGCTGGCTCCACCAACCAGGCCTCCATCTACATCTGGCTGCGCAAACAATTCNTGTGCATTGTCNGGCTTCACACTACCNCCGTAAAGTATAGAAATGCTATCTGCAGTTTCCTGATCATATTGCTCGGCAATCAACCCTCTGATANAAGCATGCATTTCTTGNGCTTGATCTGATGAAGCAGTTACTCCCGTACCTATCGCCCAAACTGGCTCATATGCAACCACTACTTTCAAAATTTCTTCCTTAGATAAACCGAAAAGACCTTTTTCGATTTGCTCTTTGTTCACAGCAAAATGCTGCTCAGCTTCTCGAGACTCTAGTTTTTCTCCACAACAGAAAATTGGCTTCAAGCCACCTTCCAATACTGCCTTCGTTTTAGAAGCAAGCAAGGCATCATCTTCGCCATAGATTTCTCTTCTTTCGCTGTGTCCTACTACGANGTAGTCCACTCCAGCTGATTTCAACATTTCTACCGAAANCTCACCAGTGAAAGCTCCGCTAGCTTTATCACTACAGTTCTGAGCCCCAACGAATACGTTCTTTGCAGAACCCGCTAGTTGTTTTACGCTTGTGATGTGTACAAATGGAGGAATCAAGATAACCTCCGCATCATTGCTCACCTCATCAGCAGTCATATTGATTACCTCAGATGCCAATTTCTTACCTGCATCCAGGTCAAGATTCATTTTCCAGTTTCCAGCCGCAATGTTCTTTCTCATTCTATTCGTTTTTTCTTTAAAAATTCTATTCGTGAGGTAATGAGCTAATGTTCTTAATTGGTAAGGCAAATATTCCTGAAATTAACCTGATAACCAACTTTGTAGGGCTCTTTCGATGAGTAGCAAGTAGATCATTGGAGGTTGTGGATATAAGTTTCCAAATCATCATTTTCCCCAAGGCCAAGTTTTTGTTTTAAGCGATATCTACTCATGGTCACACTTTTCAGCTCGATGTTCAACAGGTTGGCTACTTCCCTATTGCTAAGGTCCAGTTTGATCAATGATGCCAGACGTCTTTCTTGTTGGGTGAGATTTTCATGGCGTTTCTTTAATTCAGTCCTGAAATCTTGTTCAATGTTCGCAAAGTAGGTCTCGAACTGCTGCCATTCTTTTTCCATGGACTTCCTCACCATAATACTACTCAGCACTTTCTGAAGGTCTGCAGCAGGTATCTCTTTTTTCTTCTTGATCTCCTTGAGACTTTCTTCGATTTCCAGAATGTTTTGACTGAGGTTGATCATATGGAGGGTTTGGTGTTGAATTTGCATTTCATGCTTTTGCAACTCTTTATTCAACTCCAATTCCCTGATTTCTCGTTGTTTCTCCTTAAACCTGTGTCTTAAGACCAGAATGATTACCGTAGCAACAGCAACAATAATAAAAGCGATGAAGCTGATAATTAGTGTCCATCTATTGGCTTTGTCGATCTCTTGCTGTCGGGTTAAATTATCAATTTCATTTTCCTTTTCCAGCGTTTCCAATTTCACTCGAAGGTTGCTGAATTTCCGATCATTGGAATCATTGTAAATGGAATCATTGTATGCATGATACAACTCTCGGTAATGGTATGCGGAATCTAGCCTTCCTTGTTGAAAAAATATGGAGGCCAAACGTTTTGCTGCTCCACGAGAATTATTCTTTGAGCTATTGTTTTGGGCTAATACCCATGCTTTTCGACCGAAGAATAAAGCGCTATCATACTGGTTTAGGTATTGATAAAACTCCCCAAGCATGGTATAGCAGTCTTCTATGCCATAATTTTCATTCTCTCCTCGATGCTTGAAGGAACTTCTCAGTATGGAAATGGCCTCCTCATACTTACCTCGCTTTTGTAAATAGGCTGCAATATTCTGTTTTCCGTTGTAAATGACACTCGCATATCTTGGATCATTATCAATATGTCGCTCTGCAAAAGCTACGCCCAGGTACGAATAATGAAGAGCACTGTCCACATTACCTGCTGCATTATAATTTTCTCCGATAATCAAATAACTCCTGGATGCACCAATGGAGTCTCCCATTTGCAAATCCATCATCAAGCCCTCTTTGGAATAAGCCAATGCCTCATCATGTTGTTCCATTAGACTATAAACCGTCCCAATATTGCTGATCAAAGAAGAATAATATTCCTGTCTCTGATTTTCTGTAAATGCTTCATCCGACAACAATTCTTTTTGTTGCAGAAAATAGGTCAACGCTTCTGGATAGTCACCACGCATTCCGTTAGTAATTCCCAAGGCCCCAAAAGCTCTATACCGTAAGACGACACTATCTAATGATTCAAAAATGGCAACGGCAACCTCCCCATTCTCCTCGGCCTTCTCCAAATCAGATAGTCTTTGATAGATGGTGACCAGGTCCAGCCTTGCTTTAGCCTCCTCGTAAGTGTTTTCACCCAAAGACTGAGCTTTTGATATCACTTCATGAAGGATATGTGCAGCACTGTCTAAATCATTTTCCCTTTTTAAAAGACCTGCTTCTAAAAGTTGGGCTTGTAATAGTCCTTCTTCATAATGATACTCCTGACTAAGTTTCTTGATTTCATCAATAAAAACCTCACACGAATCGGGGTTTTCAGAAATCAGCCCTAAAGCACGGTTATACAAGCTACGAACATCCCGATAACCATTTTTTGAAGGCTGTGCAGAACACAAATTGACAAACAGAATCGAACATATGAGGAAAGTTACACCTGGACTTCTCATGCTGCAATAAACGGTAATTGTGGAAAATAGTCGACTAATATGGTCAAAAAATGCCATTGTCTTGTCTATTGAAGAATGGAATGGTGGGTAGTTTTATTGTATTTTCTCCTTCAAATACTTAGCCGTGTGGTTGTCAGCAAGCTTCGTAAGATCCTCTGGCAAACCTGCAAAACAAAGAGTTCCTCCATTATCACCTCCTTCTGGACCCAGGTCAATGATCCAATCAGCATTCTTTATGATCTCCATGTTGTGCTCAATGATCAAAACGGAGTTTCCTTCATTCACCAGCGCATTCATGGCATCAAGTAATTTCTTAATGTCATGAAAATGAAGGCCTGTTGTCGGCTCATCAAAGATGAATAAGACATGATCTTTCTTAGCACTTCCACCTTTTCCGAGGAATGAAGCCAGTTTTACACGTTGTGCTTCTCCACCAGATAGTGAGTTCGATGACTGGCCGAGCTTGATATAGCCCAAGCCAACATCAAATAATGGCTTGATTTTATTGACAATACCTGGTTTGTCAGCGAAGAACTCAATGGCCTCCTCAACAGTTAGATCCAGAATATCAGAAATGTTTTTCTCGTTGTACCGAACTTCCAGAATTTCTTTCTTGAAGCGCTGACCATGACAGCTTTCACACTCCAGATGTAAATCCGCCATGAACTGCATTTCTACAGTTACTGAGCCTTCACCCTCGCATACTTCACATCTTCCTCCATCCACATTGAAGGAGAAATGTGCTGGTTTGAAGCCGTTGTTTTTGGATAAAGGCTGCTCGCTGTATAGCTGACGAATGCCATCGTATGCTTTCACATAAGTCACAGGATTGGATCTGGAGCTTTTCCCAATTGGGTTTTGGTCTACAAATTCGATCTGAGTGATCTTCTTATAGTCTCCAGAGATTTTTTCGTGTTTTCCGGTAGCATCTCCAGTCAACCCAAGCATCTTTCCGATAGCTGGATACAATATTTTCTTCACCAAAGTTGATTTCCCAGAACCACTGACACCTGTAATGGCTGTCATGACTCCCAGAGGAATTTCTACATTGATGTTTTTCAGGTTATTCTCTCGCGCTCCTTCGATTGTGAGCGATTGATTCCATTTTCTTCTGCGCGTTGGAAGCGCTATTTCTTCAGTTCCCTTCAGATATTTCGCTGTGAATGATTTGGAGTCTCCGTTTAGATCCGCAACAGTTCCCTGATACACCAGCTCACCTCCATGGACTCCAGCCGCAGGACCAATATCAATGATTTCATCAGCAGCTTCCATCACTTTTTCTTCGTGTTCTACCACGATTACAGAGTTACCCAAATCTCTTAAGTGAATCAACACATCAATCAATCGATCGGTATCTCGTGGGTGAAGCCCGATACTTGGCTCATCCAGAATGTACATAGATCCAACCAGCGCACTTCCGAGTGATGTAGCTAACTTAATTCGCTGGAACTCTCCACCAGATAGTGTGTTGGTCAGTCGATTTAAGGTCAAATACCCCAATCCGACTTGCTCTAAATAAGAAAGTCTATTCTGAATTTCATTGAGGATACGCTTGGCAACAGATTGCTGATGTTCTGTAAGTTCAATTGTTGTTATAAACTCACTCAATTTGTCCACAGGCATTAACACCAAATCCGAAATCGACTTGTTGTCAATTTTCACATAGCCAGCATCTTTTCTCAATCGAGTGCCTCTACAATCAGGACATGTGGTTCTTCCACGGTATCTAGAAAGCATTACTCGATACTGAATCTTATGTGTTTTGGACTCTAAGAATTTGAAGAACTCATCCAGACCATCAAAATATTCATTTCCAGTCCAAAGTAATTTGACTTCTTCCTCTGTTAGTTCATTCACTGGTCGGTGAATTGGGAAGTCGAAGCGAATGCCGTTTTTAAGCAACGGATCCAACCATTTCTGCATGGTTTCACTTCTCCATGGAGCGATCGCCCCTTCATAAACTGACAAGTTCGGGTCAGGAATCACCATTTCAGGGTCTATCCCGAGAATTCGTCCAAAGCCTTCACAACGTCTACATGCTCCATAAGGATTGTTAAAGGAGAAAAAATTCACTGAGGGCTCTTCAAACTTGATTCCATCCAATTCGAAGATGTCCGAGAATTCACGAACCTCCTTGCCAACCATGTTCACTTTGCAGCGGCCTTCACCTTCGAAAAAGGCTGTTTGCACAGAGTCTGATAGTCGAAACTGGTTCTCTTCATCGTTTTTGACCACTGAGCGGTCAATCATGATTTCGAATTGATGCTTCTTGTTGATTTCCTTTTCCAGCAAATCCTCAATGAAGCTCATCTCATCGTCCACGAGTATTCGGGTGTACCCTTTACTCATCAATATTTTCAATTCATCTTCAACCGTTCTGCCCTGTTTAATAGCTAAAGGAGCTGAGATGATCAGTTTGGCGCCTTCCTCATGTGACATGATATAATCTACCACATCGGTAACGCTATCTTTTTTAACTGCTTCGCCACTCACAGGTGAATAAGTCACACCCACTCTGGCAAAGAGTAATTTCATGTAATCGTATATCTCGGTGCTGGTCCCAACTGTAGAGCGAGGATTTCTGGTGGATACTTTTTGCTCAATGGCAATCGCTGGAGCAACCCCTTTGATATAATCCACTTCTGGTTTTTCCATTCTACCCAGGAACTGACGTGCATAGGAGCTCAAACTCTCCACGTATTTACGCTGACCTTCAGCAAAGAGCGTATCAAATGCCAAAGATGACTTACCCGAACCCGACAGACCTGTAATGACAATTAACTTGTCCCTTGGGATCGCGACATCCAGGTTTTTCAGGTTATT
>PBTY01000047.1 GCA_002729235.1 Rickettsiales bacterium | reverse complement strand
TTCTGAAAATCCTCGCGGATTTTCAGTTTGGTGTGTACTTGCTAAGTTAAGTGCTAAACCACGCAACTACTCATAGCCGAGACCGTTGTATGCCATGCCGTGTCGTAGAAACCCACCGCACATTTTAGCACATTTGGTTTTGCCAATACGCAAAACCCCACCCTGAAAAACCAAAAGAGCTAAAATTTCCCCACCCCACGTGGGAATTAAATTTTGAACGACACACTTTGGCGTTATGGCATTGTTACTTTGAAGAAAAAAGAAAGGATGATGCAAAATCAATTACCAAAATCTAATATTTCGAATGACACCCTTTTTAGTAACACTGCCTCTAAAGCGGCTTTGTCAGATATTTTGCGTGACCGAAGCAATAACATAAATGAATTCAACCTATATCTAGCTCATTTCAATTATATCCCCAACGCAACCCATGAAATAAATATTGATTGTAAAAGGGCACATGCTTGGTTTTTGGGAGAATTTGAAAAAGAAATAAAGAACTCCTATTTCATCAAGAGATACTTCAATCAAAGCAAATCAGCTCAATATGATGATATATTCTATTTCATCGATGAAGATTTGATTGTAGATTTTGACACTCAACAATCTATTGTCAGATTCCTTTTCAGGAAAACCGGATTGGATAGAGTTGAAACTATATCTAAAAGCATTCGAAAATTTAAAAAGAGGAAACAACAAAGCAGACCAGAACTCCAAATTCTGGTTCGTACAATGAACGGAATCGAGACTAAGGATTTAGAAATAACTAGACAGAAAGTCTCCATCTCAGAAAATTACAACGATGATTTCATAGAAGTACACCAAACCATCCTCAAAAGGCTAACACGAAAGAACGACAAGGGGATTGTTTTACTACATGGTAAACCTGGTACAGGTAAAACTTCATACATCAGGCACATAATTTCAACTGTTAAAAAAGATGTCATTTTTCTACCTCCTAACATGGCTACCTCGATTACCAACCCAGATTTAATTTCAATCCTTTTAGATAACCCAAACTCTGTTTTTGTCATAGAAGATGCCGAAAACATAGTAGTTGATCGGGAACGAGATGGGAACTCCCCCGTCTCTGCACTCCTGAACATTTCGGACGGGTTACTTTCCGATTGTCTGAACATTCAAATCATATGTTCTTTCAACACTGACCTATCCAAAGTAGATAGTGCTTTGATGCGAAAAGGAAGACTGATCGCAAAGTATGAGTTCAAAGAATTGGATATAGACAAAGCCTCAAATCTTTCAAAAAAGCTGGGCTTCAAAACGGAAATAGACTCTCCAATGACACTGACCGCCATTTATAATCAGGAAGAGAAGGAGTTTCAACAAAGAAAAAAACACAACCCAATTGGGTTTAGATCAATAAGTGAAAACAGGTTAGCCGAAAACTGAACAGAGTAGGCATAAAAATTAAATCTAAAAACAAGATGATTTCAGATGTAAGAGAAAAAGGAAGTCTCATTGAAGTTTACGATGCGAACAGCAAAAGAATCTCCTATATGAGTGCTGGAAATAAAGAACTTGCGGGTGTTGCCAGCAGCTTCTTTGTTATTGTCAGCGGTTCATTGATTGAGGTTTATGATGAAAAATGTAAGCGAATTTCATACATGAGCAAGGGAAACAAAACAGTTAGAGGGGCAGCCGGAAATACATTCACTGTAAAGAATGGCAGCCTGATAGAAACCTATGATGAAAAGTGTAAAAGAATAAGTTATAAAAGTGCTTAATTCATTTACAGCCATAGATTTCGAAACGTCTCAAGGAAAACGTTGGAGTATCTGCCAAATTGGACTGGTGAGGATAGAGTCAGGAATAACGAAAGATAGTTTATCCTTGCTGATCCAGCCACCAGCTAATTACTATTGGTCAAGTTTCACTGACATTCATGGTATTGGCGCTGAGCAAACAGTAGATGCTCCAACGTTTGATATGGTGTGGCCGCAAATTGCACCATTTATCAACGGTCAAAATGTGGTCGCCCATAATGGATTTGCATTTGATTTTCCAGTTTTGAACCAAACGCTGGAATACTATGGAATGGAAAAACCAGATTTTACAGGCCATTGTACATACAAGATATTTAAGAATAACTTGGCTGGATTATGCCAACAATAACAAATACCGCTAAACCATCATGATGCATTAAGTGATGCTTTCGCTTGTGCGGAATTATATCAAATTCACCTAAACCAACACTCAATAAAATAAATGGAAGCCTCAACAACTATAAAGCAAATGCTTGCCGGAAATAGGATTTTTGTACCCACATATCAAAGAGCCTACTCTTGGGATACTGAAACAGATAATAGCAAATCCCTAAAACAAGTAAACACATTTTTAACCGACTTAGAGGACTATAACCGCAGTTCTACCAAGTCAAAATACTATTTCGGTCATTTCCTGTTTGAAGAAAAGTCTGAAAATGAATTTGGCGTAATTGACGGACAGCAAAGATTGACGACAATAGTGGTATTTCTTTCCGCTCTATTCAGTCGGTTGGAATCAATTCGTCCTTTAACAGAGGATGAAGAGGAAGCAAAGGAAGATATGGTTATCCGAAGGTCAACATATCGCTTTGCAACTGTGGATTACGACAACCAGCTTTTCAAGGATTATGTAATCGATCAATCTAAAAAGGACAAGAATGGACTTGACACTGAGTCGGCCAAAAGAATTGTTGCTGCATTTGATTTCTTCACCAACACGCTAAGGAATATGGATGAAGCCTCTCTTTTGAAAATGCTTGATACAGTTCAGGGAGCATCCTGTACCACCCATCCAGTGAAAGATGAGTCCGAGGCAATTCAAATGTTCATATTTCAAAATAACAGAGGGAAAAAGCCATCTAATCTTGAGATAATCAAGGCTCAATTCATGTTCAATATCCATTTATATGCAGGGGAAGAAAAGTCCTCGCTAATCGAGGAAATTAAATCCAGATTTGAGAAAATCTACAAATCAATCTCATCCATTGAATACAACATCAACGAAGATGAGGTGTTGGTCTATACTTTGAGGGTTCACTTCAACTCGCTTTGGGAATCAAATGCTTTAGATAAAATCAACAAATTGCTTTCGGATGAAAATCCAATTCCCTTTATAAAATCGTTTACCCAATCGCTTGCAATCAGTTTTGAACACCTGACAACCTTTTTTGGAAAAGATGAACGGGAAAATCTTGAAATACATTCGCTTATTTCACTTGGAGGTATTGGCATAGCGATTCCATTCATAATAAAGGCTTACCGATTTGGAATTGATAAGAGCGAGCTTTTGAAGCTTTGTTCAAGTCTACAATCTCTTGTTCTTCGACATAGGCTTATCGGAACAAGGGCTGATATTACCTCCAGACTAAATGACGTTTACCAAAAATTCAATTCCGAAAATTCAGATATAAGTCACATTTTGGAACGGATAACCTGGATGAAAAAAGTTGGTCATGATTCATGGTGGTGGTCATATTGGAACAATCAGGAATTCGAACGGTCATTGCAAGGAGGAGTAAATCATTCCACTGCCAAATTCCTTTTGTGGAAATATGAGAATCACCTTGAAAATCAAGGCAAAGGCGGTTACTCAATGACAAGATTTGACTCAATAGTCAATCCAGAATTGGAACACATTGCCCCACAAACAGAGAACCCTGAAACAGGATATGATCCTTATGATGATGTCTTCATAAATGAGTATATAAATTGTTTAGGAAACTTCTTGTTGACTTCAAAATCTCATAATTGCTCGGTTGGAAATAAGCCATTCACTGAAAAACGGAATAGTTACAAACACCTCGAACAACAGAGAGAAATTCAGGAAATGACGAAAGGAGACCTTAAATGGACTAAAAACAGGATTTCTGAACGGAAATCAAGAATTATTCAATTCATTCTTACAGAACTGTAATGTCCAAACGAGGCTATATTTCGCGGTATCTGCTGATTATCAAAAAGCTCAAAACAAAGCCTTATTCCACATATGAGGAGCTTCAGGGCTACATTGATAATCAGTTTGATTACCTGCAAATGCAGGACGATACACTAAACATTGGTTTTTCGAAAAGAACACTCCAAAGAGATATAAGAGAAATTAGAAACGTATTCGGGATTGACATTGAATATTCAAAATCTCAAAAAGGGTACTTCATAAGCCAAAACGAAGCGGAGAACATGAACTTTCAGCGGATGATGGAAGCATTCGATATGTTCAATTCGCTTAACCTAGCTCAAGATCTCACCCCCTATATTCATTTGGAGCAGCGCAGACCACAAGGAACGGAAAACTTATATGGGCTACTTCATGCAATTAAAAATAGGCTGCTCTTAAAGTTTGACTACCAGAAGTTTTGGGAGGACCATATTAGCCACCGAGTCGCAGAGCCTTATGCCCTAAAAGAATTCAGGAACCGATGGTATGTCATGGCTAAAGATAGAAAGGATGACAATATTAAAAGCTTTGCCCTTGACCGATTAACAAAGCTTGAAATCACGAACCAGAATTTCGCTTATCCAGACAACTATAGCGTTGAACAAAGTCATCGTTACTGCTTTGGAATTATTGGCTCTAATGACAACAAACCAACAGACGTAATTTTATCATTTGACCCATTTCAAGGCAAGTACATTAAGACATTGCCGCTTCACCACACGCAGCAAATACTTATTGACAGTGAAGATGAACTGAAGATCAAACTGAGACTTTATTTAACGCACGACTTTCTGATGGAACTGCTCTCATTTGGTGACAACATGAAGGTGATTGAACCTGAATCCCTAGCCAAACAAATAAAAGAAGCACATGAACAAGCGTTTCGACAATATTGACAGAGACCAACGCTCTTGTAGAAGCACATTTGCAATTCACACATCCCTCCCACGACCAAAAATTGCAAAAGAGCTTCTACCGCAACCGCACTGTGGACAATTGAAAGCAATGAGCCAGAAAGAAAAATGCACAGGCATACAACAGACGCTAAAAATCCATAGGCTAACCGAGGTACTTGCAGAGGTTTGTGGGACAGGATACTTTACCGATATTTACAGATGTACAGCCTACGGATTTTAGCTGGACGTTAGTAGCCATATTCCCCAGATCACATTGAGAATCATTCGAACTATATTCCTTCTAACTCTTCTGAACTTGGCTAACCCCTCATTTGGTCAACAGAAATTCCTAAACGAATTGGGAACAGAGAAGGCTGAGAGCTTTATCAAACTTGTGAACTCGTACGAGCAATTCCTGCAATTGAACTATCCAACTATTGAAGGAAAGGGAGAACGAACACGAGCTTTCATGCTCCAGCTCATTGAAGGACAAGACCCTTTCAAATACGACAGCCTCAACGCAGTTCAAATTATCAACGAACTTGAACAATCTGGACTTAGGAAAGACATTTTTCTATATGTTGGAGAAGTGTACGAACCACCTTATAACATCGAACAATTCTTTCCAGACAGAGAAGTGCAAGTTGATACATCCGAAATTGATGATGATTTTGGCGGTGATGGGTTCGATGAATATTTAGAATCAATCACAAACGAACTGACAGAAGAACAGAAAAGAATTAACGAAGAAAGAGATCGAAAAAGAGAAGAAAACAGAATCTGGCAACTTGAAAATACTGCTGATGGACTTTATCACTACGCTTTACTAAAATCTGATACCTCTCTTTCTGTTTACTGCGAGATAAGATATTACGGACTAACTCCTGCCATAACCCAAACACTGTTGGACTTTCCGACTGACGAACTTGAAGACTGGCGAGTGCAACTGCCATTTGTTGTGGACTACTA
Organism: Rickettsiales bacterium; assembly: GCA_002729235.1. Classification (GTDB taxonomy): domain Bacteria; phylum Bacteroidota; class Bacteroidia; order Cytophagales; family Cyclobacteriaceae; genus Marinoscillum. The sequence continues at coordinate 51,956 of PBTY01000047.1, read as the reverse complement.
CTTTGGCAACATCCTTTTTCGATATCGAAGGCACATAAAACAGGCTACTAACAAGCGCTGAAAGTGCATATGTCTGAATTCCTCTAGCAACTTTCAGTGCAACTTGATCACAAAGCTGCGCCTTCTGAAACTTCTATGATTATCAGCGCTTTTGGTGCTTCTGGATTTAGACTTTCTCAACGCAGTATTTCATAGAAACAGTTGTGCGGGTGGTGCAGCTTTGCTAGTTTAGTTTTCCATCAGCAAAGTGTGAACATACGCACTTTAGCTGTACGTTAGAGCGAATTACCGCAACTTGAAATGAAGAATCTTTTACTCATACTTTTTATTGCAATTTCTTTTAACTCTGTTGCACAAGTAGAAGCCTACATTAAGGACGATGATGGCTATACGAACGTTCGTGAAGCTAAGTCGAGTAATGCGGAGATTATCACAACAATTCAAAATGCGGAACTATTCAATTGCAAACCTGACAGGGAGTCCAACTGGTGGGAAATTGAGAAAAGCGACGGAACAACTGGTTATGTACATAATAGTAGAATTATTCCTGTTTCAAGTCAAACTGTTGTGATTAAACGCTTCTTTGACGAAATCGAAAATGCGAACCCAAACAACGTTGAATTTGGTGAGGTTTCGAATGAACAGCTTTTTATCTATGCGGAACGTTTCCCGAAATCCTTCCTTTTTGCTTTTGATCAGACATCACCAGAACTTAGAAAATTACTGATCAAGGAACTTGAATCCCCGATTCACGATCTAATTGATCTCAAACTCATCTATTCACGAATTTCAGCGATCAACGAACATGAAGCAACGCGATCAGAAATTTTGGAAGCAATTGAAACAGCTGGCAAAAGTCTAGGAATAGACGTGTCTGGAAAATAGACTCGCTCTAACATACGATATGGACGAATAGCCAAACTGCCTATTTGATACTTCAGTGCAACTCGCCCGTGAATCTGCCCATTCTGCTGGCTTTTGTGCTTCTAGAGACTTTTTACTTTTTGGATTTTGACTTGCAGAACGCAGTGCATTGTGGCTACTGTTGCGGGAGTTGGGCAGTTTCACTACTTTAGAGGTGTTTCAAAGGATATGGCCACTCGCCATATCTGATCGTTGGCGATAATTGACTGCATGAAGAAACTGTTTCAATTCCTTATTCTTACACTTCCACTAATCGTCTCTGGACAAGCTAACGAACAAACGAAATGGGTCAACAGAGGGTCATTTTCACTAGGTGAACTAACTCTTTTTGCAGCTTCCAAATACATTGTGCCGGAAGGAGATTTAAAATATGATAGCTCTTATTATTACGAGGGTGAATTTGTAATTCTTGCCGACCAATTCGATAATGAACTACTTAACAATGAATCATATCTAGATATTCATGAATTTGAAGATGAAAAGTGCATTCTAGAAGAGGAACTTACCTTTTTTGAACTAACTAATGAACTGCAATTCAACGATGAAAACAGGATATTTCTGTTACCCATGCATATCTGCTCCGACTACATAACTGGCTTAACCTTTCAAGTATCATCTAACAAAATAGAAAAGCTATTCGAACTTGATATGTACTTCGAACCTGAATTCTCAATTACTCGGGTTAACTCCAATATCTATAATATTAGTTACAAAACTGACGAAGGAATTAACACGGTTGAATTCAATAAGCAAACCAAAACTATCGCCAACAAGCGGTAAAAATGCATGTGGCTACTGCCAATCTACCACTTTCAGTGCGACTGAACCGCGATTTCTGGCTTTTGGAGAAGTCTGTGCTTTCTACTTTTCTCATCTCATATCGGGAAAATGCTTGTGGAACGTGCTGCATATGAACCGTTGTGAGTTGTAGCCAGAATCGCTACTTTAGTGCCATTAACAAAGCTCGGGCCACACAGCATTTTACCTGAGCGTTAGCAAAAATAGTCGCTATGAAAAAAAGCATGCTTTTCGTTTTTACCATAATAACTTCCTTAGGGGTTACTGGACAAAATCTGGATCAAAAATATGCGAAGGATGTTGAGTCGATAGACGCTATTATAACTGCCTACTACGATGTTGTTTCAGGTTCAAGTAATGAACCCTGGGAATTTGAAAGAGATAAATACATTCATTCAAAAAGTGCATTTATCACAAGAATCGATGAAAACGGACGAGCTGATACCCATTCGCTGGAGGCAGAATATATACCCATTGGATTATCACCAAGAGAAGATTTTTTTGAAAAAGAACTAAAACGGAAAGTGAGTCGGTATGGTAACATTGCACAAGTATGGAGTGCATTTGAAATACGAACGGATCCAAACATTGAATCTTCTATTAGAGGACTTAACAGCATACAATTGCATTACGAAAACGGTCGCTGGTGGATTGACAGTTGGACAACTGAAATGGAATCTGAAGACAATAGTCTTGTAACTACTTTCCTGAACAAAGAATGAACTTTTGCTAACATACGATATGGTCGCATGGCCTTACCTAGCCATCTGCCAAGTCTCTGCTAAACATCCCGCTTATCTGCCGCCAAGATTCTGTTGTGCTTTCTACCATCCTCTGCTCGTGGGAGTTTTTAATCTTCATGGCGCACTGCCTGTTTGATACTTTGAATGCACCGGCAGATAAGCTACTTTTATCGGAATTAAATAAGCTCGGAGGCCACAGCGCCATATCTGAGCGTTAGACGTAACATCCGCAAGACGAACATCTCAATCTCCCTTTGTTTGGATACACTTATCCGTAATTCGGAAACTTTAATCTTCATTGGTATCAGGAATTTTGTCCTAAATAAAATTTGATACTATGAGCGATATAAAGAAAGTAAAACTTGGAAATCAGGGATTAGAAATACCTACAATTGGTCTAGGCTGCATGGGCATGACCAACATGGCCGGAATGGACACCTATGGCAAAGCCAATGATGAAGAATCCTTAGCCACCATTCACCGCTCTTTAGAATTGGGGGGTAATTTCTTAGATACGGCAGATGTGTATGGGCCCCTCAAGAACGAACAACTAATAGCCAAAGCGATCAAGGGGATAAGAGATCAGGTGATCATTGCGTCCAAATTTGGCTATGAGATAGATGATGATAGCAAACAAACGGGAAAAGTCAATGGTAGTAAGGCTTACGTTAAGAAAGCAGCAGAACGTACCCTAAAGAACCTCAATACTGATTATATAGACTTGTATTACCTACATCGGGTTGATAAACAGACTCCTATTGAAGAAACAGTTGAAGCCATGGGAGAATTGGTCAAGGAAGGCAAGGTTCGTTATATAGGTCTATCCGAAGTAGGGTCTGAAACAATCAAAAAAGCACATCAGATTCATCCATTGACAGCTGTACAAAGTGAGTACTCACTATTTGAAAGACAGGTGGAAGAATTAGGGATTCTCAATACGTTAAATGAGCTGGGGATAGGTTTTGTTGCTTATTCTCCTTTAGGTCGTGGGTTCATTTCTGGAGACTTTAAGCATCCTGAAGACATACCAGCAGATGACTGGAGAAGATACCTCCCGAAATTTCAAGGAGAGCAATTCTACAAAAACATTGAGCTGTTGAATGCTATCGAAGCTATGGCCAATGAAAAACAAATTACCGTTTCTCAGTTAGCCATTGCCTGGATAATTGCCAAAGGATACGTTCCGATCCCCGGAACCAAACGCCCAAAATACATTGAGCAAAACATAGCAGCAACCAATGTGGAATTGAGTCAGGACGAATTGAGTCGATTGGAAGAGATCATTCCACTTGGCACTAAGACAGGTGACAGATATTCGGATATGTCGGATGTGAATGTGTAAATTGATGAGAGGTAAACTGGAGAGCATTTTTGCTCTCTATGTTTTTTACTAAAACATCGGAAGTTAAGATGCGAGAAGAAAAGAAGATGTTCCTAACCCTCAATTCAATATCAGAATTGTGCAATCGAGCGGGAGTTTCCAAACCGAAACACCCACTTATTGCTTTAATCAAATTAGAAGACATTCCACAGTCAAAATATGAACCTATCAATCAGATCATGAATTTTTACGTGATTTCATTGAAAAGATGCTTTGATGGCAAAATGAAATACGGTCAGAACTATTACGATTTTGATGAAGGGGTTTTGGCCTTCATGGAACCGGGACAGGTATTATCAACAGAAGGAGGAAATCAGAAATACGAAGGTTGGTGGCTAGTCTTTCATCCAGACTTTATCAGAAATTACCCCTTAGGCAAATCAATCAAAGAATATGGCTTCTTTTCTTATGCTGTAACTGAAGCCTTGCATCTGTCAGAAAAAGAGGAAACCATGCTCATTAATATTCTAAAGAACATAGAGGACGAATACAATACTTCTATTGATCACTTTAGTCAGGATGTTATGGTCTCTCATTTGGAACTATTCCTCAACTATTCCAACCGCTTTTACAATCGTCAATTCATTACCCGAAAAACCGCCAGTGATGACTTGCTCGTAAAAATGGAAAACTTACTAAATGGTTATTTTGATACAGATAAGGCTTTGGAACTAGGATTGCCGAGTGTTCAATACTTTGCCGACCAATTGAATGTTTCTCCAAATTATTTGAGTGATATGTTGAGAGCTATTACAGGTCAAAGCACACAACAACATATTCATCACAAGATCATTGAAAAGGCCAAAGAATTACTTTCAACCACACATCAATCTGTAGCAGAGATTGCCTATCATTTGGGTTTTGAAAGACCACAGTCCTTTAACAAGCTTTTCAAATCAAAAACGAACTTTTCTCCATTGGACTATCGATCATCTTTTAATTGATTGCTTGAAAAATACGCCTAACAAATACTATCATCCATAAGCTTACTGAGCTATTTGCAAAGGCTGGTGCGATGAGATACTTTTATAGATATTTGAAAAGTCCAGCTTACGGATGATAGTTAGACGTTATGAGCTATGTCGTCAATGAAAAACTTAAAACTCCTTATTATCATTTTCATCTCTAAAATGGTTCTTTCTTGTTCGACCAACTGTGAGAGAACTGATTCTATGATAGAATACCAACGGATCTATGAAACCGAATCTCATCGACTACTAACTCTGAACAATCTAATGAGAGAAGATTACTCTAACATTAAATCTATCGAGCTCTACGATTATTACTTAATAACAAACTTTAGCGATGAACAAAGATCAAAGCGATTTGAAAAAGATGAATTCATTTTGGATTACCCGAAACTTTCCTTTGTTCCTGATTTAATGGTGCGGACGAACATCAATCTAATGTCGTTCAACAGCAGCAACCTTGAACTAAAACTTAACTGCCCTAACGGATTAACTCTTCAACTTGCCAACAATCCCAACGGGAACCGAGACGAACAAACAGTCTTGGAATTAAGTAGTAACTGGAAAGTGATCAAACATAAAACAGGCTCATAACAGACGATGATGGCGCATGGCCTTGCTTAGCATTCTGCCCCGTGTCTGTTCAACATCCCGCTGATCTACCGCCAAGAAACTAAAGTGCTTTCTATCCTCTTCTGCTTGTGGGAGTTTTTTATTTTCATGGCGCAGTGCCTGTCTGATACTTTGAATGCACCGGCAGATAAGCTACTTTTATTGTAATTAATTAAGCTCGGAGGCCACAGTGCCATATCTGGGCGATATCTATGGTAAAATCAAGCCATTCCCACTTTTTTTAATACAATTTTCTCTTGATAAGGTGTTCCTCTCTTTACTACAGCCACCACTCGATGGAGTAGCTTATTCCTAACTGCATTTAGTGCACTCATTTTACTTTTTCCTTCTTCTGTTTTTCGCAGATAATAGTCTCTTAATTCTTTGTGGCATTTGATGGCGTTCATGGCACACATATGCAGATGATACTTGAGTTGCTTGTTGGCAAAACTGGATGTTCCAGGCCTGGCATAAACACTGGTGCCACTACTGTATTCAAATGGAGCAACCGCAGCGGCGGACCGTCCCACAGTAGCAGGCTAGTTTGCGGTTATCTAGCATTCTGGTAAAACCATCAGTGTAGACGATCAAGTCTACGGCTAAAACCTTGCCTACACTTTTTACTGAGGTGATCAATTCGTACAGAGCCCTAAGATTCTGATCTGCTTGTATCAGCTCATCCATTTTTAGCTCTGCCTTGTGGAGTGATTCTCTTAGACCAGCAATTGCAGCTCTACTAACACGTTCAATTTCTCTTCCTGACTTTGGATCAATTTTCAATAACTCATCTACACAGCTACCGTCTGGCTGTGAAGACTATTTTGTAGCCTTATCCTGGTTTTCATAAGGTCTTTCAGCAAATTTAGAGTAGGATGTGACAGTTTTACCAGTTTGGCTTCATGTTGATGTGTATAAGCAAAATTGGCAATTCGTTCGGCATCGATTTTATCTGATTTACCTCTCATCAAGCCAATGCTTCGTTTGATATGCAGCGAAGATTCTAACCACACTTTGCAACCTCGTTTCAGGAGGTACTTGACCAAATTCTGAGTATAGATTCCCATATGCTCCATACAGAAAAGTGTTTGCTCATGATCATCATTTCCATGCTGTTTTAGCCACTTTTTCATCTTCTGATAACCATCAGAATCGTTGCTAAAAAGAGCAATGCTTACTTTCATTGATTGGCAATTGATCACTGCCACATCAATGCTCATTTTACTAATATCAATACCGACAACATGTGGGTAATGGATTTGCTTGGAGATGAGATTTTCTATAATTTCAATGTGAAGTTCAAAACCTTGATTGTAGGGCATCACTTAAAACGGATCCCTTAATATCTATCTGAACATTTAACAATGGAAAGCAAGCCCTGAATCGCCCAATAAGTCTGGAAACTTGGTTAGCGCGTAGTTCTAACTTGCTTTCTTTTACTATTAATAATTTAAGCCTTTAATTCTTGGAATAGTAATATGAGGGGAAGCTAAAGGTTATATGCAATAGGTAAAGCGTAAAAAAGTCTTTCTGAATAAAAACTTAACCTTTGGCTATCAGCCAGTGAACTTAGAACTTGAACAAATCGAGAAGGCAAACAACCTAGTCGTTGAAACCAGCCTGTGGTTTTGCACTATTTACATAATTCCCTTGGGAGAATCCATTTGTGTAGAGGCTCTTCTTCCACAATCTAGTCGACCCCCCAATTCTTATTCTCCAAAAACAAACCCCCTACGGATTGAAGGGGGTTTACCAAAACATCTTACGTGAACACTATATTTTTTAAATCAACTCCCACTGCAAGTCGCCGACGTACCTGTACTTCACTTTGCCTTCTTCATTGATTGCAAAGAGGTAGATCCATTCGTTATCGCAGAGGTTCCGGATAGACTCATGCTTCTCGAGGATTTTACTTATCTTGTCTACAGGTGCTTCGATGAACACATTCAAGCGCTGAGGCTCATGCTGGTAGTTGGTTCCATCATGCACCGACTGCCAAGGCAATCCTACTCTTAAGTCACCCGCAAATCCCTCGAGCACTCCCATACCTCCTACCACATTGTGGAGGGTTTTGTTTCCTGAGCCGAAGACTTTGTTATCCACGGTGGAAGCGTAATATTGTAAGTTGATCCAGCTTGTCACGACCATCGGAGCGGTCATGATCAGCTCCAGAATGCTGAAGTCTGTGTCCTTCTGCCAAGCATAATTGTGCATGAACGCTTTGCCGCCGAAGTTTAGCTGAGAGGTACGCTCACGTGGTGCCACGATGAAAGATGAGCATCCGGCTAAGCCCCACTCAGGTCGCACTTGTGACCAGTCGTTGCTTCGGTTCAAGACCTTCTGCTGAATGTCGCCATTATTGATCGCCATTCGCTTGGCACGCTCTGCTCTTGATTTCTCACCTGCGAGAGCTAGCGCATACTGCAATTCCGTGATTTTCTTTCGCTGGTCTGCTGTCAGGTTTTGCAGCGTCTCATGGAACAAGGTCACCTCATCGGTAGTAGTGTTGTGAATTGCCGGAACGAAGACCGTTTCCGTCGGGACGATGATTCCCTCATTCAGCAGAGAAGCCCTTACTTCAGTATCGTTGAGCACTGCCGCTGCAACTTTCGCATTAGCTTCTCCGGAGTTTCCGCCACATGCTCCACAATCCAAACCGGTCGCGTGCGGGTTGTTGGTCGTCGTGGATCCATGTCCTACGATCAGCACTGTTGGAGCGAAATTCTCCGTTAGAGACATGGCTTTGAGCGCCGAGCGAGCCATTCGTTTTCTGTCTTCCAGAGAAATGCCTTGGTTCTGATGGCCTGCCAGATCCACGCTTTTTTCCTTGATCTTCTTACCAAAGCCAATTTGATCCGGTTGCGACATGGGTCGTGTTTTTCCGAATGAATCCGAAAGGAGTTTTGGTAAGAAGAATATGCCCAGTGGACTTACGAAACCGAAGCAGCTGATTGCACCTTGCTTGAACGATTTGATCGCCTTTTGAATCTGACTTTTCAGCGTTCTTCGTTCAATCACCCTGTGCTCATGCTCGGCACGATGAATGTGCTCATGCACAGTGTGCGAGGTGTTCACCAGAACGGGGCACTGGTTCGTGCCTTCCTCCTGCGCAAGCGGCACATACTTTACCGGAAAGGCGAAGAATCCAGCAAAACCGAGTGTTTCAATTCCGTTATCAACTGCCTCCAGATTTCTTCTGAACACCTCAGATCGTACATCTATACAGAACACCGCCTGTGCCTTGGTTCTCACTTCGTGCTCGTTTGCCGGTTTCTGATCATTGATCTTTTGAATGAGCAAGCGCTGATTCGCAAGGTCGTATGCCTTTTGGAGGATCAGTCTTCTGGCCAATTGCTCATCAACATATCCAAGCGAAATGACAGCAAGGGATTCGCTTTTGGCGTGTTTCCACTGTTGCTCAAGGTCTTCGTATTTCAGCAATTTCTTGGCGGCAACTTCCCAGATCAACATGATGGTCAGGAACTCTTGTAGTGCGTGACTTTCTCGTCCCTGTAATCTTTCATCCCAATCCACTCGGGCAGCAATGCCAGCCCATCCATTCATTTTCATAAGGAGCGCATTGAAGTAGTGCCCCTGCATTTCCTCGGGAATGTCTAATTCTTGGATGGCCATTGCTGCTGCGTTCAGGTAATTCTCAGGCAGTGAAGCCACAAATTTTCTGAAACTTTTCAGTCCCATCACTTCAGGTGCACGGTCAATTTCGGCCTCCTGTTTCCATGCCTGGAAGAGTGACTGCTCGCGGTTCGAAGTGTTCCAAGCGGCTTGCTTGTCATCGAAATGCGTGGAGGCCCAGAACGAGATTCGGTCGATCATGAACCGATTCCATCGCTTACCCTGCATCTCACTGGCAACATCTACTAGCGTCTGAATTTTGAAATCGGGTACATCATCTTGTGCTTCGAAATATTTCGCAATAAATTCTTGTGCGTCGGTGGTCAGACCGAACGTGTTTCCTTCAAGAGCCTGCGCAATGTCTGCTTCAGTAAGTCTACTTTTTTCAAGCGCCTCTATGTAAAATGAAGTAGGCAATGTCCCATCAGTGTTGGCAGTTTTATTCAAAAAGTCCATGGCCTTTTCGAAAGACCAATCGGCCATTCCCATGTAAGCGTTCACCGCCACGAAGTTCTCGAGCGACCAAAGCGGGGCAATAAATCGTGATCCTTTTTGCAGTAGCTCGGCTACTTCTTGCTGGGTAATTGGAGCTTTAGTTATTTTCATTTTTTCTCATTATTTGTGGACTAGCACGCCTGATTCTTTAACAAATACTCTTCCTTCTGAGGAAATTTCTGTCTTTTCCTGCTCCTCCTCTTTGACGGTCAGATTTGCCCATTTGAATTTTTCATGCTTCAGCGATCCGATCATTCGGTCAAAAAGAACGTTGGTATAAAGGCCATTTCTCAGGTGAATTCCGAGTTGGTATCCCAATCGGGTTTTTCCCAGTTTCGGTGAAATCAGTTGAAGGAAGACCACCGAGACGAAAGTTGCCAGAAGAATGATCGCCGTGGTGAAGACCAGAGAACTTGGAGCATCCAAGGTTGGTATCTCAGCCCTCAGGATTGTTCGAGAGGCATTTTCGAAGAAAAGGAAGGAGAAGGTCACTACTGCAGCCAGGGCCAAAGTCTGCAAGGTGACCAACCAATTTCCTCTGGAATCTAGCACTTGTACAAGCAGTTGGCCAGAGCCCATCACGATGATGGAGCCGATGAACATGAGGCCGAATTCTTCAGTGATGTTTACTCCCCAAAGGGTGCTTCCGACAAGGAAAATACCCAGTGAAGCCATCAAACTAAGCACGATTCTGAAGGTGCTTCCTAGTCTTTTAGGTACACTAATTTTTTGTGCCTTCACCGCATCAATCACACTTCCAGACGAAAGGAAGGCGTGTCCTTTGTAGAACGAGTGCGCAACGATGTGCAGCATGGCGGCAGAGTAAACACCCAACCCGCAGATCATCAATGAAAATCCCATGTGTGCAATGCTTGAGTACCCAAGCGAAACTTTTACGGATGGTTGGGTCATGTAAACCACAGAGGCGAATAGTGCGGTGAATCCTCCCACCACCATGAGCAGTACTGAAGCAGAAGTGGACTCAATCATAAATGGGCTCATCCGTACCATGAGGAATGGGCCGGCATTCAACAATCCGGCGTGCAGAAGAGCAGAGACCGGAGTGGGTGTTTCGACTACCTCGATCAACCAGCCATGGGTTGGAAATTGTGCCGACTTCAAGATGGCGGTGACGGCCAGCAAGATGGCCGCCCAAGTCATAGAGGTGCTAATTCCCCCGGCACTCACTCGATCGAAAATCGTTTGAAGATCGCCTGTTCCTACTGCAACATAAATGAGCGCAACAGCTCCCAGGAGAGTCATGTCACCGAGTCGGCCCAGGACGAATTTCTTTCTGGCAGCAGCAATTGCCTGTGGACGATGACGATAGAAAACAAGCAAGTAGTGCAGACAAACACTCGTAACCACCCAGAAAACGAAAATCTGGAACAAGTTACCCGAAATAACCAGCAACTCAACCGATGCAATTGTGGTAGCCAAGCGACCGAAGAAGACATGCCTTCTTGGGTCCCCGTCCAGATAATTGGTGCTGAACCGCAGGATCACGAATCCAAGAATCGCAATCATGGTGAGCATGGCCACGCTCAGCGCATCCAAGCGAATACTGAATCCCAATCCCTTCCAACTCACGAGCTCTATGGTAGAAGTTCCGTATAGATAAACAAACAGAACACTTATGCAGGCAATGAGTATGCCCACCAGACCTATGAATTCAGGTCTGGGGAGCTTCTTGCCATTGCCAAATGCTAGCAAGGCATAGGACAGCAGCAGCACTGGTGCCGCTAATGGAATGTAGTAAATAAGGCTTTCTGGCATCTCCATCTTAAACAAGCTCTATTGAAATGGTGGAAGATATTCTCAGGTTGAAATGATTAACTTTCGCAAGCTCAACGAGTTCTGCAATTTCATTCTGCGAGTGTTTAAGCTCTTTTATTCTTTCCAATGAGTCTTCATTAGTTGCACCAAATCTGATTTGGGAACTGAAGTTTTTCCGGCCATGAAAATTGATCTTTGTCCGAAACAAGTGATTGATAATTTCAGCTGCTTCCTTGGCATTAAACTCACCGTTTATTAGATCTCGAGAGACTTCTTTCTCCGCAGTACTAGCTTTCAATCCATTCGTTAGTATCATGATTTTGATTGTTTGTTTCGAGCAAAATTGAACAAACTATTTATTAATTTATTTTTATATTTATTATTTTATACATAAACATATATTTATGCATTACACACTTCACCAATTGAAAATATTCCTTAAGGTTGCTGATTATCAAAGCATTACAAAAGCTTCAAACGAACTTCATTTAACGCAACCTGCCATCTCCATTCAGCTAAAAAAATTGCAGGAGCAGTTCGAATTGCCCTTGACTGAGGTAATCGGTCGGCAACTTTATGTGACCGATTTCGGAAAGGAGATTGCCATGAGAAGTCGCCGAATCCTGGAGGAAGCAGACGGTATTAAGGATACCATTGACCAGTACAAAGGGTTACTTACCGGAAAGATCAAAATTTCCGTGGTGTCAACGGGTAAGTATGTGATCCCATACGTTTTAAAAGACTTTATGGATATGTATCCCGGTATTGATATTTCGATTGATGTTTCAAACAAAACCCGGGTTGTAGAAGGCATTCAAAAAAATGAGAGTGACTTCTCTCTTGTGTCTGTCATCCCAGACGATCTAAATGTGCACGCATTGGAGCTTGCAGACAATCGATTGAATCTGGTAGGTAATGTACTTTTTCTGGACAAAATCAAAAAGCCCAAAGATTTGGAGAAGGTGACACTATTGTTTCGGGAAGAAGGATCTGCGACTCGTAATGCTATGGAGCAGTATCTCAAGAGCAAAAACATCAAGGTGGGTAAGTCGATGGAACTTGTGTCTAATGAGGCGGTCAAGCAAGCCATCAATGCGGGTTTGGGAGTATCCATTGTTCCACTCATCGGGTTAAGGACGGCACTTTCACGTGAACACATTCGGGTTTTTCCGTTACCAGGATTGCCCATAGTCACACGCTGGAATCTGGTTTACAACAAGAATAAAATGCTCACTCCAGCTCAACTGGAATTAGTTAAATACATGGAAAAAAATAAACAAAGACTTGTTGATGAGCACTTTAGTTGGGCGCATTGAGTGATTCGACAATGATTAGGGATTTATTAAATAACTCAACTGGCACTCACCAACAGCTTGGTAACTCTGAATTGACTATAGCAATCTTTGAAGAAACCAAAATATTAAAGCATATAACAGACCTTTAGCTTCACCTCATTGAATTATTCTAAGATTTGATCTTAGCTTAGTTATTCAATAAATGTATAATCAACAAGGATACTGACAGAGGCACTTTAGCTAACAGGCAAGGTCTTTAAACCTATCTAGCGATTTAATCCTCTGTCAGTTTTTTGGACAAACTTCAAGTAGAAATTTGGAACAGTTCCGGTCCGGGAATAAGTCCGTTAGCAAGGTTTTGAAGAACATCCAAAATCATCCTTATATCCGATCTTAAAGTTATGAATTTTCAATTCTTTATTGGGGTAGACGTTAGTAAGTTAATCCTCGACTTTGCTGTTTCAACTCTATCAGAAACTATCTTTCACATTCAGGTATCAAATAGCAAAGAAGGAATCAACTCTTTTGTCACCAGATGCAAAAAAAGAAAAAATCAATCTTCCAAAATCTCTTCTGTGCATGGAGCATACTGGTATTTATAACAATAACGTCCTGGACTTTTTCATCAAAAAGAAAATAGCTGTATTTGTGGAGCATGGTAGGCAAATCAAGCAATCGATGGGAATGGTGAGAGGAAAAAATGACAAAGTAGATGCTCTTAGAATTTGTTCCTACGCCAAAAGGTTTCAAGATAAATTGACTCTCTGGAAGCCTGAAAGAGATGCTCTGATCCAAATAAGGCATTTTAACGCCCTTAGAAAAAGACTCTCCAATGCTAAAAAACAACTCAAAACACCTGCCAAAGAATCTAGACAGTGGATTGATAGGCGTTTAGCAAAAAGAATTGATCAAATCAATCAACCAGCAATCAAATCAATCAGTGGACAAATCAAAGAAGTAGAGAAAAAGCTCAAAGAGATTGTTCAAAATGACCCTCAGCTCAAGCATCTTTTTGAGCTGGTAACATCTGTCTCTGGCGTAGGTCCTGTGCTATACTATGAACTCATTCTTACAACCAAGGAGTTCTCAGCAATCAACAATTCCAAACAATATGCGTCCTATGCTGGGGTGGCCCCATTTGAAAACAGATCAGGCACAAGCATTAACGGGAAAAACAAAGTAAGTCAAATGGCTAACAAAACCGTAAAAAACATCCTACACATGTCGGCACTTTCAGTCATTAGTAGAGATGGTGAAATGACAGACTTTTACAGAAGAAAAGTCCAAGAGGGTAAAAACAAAATGATGGTGGTTAATGCCATTAGAAATAAAATCATTCACCGAGTTTTTGCTTGTGTCAGGAAAAATGAAAAATATGAAAAACTATAATTATAAACTTGCATAGAGCGTAGAAATCGCTAGCATGAATGCGCCAACTGCCATTTTACAAACTTCAGTACGAACATCACCATGAAATCTGCCGCTGGGAAATGGCTGTGCTTTCTACTGACTTCAATTCGCAGGATTTTTTCACTTTCAGGACGCAGTGTCACTTGGATACTTTGTGAGCACCGGCAGTTTCATTATTTTTATCGGAACTTGCTAAGCTCGGGGCGCATACTCATTTTAGCTGATCGTTAGTTGCAATATGCAGTAGTGGCAAAACTTTTTTTAATTCACCAAACATAGCTTGATGAAAATGAGAATCTTCAGATCTAAGACTAAAACATTCATAACGATCAGCATTTTGGTTATTCTCGTGCTAACCTTGGTACTGTTTAATGCCGAGCGAACTAGCACACAATCCGCAATAAGAACTTACTTTGATGCGCTTTTATTCTCAATTGTTACCATCGTTAAATTAGGATATAGCGATATAATACCCGCGACTTCAACAGGAAGAATAATCTTCTACATTTTTAAAGTGATGAACATTGGATTCTATTTACTAATTATCAGTGCCGGATTCGCATTTGTTCGTGGAAGATCTTCGAAACCTTCTTAAACCGCCGCAACGTTGAGAAAAATTAAAGCAACTAACATGCGCTAGCGAAGCAGATGTCAAACTGCTACTTGTATCGTCCTAAAATAGGTTGACTCTTTTCATCATAACTAAATGAGAGTCAATCATGAAAGAGTACAAACACCCTGGTAATGAAAACAACTTCAAAAAAGGGTTTTCATATGCCTTTAAGAAAGAAGTAGTTGAGCAAGTGCTCAATGGTCAGATGTCAAAAAGATATGCTGCTGATAAATACGGAATATCCAGAAATACCGTAGCTTCATGGTGTAAACTATTCAACCCAGCCATGAGTAAGAATCATTCTAAGGATCAGGAGATTAGGCGACTAAAAGAAAAGCTGGAGGAGCTAAGACCGAACTTTTGAAAGTTTATCCGAAGGATCATCAGGTGTTTCTTGTAATCGACCAACTCATCGAACAAAAATAGACGGTGTACAACAAGCCTCAATGTTCATTTTTTTGGATTATTGTAATTTACAGCGCCGCTATCAAGTTATAAGGTGGATACTACAGCTAAATAGGGTTGGATATGACGAAAAAACTAGCGTTCAAAATGAGATTAAAACCGAATTGCAAAGAGGAGTATGAACGGAGGCATGACGAGATTTGGCCTGAACTGAAAAAGTTACTTCTGGATGCTGGCATTAGTGAGTATTTTATCTTTTTAGATGAGGAAACCAATTGTTTATTTGCGTTTCAATCTATCAATGGAGATGCTGGATCACAAGATTTGGGAGAGCAGGAAATAGTGAAGAAGTGGTGGGCTTACATGGCAGACATCATGGAAACCAACCCTGATTCATCTCCTGTCTCGACGAGTCTAACTGAAGTTTTCCGACTTGAAGCATAAGACCAAAGCAGGAAAGTACTGCTCAAAAGAGCGAGTGTTTCGATCCAGAACAAATCGATGAATTTTTAAATAGTTACAGGGGTAATAAATTCAAAGCTTAAGTGTAATCATCTTATCTAAGACTTGATGCATTGATACCTCGGATGCTCAAAAGTCTAGGTAGAGTTAATGTTTGAAAATGTGTGTCAGTAAGAGTTTATTTCTTTTAAATCAATAAAAGTCCATAGGTACTGATATAGTCCACTAACCTGTGTCTCTCGGAAATATTCTAGTTTGGTGATTCATTAACCAGAAGATTAAATGTTTACAGCTAAGGCCCAGAAGCGAGCAGGAATTGTAGGATTAATTTGTGTGCTTGCATTGACCAGTTGTCAATCCAACAAACCCCAGGAAACCAATGCAGCAACTGAAGAAACTTTTGTACAAGTAGATAGTGGTATCACTCATTTGGATGGTGTGAAATCGCTAATGGTTCATACCGATAGAATCGATTTACATGTGTTGACATACAGGGATGAAGGGATCCCTGTTGTCTTTTTGCATGGTAATTTCTCAGCAGCAACGTACTGGGAAGAAATAATGACGACTCTACCAGAAGGTTTTCGTGCCATTGCGCCAGACTTAAGGGGGTATGGTTGGTCTGAAGATAAGTTGATTGATGCTACCAACGGTGCCCATGATTGGGCAGATGATGTTGACGCATTAATGAACGCCATGAAGATTGAAAAGGCACACATAGTCGGATGGTCCATGGGTGGAGGTGTCTGCTATGCTTATTTGGCCGATCATCCAGGCAAGGTATTGTCAGTTACACTGGTTTCTCCTGTTTCACCTTATGGTTTTGGAGGTACACATGGTGCTGATGGAATCCCTAATAATGAAGATTTTTCGGGTTCAGGTGGTGGTACCGTCAATCCTCAGTTTATTGCCGCCATACAGGCAGGAGATCGTACTGATAGTACACAAAACTCACCAAGAAACATTATCAATACCTACTATTATAAGACTGGGTTTAAGGCGGCTAGAGAAGAAGATTTTCTAACAGCATCGTTGATGGAAAAAACTGGTGATAAGAAGTATCCAGGTGATTTCACTACCTCTGATTATTGGCCTAATATTGGTCCTGGTGCATTTGGACCAATCAATGCGCTCTCTCCAAAGTATGTAATTTCTGACGTGGATACATTGTTGGGTTTGTCTAACAAGCCTCCGGTACTTTGGGTGCATGGAAGTGATGATATGATAGTCGGTGACAACTCGTTTTTCGATTTAGCAACATTAGGTAAGCTGGAGTATATCCCGGGATGGCCTGGTGAAGCAGCAGCAGCACCACAGCCTATGCTGGAGCAAACAAGATATGTGCTGGAAAAGTACCAGGAAAACGGGGGAACCTACCAGGAGCTCGTGATTCAAGATGCAGGACATGCGTCTCATATTGAGAAGCCTGCTGAGTTTAATAAAGCCTTTCATGCGCACATTTCGGCTGTTGAATAATTAGGGCGACATGCTGATGTTTTAAGCGGCGGAGCAACCTCGAAAGAGGTTGCTTTTTTATTTAATCATTTTTTGCTTGACCGGTATGTGAAAAAATCGTAATTACATCAGAAATTAAACGATTGATGTAATGAATAAATTAGATTTTTTATTTAGAATGATTTTTCGTGTTCCAAAAGACTCAGTTGAAGACGAGTATATCCATAGAAAAACTCAAGTAGAAAATTATCCTGCAATGGTTCAGGAGATGGATACCATAGATTCTAAGAGTTCGGCACTGCTGACACATGTTTCCATTATGTTGGCGGTGGTGGCTGTTTTAGTCGAGTCTGTGGAGGTGTGGATATGGCAAGTGGTTTTGGTGATTGAACTTCTTGTTTATTCAGTTTTTGGATTAATTCTGTTGCGATGTGTGGATATAACTGGACCGCCTCGGCAACATATTTCCAAAGATCAACTGGAAGCCAAGAAATTCTTTGTTAAAGAGATTCTATTGCGAAGATCGATTTATCAGGGCCTTGTGAGATTAGTATTTGGCTTTACTATTCTGCTAATATTTTCTTTACTGATCTATGCTATCACAGAAATCATTTTAAACAAAAAAGCAACTCATGGCTGAGTTGCTTTTTCATATGTTATTTAGAGTAGAACTATCTGCCGCTCATCGCAACGTAATCTCTCTCGTTTTCACCAACGTAAACCTGTCTTGGTCTTCCGATAGGCTCTTTGTTTTCTCTCATTTCTTTCCACTGAGCAATCCAACCTGGTAGACGTCCTAGTGCGAACATCACGGTGAACATTTCAGCCGGAATACCTAATGCTCTGTAGATGATACCAGAGTAGAAGTCTACGTTAGGGTAGAGGCTTCTTTCTACGAAGTACGGATCTTCCAAAGCCTCTTTCTCAAGACCTTTAGCAATATCTAGTACCGGATCGTTTACCCCTAGTTTTTCTAGCACATCATCAGCTGCTTTCTTGATGATCTTAGCTCTAGGGTCGAAGTTTTTATAAACTCTATGGCCAAATCCCATCAATCGGAACGGATCATCTTTGTCTTTTGCTTTCATCATCCACTTGTGTGTGTCGCCACCATCCGCTTTGATTGCCTCAAGCATCTCAATTACGGCAGTATTAGCTCCACCATGAAGTGGTCCCCACAGTGCATTGATTCCTGCAGAAATAGAAGCATATAAGCTAGCATGTGAACTTCCTACAATTCTCACAGTAGAAGCAGAACAGTTTTGCTCGTGATCAGCGTGAAGAATCAATAATTTATCCAATGCTGCCGCTACAACAGGATCAATTTCGTATTTCTCCGTAGGTAGACCGAACATCATTTTCAAGAAGTTACTGCAATAATCCAGGCTGTTATCTGGATAATTCACAGGATGCCCCATTTGATTTTTGTAAGACCATGCGGCGAATGTTGGCATCTTGGCAAGAATTCGAATGATGCTCAAGTTGATGTCATCTGCCGGTCTGTTTGGATCCAGACTTTGAGGATAAAATGCTGTCAACGAAGTTACCAAAGATGACAACACGCCCATAGGGTGTGCAGCTGATGGAAAACCATCTAATAACTTCTTGATATCCTCATGTACCAATGTATGATTGGTGATATCTGACTTAAATGTCTCAAATGTCTTAGTGTCTGGAAGCTCACCGTAAATCAAAAGATAAGCAACTTCAAGAAACGTAGACTTTTCAGCAAGTTGCTCTATAGGATAGCCCCTGTATCTCAAGATACCTTTTTCGCCATCCAAAAAAGTAATTGCACTTTTAGTAGATCCAGTGTTCTTGAATCCGGGGTCTATGGTAATAATTCCTGATTCTCCTCTGAGTTTACTAATATCAATCGCTTTTTCTTGCTCTGTACCTTCTATCAGAGGCAGCTCGTAGCTCTTACCATCTACTTTAATCTCTGCTGTATTCGACATCTGTTATTATACTTTTATTATTATGCTAGAATTGGGTTGTAAATTAATTATTTATGATCATTTAACTACTGATTTTCAAAAGTGTTAGGGGTGACTTTAGTTTCCACCTAAAATTAATGGCAATCCATCTTCTCCGCTTCCTATTACAATGACTTTTGAGTTTGGTGAATTGGCCAATTGTTGGGTAGCTTCAATACCTCTCATCTTCAATAGTGCAGCGGTCAAACTATTATTGATGATCTGGTTTGCTTGTGATTCCCCCTCAGCGGCAATACGCTTACGCTCAGCTTCACTCTTCTCTTTATCTAATCTAAACTGATAAGCAAGTGCTTCTTGTTCCTGCTTGAGCTTATTTTCTATCGCCAGCCGTATTTGCTCAGGCAATTTGATTGATCTGATCAATAGCGCTCTCATCTCAATATTGTTACCAGGAGCCCCCAGGATGTCATTGGTCTCTGTTTTAATTGCACTTTCGACCTCTGGTCTTTTTGTTGAGTAAATCTCTTCAGCAGTGTATCTTCCCATTACTTGACGCACCGTAGATCGTACTTCAGGTCTTACCAGACGATTTTGATAATCCATTCGGAAGGTCTCATAGATTTCTCCAATGCTATCATATACCGGGTGGAAACGAACTGTAATGTCCACATTGATGTTCAAACCATTCTTATCCAAAACATCCATGGTTTCTTCTATTTGATTTTCGGTCACATCATAAATGTAGGCATCACTCCAGGGAGCCTTTCCATGAAAACCCGGTCCAATGACGTTTTGCTTGTCCAATTCTCCTGAAAGGGTATTAAAGATTACTGCTCGCTCACCAGACTTTACTTTGTATATCAAAGAGTTTCCTAATGAAAGGATCACAACCAATACAACGGCTGTGACTATAATAAAAGGTAGGTATTTTCTATTGTCCATAGTAGATATTTGTTACAATTAGGTTCGTAAAGTTAACAAGCGGAATGTTAAATAAATTATTATTCTATATTGATGTCGTGTTTTATTGATATTCCAAAGATTTTTAGCTTTTATTGCAATCTGACCAAATAAATAACCGGTCAAAAGTAAAATTTGAATGAAATCTACGCTAAAAATATTACAGGAGACATTAGGTAAACCCTATGAGGATCTGGAGTTTCTGCTAGAAGCTCTAAAGGAAATACTCATTGAGAATGGGGAAGAGGAGATGGCCAATCAAATTCCATGGATCAAGTTTATACCAGAACTGGAAACCCAGGAGCTGACACAAAAGCATATTCAGCTATATTCTCTGGTNTTTCAGTTGGTCAATATGACTGAAATTAATGGAGCAGTACAGCATCGTAGATCACAAGAAGACAATGATTTAGCATCTGTTAATGGTTTGTGGGCCAATAACTTCAAAAAGCTTAAGGATGCCGGTATCAATGAAAAGGATATTGCTGTTCGACTAAAAGATATTCGAGTGGAGCCCGTACTTACTGCTCACCCGACAGAAGCAAAACGCGCCACTGTATTGGAGCATCACCGTGAACTGTACCTGCTGATGGTACAGCGGGAGAATTCCATGTACACGGTCAAGGAAAAGGAGAACATCCGTCACAACATCAAGCAGACATTATATCGTTTGTGGAAAACGGGTGAGATTTTCCTGGAAAAGCCCGATGTGCCGTCGGAGCTACGTAATATTATGCACTACCTGATCAATGTGTTTCCACAGGTTCTTCCTGTATTGGATAGAAGAATGTTGCAGGCATGGGAAGATCAGGGATTTGATACTCAGACACTTTATGATCTCGACGCATGGCCGAAGTTGTCTTTTGGCGACTGGGTAGGTGGAGATAGAGATGGTCACCCTTTGGTTACGGATCAGGTAACTGCAGAGACATTGGCTACTTTAAGACTCAACGCCATTGTGGTGATTCGTAGAACACTTATTGATCTCATTAGACATTTGAGTTTTACTGCCAGCTCACAGACAGTAGATGTAGAGTTGAAAGACCGTCTATTTGAATTAAAGAATCAACTTGGAGCTCGTGGGGAAGAAGCTTACAACAGAAATCGAGGAGAGGCTTTCCGTCAGTTTATTAACCTGGTTGTAACTAAACTTCCAGTGGATACGAGAAGAGGGCATGCAACGGAGATTTTGGAATACCCTGGGTCATATGTCAACTCCAAAGAGTTGTTATCTGATCTAAAGTTATTGCAAAAAGCAATGCTTAACTATGGCGCCAAGACCATTGCCAAAGACGATATTCATACAGCAATTCGTGCGGTGGAGACATTTGGGTTCTATCTGGCCAAAGTGGATGTTCGTCAAAACAGTGATTTCCATGATAAAGCCATGCAGCAATTATTGGAAGCGGCAGGTTTTGAGAAAACTGATTATCCAAATTGGAGTGAAGAGGAAAGATTGGCCTTCCTAAATGAGGAATTGAAATCTAACAGACCTTTTACTCACCAGAATACGAAGCTTGGACCAAATGCAGAAGCTGTGGTAAGCTGTTATCGGGTATTGGAAGCACATATCGCTAAATATGATACCAATGGTATTGGTTCGTTGATTGTATCCATGACCCGGTCAGTGTCTGATCTATTATTGGTGTACCTATTGGCAAGAGAAGCAGGACTTAACATTCAGACAAAAGAAGGATTGGTTTGCGTGTTACCTGTGGTGCCATTGCTAGAAACAATTGATGATTTAGCGAATGGGCCTGATATCCTAAAAGGCTTCTTGACGCATCCTTTCACGCAAAGAAGTATCAAGTATATCCAGGAGAAAGAGGAAACCTCAAAGCCTGTACAACAGGTGATGGTAGGTTATAGCGATAGTAATAAAGATGGTGGTATCATGGCCAGCCAGTGGAACCTGTTCAAAGCACAAAGCAGGTTGTATGAAACAGGAAAGCAATTCGATGTAAGAATTCGTTTCTTCCACGGCAAGGGAGGTTCTATTAGTAGAGGAGCGGGTCCTACACATTACTTCATCAATTCATTGCCTCACTCCAGTATAGGAGGAGATCTTCGATTGACAGAGCAAGGTGAGACCATTGCTCAGAAATATGCCAACAAGGTAAATGCAGAGTACAATATTGAGTTGTTAGTTGCTAGTACAGCGGCTAAGTCAATTAGTAGTCATTTTACGGAACGTAAGCCACATCCTTTGGCGGATGTTTTGCAAAAGTTGGCGGATGACAGTAAAAAGTACTATGAAAAATTGATGCACGAAGATGGCTTTATTCCATTCTTCCGTCAGGCTACACCAATTGACGCAATCGAGACCAGTAAGATTGGTTCACGTCCTGCGAAGAGAACAGGCGCTAATTCTTTGCAAGATTTGAGAGCTATTCCATGGGTATTTTCCTGGAGTCAGTCACGTTTCAACATGACCAGTTGGTATGGTTTGGGATCCGCAATCAATGATTTGAAAACTGGAAGCCCAGAATTGTACGAAGAATTCAAGAAGGCGTTGAAGCATGATTCGTTCATTCGTTATGTCCTAACCAACGTGGACACCAGTTTAGCAGCTACGGATGAAGATATCATTAAAAAGTATGCGTCTTTGGTTCAGGAAGAAGACATCAAAGATAAGTTTTTGAAGATGTTCCTTGATGAATTGTCGTTGACTCGTGAGATGTTGATGGAATTATTGGGTAAGGGAATTGAAGAACGTCGTAAGAATCACTATTACTCCAATCAGCTAAGGGCCTCGTTGATGGATACCTTGCACAACCAACAAGTAAAATTGTTGAAGAAGTGGAGAGAGGAGAAAGCTAAAAATGATCCTGAAGCAGAAAAGACTCAGACTCAGTTGATGCTTACGATCAATGGTATTGCTTCAGCAATGAGGAATACTGGTTAAGATTATATTTTAGGAATATGTTAAGTTAAAAGGGCTTCCGTTTGGAAGCCCTTTTTTCTTCTAGTCTTTGAATGGACTTAAATCCAAACTTTCGATTTTCTCTCGATACTTTGGCCATTCTTCACTCAAATAGGCATCCACTTTGCTGTTTGCCTCTGTCATTTCCTCCTTGAATTTCTTCATCAAAGCTTCCTCTGTACTCGATGGTGCATGTGTAGCGTTACCTACGTAGAACGAAACATTACCCAGGTGATTACTTACATTGTCAAGTTGGTCTGCAGTGATACCTTGACGATCATCCTCTTTACCGAAATAGAGAGCCATAAATGTGTTTAAGGTGTCTTTGACATCTTTACTTAGCTTTATTTGCTCTTCAAATCCTTTCTCGTCTTTGTCTTTCATTAGTTTAATGAGCTTCTCTACGATTTCTATCTTGTCTTTCAACTGCTCTACGTGTCCTACAGCGAGCTCTTGATTTGACTCCATTTCTTTGATAGCATCATATTTTGCTTGAAGGATACTTACAGGAATTTCTCTTCTTGGATCACCTTTAACCTCAATAGAAGTTTCAGAAGACTCATCTCCAAAGATCAATTTCAACTTGTAGGTACCTGGAAGTACATCGGCTCCACCTGGTTCGCGTTTGCTGTCCAGTTTTCTACGAGTAAGTCGCTCAACGCCTTTTTCGTCCATTCTCCAATACATACGGTTGATACCTTTTTCCTCTGGAGCTTTTTGTTTCAATGTTCTGATTAAATCACCTTTGCTGTTGTACACCTCCAACGTCAAAGAGTCATACGAGATTTCTTCTTTGTCAGTCTTTTCTTCCTTTTTATCGTCTTCGTCTTTCTTCTCTTTTTTCGGAGCATTAACCACAAAAGAGATCATGGCTCCTCCGGGTCTGTTGTCCCCATTAAACATGGCATCCGCACCAAATCTAGAGCCGGTAGGTTGCTGATACATCGCCTGATAAGCAGTAGGAGGAGTGAAGAGATGTACTTTCTTGTTAAGAACGCTTCCTGATGTGGATGCTATTTCACGTAAAGGTCGTATATCATCGATCACCCATGCTGCTCTACCAAATGTTCCAATGACTAAATCATGCTCTCGTGGATGTACCATCAGGTCCATGGTGCTAACTGTTGGATAGTCGTTTTTCCATTTAGTCCATGAAGCAGCTCCATCAATGGAAACATACAATCCGTCATCCGTTCCCAGATAGTATAGTTTGGGCTCTACAGGATCCTGAAGAATAGAAAGTGTATAACTGGTTACATCACTGGCATCTACAATACGTTCCCAGGTTTTACCAAAGTCCTTAGTTCTATACGCATATGGAGTGTAATCAAAGTTTCTGTAGTTATTGGCTACAATAAGTGCCTCGCCAGCATTGGTATTGGATACCTTTACTTGTGGTATCCAAATGAAGCTTGGAAGGTTTTTAATGTTCTTACTTACCTCAGTCCAGGTTTTACCACCATCTCTGGTCAATTGTACTTTACCATCATCTGTGGTTGCCCAAATCACACCTTTTTCTACAGGGCTCGGACTAATAGCAATCACAGTACAGTAGTTTTCAGCGCCAGTGGCATCCATCGTTAATCCACCAGACTCATCTTGCTTTTGTTTGCTCTTATCATTGGTAGTCAGGTCTGGAGAAATAATTTCCCAGGTTACGCCTTTATCAGTACTCTTGTGTACAAACTGGCTACCAAAGTAAATAGTACTGTTGTCAAATGGATCTTGAGCAATAGCGGAGTTCCAGTTGAAGCGTAGCTTTTCGTCTAGCTCGGGTGCGGTAGGACGCACGTATTCATTATAACCAGTTACCCGGTCGTAGATAGCAACAAATCCTTCCTGAGACATACTGTATCCGTAACGACTATCATCTGGGTCTACCACCACATCAAATCCATCTCCAAAAGAGATTTCCTGCCAGTAGCTATTTCTAATACCTTGTGCCTTCCAAACATAAGCTGGTCCAGCCCATGATCCATTGTCTTGCATTCCTCCATAGACATTGTATGGATACTCATTGTCTGTTGTGATGTGATAGAACTGTGCTACCGGGATGTTTTCAACAAATCGCCAGGTCTTGCCCCGGTCTCTTGAAATGTTCAGACCACCATCATTTCCTTCAATAATATAATTTGGATCTTCCGGGTGTACCCAAAATGCGTGGTGATCCGGGTGTACTCCATTAGATGTGCCATAAGCAGCCATCAATGGTTCAAACGATTTACCACCATCGTTACTTACATTCACGAAGCTAAATATGGTGTACAATCTGTTTTCATTTGCAGGATCTACAAATATGTCGCTGTAATAGAAAGGTCTATTTCCGATCTCAGACTTGTCACTCACCTTGTTCCATTTGAATCCGCCATCCATGCTTTTGTAAAGCGCATTTTTCTTTGACTCCACTAAAGCATAAATGATATCAGGATTACTTGGAGCTATTGCCAAACCGATTCTACCTAAATCACCTTTTGGTAATCCATCTTCATCAGTGCGTTTTACCCAGTTTTCACCACCATCGTGTGTTACATAAAGTCCAGAGCCTTTTCCTCCTGAAGTGAAGAACCAGGGCTGTCTGTAGTGCTCCCACATAGCCACTACTAACTTGTTGGGGTTAGAAGGATCCATTACCAAATCAGCAGCACCAGTTTTATCATTGACATATAGAATTTTATTCCAGGTTTTACCACCGTCTGTAGTTTTATAAACTCCTCTCTCGGAGTGAATTCCCCATGGTGATCCAATGGCTGCTACATAAACTGTATTGGGATTCATTGGGTCAATNATGATTCTATGGATGTGTCTCGTTTTTTCAAGACCCATTTTGATCCAGTTTTTACCACCATCTAGTGATTTGTAAATACCATCACCGCCATTCAACGAGTTTCTAGGATTTCCCTCACCAGTACCTACCCAAATTACAGAAGGGTTGGATTGTTGAATAGCCACAGCACCTATAGAGGCTGTAGTTTGCTTGTCAAAAATGGGTTCCCAGGCTATTCCTCCACTCTCAGATTTCCAAAGTCCACCAGAGGCGGTACCAGCGTAGATTACCTCTGGTCGTGAATTTACCACATCAATTGCCGTGACACGACCAGCCATACCCGCCGGACCAATACTTCTTGGTTTGATTCCTTTGATTAGATCCATATCCAGCTTCTGCGAGTAAACCAGTACTGGAATGATCAACATTAAGGTTATTACTATTTTTCGCATAATTACATTAGGTTATGGTTAAACATACAGAATTCTTCTCAATGTCCGAACAGCCTATTACATGACCGGCTATATTCTGTAGTAGACTGTATGCGCTATTGTCGGCCTGTAGACCAAAAGGAGTAAAAGCACTTACAATTCATGTCTTTTTCTCCGAATTCACCGTATTTAGCTTTAGAATTCGTATGCTATGAAAACCCAACTTCTTTGGCAGCTACTACTCATCTCATTAGTCTCATGTATTGGTACGGACTATCTGGATGACCCTAAAGACTCTGCCATACTTACCAATGTGACATCTGCCAGCCTGGAAACTGGTGCCACCTTTCAGATAGAGGCGGTTTATTATTACAACATGTGGGTAGCGGAACCATCTGCAACACTTTTCTGGAGAAGCAAAAATGCCGGGGTGGCTACGGTAAATCAAACGGGATTGGTTTCAGGCGTATCCAAAGGTCANACTCAAATAGAAGTATGGTATCCAGATGAAGATACCGTCACTGTATTGGTGACTGTGGTCTCTAACTTGAATGATGTTTCTGATGTGCTTATTTCGTCACCAACAAGTTCAATTGATGTCAATGAGTCAATTAATCTTAGTATTGAAGTCTATAATCTGAATGGAGAACCATTTGCAGGAGAAGGCGATACGCTGTGGACTGTCAGTGATGAGACCGTAGCGACTATTGATCAGGATGGATTACTAACGGGTATAGGAGATGGTCGATTGGATGTAATGGCCACAGTTGCTGGAGTGTCAAGTGAGCCTCTGCCAATCATGGTAGGTCTCCAGGCACGAACAGGAACCCTCCAGGGGGTGGGAAGTTATCAGGCAATCGGTACAGCCACGCTATATGTGAACGAAAATGAGGAATTGATGCTCGAGCTGAGTGATAACTTCACTACCAGTTTTGCTCTTGGAACCTTTGCATATTTAGCTAATTCTACTGATGGATCTGTAGTCCGAGCTCAAGGTTTGGAAATTGCAGAAATCAAGGAAAACGGAGGTAAACTCTATAATGTGAGTGCAATTAATCCGGATGTTGAATTGTATGACTATCGATATGTAATTATTCTGTGCAAACCTGCAAGTATCACGTTTGGCTACGCCGACCTAAACTAAAAATTGATGAGACAGTATTTTGTTATTTTTATTTTGATTCTTGGTGCCAGCATTAGAAGCTTAGCTGGTGGAGGTTGGGTATATGGTAAGAATCAGGGCTATTTCAAACTAGCTGAGAATGTCATCAGATCTCCTTACTATTTCGATGGTGATGGCAATATTGTGGATATACCGACTATCAGTTTGTATACCACAAGCTTGTACGCGGAGTATGGTTTTGGNAATAATTTAAGTGTTGTAGCCTATGTACCATTTTTTGTTCGATCTACGCTAAACAAAGTTGTTTTCAACCAGAGTGGAGATGAGGTGCCGGGGGAGGAGCTGAGTGCTTTTGGTGATTCGGAGGTTGCACTTAAATATGGCTGGAATCAAGATAAGCCGATTGTCTTTGCTGCTAGTTTGGTTTTAGGACTGCCTGTTGGATCCTCAGAAGTCTCTTCAGAAAAGATATTACAAACTGGTGATGGAGAATTCAATCAAATGATTCAACTGGAAGCGAGTCATTCCTTTTATCCAAAGCCTTTTTATGCTACTGCTTTTGTTGCTTTTAATAACCGAACCAATGATTTCTCTGATGAGGTCCGCTTCGGAGGAGAAATAGGGTATACTGGTTCCAAACTAATCGCTATTCTGAAGCTCAAGTCTGTTCAGTCAATGTACAATGGACTACCAAATGGACAATCCAATGCTGAGGGGTCTATGTTCGGAAACAATATTGAGTATGTGTCCATCACACCAGAGATGAATTATTCTCTCTCTGAGTCATTCGGAATCAGCGCATCCGCAGGTTTTGCACCTGCAGCCAAAAACCAACTGGCTTCTCCAAATTTTAGTTTGGGTCTGTATTATCAACTGTAATATTAGAAAGCGATACTCAGTCCAAAGTATGGAGAGATGTATTTCTCTGCTTTGTAACCACCATCAGCNGTAGGAGTGAAGGCCCAGTAATAGTCNANTCCAGCNGCNAGGAANTTNTTCATATGATAGATGAATCTAACCTTGGCNAAAGATCGCTCATCNAANGTGAAAGTNTCCTGTAGCGTNCTNANGTTACCCTTAATATAACTGGCGTGCATGGATACTTTATCACCAAGACGATCAATGTCCGCATTCACTCTGACTGTAGCAGGAGTTTCATCACTGATATTGTCTGGAAGCATCAAGCTACCGCCAATTTGGACCTTCTGGAGAATCTGCCCTGTCAAACTACCATAGATGCCACTCATTTCTTTCGCTTCGCCAAGCATAAATAACTTAGCATCCTTATTGATTTCATATGTCGCATCAAAGAACTGAGGTANGTAATGATCGGTATAGCTTANTCTTTCAATTCTCAAGTCCGTGCTCATCACATTGGCAA
This sequence comes from Rickettsiales bacterium, assembly GCA_002729235.1. Classification (GTDB taxonomy): domain Bacteria; phylum Bacteroidota; class Bacteroidia; order Cytophagales; family Cyclobacteriaceae; genus Marinoscillum. The sequence goes on along the minus strand of PBTY01000047.1, from coordinate 23,470 downwards.
TGAAGTTGAATCTAAAGTTTAAACCTACACTTTGGCCTGAACCATCTGCATATCCATCACTTAGAGGAGTGTTTGACACATCAGCGATGGTAGCATAATCTGCAAACGCAGCTTTCAAGCTGTCTGAAGCCTTTAATTTGGAGTAATTGGCAAATAGATCAATCTGAATGAATGGAACTCTAACCAAAGTCATTCCTATGTCCAAACCAAAGGCGCCAACACCTCCTTGAGTTAGTTGATAGGTTGTGAATGTGCTATCACTAGTGATGATCTTGGTTTGGTCTTTATCTCGAACTATAGTTGTTCCAAGCTCTAATGTGTTGATTACGGGGATGCTGAGCATTCCTAATGGTCTGACATATGGTCTGATAGCAAATAGATTGAAGGACTCTGGATTGAAGTCACTGTACATGCTTTCTATACCAATCAGATACCTCCAGTTCAGATCTGTATGCAATCCAACCTTTCTTTTTTCAAAACTTGTTGTATTGGTGTAGTTATTGATCAATCCACCATAACCGACCATGGTATTGTCTAGTTGACCCACTTTCACATACACATGATCTCTTTTTTGGACGCCATAACGGATGTAGGTGATTAAGCGAGCTACTCCAACACCATCCTCAAAGATTTCGGTCCTGATTTTCTGATCATCCAGACCATATAGTATTGGGATATTCAAACCAACACCGACTTTGCCAATGGAGAAATCCGGATTTAAAGTCAATCCAGCATAATACTGGTCGCCAATCTGTGTGAATGTAAAACCTCCATTGAACGAACCCCCACCAGTGGCACCGCTGCCAAATCCACCTCGAAAATCATTGATTGGTTTACCTTCTAAGCGTTTCTTTTCTTTGTCATCCTTGACTTTCTCTTCCTTTTCTTTAGGTTCCTCAATCTCCTCTGGCTCTTCCTCAATCTCAGGTTCCTCTATTACTGGAGGTTCTGGTTCTGGAATGGTATCACTGGAAATGATTTGCTCAGGTACCTGATTTTCTTCTATTGCTGGAAGACTATCAGAGACGGTTACACTATCAGAAAGTATCGGATCGTTGATGAGACTATCTTGTGGGATAGACTGAATGCTATCCTGAGGGATGGAGTCAAGAACAATCGTGCTGTCAGAAACAATGGTAGAATCAGAAGCTATTACTTCCTTAACTGGGCTTTGCTCTTTCTTCTTTTCTCTCGACTTCTTTTTCTTAGATTTCGATTTAGAATTCTCCCATAAGTAAGAGTAATCAGAGTAATCATCTTCCTTGGTCTCCTGCGCATAACTGAAGGATAGCCCTAGGAAAAAGAAAATTACAATTAAGGGCAGTCTATACTGATTCATGTCTCTGGTTGTTNGGGTTATATTAATTGTAAAAATAGTACAATTAATTATTCTTAAACTACAGTGATCAGATAGTAGTTCTTTTTGCCTTTTTGNGCCAATAGATATTTTCCTTGTAAAAGTTCTACCTCAACAGTATCATTTGGATCCGCTACTTTGATCTTGTTGATACTAACTCCACCACCTTTGATCATTTTGCGAGCTTCACCTTTAGAAGGGAATATGNTTCCTCCTGTTAGTTCACTCAACAAGTCAGTAACGTTCGCTACCTCAGCTAATTGTGCTTTTGTGATTTCCGACTGTGGTACGCCATNAAAAACCTGAAGNAACGTGCGCTCATCCAATTCTACCAGGTCTTCAGTAGTTGATTTTCCAAAAAGAATGGCTGAAGCCTTTTGCGCTTTGATCAACTCTTCTTTGGAGTGAACCATCGTAGTGATTTCTTCTGCCAACTTGCTCTGAAGTGCTCTTTGATGCGGAGCTTCACGATGCTCAGCTATTAAGGTCTCAATTTCCTCTTGACCAAGGAAAGTGAAGATCTTGATGTATTTCTCTGCATCTACGTCCGAAGTATTCAACCAGTATTGGTAGAATTGATAAGGTGAGGTGCGTTCTGCATCTAGCCAAATATTGCCACCTTCTGTCTTACCAAANTTGGTTCCATCTGCCTTAGTAATCAANGGACAGGTCATAGCATACGCTTTTCCTCCTCCAATTCTTCTGATCAATTCAGTTCCTGTGGTGATGTTACCCCACTGATCACTTCCACCCATTTGNAGNGTACACTTGTCTTCTCGGTATAGGTGTAGGAAATCATATCCTTGAACTAATTGGTAGGTAAACTCTGTAAAGCTCATACCGTCAGATGATTCTCCTGAAAGTCTTTTCTTCACAGAATCTTTGGCCATCATGTAGTTTACAGTGATGTGCTTACCAACATCTCTGATGAATCCAAGGAAGGAGAATTCCTTCATCCAATCATAGTTGTTGACCAATTTGGCCGCATTTGGAGCATCGGAATCAAAATCCAGGAATCTAGATAATTGAGATTTGATGGATTCCTGATTATGACGAAGGGTTGCTTCGTCCAAAAGATTACGTTCTGCAGATTTACCGGAAGGATCGCCAATCATACCTGTTGCTCCACCGATTAATGCATATGGTTTGTGTCCACATTCTTGGAAATGCTTCAGCATCATCACACTCACCATGTGACCAATGTGCAAAGAGTCTGCGGTTGGGTCGATACCCACATAAGCAGCTCTCATTTCTTCCATCAGGTGTGCATCCGTTTCTGGCATTATGTCCTGAATCATACCCCTCCATTTCAGTTCTGCAACGAAATCTTTCATTGGTTCAAAGAATTAGTTTTTATCTTACCGCCGCAAAAATAGACGGCCTTTTGAATAATGCCAGTATTCTTATAAGATTCACTACCATTGATTCGCGTTTTCATCGTACTTGTTCTCTCAATAGTATCGACTTTACCCGTCTTTTCCCAGGTAATAGATAGACCTGTTTTTCTGGCAGATCGTTTATCAAAGTATGATCAGGAAATCATTCAAAGAATTCATCACAACTTTGATGTAGAAGATGCCAAACTAACTGCTGAGACATCTTTCTATAGAACGCATCTCACAAGAAGTTTAAANTACATCCTGACCAATTATAAGGAAGGAGTCTATTTAAAACATGATTCACTTCAGGTAGTAATTGATTCTATGGCTCAGTATATCATTAGATCAAACAATCTTGAACTTGAGAATAGTGTCTTTTTGATAAAGAGCTCGGGTTACGTCAATGCCATGACTACCATGATCAATGTTTTTGAAATTGATGTTGGGTTGTTTGGAATGTTGAATTCAAAAGATGAGTTAGCCTTTGTTCTTTCTCACGAGATCGTACACCAATTGAATTATCATATTGCGGAGCGTATCGCTTTGGAAATGGAGTACAAACCCAATCAGCTTTTAATGGCTGAAATGAGAAGGATTACTAACGGGTTGAGGCCATCTGATGATTTTGATAAGGTTCAAGGTATGAGTTAATGAGGAAATCCAGAAATATGGAAGTGCAGGCAGATTCCATTGGGTTGATTTTTATGGAAAAAGCCGGTTATAGTCCTCAAGTAGGAGTTCAGGCTTTGTATAAACTAGGATATCGAGGGTGTCGATCCAGTAAAGATTTTAATGTATTGTTTAGCCGATTATTTACTCCTCGCTTTACGCCAAAGGAGAATTGGTTTGTGAAACAACTCCCACTCTATAGCAAATACCCTAGTCATTATCTTATCTATAATGTNGACTCATTNATTAGTCACCCGCATTTAGAAGATNGGATTAAGTCTATAGAGCATCTGGTGGGAAAGGAATTCATAAATGAATATTATCCAAATGTCAATGATATATGGCAGGAGATGATCTGGTCTGGCTATGAANCAATGCAGGCAGATTTAACGNTATTCTATCTATTGATTTACCTGGATCAGANTGGCTATGATGCGTTTGCTGGATCAATGGTGGCTTCCATTTTTCTGGATTTGTATTGGGCTAAGTTTGATTACGATGTGGAAAACAATATTTACCAATATGTCAATCATCGTACGGTTGAATATCCTGATGTTCTAAGAAAGTTAAATAATGTACTACTCAATATGTCTAAAGAAGATTGTCTGGAAACAGGATTCTACTTTTTAAGTAATCGTGAGGTCTTTGATTCCGACAATGAGGACCATTATTTTCTATTGTATCAGTACGCAGCTCTTTTGGAGAGAGAAGAGGTAGCCAATAAAGTTCGATCAATGTATTTTTTGCATTTCACTGAAGGAAAGTATCGCACCAGGGATTTTAAGTAGTTACGAAAAAATCAATACCAACTAATTGCTCTGTCAACTTCCAGAGTCTTTTCGCTTTTTCTTCGTCTCTGGAATTTCGGTCAGAGCTAACCTTAACGGCCTTTCCCTTGTATTGACGAAATCCTCCTGGTCCATAATACTCTCCATTAGAAGCATTTGGGTCAACCGCTGCTCTTAGGATTGGCCAGGCTCCCTCATATGGTTTCTGAAAAATAAAAGGGGAGATCATGTGCCCCAATCCAACGAGTACAGGGTTCAGATTTCTACCAATCTCCGTAATCGTTACCCCAGGATGTGCTGCAAGGGATTGAGTTTGATAGTTTCGTTCCTGAAGTTGTCTGGCGAGTTCATACGCAAACATGAGGCATGCCAGTTTACTTTGACCATATACCTCTTTGGGATTGTAATGCTTTTCAGAGTTGATATCTTCAAAATCAATTTCTCCCCAGGCATGTGCCAGGCTGCTTAGAGCTACTATTCTAGAGCCCCGTGTCTTCTCTAAAGTGGGAAGTAACAAACTGGTTAATAGAAAATGACCGAAGTAATTGGCTGCCATCTGACTTTCTAAACCATCTTCAGTTATAGCATAAGGAGGCATCATCACNCCAGCATTGTTAATTAATAAGTCCAGGGACTTATATTTTGAATTATAAGCTGAGACAAATGAGTGAATTGACTTATTACTACACAGGTCTAGAGCCAATGCATCCAATTTAGCTTCAGGATGTGATTTCTTGATCCTATCCATCGCTTTTTTGGCTTTGTCCAGGTTTCTACACGCTAGAATAACGGTTAATTCTTTAGAAGCTAAAGCCTTCGCTGTTTCATACCCCAGCCCAACATTCGCGCCGGTTACAACAGCAATACGATTGGGTTGCGGTTCGATGGATTTCAAGGTGTAAGTCATAGTCACATGACTAAGATACTCCTATAATTGTTCTAATGTGACTTCAAACTTCAGNTCAGAAGAGGCATCGCCATAATAGTTTCCTTGAATGGGGAAGGTGTTTCTAGGGAGATAACTGGCCACAACAGGAATGTATCGGTCAGTGGCTAACAGTCCGGAATTGGGGTCTACTCCAATCCAACCAGCACCAGGCAAAAGTGCCTCTACCCAGGCATGTAGCTCATGACCTTCACCAAGATTAGGATTAAACCCATAGCCACTGACAAAACGAGCTGGAATATTGATGCTACGAAGCATTTGGATCATCATCCAACTCAAATCACGACAAGATCCTTTTCGTGAAGAAAAACATTCATCAACAGACATGAGGGTAGGCTCATAGCGAATGGTATGTTCCCAGTTGGAATGTATTTCACCAGCTAAAAAGGTGAGCAAGGTGACCATATTGTTTCCTGCCGGAGCAACTACCTCGTTCAACCAATTGGCTGCACTGGGTGAAAATGCTTGATGTTGTAGGTATGGTGTTTGTATGGGTGAGGGCTCTATCGGTTCTTCAACGATAAAATCAAATGGGTTGATTGGATGTGTTTCTACAATCAACTCGGCGGTCACTGTCAGCTCTTTAATTGGATCATTGAACCAACATTGGTGAAAAGCATTGTTTTCTATATCTGTGCGAAAGGAAAGCCCAGATGGATTAGGACAAACCTGGATATCGAATGATTGGAGATTTAAATAATTTCTATGAGCTGGATAAAAGTAAAGATGGTGAGGTTGCAAGACAACCTCCTTGCTGTATGAGTATTGTGTTAGATGTGTTACTTTTAGTTTCACTCAATTAAGGTCATTTGTTCATTAGGAGCGAAGGCTCTGGAAAGTGCTACTGCCGGTAATTTTTCAATCCCTGCTTTCAACCTCGAATTCCAGAATTCCGAGATATGTCCCAGCTCTTTCTCCTCGAATCGATGTTCAATTAATTTGTATTCATTCTTTCTCAACACAATGGTGTCAATTGGATAGTCTACATCGTTTGCGGAAATTCTAGTGGCATCAAAAGATAGAAAACCACTTTTNANGCCAAATTCCAATGTCGAATCATAAGTTAATGATCTTTTGAGAATTGGATTGCCAAAACCAGTATTTCCGATAATGACATATGGAGTTCCGGGTCCAATCTCTATCCAATTACCTTGAGGGTAGAGTAGGTATAGCTTTGGTTCCTTGTCCTCTTCCAATTGTCCACCAACAATAGAAAACAGGTTGAAATACAATCCTGATTCTTCCAAAACTCTTTTGTCTTCCAGNGCTACTCTTTTTACCTGTTCCCCAAACTGGTTGACTGCTTTATATAGCTTGGTGAATTTCTCATCCTGAGCTTCAATGACTTCACCAAAGTAGGTAATGGCTTTATCACGAACAGATCTCAGTCCAGAGGTCATGATGAAAAAGGAGTGCTTTTCCCTCTGAACAGTGAAAATCTTCTTAGCGGTAGTGGTATCGTTACCTGAGGTGATGCGTGTGTCAGCAAGTCCAGCAACACCTTCTTTACTCAAAATACCTAAACAATATGTCATCTATTATTGATCCTGTGCTTGAGCAGCGAAATTAGGTCGAATCTTGAAATATTGTTCATATACCGCAGTTGAAATATCATTTATTCTGCGCTGTAATTGATCCAGGTATTCATGTAATCCATACTTAAATACGTCATTGATGTCAGCGTATTCCAATTCCGACCGAAGCGTTCCTATNGCTTTCTCAGCCGGATTGGAATATCCTCTTTTGGCATCNGAAATTTCGTGNAAACATTTTTCNGCCTCTGTGAGACAATAGAATATCGATCTGGGGAAATAAGCATTCAGTACCAGGTATTCCACAATGTTTGATGGGTCAATTTTCCCATATAATTTTTTATAAGCATTGAAGCCACTTACGGACTTCAACAAGGCATTCCAATGTAGGAAGTCCAAAGGAGATCCGACTTCTTCTACGGACGGAAGCAGGACATGGTATTTTACATCCAGTATCCTTGAAGTCTTATCAGCTCTCTCCATAAACTGCCCTAGCTTATTGAAGTACCACCCTTGAGTTCTTGGAGTAGTATCGTATCCAATGCCCTGGAGTAACTGCAGTTTGTACTTGATCTGCTTGAATTGATCTGGATCAGTAGCCTTCCAGGCTTTTCGTTTCACCGCATTATTCATGAAGTGATAAAGATCATTCAATACTTCCCATGTCTCTTTGGAGATACTTTCCCGCACCTGACGTGCATTTTCACGTGCTTTAGTAACGGAGACTAGGATAGAATTGTCATTTTCTGGATCAAATGCCAGAAAGCGAATGGCATTTTCTCGGGTATAGCCTTTGTATAACTCATGGTACCGAACTTCATCACCGGTGGCTGCTACCAAAGGTTGCCATTGTTCTGCCATACCAGGTGGTAAGTCCATCGATAGGTTGAAGTTTACATCGATAAATCTTGAATAATTTTCTGCTCTTTCTGTGTAACGACCGAGCCAGAATAGGGAATCTGCTACTCTACTTAACATCCTTCTTTCATTTAATCAAACAACACCCANGTATCTTTACTGCCACCTCCTTGTGAAGAGTTCACTACTAGTGAGCCTTCAACAAGAGCTACTCGCGTGAGTGCTCCTGGCAATATCTTTATTTCTTTTCCATACAGAATGTAAGGTCTCAAGTCCACATGCCTTGGTGCAATACCGTCCTCAGAAATGGTTGGTACTGTTGATAAGGACAGAGTTGGCTGAGCGATGTATTTACGAGGGTCCTTCGCTACAAGCTTTCTAAACTTCTCGTGTTCTTCTTTACTAGCTTTTGGACCGATCATCATACCATATCCTCCAGCTGCATTGGTTTCTTTCACCACCAGATCCTCGATATTTTCTAGTACATATTCCAGATCCTCTTTCTCAGAACANAGATAGGTAGGCACATTTTCCAATATGGCTTCTTCTCCAAGATAGAACTTAATGATTCGAGGNACATAAGCATAAACCGCTTTATCATCAGCTACACCAGTTCCTGGAGCATTTGCCAATGCTACATTACCTTCTTTGTAAGCTTCAAATATGCCAGGNACACCCAACATAGAGTCAGGATTGAAGGTCATAGGATCCAAAAATGTATCATCAATTCTTCTATAGATGACATCTACTTGTTTCAAACCTTTAGTGGTTTGCATATAGACCATTTTGTTTTGAACCAATAAATCCTGACCGGTTACTAGTTCCACACCCATTTGCTGTGCCAAATAGGAATGCTCAAAATATGCTGAGTTGTAAATACCAGGTGTTAGCACTACTACGGTAGGGTTTGGCTTGTCCGATAGGTTCTGAAGCATTGCCAGTAGCATGTTCGAATAGTCTGAAACCGGCCTTACACCGATGTTGGAGAATAGCTGAGGAAAAGCCTGTTTGATGATTTCTCGGTTNTCCAATAAATAGGATACACCNGAAGGACATCTTAAGTTATCTTCTAANACATAGAATTTNCCAGANTTATCTCTTACAATGTCACTCCCAGTAATATGACACCAGATACCTTTTGGAGGGTTGAGACCAATACAAGGCTCCAGATAGTCCTTACTTGTGAGGATTAGATCTTCAGGAATAATTCCTTCTTTTAAAATTCTCTTTTCATGATACAGGTCTCCAATGAACATGTTTAAGGCAGTAATTCGTTGAATTAAACCTTTCTCTATAATCTCCCATTCTTGTCCGGATATAATACGAGGAATGAGATCCAGATGAAGAATTTTTTCAATGCCTTGATTNTCGTGATAGACATTAAATGTCATACCCATGGACATCTGAGCCTTNTCGGCAGAGTCCTGCAATTGCAAAAGTTTCTTTTTCGAGAATTTCTGTAAATAGTCCTTAAAATCCAGATAAGGATTTCTACAAGTTTCGGAATCGAACATTTCATCGAAATGCTCTGAAGGTTTGTATTGATCAAAAAGCACGTTCCAACAGTTGATGTTATCATTAAATCCATCAAGAAATTATTTATTTCTTATTGAATTCAAAATATGATTGCGAAAAATTTAATTTATAAGGTAGTAAATGATTTGCTATTTAAATAGAGGTGCTGAAATCTATTTCGGATTGATAAATTTTCAGGTAATAATTTGAGTAGGTCATCAAGTTGCTAAAAATGATTGTAACTACTTTCTCATCTAATGATACCGTTTAACTTTACCGCATGGCTGAATATGCAGAGATTGTAAAAGATCTTCAAAACGGTAAATATGCTCCTGTTTACTTTTTGCAGGGGGATGAGCCCTTTTTCATCGACAATATCATTTCTCATATAGAGACTAACGCATTAGATGAGACTCAGAAGAGTTTCAATCAGTATGTTTTATACGGGAAGGATGTCAGTTTCACGGACATTTTGAATGTTGCTCGCAAATACCCAATGATGGGTGAACGACAGGTCGTGGTAGTTAAAGAAGCTCAGGATATTAAAGACTGGAAAAAGGAAGATGCTCAAACCATGCTTTCGGCCTATTTGGAAAATCCATTACCATCTACCATTCTTGCTTTTGGTCACAAGTATAAAAGTCTTGACAAAAGAACTAAGGTGGCTAAGGTTCTTGCTAAGAATGCCGTATTTCTGGATTCTAAGAAATTGTATGACGACAAAGTGCCAGGATGGGTAAGCTCTTATGCAAAGGCGTCTGGCGCCAACATATCGGACAAGGCCATCATGATTCTGACGGAGAATATTGGCAACAACTTACAGCGATTGGCTAATGAGCTGGATAAATTAAGGCTCAACGTTCCAGATGGACAGCAGATTGATGATAAGGCGGTAGAAAAGTATGTGGGCATTAGTAAAGACTACAATGCTTTTGAATTGCAAAAGGCTATTTCCTTAAGAGATGAGGTTAAAGCCGTTAAAATCATCAATTACTTTGCTGCAAACCCGTCTAGCAATCCTTTGATTCTAATCATTGCCAATTTGTATTCATACTTCTCAAAGCTCCTGGTGATCCATCATCAAAACGCTTTTGAGAAAAATGCAGTGGCTAGAGCAATTGGTGTAAATCCATTTTTTGCTGGTGAGTATATTATGGCTGCTAAAAACTATCCCTTGCATGTGGTTGTTCGTAATATCGAGATGATTCATCATGCGGATTTGCAGTCCAAAGGAATTGGCTACGGCCCAATGAAGGAAGGTGACATCCTTCGTGAGTTAATTTTTAAACTAATGCATTGATACAATTGGACGGATTATTGCGTTCATACCTAAAATCAAAAACTTTATACATGAGAAGAATACTGATATTCTCTTTTGTTCTATCCGCTATTAACCTCTCTGCACAGCAAGCATTGAATGATGAAGGTTTAGCTAGTCTCTATACACAGGCTAAGGAATCCTATGATCAAGAGAGTTACCAGTCTGCAAGTAGATTGTTTCAATACTATCTAAATCAACAGGGACCACACCTAGTTGAGGCTCGATACTATTTGGCCATATCCAAATTGAAGAGTAAGGATGAATCTGGTTTGAAAGATATCAGACGATTTATCACTGAAGAACCACAACATCCACTTGCTGGAGGAGCCTATTTCATCATTGGGAATCACTTCTTTGCACAAAAGGATTATGAGCAAGCGGCAGGTTATTATGAACTGGTTCAAAGAAAACAGCTAGGAGTTAAGGATCAAGAAGAATTACTCTTCAAATGGGGATATGCCTATCTCGAATTGGAGGAAGAGACAAAAGCCAAAACTAATTTCGATCAGGTCATAGATTACCGTGGAAAGTATTTGGAATCAGCCTCTTATTATTTAGGGGTGATCTATTTCAAGGAAAAGAATTATTCAGAAGCACTAGCTGTCCTGGAGTCCATCGATAATGGAAGTCCGGAATATGGTGATCAGGTGTCTTTATTGATTGCAAGCTGCTATTTCGAAACAAGCTCTTACAGCCGTTTGTATGCTTATGCCGAACCTAAGGTTGTAAAGGCAAAAGGCGAAAACAAGAAGGAATTCAATCGTTTACTAGGAGAAGCTTATTATGCACAAAAGAAGTATGATAAGGCCACGTCATATCTCAGACAGTATGTGGATTTGAATAAGCGAACTACGGCGGAGACTTATTACAAATTGGCCATGTGTTATTTCAAGACTGGTCAAAACAAGAATGCCATCGATTACTTCAAGCTTTCTGGTTTAGATAAAGGTGAGCTAGGCCAATTAAGCAGTTTTTATCTGGGTCAGCTTTATATGAAGGAGTCAAACCTCAATTATGCTTATAGTGCTTTTAAGAAAGTAACAGAAGGCAATTCGAATCCTGAAATGATAGAGGAATCTTACATCACATTGGCCAAGATTAACTATCAACGAAATCAGTTTGCAGAGGCGGTTGCTGATTTCAATGTGTTTTTGGAAAAGTATCCAAATAGTCGATACAAACTAGAAGCGAACGAGTTGCTGGCACAATCTTATTTGAAGAGCTCAAACTACGATCAGGCCCTGGTGCACCTGGAGTCTATTCCCAATAAATCAACACCACTCAAAAAAGCCTATCAAAAGGTAGCCTTTCAGAAAGGACAGCAATTGTTCAATGACAGCAAGTTCAATCGTGCGACTACCTATTTCGATAAAGCAGCCATCTATGCTTTGGATAAAGAAATTACCGCTCAGGCTTATTACCTAAAAGGGGAGTGCTTGTCTGTGCTCAATCAATATGAATCGGCTCGAATAGCTTATAAGAAGTCTATGGATCAGCGAATAGATGACTGGACCAACAAATCCCGATATGGGCTGGGATACATCAGTTATAATGAAAAGGATTACAAAGCTGCAGAGAAGTATTTCCAGGATTTTATCATGAACAGTTTCAAACGTGATGAATTGACAATTGATGCACGGTTGAGATTGTCGGACTGTTTTTATGTACAGAAAGAATATGATCGAGCCATTAAGCAATATTCAGAGGTTAATCAACCGGAATATGCTTCGTATATCAGCTATCAAACCGGTTTGGCGTATCAACTAAAAGGTGAGACAACAAAAGCGGTAGAAGCATTTGATAAAACCATTCGCGATAAGCGATCAGCATATGCTGACAATGCCTACTTGCAGAAGGGGAAACTCTACGTTTCATCTGGGGATTTTCAGAAAGCCGTTCAGGCTTATAAAGGATTGCTCAGTGCTTTTCCAGAAAGCAACCTGGTACCCTATGCAAAAACAGATATTGCCCTGTGTTATTTGAATTTAAATGATATGACCAATGCGAAACTTTATTATACTGACGTTCTTGATAATCATATGAGTCATGAGGTAGCCAATGATGCATTACTAGGATTACAGGAAGTGATTAAAAAAGGAGAGAAGGTGAAGGATTTTGAAGCGTATATGGATCGGTTCCAGGCTGCCAATCCTGATGATGGTAGTTTAGAGGTGATCTCATTTGAAGATGCGAAAGCCAGTTACTATAATCAGGAATATGCCGAAGCTATCAGAAAACTGAATCTTTTCAATACCAAATACCCTAACAGTGGTTTTGCTAATGATGCATTGTATTTCCTGTCAGATTCCTACTCCAGACAGGAGGATTGGAAGAATGCGGTCTTGTATTTTGGTAAACTCATTGATCAGGGAAGCTCTACCTATTTAATGAGGTCTTTGGATAAGCGAGGAAAGGCGTATTTGTCGATGAAGGATTACAAGGGAGCAATAAGTAATTACCATACGCTACGTAATAAGTCCACTAATAGAAAAGAGCTCTATCAAGCACAGGAAGGATTGATGACTGCTTATTTTCAGCGTAATGACTTGGATAGTGCTTTGTATTATGCAGATGATATCCTCGCCGGAGATTGGAAGCCAGGGAATATCGAAACAGATACCTGGTTGATAAAAGGAAGGATCTATTATCGTCAGAAGAGTTATAGCCTGGCAATGGATGAGTTTATCAAAGTAGCCAATGAAGGGCAAAATGAAAATGGAGCTGAGGCCAAATACATGATTGGAAAGATTTATCATGATCAGCTCCAGTTTAAGCGTTCACTAGAAGTGTTGTTTGACCTTAATAAGAACTATGGCTCTTATCCATACTGGATTGGTAAATCCTTTTTGTTGATAGCAGATGATTACCTGCAAATGGGTGAGCTACTGCAAGCAGAGGCCACTACCAAATCCATTATAGAGAATGCCACCATTCCTGAAATCGTGCAAGAAGCCCATCAAAAGATGGAAGTAATTATGAAGAAAACTGAAGAGGTTATAGTGCCAGAGGGGGAGGAGGACTCAATCAAATGATTACAAGATACACGTTATACTTACTAGGAGTTATTTGTTTTCTGTCAGGTTTTGGACAGCAAGATCAGCCACCATCTGGGGAAATAGAGGATGCTCAGATTATAATTGAGAAGGATAAGCCATTGACACTGCCAAAAGCAGCAAGGATTTATCAGAAATCTCCTTTGAAACCTGTCACGGATGATACAATAGCATTGAATTACAGCTTATCTGAACCTCAGATTTTATTACAGACCTTGCCGTTTGTGCCAAAGATCAAAGGGTATGAGTCAGGTGATTCGGAGATCAATCAGAATAATTACGTCAAGTTTGGGTTTGGTAATTACCTGTCACCTTTACTCCAGGCCTATGTTGGTAGGGAATTATCCGAAGGTAATTCTGTCGGGGCTTATGCTTTTCATGAGTCGTTCGCTACCGGACCGGTTAGGAAGGAGGAAAGTGCTTATGGTGATACACGCGTAGATGTGATAGCGAGATTGACAAATGAATCTTTGACCTTCGATCCGTTGATTGAATTTGAGCGAGAGTCTTTTTATTACTATGGTTATGCAGAGGGAGCAACAACTGAAGTTTCAGACAAGGTTGGTTTGAACCAGTTTCTATTGACTTCTCCTATTACCTTCACTCCATCTGATGAGGTATTGATACAATTCATACCAACTTTCCAGTCAGTGACTATGGGTACAGGAAATGGAGCTTTTAATCAAGACAATGGAGTGGATTTGAGTTTGAAAGGTTCTTACCAGATCAATGATGGCCTGACCGCTTATGGGGGTATAGAATTCGAAACATGGAAATACACGAGTGGATTTTCAAGTTCTAGAAATGTATTTAATCTTAATCCTGGTGTAATTTATAGTAATGAGGTCTTGTCTCTTAAGGCCGGAGCATTAATTGCCATAGGCAAAGATGATAGTACCTCAGGAGTGAACGTATACCCTGATGCAGCCATAGATTTCTCGATTACTGATCAACTTGGTTTGTTTGTAGAAGCAAGCGGAGGCTTAAATACTACTAATTTGGATGATTTGAGAAGGCAAAATCGCTACCTGGATGATTCTCTGTCTCTACTTAATGTAAACGATAAAATCAGAATCAAAGGGGGAGTCAATTATGCAATCCGACCAGATCTCATCATTGAGCCTTTTGTAGAATACTCCTTATCAACTTACCAGTCATTGTTCTATCACTCAGTAGCGGACTCAGCACGATTTGCCATTGGATACGACTCGGAGGGGATTGGTACCACCAATTTTGGAGCAACAGTTCGTTTGATTAATAAGAAATCCAATTTGGTAGGACAAATGATTATCTCATCGTACCAGACAAATGAGGTAGCTGAACCATGGTATTTGCCTACAACACAACTCAAAGTCAATTATACCCAGCAGTTAACAAAAAGTATTCAATTGACATCAGGTATCAATGTGTTGCAAGGTATCAAAGCACCATCGCCACTGGATGCTGAGGTAATAGATCTTCCGACTGTTTTTGACTGGTCGGCAAGTGGCAAATACAAGATAGATGACCAATGGTCTGCATTTGTTCAGATTAATAATCTTTTGGGCATCAACTACGAACGCTATTTGAATTATCCTGTAAGGGGATTTACGGGCAAAGTAGGAGTCATATGGCGGTTTTAACGAATTATTCTGATGCAGCCTAATAGGTTGAATACCTACAAAATGCTGTGTATGGGAGTAAAAAGTTTTCTCAGATTAAAATTAAGTTATATTTTAGCTGAATTAAGTTATAAATAGTGAACGCCGACCTTACTATCCTTTGACCATCGCCTAATTATCATGCGTTTTCAAGGTTTTTTGGGGTGTTTGAAAGGTTTTTGCTATCTTGTTTTTGACTAAATCAATTCTAATGGCTGACGACAAAAATCTAAACGAAGATCCAGAAGAGAATCACTTTGATGATGATGAGGATTTTGGTTTACCTGATCTAGAATACGACGAGCTTGATGACGATGGTGATGAGCCAATGGATGAAGAGCCTTTCGAAGATGAAATAGAAGAGGAAGTTGTTGAGGATGACGTTCCAACTATGGAGGATACTCCTGAGCCTGTTGGAGAAGATATACTTGATGAAGAAATTAGTGATGAAGATCTTGGAAGCTTTGATGATTCTGAAACCGAAGATTGGGAGAAAGAATTAGAAAAAGAACTGGAAGAAGAGCTTCAAGCTGAAGGAGATCCGGGTGGTTTCTATGAGGAGGAGTCTTTTGAAGATTTCGAATCTGATGAAATTGGAATGGAAAGTGACGACACAGAAGTTGCTACCTCTGTATTTGGGTCAGATGATGATTCAGATGATTTTGATACAGGTATCGAATATGCAGAGCCTGCAAGTGCAGGTGGTGCAACACCACCACCGAGTGGAGGAGGGTCTACCTATCAGGAGCCTCCGAGTGGTAACAAAGGTAAATTTGTTCGTACCGTTGTAATTGGTACCCTTGCTATTGCGGTAGTTGCTTTTGTTTTCCTTCTGATCTACAACAGTGGTTCGGATGAGCCTAAAGAGAAGAAGGTTGCCAAAAAAGAAACTCCTGTGAAGAAAGCCCCTGCTCAAAAAGCAGAAGAGCCGAAGAAAGAGGAACCTAAAAAGGAAGAACCTAAGAAAGAGGAGCCTAAGCCTGTTGCTAAAAAGCCAGAACCAAAACCTGAGCCTGTTCAAAAGCCAGCTGGAGAGATTACTTCTTTGACTGAGAAAACCGGTAGGACATATGTGATTATTGGTAGTTTCTTTGATGAGGACTTGGCTATGGATTATGCGAAAGAGCTTTCGGCGGATAGCAAGAGCCCGATCATCATTCCTCCTTTTGCAGAGCATAGATTCTACAGAGTAGCAATTGCTGAGTTTAACTCCTTCGCAGATGCTAAAGTTGGAATCGAATCATTCAAAAGTGAATACGGAGCTGATATTTGGCCTCTAAGATATTAATCAAACCTAAGTAACAATCTATCGTTTAATCTCGCGTTTAGTCTGCGAGATTAAACGATTTTTTGTTTATACATACTTGAACGAATGTTATTACTACAAATAGAACCTGCAGAAGGACTTGAGTCAATCTCGGTATTAGAGTTGTTGTTGAATGGTGGCTACATGATGATTCCCATATTACTTTTGTGGGTCGGAGCCATTTACATCTTTGTGGAACGGATTTTGGTGATAAGTAACTCATCCAAAACACCTGATGGGTTCAAAGATCAGATCAGAAATATGGTATTGGACGGGAATGTGGATGGCGCACGTATGCTTTGCGCCCAGACCGATACTCCAGTGGCAAGAATGATTGAAAAGGGAATTTCCAGGATTGGTAGTCCTTTGAAAAATATCGAAGCTAGTATTGAGAATACAGGGAAAATTGAGGTTTACCGATTGGAAAAGAACCTCAGCATGCTCGCTACCATAAGTGGTGCAGCTCCAATGATCGGTTTCTTGGGTACTGTTACGGGTATGATTCAAGCGTTTATTGCTATTGCTCAAGAAGAAGGTGCAGTAAGCCCAAAATTGTTGTCAAGTGGTATTTATGAAGCGATGATCACCACGGCAGCAGGTTTGTTTGTAGGTATTCTGGCATATTTGGGTTATAACTACCTGGTATCCAGAGTTCAGAAATTGGTTCACAAGATGGAATATAGTTCCATAGATTTCGTTGATCTATTACAAGAGCCACAGAAATGAACTTAAACTCAAAACATAAAATAGAAGCGGCATTCAGCATGTCATCAATGACAGATGTGATCTTTCTGTTATTGATCTTCTTTATGTTGACTTCATCGTTTATTACTCCTTCAGGACTTCCTGTAAATCTTCCTTCTAGTAAAAGTTCAGAGATTGTGATGCAAAAAGTTAGTGTAACAATCACCGATGACTTGCAGTATTACGTTGATGATAAAAAAGTATCATTGAATCAATTGGAAGGTGTGTTAAGAAGTGCTCTGGCAGGAAAGCAGGGAGTAGTTGTACTTCATTGTGATAAGTCGGTTCCGGTAGAAAAGGTGGTAAATGTTGCAGGAATAGCGACGGCATTGGAAGCAAGAGTGTCAATTGCTACAAAGCCTAATTAATATGGCTGAGGAGAAAGAAAAAAAATATCGTCGAATAAGCTGGATTGCGTCCATTAGTGTGCAGTTGGTATTGTTACTACTGTTCTATTTTTTGATTGCATGGCGAGAGCCAGATCCACCCATACCATCTTATGGAATCGAATTGGCTTTTGGGCTGGAGAATGTAGGTTCAGGTCCTAAACCAGTAACTACTCCAGAACCAGCTGAGGAGATCACACCGGAGGAGGAGGCTTCTGAAGAGTCTGCGGAGGAAACATTGGAAGAAAATAGTGTAGAAGAGCCCCTAGAAACTGAGTCACTTGAAGAACCAATAGAAGAAATAGAGGAGGTTCAGGAAACGCCTGTTACTGAGCAGCCTAGTCCTACTGTGGTAGAGGAAGTGAAGAAGCCTGTGCAACAACCGAAGAAGGAAGTGGTCAAAGAAGAGGTTAAGAAAACAACTCCCAAGCCTGAAGTAGAACAACCAGAGAAAAGTGAAGTTCAAAAAGAAGCCTTGATGCCTAAAGCTGAACAGGGCGAAACGAACAATAGCAGTGGTGAAACTGCTAATGACGGACGTCAAGGCAAAGAGGAAGGAACTATTGATGGACGAGCTCTAATGGGAGACCAGGGATCATCCAATGGAGCAAGCTTACAGATGGCTGGATGGGTTTGGGATTTTAAACCAGATCCTAAGGACAATTCTTCGGAAGAAGGTAAAATAGTTTATCGAATCAAGGTTGATGGAGATGGTTATATCGTTGGTATTGAACTGATCTCATCCACAGTTTCTCCAAGTGTTGAGCGCTATTACAGACAGTCAATTGAACGTTTGTCCTTTTCTAAAACCAATGATTACAAACCGGCACCAATGTCTACCGGTACCATTACCTTTATTATCAAGTCAAAGTAATGAATTACGAGCAGGTATTGACTTACCTCTATGATCGACTACCCATGTACCAAAGGGTTGGTAAAGAGGCCTTTAAAAAGGATTTGACGAACACTATTGCTCTTCTGGAAGTACTGGATAACCCACATCAACAATTCAAGAGCATCCATATTGCAGGAACGAACGGTAAGGGCTCTTCTGCACATGCCCTGGCTTCCATTCTGCAAAGTGCTGGATACAAAACAGGTTTATATACCTCACCACATTTAAAGTCTTTTACCGAAAGAGTACGATTGAATGGAACGGAGATTCCTGAGCTGTATGTGGCGGAGTTTGTGACTAAGAATCAAGAGCATATTGAGCGAATCAATCCTTCTTTCTTCGAAGTAACGGTTGCTTTGGCTTTTAAATACTTTGCTGATGAGCAGGTGGACATTGCGGTCATTGAGACAGGCCTTGGTGGTCGTTTAGATAGTACCAATGTGATCACACCCATTCTTTCATTGATAACAATGATCGGGTTTGATCATGCAGACATGTTGGGCAACACTCTGGAGAAAATCGCTGCAGAAAAAGCCGGAATCATAAAACAAGGTGTTCCGGTGGTTATTGGGGCTAAACAACCAGATATTGCTCATGTTTTCGAGGAAATGGCCGGTGAAATGGGAAGTCCAATCCATTTTGCCAATACTTACTGTGAGCCAGTGAGAGAAAGCTTGGTAGATCAGGTATTCGATCTTAAGAATGAGTCTGGATTGGTGTTGCACCAACTTGATACGGACATTACGGCTGGTTATTTCTTAAAAAATGTTCCAGGTATTTATCAAAGTGTCCAAATTCTAAACGATTCTGGTTTTACCATTACTGATGAAGCTTTTCGCCTTGGACTTAGTCAAATAAAACAGAAGACTGGCTTAAAAGGGAGATGGCAAGTATTGAAAGATTCTCCATTAACCATTGCTGATGTTAGCCATAATGAACCAGGTTTAGCTATTCTGATTGATCAAATCAATCAACACGGTGAAGGTCAATTGCACCTAATCATTGGAATGGTCAAAGACAAGGAAGTTAACAAAGTGCTCCAAATGCTTCCTCAATCATCTCAATTCTATTTTACACAATCATCAGTTCCCAGGTCCATGCAAGCTCTGGAGTTGCAAACTAAAGCATTAGAAGCCGGTATTTCCGGTGAAGCCTATACAGATGTCAATGAAGCTTTATCTGCCGCGACAAAGAATGCTCAAACTAATGATCTCATTTTAGTTTGTGGTAGTACTTTTGTGGTTGCAGAAATTGAAGGATTGTGAGAAAGAAACTATTTCGATTCGCAGAGAATGCGAATAGAGAAAATATCATTGAGCCAGGTAAGTCACTTTTCGAAAAAATTAAAGGCAACTGGCACCAACTATATTTCAAAAACGAGCGTCCTATAACCGTTGAGTTGGGTTGTGGCGATGGAGAATACAGTGTTGGCCTGGCAGAGGTTGACTCTGAAAGGAACTATATAGGCGTTGATATCAAAGGAGATCGGTTGTATCAGGGAAGTACCTATGCTGTGGAGAATGATATGCACAATGTGGCTTTCCTTAGAACTAAAATTCATCAGTTAGATAATTTCTTTGGAGAAGGAGAAGTAGATGAGTTTTGGTTGACTTTTCCAGATCCTCGTCCTAGAGATAGAGACATTAGAAGGAGGCTGACCAATCCTCGATTTTTGGAAAAGTATAAATCCCTTTGTAAACCCAATGGGTGGTTTAAGTTTAAAACGGATAGTACTTCTTTGTTTGAATACACTCTGGAAGTGTTGGAGAATGAGTTTAAGGTGAATGATCTAATTGTAACCAAAGACTTGTACAAGGATGAAGAATTGTTGAAAGATCATCATGGCATAAAAACCAAGTATGAGAAAATTTGGACCGCTAAAGGTGAAAATATTAAATATTTAAAATTTAGGTTTTAACAAATATGAGTAGAGTAAGATTCAGTGCATTGACGTTAGTGGTAGCTTCATTGTCGGTCTTGACATCATGTCTAGGGGATGATGATTTTGTAGATCCGATCGAACAGTTTAAGAAGGAGACAGATGCTATTGACAACTATTTGGACTCTCAAGGCTTGACTGCACAAATAGATACTGGTGGATATGAACTTCGTTATATCATTCATGATAAGGGGGCTGGTGATGCCGTGGACGCGACCGATGTAAGTATTGTTTCAGTTAAGGCGAGGACGCTTTATGGTGCAACCTTTTTTTTGGATGAAGACAGTATTTCAATCGGTGTTAATCGCTGGTTAGCGGCTTACCAGATTCTTTTGCCATACCTCAATGAAGGGGGGAGTATGACTATGTATATTCCTTCTTATTATGGTTACGGGCAGAATTCTGCTTTTGATGGATCAGTACCTCCGAATAGCACTCTAGTGGTTGAAGTAGAGGTGAAGCAATCAATGGAGCAATTTGATTTTGAGCAACTACGCATTGATCAATACCTTGAGGATAATGAACTGACAGCTGAAATAGACACGGTCTATGGTTTACGTTACATCATAACAGAAGAAGGTGATGGAGAAACCTATCCAACAACTTCTGATGTGGTTAACGTGGATTACGACGGAAGTTTACTGTCGAGTGGTGAATCCTTTGACTCAAACGTTGGAGTAGATTTCAATTTACAGGGACTTATTCAAGGATGGCGCATTTTGATGCCATACGTGAGTGAAGGGGGTCAAATAAAAATGTTTATACCATCTAAATACGGTTATGGAGCAACCGGAAGTGGTTCTATACCTGGCTATGCAACACTGGTTTTTGACGTAAAGCTTAATACCGTTAAATAGGTAGTTCAGTAGATTTCTTTACCTCTGTCATCACAAATGAGCTGGTTACATTAGCAATATTTTCCATGGAGGCCAACTGGTTGATGACTACAGACTGGTAGGCCTTCATGTCTTTGATCACGATCTTCAGCATGTAATCGTATTGTCCCGCGATATGATAGCATTCTACTACAGATTCAATTTTGGTAATCTCAGTCTCAAATTTCTTAATGTAATCTTTCGAATGTTCCTTAAGTGAAACGTTGGTAAAAGATACCAGCGAAAGGTTTAACTGATCCTGATCCAATAGGGCTACATAGCACTGAATCGCACCATCTTTTTCTAAACGCTTTATTCGTTCATAGACAGGCGTAATTGTTAAACCGATCTTGTCAGCTATTTCTTTGTGAGTGTACTGTGCATTCTTTTGTAAGAGCTTGAGGATTTTTAGGTCAGTTGAATCCATAGTTTTATTTTCTAATTAACACGATTTTAATCAGGGTGACAGGAAAATATTTCTGTATGAGTCAAATATGTAGATTTATATTCTAATATATAATGGTAACTCGGAAATTGTTTAGGGTATCTCTAATTTTGGATGAAACCCAAAGCATATGAGACCCGAAAGTTTAATGATGTCATATGGCTACAAACCTGAATTATCAGAAGGAGCTATTAAATGTCCAATTTTTCAAACTAGCACATTTGTTTTCAAGAATGCTGAGGAAGGTAAGGCTTTCTTCGAAGTGGCTTATGGCCTTAGGGAAAAGAAAGAAAATGAGGAGTTAGGTCTCATTTACAGTCGGTTGAATAATCCGGATTTAGAGATTCTGGAAAACCGTTTGTCGCTTTGGGACAAAGCAGGAGATTGTGCTGTTTTCGAAAGTGGCATGTCGGCAATTACATCTACCTTGTTTGAGTTTTTAAAACCAGGTGATCTGTTATTGCACAGTGCTCCAGTCTATGGAGGTACTGATCATTTTATTCGCAAGATTTTGACTCAGTATGGAATCAAAACAGCGGAATTCCGACCACATCACACCAAAGAAGAAATAGCGGAGATCATCAATAAGGCAGAGGGAACTCTAAAAATGATCTACCTGGAAACTCCAGCCAATCCAACAAATGCGCTCATTGATATCGAGATGTGCAGGCAGTTGGCTGATGAGCATTCTGTTGAAGATAAAGTTTTAGTAGCTGTTGATAATACCTACATGGGGCCTTTATGGTCGCATCCGCTAGATCATGGTGCTGATCTGGTGTTGTATTCTGCTACTAAATACATCGGTGGTCATAGTGATGTAGTTGCAGGAGCATGTCTTGGCAGTAAAGAGCTGATTGCCCGAGTAAAGGGTTTCAGAACGTTTGTTGGTAATATGGCTGGCCCGTGGACTTCCTGGTTGCTAATGCGTAGTTTGGAGACCTTGAAAGTTCGTATGGACCAGCAAGCAAGTAATGCCGAAACCATTGCGAAGAGATTGGTAGCGCACCCTAAAGTAGAACGAGTTCATTACCTGGGTTTATTAAAAGAGGATAGCGCTGATTATCAAATATATAAGCGACAGTATAGTTCTCCAGGAGCCATGTTGTCATTTGATGTGAAAGGGGGTGAGCAGGAAGCTTTTAAGGTATTGAATAGTATGAAGTTAATCAAGCTAGCTGTATCTCTAGGAAGTACAGAAAGTTTAGCTCAGCATCCATACACGATGACTCACGCAGACGTAGATTGTGAAATCAAAAATGAATTAGGCCTTACTGAGAAAATGGTTCGTTTATCTGTAGGTGTGGAGAATGTAGAAGATATCTGGAGCGATATCAAAGGAGCATTAGATACGATTTGAGTCACCAATAATATCGAAAGGTGATTAGACGATCAATGGAATAGGAATTTTGTAAGGCTGACTGTATGGTGAGTCCCTTGCTTTCACTCAACTCTGTGAAGGAGCTTAAACTTTCTCCATTTGGACGAAATGTTAAATCTCTGGTTGTTAGTAAATTTTCATTGACTTGATAAAATATTTGAAATAACTGAATATCTGTTTCGATACTAAATTTGGGGCTTAATCGATAAAGAAGCCCGATAGAGGTGTTCATGAAAACCTGATCGGACTTATTCGTACTTTCAATTTCATTTCTTTCACTGAAACCACCTCCCAGGTCATTTGAAGTAATTCTCTCCGAGGTAAATTCATTCTTTCGATATCCCATGGAAGGGTGTATATACCAACCTATTTTGTCATTGATAGGAATATTTTTTCGAATAAAGAAAGTTGGGCCAAAATGTAGTGAGTGGCTGTTCTAAATCA
>PBTY01000046.1 GCA_002729235.1 Rickettsiales bacterium | reverse complement strand
TGGTCACTCGTAATCGAGGTACCAGTGTTATCGGATCCTGCATATAGGCCAATTTCTGGTGAGGTGATTTCTCCCACAACAGGAAATACGAATGTACCTTCATCTTCATCGTCACTAGTGATGGTGATATCTGCAGTAAAACTACCTGCTGTTGATCCGGACAAAGTGACTGTGAAGGACTCAGTAACTCCAGGTGCGATGCTCCCAATAGAACCAGAAACTGTAAAAGATGGATCACTTGAATTAATGTCCGAAATGGATAAGTCAGCAGTACCTGTATTCTCAATAGCAAACGTCTGAACCAGATCACTTCCCTGAAGAACACTCCCGAAATCAATTACTGCCGTTTGGTTGCTCGTAATCGAGGCACCAGTGTTATCGGATCCTGCATATAGGCCAATTTCTGGTGAGGTGATTTCTCCCACAACAAGAAATACAAATGTACCTTCATCTGCATCGTCATTGGTGATGGTGATATCTGCAGTAAAACTACCTGCTGTTGATCCAGACAAAGTGACTGTGAAGGTCTCGGCAACTCCAGGTGCGATGATCTCAATAGAGCTAGAAAGCGTAAAAGATGGATCACTTGAAGTGATGTCCGAAATGGATAGGTCTGCAGTTCCTGTATTCTCAATAGCAAACGTCTGAACCAGATCACTTCCCTGAAGAGCACTCCCGAAATCAATGACTTCCGTTTGGTCACTCGTAATCGAGGTACCCGTGTTATCGGCTCCTATATAAAGAGCAATTTCTGGTGAGGTGATTTCTCCCACAACAGGAAATATGAATGTACCTTCATCTGCATCGTCATTGGTAATGGTGATATCTGCTGTAAAAATTCCTGCTGTTGTTCCGGACAAAGTGACTGTAAAGGTCTCTGTAGCTCCAGCGACGATGCTACTAATTGAGCTACTTATGGAAAACGAAGCATCACTAGAAGTGATGTCCGAAATGGATAAGTCTGCAGTTCCTGTATTCTCTATGGCAAACGTCTGAACCAGATCACTTCCCTGAAGAATACTTCCGAAATCAATTGCTGTGGTTTGGTTATTGTTAATCGAAGCTCCAGCATTATCAGACCCAGCATACAAACCGATCTCTGGCACTGGAGCAACAATCACACCGCTAATAGGGAAAACAAAAATACCTTCATCTGTATCGTCATTGGTGATGGTGATATCTGCTGTAAAACTACCTACTGTTGATCCAGATAAAGTAACTATGAAGGTCTCAGTAACTCCAGGTGCGATGCTACTAATTGAGCTACTTATGGAAAACGAAGCATCACTAGAAGTAATATCCGAAATGGATAGGTCTGCAGTTCCTGTATTCTCAATAGCAAAAGTTTGTACCAGATCACTTCCCTGAAGAACACTCCCGAAATCAATTACTTCCGTTTGGTTATTGTTAATGGGAGATCCGGTATTATCAGACCCCACATACAAACCAATCTCTGGCGCTGGAGCAACAATCACACCGGCAATAGGGAAAGTAAAAGTACCTTCATCTGAATCGTCATTGGTGATGGTAATGTCTGCAGTAAAAGAACCAACAGTTGATCCAGACAAACTAACTATGAAGGTCTCTGTAGCTCCAGCGGCGATGGTACTAATTGAGCTAACGGAAAACGAAGCATTACTAGAAGTAATGTCCGAAATGGATAAGTCTGCAGTTCCTGTATTCTCAATAGCAAAAGTTTGTACCAGATCACTTCCCTGAAGAATACTTCCGAAATCAATTGCTATGGTTTGGTTATTGTTAATGGAAGCACCGGTATTATCAGACCCAGCATACAAACCGATCTCTGGCGCTGGAGCAACAATCTCACCGCTAATAGGGAAAACAAAAGTACCTTCATCTGCATCGTCATTGGTGATGGTAATGTCTGCAGTAAAGGAACCAGCAGTTGATCCAGATAAAGTAACAATGAAGGTCTCTATAGCTCCAGCGACGATGGTACTAATTGAGCTACTTATTGAAAACGAAGCATCAGTGGAAGTAATGTCCGAAATGACTAAGTCTGCAGTTCCTGTATTCTCAATAGCAAAAGTCTCAACCAGGTCACTTCCCTGAAGAACACTCCCGAAATCAATTACTTCCGTTTGGTCACTCGTAATCGAGGTACCAGTGTTATCGGATCCTGCATATAGGGCAATTTCTGGCGCTGTAATTTCTCCTACCACAGGAAAAATAAAAGTACCTTCATCCGCATCGTCATTGGTGATGGTGATATCTGCTGTAAAACTACCTACTGTTGATCCAGATAAGGAAATAGAAAAGGTCTCTGTGGCTCCAGCGGCGATGGTACTAATTGAGTTACTTATGGAAAACGAAGCATCACTAGAAGTAATGTTCGAAATGGATAAGTCTGCAGTTCCTGTATTCTCAATGGCAAAAGTCTGAACCAAATCACTTCCTTGAAGAACACTTCCGAAATCTATTGTGGTGACTTGGCCATTGGATATTGATGGAGCTGTATTGTCTATTCCTGCATAAATGTCGATTTCTGGAGCAGGTGGCTCTACAATCTCCCCTGAAACAGAAAAGGTAAATGGGTTTTCGTCCGTATCATTACTACCTATACTTACTTCACCTGAAAAACTTCCAATACTCGCTCCAGACAAGGTAATCGTGAAGGTTTCAGTTGCTCCAGCCGCTATGGTAGAAATAGAGCTATTGATACTAAAGCTCGCATCATCAACAGTAATACTTGAAATCGTTAAATCTAAGGTGCCTACATTTTCAATGGAGAATGTCTGTGTTATGTCAGAACCTTGGATTTCAGTTCCAAAATCGACGATACCAACTTGAGCATCTGTAAGCTCAGGAGCTGTATTATCAGCTCCATTATAAACTGTTATTTCAGGGCTTGGCACTTGGTTATCCCCATTAATAGTCCAGAAATAGGTATTGGTTAAAATCTCTCGATTAGATGCAGCAGATGAGGAATAATAAAGCCCACTTGCACCTAATGTTCGAGAGGTTCGAATTTGCGTTTCATCTCCCTCCAGTGTGCTCCACCCAATCAATGTTGCATCGTAATTGCTTACTGATAAATTGGTCCCATCCAGCATATTCCTAAAATCTGAAACACTGCTTATGTCCCAACTCCCAAGGTTTTGATTGAATGAAGAGGCTCCATCAAACATTAGATACATGACCGAGACATTGCTAACATCCCAGTTGGCAAGACTTTGATTAAACGCAGTGGCCCATCTAAACATAGAGGTCATATGCGTTACTGAACTCACATCCCAACTACTGATATCTTGATTGAATGGGGAACCCTGAAACATGTACCTCATATTCGTCACGTTCGCAGTACCAGTGCCAGCAGTCCAGTCAAGAGCCTGTCCTCCATTGTTAAAAGCCAATGCTCCATTAAACATCTGCTCCATTGTGAGGACGCTGCTGACATCCCATCCGCTGATATCTCTATTGAATGCGAAGGCTAATCGAAACATCAGAGCCATATCAGTCACATTGGACGTATTGGCCCAATTGAGAGGGCGATTGAACCCTTCATTAGAGAAAAACATTTGCCTCATATTGGTTACACTGCTGACATCCCAATCACTGATATCCTGATTAAAAACATCTGCAGAGGAGAACATGGACTCCATTGTGATGACACTACTCACATCCCATGTATGTATTGGCTGATTAAACGAGGTGGCACTATGAAACATGTGTGACATGTCCGTCACACTAGCTGTTTCTGTAGTCCAGTCGAGTGCAACTCCACCATTATTGAAGGCACTGGCCGCAGTAAACATGTAGGCCATTGTGGTCACACTACTAACATCCCAACCACTTATTGTACCATTGAATGAACTCGCCCCATAAAACATATAAGACATATTGGTTACTCCTGATAAGTCTGGAGTATCTGAGGCATTGTTTATCAAATGGTTACAGCCATAGAACGCTCTTTCCATAGAAGACCAAAAAAAGAAGGTACCCCATTGTTCTATGGACATTATTTTATCCCTATCAGGCCCATTGTTCATATAGAAATGAGGGAAGACACCCGAAATTGCTACTTCATAAGTATCTCCGTTGGTTAATCCGGTGATGGTGTAGTCTCCAGTTTGACCGGATACAGACCCATCTCCAACTCCTGTATTGGTGAGATTAGTCCAGGTAACACTATAATTGTATGTACCAGATAATGCATTGGTTGGTATAGTGATTTCCGCATCATCAGTCACCCAGGTAGTGATGAATGGAGTGGGCGTGACTGATTGTGCAATACCTTGTATAGTCAGTAATAAAAATGTTAAAAACACAATCCATTCCTTCGAATGAATGACATGGTACAAACGGTTTTTCATTGTGGTCGAGCAAAGTATTATGCTCAAAAAACCACTGAATTAGCCAATATTTCCCCACCCTACCCGGGTAGTTGTTATAAAACTGAACAAAAAAGCATTGAATTTTAGGCTTCTGACATCACCTGTCGGGCCTCCAGGCGAGAAGACACACCGATCTTGCTGTAGATATTTTTAAGATGGTATTTCACCGTGTTGACACTTAGATGAACACTCTCCGCAATTTCAGCATTCGTCTTATTGGTTACCGCCAATTGTAGAATTTCGGCTTCTCGCTCAGAGAGGTCATTGTGGAAAGCCGATTGGATTTTCTTAATGTCCGTTTCAATTTCCGATAGCTTCACTTCTGAATAAATCCTACTGATTCGTAGCCTCAAACTTTCAATCTCCTCATTAAGAAGCTGATGCTTCAGTTTATTTTTAGCTTGNCGCTGATAAAAGAGAATAACCAGNAAAATGAGTGCTANNAATNCNANACNAGAAATNATNANCAANGCTANNGTTTGNTGNGATTTCTTCTCATTCTCTAGTTGGAGTTTAGCGATCTCAAGCTCTCGTTTTTCCTTTTCAAAAACTNGTTCTAATTCCGTAGTTCGATCTANCAACTGTTGGTCATGNTANNTATCCTTCATTTCCTCATACTTCAANCGTTGANCATATGCCAATTCAAGATCACCGTTCAATCGATGAAACTTNGCGGTCATTTCATANTAAGGGATGGCCAGATTCAGGATTTTATCAAAAGGTCCTAATTCCTNCAAGCTATCTAAATAAGGCTTTGCGGGACGATGTTCATCCTTATTGAGGTAATAGGTAGCAAGTCCGAAATACACATAAACTTTATCGCTTGTAGGTGTATAATCATTGATCAACTCTCTAGCCTTATTGTAATAACTGAACGAGCTATCCAATTCTTCNANTTTCTCAAAAGACTGNCCAATAACTACCAAAGGCTGTAATTCGTATGATTGNTTTTGCAAGCTCCTCGCCAAATCTATATTTGATTTCGCTACTAGAATTGCGCTATCGTATTCTTCCAATAGTAAATAAATACTCGCCAGATTAGACAAGGCATTATATGTTTTCTTGGGTTCATCAATTGATTTATAAATGTCGATGGCTTCCAAGAGTGCCTTTTTGGCCATTTCATTTTGTTTGGTCCTTCTAAAAACAAGAGCTTTATTATTCCAAGCTCTTGCTATTCCCATTTGATCGCCCATTGATCTATAAATACCCTGAGCTTCCTCGTATACATCGAGAGCATCTTCTAGTTTGCCGGTCATCAAGTAGATGTTACCAATATTGAANGTCGCTTTGACCAACCCANTTGTATCTTGANNTTGTTGAGANACTTCTCTCGCTTTGTCATAGTAACCAATTGCACTATCCAACTCATATTGACAGNAANANGCACTTCCAATGGATGAATAGCCAAGACTGANCAGTTTTGGGTTGTCGATTTTTCGAGATATTNAATAACCTTCTTNCGCATGAAAATTGGCNGAATCAAAACTAAATTCNGCCCATTCATAGCTTAATGCATANTAGANCTCTACCCTTTCTTCATCAGACTCTGCATGAACTAGTTCTTGATGAAGCGAATCTATNANNGACTGATTTTGAGANNGACCAAAATGAGCAACCAAACAAGCGNTAATANCAANGAGCATNCGNCGCTGCATTTTCATGCTANTNNTAATTCGAAAAAATAAAATATCCTGGTTTGATCGATACATNATTTGAGAAAGAGAGGCTTACCGTGATTTANAATTTATTGTTTAAAAGTAGTAGATCAATACTTTTATTGCCATCATAATCATAAATTCATTTTATAAAAACCTGACAGCTTTACGTTTGTAATTCAGATCACAAAACCAACAAGTTTGTTACTCGGTTAAACATTTCTAGAAAAGGTCATATGAATTTCTTTACCGATCGCAATTTTAAAACACTGTTCCTCATATCAATGGGAATCTATTTTATAGTTGAACATAATTTTAGAGAGAGACCTACATCAATGGATCAACTGACTGATATAGTCGGCACCCTTGATCATTATTCCTTTCGAGACAATATCGGGTTGAAAAAACAGTCACATGAATACTTTATTTCACTCGATGAGTACCCAAATAAATTTCAAATTAAGTCAGATTACTTACAGTTTTTTAATAAATACTTATTTGAGGAAAGTGTTCAAAAAGGCCACCATATCAAAATAACCGTACCTAATTATAAGAAACAATTGATTGGAACAGATGAAACAGTAGTTATTACCTCGTTATCAGCAAATTCACTCGAGTTTCTGTCCAAACAGGAAACAATCAATTATGAAATTGACAGTAGTCAATCCAATTCGGATTACATCTTTGGAGGCACACTTATTATAATAGCACTATTGTATTTCTTTTTACATGGTAAATTCAAAATATTGTAATAAACCCACTCCAATCAGCTACTAACCTCCCAAAATCAACCGTCAATGATCTATTTATTTGGTGCAGTAATCATTTTAGCCATTGCTATCACAGGCATGATGATTTCGAGAAAACGAACTGCTCGTAAAACTCTTGAATCGATTCGCGAAAGCTGGGGTCAACTCAAAGACTCTCCTTCAGATTATTACCTCATCGAACGCTATTCCAATTATGAACAGCAGAAGAACAAACCATATCACAAACTCAGCGAACAAACCTTCAATGATCTGGACCTGAGAGGAGTTTTTACATTTATTGACCGGACTACCAGCCGCATAGGACAGCAGTATTTATTCAAAGTATTGACAGAACCTTCTGCTTCATTGACTAATCCATGGAATAAGTTGACTGAGCTTTTTAGCAATACTGCCCTCAAAGAAAAAACTCAGGTTTTGCTCCATAAACTAAGTGACCGGGATGCATACCACCTGCAATCTCTATTTTCAGAAGAGCAAATAGCTAAACCCAAATGGTACAACCTATTGTTTTTGAATCTCACAGCCATCATCTGCTTGATTGTGCTGTCTTTCAAATACCCAGTTTGTTTGCTGTTTTTACTGATTCCCATAAGCATTAGTTTGATCGTTCACTTCTGGAACAAGAACAACACACTCGTTTACATGCAGTCCATTCCACAGCTCAATCAACTATTGAATGTAGCCAATAAAATCAATCAATCACATCCTGAATTGTACCGAGAGGAAGTCACTGATGCTTTAGGAAAATTGAAAGGTTTCAAACGAAAATACAGTCTGATTAGCTTTAGGCCTGGAGGTAATGTTCAGGATGAGTTGTCAGCTCTCGTTTTTGGTCTATTCGAGATGTTCAAAAACTTCTTCATGGTGGAAGTATTTGCTCTTTTTGAACTACTGGAAGAGCTGAAAGAAAAAGAAAAAGCAATCCTGACCTTATTCGAGTACGTAGGAGAAATTGATACGGCTATTTCTATCTGCTCAGTTCAAGCAGGAGATGCTAACGTTTGCTATCCAACATTGTCCAATGAAGAAAAGAGGTTATCCGCAACCAACATTTACCACCCGTTGATTCCGGACTGTGTCCGAAATTCCATCACCATTCATGGAAAAAGCATCCTAATTACTGGATCTAATATGTCTGGTAAGTCTACCTTCTTGCGCACATTGACCATCAATTCAATCCTTGCCCAGACGTTACATATTTGTTTTGCGGAAGCATTCAGAGCTCCAATTCTCAAGGTAGCCAGCTCCATCCGAATTGACGACAATCTTTTCCAGGGAAAGAGTTATTACCTACAAGAAGTGAATGTGATCGGAGATCTACTAAAACAATCTTCTGAGCCAGAGGCAGGCTTTTTTATTCTCGATGAAGTATTCCGTGGCACCAACACTCTGGAGCGCGTAGCTGCAGCCAAAGCAGTCCTCTCCCATCTCAATAAAGGGAATAACCTGGTGATGGTGGCCACTCACGATCTGGAGTTAGTGGAGTTACTTCAGGACAGTTTTGATCTGTATCACTTTACGGAAGACATCAGTAATGATGAATTGCAATTTGATCATCAACTAAAAGAAGGACCATTAACCACTCGCAATGCCATCAAATTATTGAAGATTTCCGGATATCCTATGTCTGTAATTGATGAGGCTTTTCAACTAAGTCAGAGCAACTAATGATTGGCAAACAATTTAAGAAAACTTCAATTTGTCACCCTTTAGGGATGGGGCAAACAAATTGACAGCCTTAACTAGTCCGCGTTTGCAACGCGGATTCATAAACTAACAAGTTTGAAACTTGGCTAAATAAATTCAATATTTACCAAGCCCTTCACTCCTGAATAGTCTCTTGCAGAACTAAACAAATAATGTTCAGGCTCCTCAACAATCATAGCCTTTACTGGATTTTGATGGATGTAATCCAAACGCGCAGCTATCATCCCACCTGAAAGTTCGATAGCATGATTATCATCTTTCCAGAATTTAAAATTTGTAATGCGCTTTAGATTGCGTCCTGCAAATCGGAACTGATTCAACATCCAATCTCTCCTACTTTCTGGTTCATTTTCAATTCGATCAAGGATTTGTTTGCAGTGAACTTCTTGAAATCACGGATGATATCAGACAACCTAAAACCTTCTTCTGCTCTAACAATCAAATGAAGATGATTGCTCATAACACACCATGAATAAACCGTAAGTCCTTTAGATCGAATACAATAATTGAGAGAGCTAACAACATCTAATCTATATTCTTTTCGAGTGAATACATCGATCCAACCTACCACCGTGAATGTTAGAAAATACAAAGCATTTTGATCAGATATTAGATAACGGTCGCCAGACATTTAGCAATATATCTAATTAATGATGATAATGTTGGAATAAGTCGCATTACAAATGCTCTGATTAAACATCCTCGTTACAAACGAGGATGAGATCATAAATAAATGCATTTAAAAACATTATCCCCTTGTACAATAGTTACTAATAGTAATGAGTAAAATCAGTACAAGCAAATTAATCCCTGCTGCAGTAACCATCGTTTTGATAGGTACACTTGCTGCATTCTATTTTTTCAACTCCTCATTTCATGATTTTGCCAATGAAGGATGGAAGGTACTCACCAGTGAAAATCAAGATAAGATTCAAGCCTGGGTCAAAGAATTGTCCTTTTGGGGACCCATCATCATACTTGCAGGATTCATTATTCAAATGTTTGCTTTTGTGATCCCATCATGGCTCTTAATGGTCGTCAGTATACTAGCATATGGTCCGTGGAAAGGAAGTCTTCTTGCTCTTGCTGGTGTATTGTTAGCTTCGGTTCTTGCTTATGGTATTGGTGATTATCTCAGTGAATACACGCTACAAAAACTGTTGGGCAAGGACTCCGAAAAGAAAATGAAATCCTACCTGGAGCAGTATGGGTTTTGGCTGGTAGCCATAGTTCGTTTTGCTCCATTCTTATCTAATGACACCATCAGTTTTGTAGCAGGTCTTTCCACCATGAGGTTTTGGAAGTTTGTTGCGGCCACAGTCCTGGGCATCACTCCATTAATTGGATTCATCGCTTATCTTGGTGGTTCCACAGATCGATTAAAAACAGGATTTATCTGGGCTTCAGCAGTTTGTTTAGTAGGATTTGGGCTCTACATCTGGTGGGACCAGAAAAAGCAAAAAGCTTAACTATTTGTACAAATCATTCAATTATTTGTAAAAGAACATCAAGATCTTCCAATAATTCATACTTTCTCCTGAACTTCGCTGAAAATATGTTGATTTATCCATCGGATCAGCAAAATCAAAAAGCAACACATGAAGAAGGCGCTATTAGCATTGGCAGCAGGGGGATTTGGAATTGGAATGACGGAGTTTGTGATTATGGGTATCCTACCAGAAATCGCCGAAGCTTTAGACATTACAATTCCTGAAGCAGGACATTTCATAGCAGCTTATGCATTGGGTGTTGTTGTTGGAGCGCCATTATTAACAGCGATTGGCAGCAAATGGCCTCCCAACAAAGTGTTGGTTGGTTTGATGATTTGGTTCACCGTATTCAATTCGCTTTCTGGTTTTGCCAATAGCTATTGGTCTTTATTAATTATGCGCTTCTTATCCGGACTTCCTCACGGCGCATTCTTTGGCATAGGAGCTGTTGTAGCGAGTAGAATCGCCACTAAAGGTAAAGAAGCACAAGCTATAGCAGCCATGTTTTCTGGTTTGACATTGGCCAACATAATTGGTGTACCCATTGGTACCTATCTGGGCCAGGAATTTCATTGGAACATTGCCTTTTTCATTGTCGGAGTGATAGGATTGATCACCATCCTTAGTGTGAAGCTCTGGATGCCTGCCATGCCACCTTCGTCTAGTGGATCATTAGCAGCAGATTTCAAAATATTCAAAAAGCTGGAGTTGTGGATTGTCTTTTTATTGACCACAATAGGCACTGGAGGCTTCTTCGCCTGGTACAGCTATATCGCTCCTCTTATCACAGAGGTCGCAGGGCATGATCCCGCAGTTGTTAGCTATGCCATGATTCTGGCCGGAACGGGCATGTTCTGTGGTAACTTTATTGGAGCCAAACTTGCTGAGAAAATGCAGCCCATTTATGCAGTGGCAGTAGCGCTTGGGGGAATGGCTATTATGCTGGCACTGAACACCTATTTAGCTCATTCACAGATTTGGGTATTGGTAATGACCTTTTCTATTGGAGTGATTGCATTTTGTGTCTCCACACCTATCCAGATGGCTATGATCAACTCAGCCAAAGGATCGGAGATGCTGGGTTCGTCACTCAACCAGAGTGCGTTTAACATGGGTAATGCCTCTGGAGCTTATTTTGCGGGCTTACCAATTGCCGCAGGATTTGGATTTACATCAGCAGATTGGGTAGGTGCGGCCATGGCACTTTCAGGTGTTATTCTAACTTTCATTATTGTGCAAATGCGGAAGGCTAGCGAACGTAAAAAGGTGGTCACTTCGTAATATTTTTAATTCAAAGTGTAATAAATGACGCAAATGGTTGACTAACCAAATGAAAACACAGTTGCTTCTAACCAACAACACCATGAACATAAAAGAACTAACACTTAAACCTTCTAAAACCAACAACTCCAAACTGAGCACTCAGATCACATCGTTTCAGAATCTTTTAACACAATTGAGAGGTAGATCGCTTCCTACGAGCGAAATTGAATTCATTAACCAACAGATCGATGTTATCAATTCCTTCAATGGAGCAGAAAAAGACTTGATGAAAACAATCAAATCGAGTGTTAAATCCATTCTGAAACAAGTAGAAAAATCAGTCAAAATCGTAACCAAAGGCTACTATAGAAACCTTTACATGGCTATCGGTATCGGTGCGTTTGGAGTTCCCTTTGGTGTGGCTTTCAGTGCAGCTTTAGACAACTATGCTTTCATTGGGGTTGGTATGCCCATTGGTATGTCTATTGGCATAGCCATTGGTGCACAGATGGATGAGAAAGCTAAAAAAGAAGGTCGTCAGTTGGATGTAGAAATGTCACTTTAAAAAAAGGCTCACCTACCGGTGAGCCTCTCTAAATAATTATTTTTTGATGATCCGGTAGCTGACCGTTTTACCATCTTCTTCCAGTCGAAGAACATACGTTCCTTTTTCAACACCTTCCAGACTGATCACATTGGCAACTTTACCAAAAGCAACCAATTGTCCTCCGAGACTAATTAATTGATAATTTGCTGCGGAAGTAAATTCCTTATTTCTTACCGATACAAAATCCGCGGATGGATTAGGGAATACCTCTACTCCATTGGCTTTAGCAGAAAGCACCTTATTCACCTCAACTATAATGTATGCTTCTTGAGCAGCCAAACCAGCGACCTTTATAGTCAATTGAATGGAATCTATACCTTCATCAGTACCAGCCGCCAAAGTCACCGTATTACCATCAATAGAGGGATTCACTAAACTTTTCAAAGACTCTAAAGTGAATTCCACTGAACGCTCAGTCTTTACCTCAAAATAAGTACCCAAATCTATCTGAGCCGAGGTTCCTGCAATTAGAGAAATTGTTGGAATTTCTTCAATCTGAGAGAAAAGTGTTGATCTGAAATATGTTTTTCTAGCATCTAAACTGGAAACCTCATTAGTAAACACATAATAATCTTCGTATTCAACTATGTCATTCACGATATGTGCCTCCCAACTGTAATCTTTCAGAAACACTGAATTATCAGCATCCCACTTATAATATGTGACGGTTTTTGTATTCTCTCCAAATGTATTCAAATACTTGAAACTTCCGACAACTAATCCTGTAGACCAATCGGTGTAATAGTATTCATAACCGATTGTCTCTTCCTCCTCATTGAGAGAATAGATGAATTTGTATTGCAATCTCCATTCATCATTTTCCCAGGTAAAATAAGCATCCACTATTTTCACACCTGAATCAGTATATTCTGCCTCCGATTTGCTCACTTTTTGGGTGGTTTCGCCATCATCGAATGACTGCTCTACTAAATCTTCAATAATCCGATCGTTTGAGTCATATTCGTACCAATGTACTGTATTGAATGAATATACCCATTCATCTTGGATATAACTGTAGTAATATTCAGTGAGAATATCTCCTTTTGTGTTATAAGCAATATTCCTTCTTGAAGACAAGTCAAATTCCTCTGTAGCATTATTCCACCAACTTAATATATAAGTCCACTCCTTACCGTCTTCATACTCATATTCGTATTGATAGTTTGGCACCCATTCTTGCTGATCATTAGACCAGTCATCAGTCACCTGAATAAGTAAATTTCCTTCAGTATCATGGGTAAGATGATGTCTATAATTTGGAACACATTCTGATAAATCCCAATCCCAGTTCCAAGACTCCTGGTAGACTAGAATATCCCCCTCATAATTAGAAAGATTCTTGGAGTATAAGTACCAGTCGTTTATTGAAGAGTCCCATCGCAAATACTCGCTACTAATAATCTTTCCATCTTCAACTTCAAATACATTTTTTGAACCTCCAACTAGCTCATCTAATGAATTCAGAAGATAATAGGCCCACCCAAGGCTAACTCCATCCTCGTTATAAAAACTTTCGTATTTATTAATAATAACCCACTCACCTTCCCTGAGCTCGTAAGTAGTTTCAGTTTTTACCAGAGTTGAGTTATCAAAGGATATAATAGACCTAACGGAGTCTTTGAATGAATCCGATGATTTAACATATTTATCAACTAAAATACTATCTATAGAAATTAAGGATAAGTCATTAGAAACTTCCAAGTTCTGATTAGTAAATAAATTATCACGTACAATTGACTGGTTCTCTTCAACCAATTCTAAGTATTCATTCTGCAATTCGCACTTTAATAATCGGTAATCACTGGGAGCATGTCTTAATGCTTCAATGTCCTGCTCAAGTCTCTTAATTTTATTTTGCACCTTCGGTTTCTGACCATAAACAGAAATGAGTGCACACAATAGGGTTGCGGTAAAGAGTTGTTTCATATATAGCTTAATTAAGTACAACGGCGAAATCGCCAATCAAAGGCCTCGAAAATATAAAAATTTTGTGAGTTGCCAAGATTTTTCTAATAAATACCACAAAAGCTAGGGGTAATTTCTTAATTATACTTACCCAATGTTACAACTTTAGAATTCCAGAAAAACTAAACTGAAGTGGTAATGAATTAACCAAGTTCCTTGCCGGTCTTTTTATCCATTAAGCGAACGAAGAATCCAGCATCTGACACATGCTCCAATATTACTTTAATCAGGAAGGTCATTGGCACCGATAGCAGCATACCCGCAGTGCCCCACATAAAAGACCAGAAAACCAGGCTGAAAAGAATAGTCACCGTATTAATTGACAGGGATTCACCGGTCATTTTAGGTTCTACGATGCTGCCCATAACTAGTTGAATTCCTTCAAGGCAAATGAAGAGGAAAATAAACTCAGAAATACTGTCTGCAGTAAGACCTCCAATGAGCAAAGGAGGAATAATCGCAATAAGCGATCCTACGTATGGAATGTAGTTTAAGACGAATGCCAGGATTCCCCAAAGAAGTGCATATTGAATACCAAAGAACCAACTAACCAACCCAATACCCAGACCAGTCAATAAACTCACGATGGTCTTCACCTTGATATAGATACTGATAGAGTCCTTGACTCTTTTAAAGGTGTTGGAAGCAACCGAGTGTTCGCCCCCATTTTTTCCCATGATGTAGTCGATTACTTTCTCATACTCGGCAATCGCACTTAACAATCCTGCGAAGTATAAAATGGTCATCAACAATTCCGTAGCGAAACCACTAATGGTATTGAGAAAGGAGCCTGACAGGGACAAGACTTTATCGGTAGGGATGATCCGTGACACATAGGATTTCAACTCATCATCATTCATTTCCGATCCTAGCAGCCTGGTCACTTCTTCAATTACAGGTTTGAGTTCAGCAGTGACCCCAATTAAAATTTGATCCCGATTGGCAATGAAACTACTCACCGCATTGTAAAAGACAAACCCCAATGCAAGGAATACAATCACAGAAACGATAGTGGTAAATACCACACTTAAATTCAATGAAAACTTTCTCCTAAATAGAGCAACCAGAGGTTGAAGGAGTATTGCAAAGAACAAAGCAAATGCCAATGGCAAGAACAAGTTGCTTAGCTCTTTCAATAAGTAGAGAATCACAATTCCGAGAAAAACCACCAAAATATTCTTAATCACTTTAAGTGATCGGGCCACATCATTTTCGATTTCACTCATGCAATTCTACAGTTGAGATTTTAGGTCAGTCATTCACATGCAAGTATCGTAAAATTGTGGATTACATCCTTGCACTTCAGTCACATTTCAAATTGTTAACGGATTTGACAACAATTATTTCGAAATATTTTAAACAATTCAATAACAACTCATGTTATATATTTGATTATCAACATGTTAATGTTATGAATCGAGATAAAATTAGATTAGAAGCAAAAGAAAAAATAGAACAGATTTTTGAAAGCATCAATGAGTTAGAACATTCAGCTAAGTCCTTTTCCAAATCTCAGAAAGAGATTTGGAAAAATGATCTAAACAATCTGGAAAAATCAAAAGAAACAGTAAAATTCCTTTATGACAGTCTTTTGGAAGAACGCGAAGAATCCTTTGACTATCTAAACTCAGCCTTCAATCAGATGTCTGATGTCATGAGTAAACGACTAAATGGGATTAAGGAAAACATCAAAGAAAAGGTAGAGGCTCGTTAGGTTGTGGAAAGTCTCTACGAAAGCAGATGGCTTATGCTTTCTGCTTTTTTTATATACAAAAAGGGTGGATATCCAATGCAGGACATCCACCCTTTTCACTTTATGCTGGGCCGTAGCCCCTCATTCAATGCCAAATTACTGTTTGATGCCTTTACGAAGCCCTCTTCTGGATACCAGATTCTTCTTCGTTCTCACTTCCTTCAGCCACGCTAAAATCGGCCGTAGCCTCTAATAACTTTTGCTTCTTAAGTGGAGACTTTCGTCTCGACTTCTATCCCTCATTTGGTAATTCTAAGGTAGACCTATTCCTTTGCGTTTGCAATAAATTAGGGGTCTGGTTTCCCACAACTTTTACACCTTGCTATACCATATTTGTGCACCTAGTTATCCACATGTACTGTTAAAATCCCTTAAAACACCTACCGCTAATCACTTTTCTGTAACCATTTGCGGATTGATCAAGTCTACTCTTACAATCAATCTCCAAACTAACAATGATCAAAAATTATCTCAAAATCACGGTAAGGCACCTACTGCGTCAGCCGGGATACACCACACTCAACATCTTAGGACTAACCATAGGAATAGTCTCCAGTTTGCTCATCGTCCTCTATCTCCATCATGAGGTAAGCTTTGATCAACAGCATTCCAAAGCAGACAGAATTTATAGAATATCCTCTGACATTAGTGAACCAGATAATTCCTTCCGCTGGACGACGACTCAGCTTCCACTTGGAAGAACAGTTAAAAATGAATTCTCCGAAGTAGAGCAATACACTCGTTTCATTGGAAATGGAAGAACTCGCTTTGAAAGAAATGATATCAACTATTATGAAGAAAAAATCTTCATGGTGGACTCCACGGTTTTTAATGTGTTCGATTATGAATTCATTTCTGGAAATCCAGCAACTGCATTAGAAGGCCCAAACTCTATTGTGATCAGTCAAACCATGGCTGACAAGATTTTTAAAGGAGCGAATCCAATTGGTGAGATCCTTAAAACGGACAACAACTCTCTGGAAGTAACCGGTGTTTACAAGGACCTTTCTCCTAACAACCATATACGACCAAACGCAATGATCTCTGCCAGTACTGTAGATCGTAATAACTCACAGAGCTGGGGAGGTTTTGGTATCTACACCTACATTATGCTTCAAGAAGGTACAGATCCAAAAGCAGTAGAAACCAAGTTGAATGAAACCATCATCACCAAGTATGTAGCAACGATATTCGATCAGTTTGATATTAAGATCAAGTATGAAATGATCAATATTCAGGACATCCACCTATACTCTACTTTCCAGGGGGAACCTGAGCCACTTGGCAACATCAAGTACATCTACATTTTTGGTGCAGTAGCTATTTTCCTTATCCTAATCGCCAGTATCAATTACATGAACTTATCAACCGCTCGATCGATGAAACGAGCTTTGGAGGTAGGAATTCGCAAGGTGATGGGTGCGCAGCGAGGAATGTTGATCCGACAGTTCATGTCTGAGTCCATACTCCTCACCATTGTTGCACTTTTGATCAGTTTGTTATTGGTTCTCATTTTGGTACCAGTATTCAATTCACAATTGCAAACTTCGATGAACATTGGAAGTCTGTTGAATCCAATGGTGCTCGGTGCAATTGCTGTAATGCTACTTATTACAGGAATCCTGAGTGGTAGCTACCCAGCCTTCTACTTGTCCGCTTTCAAACCAGCATCAGTTCTCAAAGGCAAGGGAAGTAAATCAGGAAACAAGATCTTGCGCAGTGTTCTTGTCGGAGTACAATTCTCGATTTCAATCTTCATGCTGGTAGGCACTTTAATCATTTATGATCAAATGCAATACCTGAGAAACAAAGACCTTGGTTTTGATAAAGAGCGGGTAGTTCGCGTGGTATTGGACAATCGTGCGGCACGTGATAAGTGGCCTGTCTTGAAAAACAAATTACTTCAAGACCCTAATATCAAGGATGCAGCTACTGCAATCACAACACCTGGTCGTGGGTATGATAAAAATGTAATGTCTGTGGAAACCAATGATGGAGTCATGGAAACTTATGGTATAGATTCCTATGGTATAGATTATGACTTTGTTCCAGTATTAGGCATCAAGCTATCCGAAGGAAGAAATATTGATCCCAAATTCCCTACTGATACGGCATCAGCGGTCATGGTCAATGAAGCCATGGTAGCCCGAATGGGGTGGGACAATCCTATTGGGAAGCGCTTCCAATTCGATCGTGATAGCACAAAATTCCATAAGGTAATAGGGGTTGTGAAAGATTTTCACCAAAGATCACTCTATGACCCTATTGAAGCCTTGTTGTTCGTTCCCTCACTCAATAATTCCAATGCTTTGATCAAAATCAGTGGTGGTCTGGACGAAGGCATCAGATCTATAGAGCAGGCCTGGACGGATGTATTTCCGAATAAGCCTTTCGAATATAGTTTCTTAGATCAGGATTTTATGGAACAATATGAAGCTGATCAGTTGCGAGGTAGTTTGTTTCTTGGGTTCTCAGTAATGATGATATTTATTTCATGCCTGGGATTACTCGGTTTAGCTTCCTTCATAGCAGAACAGCGAACCAAAGAAATTAGCATAAGAAAAGTATTGGGAGCTGAAGTATCAGGACTAGTTTCATTACTTGTAAAAGACTTCTTGATCCTGGTCTTCATTGGTGCAGTTCCTGCTTTTGGAATTGCCTACTATTTCATGAATGAATGGCTCAATACGTTCGAGTATCATGTGGAGATGAATTATCTACTCTATGGACTGGTATTGATAGTCATTGGAGGGATTACCATTCTTACAACTGGATATCACGCCCTGCGGGCAGCGACAAGCAACCCTGCAGATAGTTTGAAATATGAATAGATTAGTTAACGCCACCATGATTGCATGGTGGTTTTCCTTTTCCCTATAAGTATTACTACATTTGTAGTAATGAAAAAACAACTAAGCATCATATTGACAATTGCAGCACTTAGTCTGCAAGCCCAAAAACAAGTGGTTATCACCATCGACGACTTGATCAGTAATGGACCGTTTAAGGACCTACAGCACATACAACTAGTCAATCAACAAGTGATCGACACAGCTGTAACCTATGGTGTGCCTGCTATTGGATTTGTCAATGAAGGCAAGCTTTATAGAAACAATGAAGAAGAAGCCAGAAAACAAATACTCAGAAACTGGTTGAATGCTGGGCTCGACTTAGGAAATCATACTTACAGCCATCCCTCACTTTACAACACTCCTTTGGAAGAATTCAAGCAAGAAGTGATCAAAGGGCAAGAATTTACCACTGAATTGCTACAGGAATATGGAAAAGAGATGCGTTATTTCAGACATCCTTATTTGAATACCGGACCAGATAGTGCGACCAAAGCCTCTTTCGAGGTGTTTCTAACTCAAAATGGTTATGAAGTAGCACCAGTTACAGTTGAAAGTGGTGATTATATTTTCAATAAGCTATATGCCAATGCAGTCCTTGAAGGTGATAGCAGTGAAATGATGGCCATTGGAAAAGCTTATGTAGAGCACACACTAAAAATGTTTGACTGGTACGAACAAGTTTCAGAACAAACGATTGGCAGACCGATTCCTCACATTTATCTATGTCATGTCAATCCACTCAATGCTGATAATCTTGGAGCTATTTACCAGGGTCTGAAAGACAAAGGTTATGAATTCATTGATCTAGAGGAAGCTCTAAAAGATCCAGCATATCAGCGTACTGATTACCACATTGGCAAATGGGGTGTTAGCTGGTTATACCGCTGGGACGAAGGGAAGGTTAAAGAATGGTTGATGGCAGAACCAGAAGTTGATCCAGAGATTTTGAGAAAATACAACCAGTAATATTTCGTATAGTTCTTGAACTAAATGTACTCATAACGACTTTTCTTCCTAAACATCACTATATTTTTACCGTTAGGTAAGTCTATCTTCGATATAGATTATGAAAGAATCGTTCATTAAGAAAATATACGACTCCCATCAAGAGTACACCAAGATCCCAAGTAAAGCTTCCATCATCAGTTTTTTCAATGAGTTGCTAGGAGTGCTTTTTCCGGATTTCTCAAGTCATAAAGTAGAGTCTGAAAAGCAGGTAGAGCAAATCCTGGCGAGTCTCCAACATAAGATGAGAGATGTTCTTTTAAGGAATATTTCGCTTGAAGGTGATACACAAGAAGAAGTAATCGAGGCATTCTTTGAGAGCCTACCTACTCTGTACGAAAGACTAGAAAAGGACATTGATGCCATGTTTGCTGGAGACCCTGCAGCTTGCGATAAGTCAGAGATTATCCGATCCTATCCAGGCTTCTACGCGATTGCCTCCTATCGACTAGCTCATGAGTTGGCATTGCTTGGCGTAAAGAACATTCCTAGAATCATCACAGAGCATGCCCACAGTAAGACTGGAATAGACATCCACCCCAATGCGATCATCGGGGAGCACTTTTGCATAGATCATGGGACGGGTATCGTCATTGGTGAAACTACTATTATTGGCAAACATGTCAAAATCTACCAGGGAGTCACATTAGGTGCACTTAGTGTGGATAAGAAAGATGCCAAGGTCAAAAGACATCCTACTATTGAAGATCATGTCGTAATCTACGCTGGAGCGACTATTTTGGGTGGCAAGACACGGATCGGTAAAAACTCCACAGTTGGTGGTAATGTCTGGTTGACAAAAAGTATTCCTGCTGACTCCAGGGTCTATTACAAAGCTTCACTCCATGATGAATCAGAAGATAAGTCAGAAATGATTGTAGTCAAACAAGCCTAAATTGATCTGTGTTTTATCAATTTTTGGTCTCATCACTTTAACTATCAGCTCATGAAATTATTCGACCTTATTGGCAATACACCTCTTGTTGAAATCACCC
This sequence comes from Rickettsiales bacterium, assembly GCA_002729235.1. Taxonomy (GTDB): domain Bacteria; phylum Bacteroidota; class Bacteroidia; order Cytophagales; family Cyclobacteriaceae; genus Marinoscillum. Next base: position 17,825 of record PBTY01000046.1, on the reverse strand, counting down.
GCATCAACAAAAACCCGAATGTTAAAATATTTGGAAAACTGGAAGGACAAAATCCTGGTGGAAGTGTAAAAGATCGTGCAGCTTATGGTATGATCACCGAAGCTCTGAAAAGAGGAGATATAAAGACCGGAGATAAGCTCGTAGAAGCTACAAGCGGTAACACCGGTATTGCCCTGGCTATGATTGCTCAATCGGCTGGCTTGAAAATGACTTTACTGATGCCGGAAAATAGCACCAAGGAAAGAGTACAAGCTATGAGAGCCTATGGTGCAGAAGTGATCCTGACCCCTGCGGAGAAAACCATTGAATATTCGCGAGAGTTGGCAGAGGAAATGGCAACGAACCAGGGTTATTTTATGCTCAATCAATTTGCCAATCCAGATAACTACGGGATGCACTATAAAACCACCGGCCCTGAAATATGGAAAGACACCAATGGTCAGGTTACTCACTTCGTATCAGCAATGGGTACTACCGGCACAATTATGGGTGTATCTAAATACCTCAAGGAGCAAAATTCCAACATTCAAATTGTGGGAACACAACCAACTGAAGGATCTTCTATTCCAGGCATTCGCAGATGGTCTCCAGAGTTTTTACCAAAAATATTTGACCCAAGTCGTGTGGATCGGGTAATTGACGTGAGTGAAGACAATGCCCGATTAATGGCTAGAAGGCTGGCTAAAGAAGAAGCAATTTTATCTGGTATGAGTAGCGGAGGAGCTTTAACCGCCGCTTTAGAGCTTGCGTCTGAACTAGATGAGGGTGTGATCGTCTTTATTGTGTGTGATACAGGCGAGCGCTATTTGAGCATGAGTTTATTTGATTAATACATTAAGGACTACCTTCGGTAGTCCTCTTTTTTTTAAATTAATCCAGCCCTACTAACAGTTCTTCCGCCTGATCCACAAGCTTTTCCTGGGCTATCAAATCCTTCAAAACTTTTCGTGCTTTAGACTTTTCTTCGAGTGTGATATACGTTTTAGCAACTACGAGCTGCAGATTCTCATTGAAAAAATAGGGAGCACTTAGCTCTACTAACTGCGTTCCCTGTTTTAGTCTATCATATTCCTCTGGATTAGCTAAAATATGGTAATATCCATATACCGCCAGAAGTGGCATATCAAACAGTGAAGTATCTTGTTCCAAAAGCTTACCAAACTCCTTTAAACTCAATTCATTATTTAAAAAAGACTGAACGGTGTATACCGTATGCTCATCAGCATAGCGTTCACGCTTCATTGGCTTTAATCCTAATGCCTGAACAACTTCCTCAGCAGATTGCGAAGTAGAGAATGGATTTTGCCCAGTGACGAATTTTCCAGACACACATACCTTTGGAAGCATAAAGTTAGCTTTATAAAATTTAGCCCCACGTTCCAAAAGTTGATCCTCCAGACTAAAAGGAAATTCTGTGACCCATTTCTTTCCAAACAAAGCCTCTTCTTCATTGGTAAAGCCGGTTATTTCCACATTTTCCACGATGTACGAATCGCCATCCTTTACATTGGCAAATACCGCAGGTCCATGACACACCGAAGCAATCACGGTGTTGGAACGATGATACATGCTCAAAATAATATCTTGCAAGGATGGGTCATATGGTAAATCAAACATAGCTCCTTTACCGCCCACGATATAGATAGCATCATAGTCATCTGGATTTACCTTGGATGTCGGGATGGTTTGATTCAACAAGCTTACTGCGAGTTCATCAGCCAGAAGCTGGCTGTTATAAACCTTTTCTTTGTTGTACTGATCTGCCTCCACTTTGCCACCACGCGGGCTAGCCACATCTACAGAAAGTCCATTATTCTTAAAAACAAGATATGCTTGCGAGAACTCATCAAATTCGTAACCTGGCCTGGTCTGTCCTTGATCTTTGCCGTAACTACTAACGACCATTAGAACCTTCTTAGCAGGAGTTACTTCCTGTGCTACACCAGCCAGGGTGAGCACCATCAATAATGCTGTAATAAATTGTTTCATTGAGTTTTGAGTTTTGATTTGAAGGATGACGACTCAAAACCTCATATGTTACAGATCAAATAAAAAGAACTGTTAGATATTCAACATCTTCCTCTGGCGCAGGGACTGTTGGTAATAAAGAATCCCATAAACCCTCCGAGTAATAAAGAGTTAGTTATTTCTTCTCCATTAAGAGCCGTAATCGTTGCTCCTTCGGTTAGATAACTAAAAGCAAGGCTTAGAAGCGCACCAATCGCCATGTAGATCAATGTACGCTTGTAGTGTTTGATCTTTTCCAGGCGTTTGGCCTCTTTTCCCTTCTCTCCTAGCTCAACTTGTTCAAATTCTAAGGACATAGCGTTACGTATTTGTAGGCTAAGCTATGGCAGCTTTCCATCACTATCTGTAACATTTGGTACATAAGCGATAAAAAAGATCAATTAATATTTACTTACCAATGCACTCTACGGATAACATACTTTCGTCTTATTACTACCTCAACATATGTCGTCCTGTTGCTGCCATGTATATGGGGTCTTCAATCAATGATGACTATACAAAAATTGACTAACTCATAGCTGCATAATCAGTATGATAATCTATAGCTGGTACGGATTTGAAAAAATATTATCAACTTTTCCCAAACCCTGGACCCCAGTTTGTAGTATTGTGATCAGTAACTATCAGAAACTATTTGAATAATCTTCATTCTTATACAGGCATCATACTTTTGATGCTGGTGAGTGGGCTATCTAAAGCCCAACATGTCGACTCTACTTTTTATAGCTACACTAAAATTGGTTATGAGTACGATTTCTTCTTCGAGCAATTGAGTGACTGGCATAACCTAACAGCTGAAGCCAAATTCCAAAAGGAAGGATTTACTTTTCTCCCTCGCATTACTCTGGGGCAACGATTTGATCAATCATCTTTTCTATTTGAAAGTGACTTTTACAAATCCTTTGAAAATAAGGATTACGTAATGGCTGGCTTTGGGCTATCTCCAGGGAGCATTTTCGTGAAAAACCAGCTGACCGCTGAATACTATAATCCATTTGGAAAATGGGAACATTCCATTGGACTTAGGTGGATGAATTTCGACAACACTGGAAGTCTTGGAATACTTACTGGAAGCATTTCAAGGTATTACGGATCCTTTTTAACATCCATTAGAGGCAATTTTGCCTATGGTTTCAAAGAGGACAAGTTCAATAACTATTCGGTAATCCTTACACATAGATACTACTTCAGCGATTCTGGTTACATTGGATTATTAGGTGCCTATGGGTACGATCCAAATCTAATAATCATCAGTGACCAGTCTTTTGTTACAGATAGTAAACCCAACCAAGTGACAATCGGTGCATCATTAGTTTCAACTACAAAAAAGAACAAACAGTGGACGGTCTCTTATCAATGGACACACTACGATTTTATAGTTTCAAAGCGTCAACAGCATGCCATTTCTCTGTATTTAACCCTTCATGAACGATGAGCAATCATAAAATCCTTTTAGCTGAACCAAATGAACTTCTTCGCAAAGTTCTAACTGACCGGTTGAGAATAGATGGTTTTGAGGTTAAGGCTGTGGTGAATGGGCAAGAGCTTATTGAAGAAATGGAAGATCAAGTTGATCTAATCATCACCGAAGAATTGCTTCCTTTTAGAAGTGGGTTCGAGATATTGGAAATTGCCCGGCAGAAAAAAATACCGGTAATTATCATTAGTGATGCAGACCTTGAAGCTAAAATACTTGAGGCATTCCGTCTCGGGGCATCAGATTTTATTGATAAGCCATTCAGTCCAAACGAAGTAGTCGCAAGGGCTAAAAATATATTGATGCGTATAAATGCTACTGGAAATGCTTGATATCAATCAATTCCCTCTGGTCGATCAATTGATCATCTATTTGATAGGAGCAATTATAGTTGGACTAGTCATCACCCTTCTTTCCATTTTTATTTACAGATTTCGATATATGCTGTTTGATCGCAAGCAGCAGAAATTTAGAAGTACGTTGCTGTCATTGCTTTCTGCAGCACTTAATTATCCAGAAAAGAATGTTAAATACAAAAAGCAATTGAGTCATCTCGTTAAAAGCAAATGGCAAAAAGAAATGCTTTTGGATGAACTGGTTCAGATGTCCTATTCTTTTAGTGGGGTTTATGAAGAGCGTTCCAAAGAGCTTTACTATCACTTTGAGTTAGACAAAATATCCATTAAAAAACTCAGTTCGGCATACACTTACCGAATTGTAGAAGGAATTATAGAATTGTCTATAGTTGGGAATAAATCAGCATATTCCTCCATCCTACCATTGGTGGATCATCATGAAAGCCAGGTGAGAAAACAAGCTAAAATTGCTATGGTGGAAATTGGTGAGATCAAAGGATTGATGGAAATGGAAAGTAGAATAGGGATCATGTCTAAGTGGACCTTTCTTTCCATCCTTTCCATTCTACACAGGAGCCCCTTCAAGCTCAACAAACATCAGCTTGAGCAACTCAAAAACTCAAAAAATCCTGCAACACGCAGATTAACTAACTATTTAGACAAATATTCAGTGACTTATCAATGAATGTATACAGAGAGATTACCGAGTTTCTGAATTACGGCATATTCTTCTATGCATTAACTATTATGTCATTCTACGTAGTATTGGCTATTGTTTCTTACCGAGCACTGCAGCGCTACTCTCGAAATGAAAAAAACACCTACTTTGATGACATCCTTAGATCACCATTAGCACCCAGTATATCAATTATTGCTCCTGCCTACAATGAATCATTATCCATTGTGGACAATATCAGATCATTACTGTCTCTTCATTATAACAACTACGAAATCATTATAGTGAATGATGGAAGTAAGGATGACTCTGTACAGCGAATGATTGAAGCCTATGATTTGGAGCCAGCACATTCAATGGAATGCGCTTACTTGAATCATAAAGCAATCAAAGAAGTGTATCATTCTAAAAACCCAGCTTTCTCTAAACTTCTAGTGATAGACAAAGAAAACGGGGGCAAATCTGACGCCTTGAATGCTGGAATTAGTTATGCCAAATCGGAATTGGTTGCATGCATTGATGTGGATTGTATCATTGAAGATGATGCCCTGTTACGAATGGTAAAACCCTATCTGGAAGAAACACGCAGAAAAGTAGTTGCTGTTGGAGGAGTAGTTCGCATTGCTAATGATTGTGTGATTAAAAATGGTCGACTTCTTCAGGTCAAGCTTGCAAAAAAATGGCTTCCAACTTTCCAAACCTTGGAATACATTAGAGCATTCCTACTGGGAAGAATGGCTTGGGGAGAAATGAATGGTCTTTTGATCATATCAGGAGCGTTTGGCCTATTTGATCGAAGAACTGTGCTGGATGTCGGAGGCTATGACACTGCTACAGTTGGCGAGGATATGGAACTGGTAGTGCGTATGAGACGATATATGGCGGACAAAAACCAACCATACCGGGTAGCCTATGTTCCAGACCCGTTATGTTGGACCGAAGCACCAGAAGAGTTGTCGGTATTCCAAAAGCAACGAAATCGTTGGACCAGAGGTACCATCGAGACCTTGTTGGCACACAAAAAGATCTGTTTCCGACCTAAATATGGTTTGATGGGAATGCTATCCTATCCATTTTGGCTGCTTTTTGAATGGTTAGCTCCAATCATAGAATTCACAGGATTGATTTACTTTACAGTATTAGCCATCTTGGGATGGATTAACTGGCAACATTTCTTCATTCTAATTACACTGGTCTATGCCTTTTCGCTACTCATTTCTTGGATTGCCTTACTTCTGGAAGAAAAAACCTATCGTGAGTATATACAAGGAAGAGCGCTCATGAAGTTATTGTTTGCTGCTATGATAGAACCTATTTTCTATCATCCTATCACTGTTTGGGCCGCCATCAGAGGCAACTTTGACAAGTTTGTCCGAAGAAAGAAAACCTGGGGTGAGCAAAAGCGCAAGGGCTTTAAATCGACCTAAATTAACTATTGGTGAAGATTACCAATGTGACGTTCATTCATTAATTTGATGTAAAGAGATATTGGAGGCAACCCAACTTTCTTTCGTCTTTTATCTAGCTTTTCAGGATCCTCCACTGGTTTCGGAATGTAAGAAGTTGAATCAGCGTTGAGCGACATCTGAGTGCCATAAACCTGTAATTGTCCACCGTTCACCAAAACTCGATCAAGTAAATAGGCATAATCCAATTCAGAAGCATTCTTTTGGTCAACAGCTTCTTTCATAGCAGCTAAAACGGCTTCCTGAAACTCAGGATGTTTGTCCTGGTGCTGAACTAACAACCAGAAATGACTACTCCCCTTCTCACCCACAAGGTCATAATCAAGGAAACCGTATTCTTCAAACATCTCATTCAATCGGTAATAGTGCACACTATCGATAGCTTCCATTGCGGTCACCACCTGAACAGTAGTAATTGAATCTGTTGAAAAATTAGTCACATTCCTATAAGCAGCGCGAAACCGCTGATCAAGTGAGACCATAGAATCCAATTCTGCAATCAAAGACTCATTCAACTGAGCTGTACTTTGAAATGAAAAATTGGTCAATAAGAAGAGAATAACTGCAAATAACTTAGCTGACTTCATGGTGTGTTCGTGGGGTTTTAGAAAGGCTAAAATCTCTTAACAAACTTAACGTATCATCCGGCGATTAGATGCAGTATTCCAGTCAGAGGGTAAAAATTCATACTGATGAGAATTAACCTGACTTCAACAGGAAATAATAGAATTGACACCTTGATCATGACATTCAATTACCTCAAATCAGATATAAGAAAAGTATATTTACCTAATTCAAACTCCCAAATGATGACTCCTAAATTTTGTATTGTGTTCATATGTATTGGCTTAAGTATTAGTCTTTTTGGACAGGGGAAAAATTATTTTCAGTCATTTGACCAAACCCAAATTGCCTTTGAAGACTCGGGCAAAGGAATGCCTATCATATTGATTCATGGCTTTATTTCTAGTGGAAGCTCTTGGAATAACGGTATACTTAAGCGAGAATTGATTGATGCAGGTTATCGGGTGATCATTCCTGACCTTAGAGGAAATGGAGATTCTGACAAACCTTCTGACCCGTTGAAATATGCCAATGATGCAGAAACCAAGGACCTTATTGCTCTTGCCAATCATTTGAAACTGGATAGTTACATGGCCATTGGATATTCGCGAGGGTCTATTGTATTAGCCCAACTTTTAACCCAAGATCAAAGGATAACCAAAGCCGTAATGGGAGGTATGGGCATTGATTTCACTAATCCTGAGTGGGATCGTCGTATAATGTTTGCTGAAGCATTTGCAGGAACAGCTCCTCTCAATGAAACCACAAAAGGAGCTGTTAACTATGCCAGATCTATAAATGCTAACCTCAAAATTCTGAGTTATTTACAAACCTATCAACCAGTAACATCAATTGAGGAGTTACAGAAAATTAAAACCCCAATTCTGATCATAGCAGGTGATGAAGACACGGATAATGGAGACCCTGGACTTCTAGCCGAAGTATTTCTAAACAGCCAATTAGTCATTATTACAGGAGGTCACAACAATGCCCACAAAACACCAGAATTCGCCAAAGAAATTACTCAATTCATACATAAAAATTAAGTCTTTTCATCCTCCTCTTTTTCAAAGTCTTCCTCCTCTCTTTCTTCCACCAATTCAATTTTTGGTAGAATGGAATCGTCTCGATAAAATTTTGGCATAAACACACCACCCATGCCTGCCCCGAAAGCGGCGAATACCAGAAACAAGGTCATCACTACAAGGCGTAGGACCTTTTTGAAATTTTTCATAAATGATTTTGATGCGAGTCCACTGACTCAATGAAACAATGATTAACCTATGGAGTAGGATCTATTCGTTTCATCATCATAATTAGTGGGAGCAGGAAGCAATTTCAGCAGCTCTTTGCTAGCAATCTCAGCTCTAATAAATTCGGCTACTTCTTCAGCCTTAACAGTCTGCCGATTATGATAGTCTTGTATGTTGGATACAATGGGAAGATTTCGGTCAACCTGCCGAATAAAGGATCCTGCTAATATGTGAACAAGCTCCACTTGATTGAAAGTGGAAGACTCCACCAACTCAACCCTCTCATGACTTATGAACTCTGAGGAAGATGCTGAAACAGGCAACTGAAACAGTGCAGATAGTAAAACTAACAACCATATAGATAGATGGTTCTTAGATACAGCACTATTTGTAAGAGATTTCAGCATGAGGATTCTAACGGCTCTTCTTGGTTTTAGTTTTCTTGGAGGATTTGGCCCGGGGATTAAAGTCTAATGCCAGATCTACCCAAAATTTAAAATCGTCTGGGGAACGGTACCCATCTTCATTGATATAACCATATCCCTTCATGTATCTGCCTGCCATTTTCACTGACTCAAATCCAGGCTTTTCTTTCATCTCCTCCTCCATATCAGGATCAAACCGACACATGAGGTTGTCACCACTGACGTTGACACACATTTTATCATTGACCAAAAAAGCGAGTCCACGAAACATTTTCTTTTCTTCTACTTCGATATTGGGTACTTCAGCAAGGTATTCTCTAAGGCGATCAGCAAGATTTTCGTTGTAAGGCATATTTCAATATACGAAATAATGAATCGCTAGATATCTAATCCTGAATTTCGTATGTCAATACACAGGCAACTGAAGGAACGAAGCCTCTTGGTAGATTAACCAAAACCTGATTCCCTTTTACTGTATAAGATACTTCTTCTCCAGTCTCAAGCAGTCTCATTTTCGCTTTTCGCTTTGGCAGATTTCCCATCCATTCACATTTACCTTGACTAGCGCCATTCTCCGTAAACAGATGAATAGCAAAGACTTTAGATTCTTTCCTGGTAAAGAACACATTACCTGATTGGTAGGCATCCAATGTCCGCGTACCGTAAATGGCCTCACCATTTACCTGTAACCAGTCTCCTATTTCGTTCATTTTCACTACATCAGATTCTCGAATCGTGCCATCTGGTTTTGGTCCGATCCCTAGCAGTAAACTTCCGCCCTTAGCAACTATTTCTACTAGTGAATGAATAATCTGTTCCGACGATTTGGATTCATCTTTTGGCACATATCCCCAATTGTTATTCAAAGGAATACAGCTTTCCCAGGGATGCGTCAATTGCTCTTCAGGAATGGTACGTTCGGGTGTTTGATAGTTCTCATATTTACCGGGCACCGTACGATCCACTATAAGGATTCCAGGTTGATTCGTACGTGCCATGTCTGCCAAAGCAGGCATATTGACACTTTGCTCACCTCCATGAACCATGCGACCTTCGCGTACCCAACCACCATCAAACCACAGGATATCCAAATCGCCGTAACCTGTGGTAAGTTCCTCTACCTGATTAAACACGAACTGCTGGTATTTCTGCCATCGATCGGGATGAACACTCAAGTTATAATTGACGTTACGGTCATCGGTGGCATACTTTTCCCACCAGAAGTACTGCGAACTCCAATCTGGCTTGGAAAAATAAGCTCCAATCATCATATCTTGTTTTCGAAAGGCGTCGAATACATATTGAGCAACATCCGCTTTTGGATCATCAGCAAACGGTCCATTGGTGATCTTAAAATCCGAAAATTGGGTATCAAACATGTTGAAGCCATCATGGTGTTTAGTGGTGAAAACCACATATTTCATTCCTGCACGTTTAGCAGTTTCCGCCCATGCATCAGGATTAAAATTCACAGGATTAAAATCATCTTTTAGACTTCTGTACCACTGCTTATATTCATGATGCGTCATACTATCCTTTCGGTTGATCCAGTCTTCTGAAGTCAACTCCCAGGACTCCACTATCCCTGCCTGAGCATACAACCCCCAGTGAATAATTATTCCAAATTTTAAATCTCTCCATTGCTCCAGCTTATCTAGAACTAAAGGATCCTCCGGCCATTCATAACCCGAGGATTGTTCATGTATATTATCTTCTTGCGAATAGAGAACATGGAAACTCAAAAACAGTATAAAAATGGAGATCAAGTACTTCATATAAAAAATGCTATATTGACAATCTAGACATCTAGGTCATCTTGAAATTGAATGACCAATTTAATGATGAATAAATGAAACAAATTATTCTAATTACATGTTGGTACATTTAAATTAACATGATATAACAATGAGTTCAGCTATCAAACATATAAAGCCTCTTGGCTTCCCATGGGTAACACAAGATCCTTTTCTATTCTGTGTGTATCACAAGGACGATTACCCAAAAGGAAACAAAGAAATGGGTCCTGCAGAATCCATTGCTGGTAGAAACATTGGCCAGGATTTTGATCCATCCAACAAATGGAGAATGTACCATGGATCAACTGTACCTGGTTTCCCACAGCACCCACATAGAGGATTTGAGACAGTGACAGTAGGTGAAAGAGGTCTTATTGATCATTCAGATTCACTTGGTGCAGCTGGTCGTTTTGGGAACGGAGATGTGCAATGGATGACCGCTGGTAAAGGTGTCAACCATTCTGAAATGTTTCCTCTTTTGAAGGAAGACGAAGACAACCCACTAGTCTTATTCCAAATCTGGCTTAATCTTCCTGCGAAAAGTAAGTTTGTGGAACCGCATTTTAAAATGCTTTGGTCCGAAGACATACCTTATTACACTTCTGAAGATGGTAAAACCAAGGTAAAAGTAATTGCTGGTTCCATTGCTGATGTAAAAGCATTAACTCCAGCACCAGATTCATGGGCAGCTGATCCAGCACATGAAGTTGCCATCTGGACTTTTACTATGGCTCCAGGTGCTGAATGGACTCTACCATTGGCTAGTGCTGAGGCTAACAGATCCCTATATTACTACTCTGGCGGATCGGTTCAACTGAACAATCAAAATTTCCCATTGGAGAAAGCGGCGGAGTTAGATGCAAGCCAGGCCGTAACGATCAAAAACGGAGATCAAGAAGCCAAATTTCTGGTATTGCAAGGCAAACCAATCAATGAGCCTGTGGCACAATACGGACCTTTCGTCATGAACACTCAAGCTGAGATCCAACAGGCATTTCAGGAATATCAAAGAACTCAATTTGGTGGTTGGCCATGGCCAAAAAATGATCACGTCCATCCAAAAGAGAGTGGTCGATTTGCCAAACATGCTGATGGCAAAGAAGAGTATAAATAGCTAGTATTACGGTTGAAGTTTGTTCTAATTCTGACTAAATTATAAGGAAGAACAAACCCCAACTACCCCATGAAGATGTATCAGCTTGTGTGGCATTACGAATGTTCACCTGACCAAAAAGATCAATTCGAAGAAGCTTATAGAAGAAATGGTACCTGGTTCCATTTTTATGAAAAAAGTGATGACTATCTTGGGCAAGAGTTGATCAAAAAGGTTGACAAAAATGACTATCTGGTTATCGATAGTTGGGTTTGTAAAGATTCATATGAAAGCTTTTTGAGTATCAATAAGGCAGAATACGATCAACTCAACGAACAATGTAAATCACTCTATTCAAAAGAGGAATTTCTTGGCTTTTATGAAACTGTAGATCATTGAAAGATTACCTACCAAATACGATCAAGCTTTTAAAGCACTCCAAACTCAATGGGGAACGAACATTCGATCAGCTTTCAGAGGATCAGCTATTTTGGAACCCGGAACCCAATTCAAATAGTATCGCGATCATTGTGAATCATTTATCTGGCAATATGCTTTCTCGCTGGACTAATTTCCTAACGGAAGATGGTGAAAAAGATTGGCGAAATCGGGATGCAGAATTCGAAGATGAAATAAAGACCCGAAAAGAACTACTTGATCGTTGGAATGAAGGCTGGGATTGTTTTTTGGGTGCACTAGAATCATTGTCAGAATCTGATCTTGACAAGAAGATTTACATTAGAAATGAGGCACATTCTGTAGTTGATGCTATCCAAAGACAATTGGCCCATTATTCTTCTCACATTGGTCAGATCATACTACTTGGAAAAATACAAAAAGGAGAAGAATGGCAGTCACTATCCATTCCAAAAGGTCAGTCTGCCCAATACAATCAAAACAAGTTTGATCAGGAAAAGAAGGACTCTGGCCATTTTACGGAGAGGATTTAACTTTGCTTCAAAAGAACGTTTTTGGATAAAGTCTCTGAACATATTGTCACTGAATCCAGCTCCCAAAGAATAGCAGACTACCTCATTGGAGTCTTCCATCAGCTTCCATCCAAAAGCAGTATCAGGAAAGCCATCAAAGCCAAACGAATAACCATTAACCATCAAATTGCAGCAACCGCCACTATTCCATCAAAAGGTGATGTGATATCTTACTTTAATCAAGTATCTAAAATCAAGCCTTACCCTTTAGAAGTGCCAGTCATATATGAAGATGAATACTATGTGATTGTCAACAAACCTGCTGGTCTTCCCACTAGTGGCAACTTATTCAGAACTTTAGAGGCTGCACTTGCTCATACCCATTTTCAAACTACAGATTCGAACAAACTTTCCTCCCCAAGACCTGCTCATCGTTTGGATAGCCTCACCTCAGGTCTGTTGATTGCGGCCAAATCCAATGAAGCTCTTCTTCTTATCAACAAACTCTTTGAGCAAGGGGGCATCCAAAAAACTTATCAGGCTCTGGTGATGGGACAGACTCCAGAATCGGGTAACTGGGAATCTATTATTGATGGAAAAGTTGCTAAAACGTCATTCAGGAAACTAAGCACTGTCCGGTCTTTGAAAAATGATGAGTTGACCCTACTGGAATTGTCTCCTAAAACTGGAAGAACTCACCAGCTGCGGATCCATTGCAGCGAGGCTGGTTTTCCGATCTATGGGGATCCATTATATGCTGATAACACCATCAAGCATAAAGGACTTTTTCTTTCTTCAGTAAGGTTAGAATTCACTCATCCTGTTACTTTAGAACCATTGGAGATTCAAATAGAGCTTCCTTCAAAATTCCATAACCGCATGAACAATGAACAAAAACGCTGGGAAAGAAAAAATGGAAATCATTAAAGCAACAACAAGTCATCTAGAGGAACTCCACCAATTCGCTAGAGAGAATTTTATGCTGACCTATGCTCACTTGAATACAGAGGAAAATATGCGTGATTATCTTCAAGAGTCTTTTTCTAAAGAGGCATTTGAAAGAGAGTTTGATCATCCAGAATCTGAGTTTCATATTATCATTGAGAATAGTGAGATCGTTGGTTATTTCAAAATCAATTTCGCATCGGCACAAACGGAAGAAATTTACCCTAACTCACTTGAGATTGAGAGAATATACGTTTCCAAAAACCTAAAAGGACAAGGTATTGGTCGGGAAATGATTGAAAAGGTAAAGAATTTGGCAATCACAAATAACCTAGATTTTATTTGGCTAGGTGTTTGGGAACAAAACCCGAAAGCGATCGCATTCTATGAAAAAATGGGCTTTCAGCCAATAGATAAACACGTCTTTCAGCTTGGCAAGGATGCCCAAACTGATTTGATAATGAAACTGACTATCTAAGTTATTTACCAGCCTTAAATAGGTCTAATTGAGTCTTGTAGTGAAGGATATCTTCTCCCTCCATTTCTGCAGCCTGTAAAGCTAACTGACCATATTTTACCGCTTCCTTTTGCTCTCCCAATTTGTGCTTCAAAGAAGCATAGGTATCATAATAGGTCGCATCCGGATAGTCTTGAATAACGCCCTTCATCCATTTTGCTGCCATCTCGAGTTGACTTGCCTCCTCTATGAATAGGTAAAACTTCCAGGCAAATTCATTTAGCTGATCTGGATCAGCTACTTCCTGTTCCTCCACTACGGTAATTGCATTTTTAGCATATTCAGGCCAATTCTCTTTCAGGTCATTGACTTTAAGATCTGCCAGGCTCACCAGCTTACTTTTATCTGCAAATTCTACTTCTGACATCAATCTCTTGAGGGCTTGAGTAGCAAACAAAGTCAAGTCTCCTCCTTCGTAAATGGCTATCAATTGATCGAGCATCACATTAAAGATCTTGGCATCAACAGTATCCTTTCCATACTTCATAGAAAACATGTCGTGATAGGCAATCAAATACTGAATTTGTTTGCTGTAAGGATCAGACACATTCAGGTTAATCATAGCCCAGGATTCCTCACTCATCCATTCTCGCTGATCCGTATTCTCAAAGTAAGTGGTCACAAATTCCGTCTTATCTACACAGGCATAGTCCAATGCATAGGAGTAATCTGTTAGAAAATCAAGCGAACGTTCTCCTGTCTCAAACTTCTGCTGCATTACCGAAAGAGGACTGTCACCAATAGCTGCTTCGCCCATAGCGATAAAGTCTGCAGCATCTACTGCACCACAACCTCTATGAATCATAGTGCCTGCCGCATCAATAAATAGGAACACAGGATAAGACGCTACCTCATACATTTCTGTAAGCTGTAAACCAAGATAGTCCTCCATATCTATCTGAACATTAATAAAGTTGGCATTATAAAACTCTCCAACTTCTTTATCGGTTAATGTGTACTCTTCCAATACTGCACAAGGTTCACTCCATTCTACGTAACCCTCTATGAAGATTAGCTTATTTTCTGCCTTTGATTTTTCGAGTACCTCTTCCCATTGCATTTCTACAAATTGGATTCCGTTTGACTGGGCCTGAGTATACGAATGGAGAGATAATAACAGAACTAATATTAGAAATGAGGTGAGTTTGCTCATGTTTATACTTTCTTTGGTCGACAATCCAAGGTGGATTAGGGTAAATCTAATTGATTTTTGAAGATCACTCTATCAATTTTTACAATTATGCTCAAGGCATCTCTATCAATAATAACGTTATCACTTAGTACTTTTATATGTGCTCAACAATCACATGAAGAGGAAATTAAAAAATGGCAAACAGAGTTGAATGAAGAGTTTGCAAACCCAGAGGAATCACCTCTTGAAAAGAAGGACCTCAAAAAGTTTAAATCGCATGATTTCTTTCCAATAAATGAGAATTGGAGAATAGAAGCTTCATTTGAGTTTACTCCATTTCAAAAGCCATTTACCATTCCTACCACAACTGACCGATTACCTGTTTATGTGCAGTATGGAATCGCGAGGTTTGATATAGATGGACAATCATTCGAATTCCCTATTTATCAAAACCTAGAATTGCGGGAGCAAGAAGAATACAAAGATTATTTGTTCGCACCGTTTACAGATCACACGAATGACTTTGAGACCTACGGTGGCGGCCGCTATATAGACCTGAGAATTCCGGAAGGTGATAGTATCATATTAGACTTCAATAAAGCGTACAACCCCTACTGCGCATATAGCGGAAGATACTCATGTCCTATTCCACCTGCTGAGAATGACTTAGCTTTGCGAATTGAAGCTGGAGTAAAGGCCTGGGATAAAGACTAGAGACATTGAAAATACACATTAAGACATTTTTTGGTTTAGAAGATTTACTTGCAGAAGAAGTAAGAAGTCTTGGGGGACAAAACGTGCAGATCCACAAACGCTCAGTGGCTTGTGAAGGAGATCTGGAGTTCTTGTATAAAGCAAACTACAACCTTAGACTCGCGCTTAAAGTACTGGTACCAGTATACAGTTTTCAAGCAAGAAATGAGCAGCAGCTTTATGACCAGGTAATGAAGCATGATTGGTCCAAGTATCTGAAAATGGAACAGACCTTCGCCATCGACAATACTGTTTTCTCTGAGTTTTTCAAGCACTCCAAATATGCTGCACTCAAAACCAAAGATGCCATTGTTGATCAGTTCCGGAATAAGTTCGGAAGACGACCCTCAGTGGATATTAAAAACCCTGACATTCAGTTTGATCTGTATGCTTTCAAAGATCAATTTACGATCTCCCTTGATAGCTCAGGTGATACCCTCAACAGAAGAGGTTACAGAGAGCCAGGCCATGAAGCTCCACTTAATGAAGTTCTGGGAGCTGGACTTTTGAAGTTAGCAGGATGGAATAAGAACATTCCACTGATTGACCCTATGTGTGGCACTGGAACCATTCTGATAGAGGCAGCCATGATGGGTCAAAACATCCCTCCGCAAATCAACAGGCAAGATTTTGCTTTTAAAAACTGGAGCAACTACCAACCGACCGTTTGGAACCGAGTAGTGGCAGAAGGTAGAGCAGGAGTTAGAAAAACAGCACTTAATATTTCAGGAGGCGATATCGATGGCAATACTGTACTCGCAGCCAACAAAAGCTTGCGCAAGTTCAGATTGAAGGATGTGGTCAATATTCAAAAAATCGCATTTGAGGACCACCGTCCGAAGACCCCGAACGGCATGATCGTATGCAACCCTCCTTATGGAGAACGTATCGGTAGAACCAACACCAATGAGTTTTACAAGACCATTAGTGATGTCCTGAAAAACAACTTTGATGGCTTTGATGCCTGGATTCTCAGCAGCAATATGGAAGCTTTCAAACATTTAAAACTTCGTGCTTCTAAGAAGCTAGTCTTGTTCAATGGATCGCTGGAATGTAAATTCCAGAAATACGAGATGTATAAGGGTAGTCGGGAAAATTAACTTTCGCTAAACAGTACAGGCCTTTTTGGGTTATTCCTAGTATGAATGATCCGCAAAAAACCGGTGAAAAGATCAAGCAGGCCGCTGACTCTCTGACCACCGAAATGAAAGAGCCAATCGAAAAGATCACTGGCAAAGTAGAAACGTGGTGGGACACTTTTCTTTCCATGCTTCCAAATATGGCCGTGGCTGTGGTGCTTTTCATCATTTTCCTGGTATCAGCTAAGGCCATTCAAAAAGTATTTCTCCGGCTATTTAGGCGGTCGTCCGCTAACAAGGCGCTTGAAAACCTCTTTGGCACCATTGTCTATTACGTAGTTCTTGGGACCGGACTGTTTATCATTTTAGAAGTTCTCCAACTTGACAAAGCGGTCACCTCATTGTTAGCTGGGGTTGGGGTTGTTGGTTTGGCCCTAGGTTTTGCTTTTCAGGATATTGCGGCAAATTTCGTCTCTGGAATTATCTTGGCATTTCGAACTCCATTCCACATAGGTAACATTGTAAAAATCAGTGATTTCATGGGTACGGTGACCAGAACCAATCTTCGCGTAACCGTGATTAAAACCTTCCAAGGACAGGAAGTTTACATTCCAAACAAGGACGTACTGCAGAGTCCAATTCAAAACTTTACCATTTTGGGCCAAAGAAGAATTGATCTGGCTGTAGGTGTATCCTATGGTGATGACTTGCAAAAAGTAGAAGACCTTGTCATCAAGACTTTAAAAGAATTGGATGGAGTAATTCGTCATGAAGACATGATCTTCACCTATACAGAATTCGGAGACAGTTCGATCAACTTTGAAATCAAGTTTTGGATAGAGTATCCAGACAATCCTGGTTTCCTCAATATGCGTTCAAAAGCCATCAAATCCATCAAGAAGGCATTTGATGACAATGATATTACCATTCCATATCCAATCCGCACTTTGGATTTTGGAATCAAAGGAGGAATGACATTATCTGAAATGAATATCAACTCTGGTAACGCTGCTACGTAAATACATTACGATTCTCAGGAATCATTTGTAGAGTAATCAATGTTATTATCTTTGCAACCCGTTATTGCAGAAGGCAGTGACGAACACTTAAATGGGGTCGACAGGAATCGACAGGAAGTGTAAATGATGTACTTGCATGTCAGGTGGAAAGTGTACACCTGTGATCAATTCACTTAAACTATAATTGGCGAATCTAATTACGCCATGGCAGCCTAATTACGACTTAGATGTTGTAATTAATTAGGGTTGAGGCCAAAGCCTCCCCCTGCCACATCCCTCCAGGATTCTGTCCTGTAATCAGGATCAAGGGGTGTCGA
>PBTY01000045.1 GCA_002729235.1 Rickettsiales bacterium | reverse complement strand
AGCACTCTCAATGATTTCCCGAACCTGACCAAGATCTTTCAGTTCATTGATCAATCGATCTCTTTCTGCCAGCAACGTATTCACCTTCTCGTTCTTCTTGGCCTCAGCATTTAATGCTTCAAGTGCTAATTGTTGATTAGCTTGACTCAAGTTATAAGGTGGCTTGATTCGCTCTAGCATGGAAATAACATAAGGATCTGCCATGGCAACTCCTACTCGGATTCCTGCCATTCCCCATGCTTTGCTCAAGGTCTGAAGCACCACCACATTTCGGTAATTAACCAACTCGTTTATCCAACTAGCCTCAGGAGAAAAGTCGATATAGGCTTCATCCACGACAACAATCCCTGGAAAGATTTTGACCAATTCCAGCATCACCTTTTTATCCAGCAGGTTACCCGATGGATTATTGGGTGAGCATAGAAAGAGCAGTTTGGAATGTCTATTGATTACAGCCCTGACGCCATTTAAATCAATCTGAAACTCCTTCGTGAGTGGAACNTTCACNTTTTCTACCGCATTGATGGCTGANCTNACAGCATACATCCCATAAGTAGGTGGCAAGGTGATGATATGATCTTCACCGGGTTCACAAAACAANCGAATCAANAAATCAATAGGCTCGTCACTACCNTTCCCNAAAAAGATGGAATTGGTAGCNACTCCTTTNATTTCAGACCATTTGTTNTTCAGTGCTTTATGGTGNGGATCNGGGTAGCGATTGTAAAANCCNTCTGTNGCNGANCCNAGNGAGTTTTCATTAGCATCTAAGAAAACNTCNGCNTCTCCTTCAAACTCATCCCTTGCTGAAGAGTAAGCTTTCACCGTCTTCANGTGATTTCTTACCAGATTTTCCGGAGATACCATCTTCTCTCAATTTATTAAGTCGTACTGTAACTGCATTTTTGTGTGCATCGAGCATTTCCGCTTCTGCCATACGCTCTACGGTTGGACCGAGTAGCATCAAACCCTCTTCCGTAATGCGTTGATAAGTGATCTTCTTCACAAAAGAATCTAAAGACACTCCACTGAAAGACTTAGCCCATCCATTGGTAGGCAATGTATGATTCGTACCTGAAGCATAATCTCCGGCTGATTCTGGAGTGAACTCACCAACAAATACTGATCCTGCATTCACTACTTTTTCAGCCAATTTCTCGGCCTTTTCAGTACTGATGATCAAGTGTTCCGGTCCGTAATCATTGATAATTTGAAGCATTTCTTTTTTATCCTCAACTACAATCATTGCACTAAGTCCTAAAGCTTTCTCAGCAATCTTCTTGCGACTTAGCTTCTCTAGTTGCTTCACTACCTCCTCATTGATTTCGGCAGCTTTCTTCTTGCTTGTAGAAACCAATACAACTTGACTATCAGGTCCATGCTCCGCCTGAGCCAAAAGATCTGANGCTGCATAGGCNGCATTGCTGTGTTTATCTACCGCTACTAAAACCTCTGAAGGTCCTGCCGGCATATCAATCGCTACATCTTGCTTAGCCAACATCTGCTTGGCAACAGTCACATATTGATTACCAGGACCAAAAATCTTATCTACTTTCGGTACAGTCTGAGTTCCATAGCCCATAGCAGCAATAGCTTGGGCTCCACCTAGTTTCAATACACGCTTTACTCCTACCAGATTGGCTGCGTATAAAACCACTGGATTGATTTCACCTAGCCGGTTAGTCGGTGAGGAAATAATCACTTCCTGACATCCAGCAAGTATTGCTGGAACGGCTAACATCAATACAGTAGAAAACAATGGAGCAGATCCGCCAGGCACGTATAGCCCCACCTTTTGAATAGGAACTGATCTACGACTACAAACCACTCCAGGCATTACTTCCATGACCAGTTTATCCTGGTGCTGTGCCTCATGAAACTTCTTCACATTGGAGTATGCCATTTGAATGGCTTCTTTCAACGTATCAGGCACATGACTATCGGCAGTATCAAATTCAGATTCAGAAACCCACAAATCCTCTAACTCAACGTGATCATATTCTAGTGCCAACTTTTTAAGTGCCTTGTCACCCCCGCGCTTTACTTTATCTAATATGGGTTCAACTACTTTTTCAATCTTTGAAAAATTGTAGGACGGTCTTTGGAGGATTTCCTTAAGCTTTTCAGCAGATGGATTCTCGTAAATAGCTATCATCTGATCATTTTTTCTATTGGGACTACCAATATACCTTCTGCGCCAGCTTCTCGCAACTGTTCGATATTTTCCCAGAACGTATCTTCGTTAATCACAGAATGTATACTACTCCATCCTTTGTCTGCTAAAGGAAGCACTGTAGGGCTACGCATTCCCGGTAGCAAATCGATGATTTTATCTAATGACTCATTAGGAGCATTCAATAACACATATTTGTTGTTTTTGCCTTCCAGTACTGAGTTGATTCTGAAAATAAGTTGATTCAATATTTTTTGCTGCTCGTCGGATAGTGATTTGCTTGCCACCATCACTGCCTCTGACTTCATCACCGTCTCTACTTCTTTGAGTCCATTACTCAAGAGTGTACTACCAGAGCTAACAATGTCACAGATACCTTCCGCCAATCCGATGCCTGGTGCGATTTCCACAGAACCACTGATTTCGTGAACTTCTGCTGATACTCCTTTATTCTTCAGATAGTCCTTCAGTATGTTTGGATAGGATGTAGCAATATTCTTTCCTTCGAAATAGGAAATATCCTGATAATCTTCCTCTCTTGGAACTGCCAGAGAAAGTCGGCACTTCGAGAAGCCCAGATGCTTTACTACTTCTACGTTCTTTTGGTACTCATCATGTACATTCTGACCTACTATACCTATATCTGCGATTCCATCTTCCACATAACCGGGAATATCATCATCTCTTAGAAATAGGAATTCGATAGGAAAATTATGAGACTGTGCTTTGAGTTTTTTAACTCCGTTATTGAATTTGATACCACATTCTCTGAAGAGCTTCAATGAGTCTTCACTCAATCTGCCTGACTTTTGGACAGCTACTTTTAGTGTTGCCATGAGTTAGTAATAAAGAAATTAAGAAGATTGTTTGTTATGAATTACTGTTGTTTATTGTGCTAAACGCACAGGGGATGTGTCATTGCTTAAGCGCAATGATGATGATGGTGGTGATGATGTTTCACTACGTAATTCATAGTGGCAAATGTAAACCCTAAAAATCCAGAAAAACAAAAAACCCCGGAAATTCCGGGGTTAAGTTTTTTATGATTCGTTTTCTAATCCGTAAGTCCACACTGGAACCTTGGCATGATTGACAACATCTTCTGCAATACTTCCGGCTAAGAAATGTCCTAATCCTCTGCGTTGCTTTGTTCCAATAGCAATCAAATCAGCTGCCACATCCTCAGCATACGCAAGTACACCGTCCTCCTCATTGGAGTGGTTGTATGTCTCGTAAGTGCAGTTTTCCAATTGATGCTTGGAGATAAATTCTTCCATCTGCTTCTTATCTTGTCTGGTAGTTGTGAAACTAGCAGGAGTATTGATTTTTACCAATCTCAACTTAGCTCCAAACAAAGACTGAAGGCCTTTCACATGACTGATAAATGATTCTGACACCTCATGGAAATTAGAGGCAAAAACAATGTCATTAACTGCTTCTAGGGTAGCTTCATGATCAACTGTAATTACCGGCGCTTTGGAATATCTCACCATTCGCTCTGCGTTAGAGCCTACAAAGAATTCTTCTGCGCCTGAAGCACCACTTGTTCCCATTACAACAAGTTTTACCCCTTGTGTTTCAATTTCGGCTGCAAGCTCCTTGAAAGGATTACCCAAAACAATTTTGTAATTCAACTTGATGTCTTTCATTGATTCATCCGCCATGATCGCCTCCATATTAGCTTCAGCTTTCTCGATCATCTTCTTGATCCAAATGTTTTCCATCGGATCAGCGTTTGAAACTCCCATCGTTTTAAAATCAGAAGGGGTTGGTTGCTCAATTATATTGATAAGGGTTACAGACTCAGCTTTGGACTTTCTCGCAATCTGGGCAGCAAAATTCAAAGCATGTTTTGCTACATCTGAAAAATCGTAAGGAACGAGTATTTTATTCATCTTTTTGTGTTTGACGTTCTTGTTGTAATAAGACTAGTCTAAGTTAAACAAATCTGAGTTTTATGCAATTCGTTACATCACTCAGAACAATAGCTCTCCTATACCAAACAACAAAACGAACAATAATGTTGTCAGTGCTAGCTGTTTTAAATAAGGATCTAACCCTTCTGAGGTAGTTTTGATTTTCACTGCACGTGCATTGAAAAATAACATTGGGCTAACCAAGAGGAAAAGGTAAGCGCCAACAGACAAATCCTTGATGACACAGTAGGCCAACATAGTTACTACTGATCCAATTATTAAAAACCAGTGATATAAAATGGCCTTCTGTCTTCCGATGCGCACAGGAATACTACTTTTCCCTGAAGCTTTATCCGATTCGATATCTCGAATATTGTTAACGTTTANTACTCCAACTGCTAAAAAACCACANCTCAAAGCAGGCAACACCACCAATAGATCTAAGGCATTGGCATAAAGGAAATAATTACCTCCCACTCCTACCAATCCAAAAAAGATGAGCACGAAAAAGTCTCCGAGCCCAACATATCCGTAAGGTCTTTTACCCACGGTGTATTTGATAGCCGCTGCAATTGCTCCAAGTCCTAGCACTAAAAACACAAGTACTTTGGTCCACTGATNGCCAAAAGACAACCAGATAAGGTAAATCCCAGAAGCAAGAGACAAGAATGAAAACACATACAATGCTTTCTTCATTTGCCCCTTGGTAATCAAGCCAGACGACACAGTTCTCTTCGGACCAGTTCTNTGCTCACCATCCACTCCTGAAGAAGCATCGCCATAATCATTGGCTAGATTGGAAAGTATTTGCAGAAAAAGTGTAGTAATCAAACTCCAGGTNAGAATTACTCCATCGAAATAACCATCGATTCCNGCTGTAAAAGCTCCCATAAAGATGCAGGAGAACGCTAATGGAAGTGTTCTCAGTCGAAAGGCTTGTATCCAGGCTTTAATATTCATGTTTACATTCTTTCAGGCACCTCAATACCCAACAAAGCCATAGCTGATTTAATGGTTTTTGCTACTGCTGCGGATAAGGCTATTCTGAACTTTACAACATCCTTATCATCTTCATTGAAGATTGGTACCTCCTGGTAGAATCCATTGTATGTTTTAGCAAGATCGTACGCAAATCCAGCTACCAATGCTGGTGAATAGTCTCCCGCTGCCAAATCAATCACTTTTGGATACTCAGTCAACTTATGAATCAAATCCAACGCACGAGGATGCATGGTCGTTACTTTTGAAGCATCAAAATTCTGATCTATTTCCAGAGAGTTAGCTCTTCTCAAAATCGCCGAAATTCGAGCATGGGTATATTGAATGAACGGACCTGTATTTCCCTGGAATTCAATAGACTCCTGTGGATTGAACAACATCCGTTTCTTAGGGTCTACCTTCAATAAGAAGTATTTCAAAGCACCTAAACCAAGTGTTCTGAACAATTCATCTGCTTGCTCATCGGTCATCCCTTCAATCTTACCCAGCTCTTCTGTTTGCTTGCGTGCCGTATCAAACATCTCCTGCATCAAGTCATCAGCATCCACAACAGTACCTTCACGAGACTTCATTTTACCAGAAGGTAAGTCTACCATTCCATAAGACAGGTGATATAGTCCATCTGCATAATCTCTACCGAGCTTATCCATAATAGAGAACAAGACCTTGAAGTGATAATCCTGTTCATTTCCTACCACATACACGGACTTATTGAATGGGAAATCCTTGTGTTTCATATCACAAGTCCCTATATCCTGTGTGATGTAAACAGACGTACCATCTCCACGTAGTACCAACTTTTCATCCAGCTTTTCAGCAGTCAAATCGGCCCAAACTGAGTTATCTTCTTTTTTGAAGAATACTCCCTTATCCAGACCTTCATCGATGATATCTTTTCCTAACAAGTAGGTCTCAGACTCATGATATACCTTATCAAATGAGATACCCATAGTTGCATAAGAAATATCGAATCCATCGTAGACCCATCCATTCATTTGCTTCCAAAGTGCTACGGTTGCGGTATCGCCCTCTTCCCACTTCTTCAACATTGCTTGAGCTTCCAACATCAAAGGCGCTTGCTTTTTAGCTTCATCCTCTGACTTCCCATCAGCTACTAGCTGCTCTATTTCTTTCTTATACTCCTTGTCAAACTTCACATAGTAGTTGCCAATGAGCTTATCCCCTTTGATGCCAGTAGATTCAGGAGTCTCACCTTCACCAAATTTCTTATAAGCCAACATGGACTTACAGATGTGAATACCCCGGTCGTTCACCAGATTTACTTTCTTTACTTCGTGTCCTCGTGCAGCCAGTATTTTGCTAACTGAGTCTCCCAAAAAGTTATTTCGAAGGTGACCAAGGTGAAGTGGCTTGTTTGTATTTGGTGAGCTAAACTCCACCATTACTTTTTCGCCAGTTGGCTCATATTGCCCAAATGATGGTTCTGCAGAAATGTTCTGCAATACATTCACCCAGGCAGACTCTGCAATAGACAAATTCAAAAACCCCTTCACCACGTTGTAAGCCGATACTATTGGAGAATGTTCCTTCAAGTATTCACCAATTGCTTCTCCAGATTGCTCAGGACCCTTTTTGGTTTGTCTCAAATAAGGAAATACGACCAACGTATGAGTCCCTTCAAACTCTTTTCTGGTAGGCTGCAATTCAAACTCACTGGCACTCAAATCAAAATCAAATAATGTCTTGAATGCTTTTACAATCTCCTCCTTAAGTTGCTTGTCTATCAAATTCATCTTTCTATTTCTTAGGCAAAAATACTTCTGCCATCATACATCTGGCGCTTCCGCCACCTAAAGCTTCTATCGTATCTAAACTACTATGTAGCAACTGACCATGTTTGGACAGCTGCTCCTTTTGTTCTTCTGTCAATGAAGTGAATGCCGCTCGAGACATCACTACAAATTTATCACCTGTAGCATTCTGAACCTGCAGCATGTTTCCCGCAAAGCGTCCTTTTTGCTCTTCAGTGATATAAACTATTTCTTTATTCGTCTTTTCAAGTGAGTCTATAACACGTTGACGTTCCTTCTGATCATCAATACAATCCGCGCAAATTACAGCAAAAGACTCTCCCAAACACATCATCACATTAGTATGATAGATTGGTAGTCGCTGACCATTAACTGTTTGATTAGCAATGAAAGAAACCACTGTGTAACCCGTTTTCTCCATGAAGTCAGCCAGCACATCTGGATTGGTTCTCTCCGAAATAGCCGCATAAGCGATCTTGTTCTGACGATCCAAAATCAAACTTCCTGTACCTTCAAGGAATTTGTTATCCATTTCCCAATCAAGGAAGCCGTCGACAGATTCAATCTCGAATTTCTCACTTAAAGACTCCAATAAATCTTCTCTTCTCTCCAACCGTCGGTTAATGGCATACATTGGATACAACCAAACCTTGCCACTCTCGTGAAAACTCACCCAATTGTTGGGGAAAATTGAGTCTGGGGTTGATGGATCTGGAGTATCATCAAATACCTCCACATTCACTCCAGCAGTTCGCAACTTAGCGACAAAGCCATCAAACTCAGACAAGGCCTTGTCCTGTACTTGCTCGTTACTAAGGCCTTCTAGTTTCTTTTGATAATAGTTATTGACTGCCGTTTGCTCATTCATATAAAATGAAACTGGACGAATCATCATCAATGTATCGGTAATCTGTCGGCTCATTTTCTTCTCAATGGTAAAGTAGAACATCTTAGCAAGCCTTCTTGCTTGGCAATCTCCGCATAAGGAATTTCCTCCACAGTCAATCCATGACCTCTCAACCAATCATTAAGACGAGTAAAGTTCTTTTCGGAAACAACAACTTCTGGAGAAATGGAGAATACATTACTAAACATGTGGTACATCTCACGCTTGGTAATATGGAACAAATTATCCATTCCAAAAAGATCCACCAGGTATTGATAATCCTCTTCATCCAGAAAGCCTTCTTTGTGAATGATCGCTTTGTCTTTACCTACCGGCTGGAAACAACAGTCCAAATGCAATGCATTGTCCTCTGCTACTGTGTTAGACTTTGATAGGTTAAATTCCTTCACAATTCTGTTGGGGAAAAACTCTTTCAGGAAGTCTACACCTTCCTTATTCGTTCTTGCTGTGATGTAATCAGGATAATCAGCTCCCTTATAAGTGCCAATAAATAAATGCTCTCCATGAATCATCACATCTCCTCCTTCCACATGCACTTCAGCAGGAGCCGTAATCACTTTATCCTGATCTATTTGGCACACTACATGATCAATAGCATCAAGCTCTGGCTCACGATCAGGGAGGATGTTTGATTTGAAGAAATAGTCGTCAATGACGAATGCAATGTCTCGAGTAAAGATTTGATTGAGGTCTCTGATCATTTCAGGACGATACACCTTCACATCATATTTCTCAAATACAGCATTGAAAGCATCCATTTCTCTCACCATATCCTCCTCAAGCGGATAGGTTCCGTCTTTTATATGCTCCGCTGATTTGGGATCATACGCATCTTCCAGCTTAGGAGTGCCTCCGAAACTTTGAGCTGTGCCTAGTACAACAGCCTCAAGGGGTGATGTTTCGTCCTTAATGTTAAGCTTGATCATTTGGTTTGTTTATTTGAAAATCAGTCCGCAAAACTAAAAGATTGAAAACATATTTAGGTCTCATCAAATATTAATATTAGCTGCACAGTGTTTTGCTTTTTTTTTGTCAATATTGTGCCTCTTTTTATACTTTGAAATTCTAATGCCTTTCTCATGAAAAGCTACGCAGACTTAATTGAACAGACGTTTTACTTTCCTACTAAGGAATTCAGAGTTGAAAACAATCAACTTTGGTTTCATGATGTGAATCTGATGGAGATTATCGAACAGTATGGAACTCCTCTGAAATTGAGTTACTTACCGAAGATCAGTCAGAACATTCAGTTTGCGAAAAAGATATTCAATGATGCCATAGCTAAGAACAAGTATGAAGGTACTTATTCGTATTGCTATTGCACGAAATCGTCACATTTCAAATTTGTATTGGAGGAAGGTCTACGAAATGATATCCATTTGGAGACTTCTTCTGCGTACGATATTCCCATCATCAGACGACTTAATGAAACAGGACACTTCAGCAAGGATCGAATGGTGGTTTGTAATGGCTTCAAAAGACCATTGTACCTGCAGTACATCGCTGATTTAATCAATGATGGATTTAAGAATACCATGCCGGTTTTGGATAACCTGGATGAGCTAGCTTATTACCACAAAAACGTGGAAGGTGAGTTCAAGGTAGGCATCAGAATCGCTGCAGACGAAGAACCGAACTTCGCATTCTATACATCTCGTTTAGGAATCAGATACGGGGACATTGTTCCTCATTACAAAGAAATGATTGCTGGCACCAAAGCAAAATTGAAGCTACTTCATTTCTTTATCAATACGGGAATAAAGGACACGGCTTATTATTGGAGTGAGCTAAGTAGATTTGTTTACAAATATTGTGAATTGAAAAAGATCTGTCCAGATCTTGACACAATCGATATTGGTGGTGGTTTCCCTATTAAAAACTCATTAGGTTTCGAATACGACTATGGCTATATGGCCGATCAGATCGTATCTAACATCAAATGGATCTGTCAAAAGAATCACGTTCCGGTTCCAAACATTATTTCTGAATTTGGATCATTTACCGTAGGTGAAAGTGGAGCTACAATATATAGTGTACTAAACTCTAAGCTGCAAAACGACAAAGAACTTTGGTACATGATGGATGGATCTTTCATCACGCACATGCCAGATGTATGGGGTCTAAATGAGAAATTCATTATGCTTCCTGTCAATCACTGGGATAATCCATTCCATAGGGTAAACATTGGAGGTCTTACTTGTGACAGCCAGGATTACTATGATTCTGAGGCTCATATTGGTGAAGTGTTCTTACCAAGAACCGATGAAGATGAGACCTTGTACTTTGGTTTCTTCCATACAGGTGCTTACCAGGAGTCCTTAGGGGGTTATGGCGGCATTCAACACTGCTTAATCCCGGCACCGAAACACATCATTATCAACAAGGATGAGAATGGTAAGGTAACTTCTGAACTGTTTGCTCCAGAGCAAGAGAGTGAGCAAATGATGAAGATCCTGGGATACGGAAAGTCCTAAAAATCAGTTATATTATAAGTACTCGTGCATAGAAACCTCGTTATTATACCAACATACAATGAAAAGGAGAACATCCGCGACATTACCACCGCGGTGATGACTCTGCCTGTACCCTTTGAATTGTTGGTCATTGACGATGGTTCCCCAGATGGTACCGCAGATATTGTCAGAGAACTTCAGGAAGAATTCCCGAATAGAGTTCACCTTATTGAAAGAGAAGGAAAGTTAGGACTGGGCACAGCCTACATCCGAGGGTTTTCATTTGCTGTGGAACATGGATATGACTATGTCTATGAAATGGACGCAGACTTTTCACATAATCCTAATGACCTGGTAGCACTTTATGAAGCGTGTGCTGAAGGTGGAGCGGATATGTCCATTGGATCTCGATACATCAAAGGTGTGAATGTGGTCAACTGGCCAATGGGGCGAGTTTTGATGTCTTACTTTGCTAGTATCTATGTAAGACTGGTCACTGGATTACCAATTAAAGACAGTACTGCCGGTTTCAAATGCTACCACAGAAGCGTATTGGAAACAATTGACCCGGAGAAAATCCACTTCATTGGTTATGCATTCCAGATAGAGATGAAGTTCACAGCATGGAAGCACGGTTTCAATATTGTAGAAGTGCCAATCATCTTCACCGAGAGAGCCAAAGGCAACAGCAAAATGTCCAAAGGCATTTTTAAAGAAGCCATCTTCGGAGTAATCCAAATGAAGATCAGAAGTTTATTCCGAAAGTACCAACCCTACCACGTGGTATAGTTAATCAAAGCGAATGGCTTTGATTGGTTTTATTCTGGAGATGACACCAAGTGGGATAAATAATGCCATGGCTGTGATCAGCACGATAAATGCATTAATCCATACAACTGCCGTAAAATCAAACAAAATTGGCACGTGATTCATGTAGTAATTTTCAGGGTCTAGTGGAATAAGTTGATACTGCATTTGAAGCCAGCAAAAAGCCAAACTAATCAGGTTCCCCCAGAACAAGCCCTTCAAAATCAGATTAAACCCATTAAAAAAGAAAATTCTTCGAATCAGACCATTGGATGCTCCAAGCGATTTTAAGACTCCAATCATTTGAGTTCTTTCCATAATTAAGATCAGCAATATACTTACCATATTGAAGGAAGCCACCACCAGAATGATGGTGAAGAAAATGATCACATTGCGATCTAAAAGTCGTAACCAATCAAAGATCTGCATGTACTTATCACTGACCTTGTCAACGTACAGGTCTGTATCAGTATTTTCAAAAACGAGCGTCTCTGCATCGTCCATTTTATTAGGATCGTCCAGAAAAATCTCTATTCCTCCAACCGTATTCTCACCCCAGTCATTTAATCTACGAACAAGGTTGATGTCTCCAAGTATTACTTTGGTATCAAAATCCTCCAGACCCGTTTCATAAATCCCGGTGATTTTCAACTTTCTGAAACGCGGAGGAGTTTGATAGAAAAGGACCATCACATCGTCTCCAACACCAAGCCTCAAATAATTAGCAATCTTTGAACTTATCGCCACTTCGGTCCCATATCCCTCTTCAGGAAACTGTGGAAACCCTCCTGCAATCATATGTTTGGAAAAAGAAGTGGTATCAAATTGATTATCAATTCCTTTTAAGATAATTCCTTGTACCTCTTCATCGGTTTTAAGGAGTCCGGCTTTATAGGCATAGGTCTGAATATAATCGATTCCGGGAAGACTCAACAATTGTTCCTTCAGTGAATCACTTGCAATGATACTTGTCTGTTCGTAAGAAGTAGAGAGCGTATACTTGCTTACAACCAAATGCCCACTAAAGCTGTAAATCTTTTGTTTGATGGTATTTTCAAACCCTCTTAGAATCATAAATGAACATATCAGTGCTGTAAGAGCCACAGCTATACTCACAATACCGATCTTGTTGATGACCGTGGAAAAAGATCCGGTATCATTTTTGGCAATTCTTTTAGATATGAAATACGGTAAATTCAAGATTAGTATTTTTGAGAGATGCAATATTACAAGATATCTAATTTGAAGTCTGTTGTATTAGCAATCTTTTTGCTAGCAACAACTCTTCTTAGTAACGCCCAGGATCTGAAAACAGGGACCGAACAACTCAATCTCCTTCTCCCCAAATTGCAAGGAAAGAAAGTTGGCCTCCTTGTAAACCACACATCCATTGTTGGTTCAACTCATTTGACTGACACCTTATTGTCACTGGGAGTGAGCATTGCTAAGGTATTTAGTCCAGAACATGGGTTTAAGGGAAATAAACCAGATGGCGAAAAGATCACCGACGAAAGTTCTGAACGGTTTGAATTGATTTCACTTTATGGGGATTCTAAAAAACCTAACAAGGCTCAAGTAGAAGGTTTGGATGTCATGATCATCGACATGCAAGATGTAGGTGTAAGGTGTTACACTTACGCCTCTACAATGACGTGGATGATGGAAACATGTGCGGAATCTAATATACCCGTTATCATTTTGGACAGACCTAACCCAAATGGAAGTTACGTAGATGGACCGGTACTAAATGAAAAATATGAATCCATTATTGGGCTTCACCCAATTCCTCTGGTCCACGGACTTACTTTGGGAGAATTAGCCCTGATGATCAATGGAGAAGGGTGGCTGCGAGATAAATTAAAATGTGAGTTAGAAGTAATTCCCGTGGCAAATTGGACATACGACATGCCCTATTCGCTTCCAATTGCCCCATCACCTAATCTACCAAATGATCTGGCAGTTTCGCTTTACCCCTCTTTGGTATTGTTTGAAGGAACAGTTGTTTCACTAGGTCGTGGAACCGATTTTCCGTTCCAGGTGCTCGGACATCCAAACTATCAGGGTGGCGTTTTTGGATTTACTCCTCACCCCAATGCAGGATCTAAATATCCTCCTTTGGACAATGAACTTTGTGTCGGAGTAAGCTTCATCGGTCAGGAACCTAAGTATGAACTGGATTTATCCAATCTGTTAAACTTCTATCGAAATACTGAAGTAGATGAGTTCTTCAAAGATTATATCTACCAGTTATCGGGTTCCGAACGACTCAAAAAGCAAATTACTTCCGGAAAAAGTGAAAAAGAGATTAGAGAAAGCTGGAGAGAAGAGTTAGCAGCATATAAAAAACTTAGGGAGCGATACTTACTCTACAAATAAAAAAGGGCCAAATGGCCCTTTTTTTTTATGTTCCCTCCGAAATCATTTCGAAAACCTGCTCTTGATAAGGTTGTTCTTCAATTAACCTTTCTGAAAACCATGTCTGTAGATGACTCAATACTTCTGACTGATGATTCCTACATCCATGATTATCTCCTTCATAGATGATCGCACGATATGGAATCTCTTCAGTACGAATCCTATTCACAAAATCAGGAATCTGGAGATAAGTAACGCTTTGATCCTCCGTTCCATGAATAATAAGCATTGGAACATCCTTTGGTAATTCATGTGCCCACTTTACGGCAGACCTTGAATCCAATAAATCTTCCTGATTCTCAACAAAACCCGGTATCAGTTCCTGACATACAGCACCAATTTCCGGATGATACTCTACGGTCTTACGCATATCTGTAATACCTCCTAAGTTGGCAACTGCATCAATCTTGTGTCGTCTATCTTGTCGCAGGGCCAGATAAGTCATCATACCACCACGGCTAAGTCCGAAAAGTCCGACTCTACTGGTATCCGCATGTTGGATTTGCCCCAATGCATCAATCAAATTGAAGATATCGTTGACATCATCTCCACCAAACTGCTCCTTGCCTTCCCCTCCGGAGTTACCACGATAGTTGGTTGCAGCCACGATGAATCCCTGATCAGCCAGTGGAGCTAATATCTCTACCGCATGACCTACATGAAGACGACCATATTCCTGATTACCTCCACGATTGTAAAGAATTACAGGAGTATTGGCATCTAGGTTTTTAGGCTTCACCAAAAATCCGGTAACCATCAATCCATCACTTTGGTAGATCATGCTATTTACCTCTACCCGTTCGAGGTATTTAAATTGATCTGGATGGTTTTGGATCTTTTTGTGAATAGGAGTTGCACTCACATCTACAGGCTTAGTCTTGATGAGTTCGCCCGTTTCAAACTCACCAAATCTAAGTTTCACCTGTTCCGATGTAATTTCTTGCTGTTTAGGAGTACACCCAAAAGCGACTATAAACAATAGAAATAACCATCTCATAATTTATCCATTGACTCTTTATACATTCTAAAAAACAAGAATGGTAAGAATCCAAATCCGAAAAACAAGAATGAAAAAATCACCAGGATATTGGCACCCATAAAATGATTGATCTTAAACAAAGTACCAACCACAAAAAGCACCAGACTTAGTAATCCAAAAATCCATTTCATTCGTTCTGAAAGGACTTCCTGCACCAATGCTTTGTACTTATTGATGAGAACCAGAGGTACAAAAATGAAGGAAAGGCCAAAAGTTCCAATGAGTAATTGCAGATCGGCACCTGGCCAATGTAACAGCTTGAATAAAAGGCCAAATGTGAAGGCCGCGGAAAAAATAAACCCAGAAATGTAGGTCAATCGTTTCATGTTCATAATTTTGTTATAGTTAAGTAAAAAAAGAGTTTCATTTTGAATCTCACTATACCCGTTCGGTGAGGTTTGAAGAAATGCTTTTTGATAGGCCTGTTCGAAAGACAGGCCTTTTTTTAAATCGATCTCTACAAGACAGCACATGTGATCCAGCAAGTCATCCCGCAATTCTTTGCTCTTCACTTCTCCCTTGAGAATTTCTTTCTCTATGAAGTCTACTTGTTCATCAGTTATCATAAAGCAGGCATTTTGTTCAAATCAGTGAATATTACTTTCTGAATGGTTGCAAGAAAATCCTTTAGCTCAGCGATTTGTGCATCTTTTTCCTTTTTACCTTTCTTGGTTAAGAAATAGTACTTCCTCACTCGCTTACCAATACTTTGCTCCTCAAAATCAACAATACCATCACTAAGGAGCTTGTGCAAAGCCGGATAAAGTGATCCATCTTTCAGTAGTATCTTCCCATCGGTGAGTTCTTTCACACGCTGAGAGATTTCATAACCATACATCCGGTCATTCTCCTCCAGCAGCTTCAATACCATCACTCCAATGGTCCCTTTTAGTAGTTCTTTTGAATACATAGAACAAATATACATAGAAATATGATGTATCAAAATTCTAAGTATAAAAAGTAATTGGTGTTTGCTAGCTTTGCCAGCCTATGAAGGATCTAAGGATTGTGTTTATGGGAACGCCCGAGTTTGCAGTTCCCTCGTTGCAGAAGTTGGTAGAGAATGGATTTAATGTAGTCGCCGTAATCACTGCACCTGATAAACCTCAAGGACGTGGAAAGAAGCTTGGCACCTCCCCTGTTAAAGATTATGCAGTCTCTGTCAACATTCCCGTATTGCAACCAACCAATCTTAAGAGCCCTGAATTTCAAGAAGAGCTTAAGTCCTATAAGGCTGATCTGCAGATTGTGGTGGCATTTAGGATGCTCCCTGAAGCAGTATGGAACATGCCCCCGTTGGGTTCTTTTAACTTACATGGATCATTACTGCCTGACTACCGAGGTGCTGCCCCTATCAACTGGGCCATTATCAATGGAGAGAAAGAAACTGGTGTTACCACTTTCAAACTGAAGCATGAGATAGACACCGGAAACATCTTATTACAGCATGTAGAGCCTATTAAATATGAGGATACAGTAGGAACTGTCTACGAGCGATTGATGAACAAAGGCGCAGACCTTGTGGTGGAGTCTGTAAAGAAAATTCAAAGTGGTGATTATGAATTAAAACCTCAACCACAGGTGAGTGAAGACAAACACGCTCCAAAAATTTTCCGAGAGGATTGCGAAATCAATTGGGATCAGCCATCAGAAAAAGTAAGAGATTTCATTCGAGGCTTAAGTCCATATCCTGCTGCTTGGACGACTTTGGATGAACTGACCTTTAAAGTATTTATGGCAGAGAAATCCGAAAGAAACTATAATACTTCTCCCGGATCATTCCATTCAGATGGCAAGAAATATATTGATGTAGTCACTGCTGACGGGACATTGTCACTGACTGATGTTCAGCTTCAGGGAAAAAGAAAAATGCTCACTGAGGAATTCCTTAGGGGTTACCATTGGAAGGACGAGCACTGAAGTATTGGATAGGCAATGAGATTGGACCAATTAAAAGAGACAATAGAATCCATTCATAAGGGTCTTGCTTCAACTTGCTGGCAAGCACTACATTTCCCAATACTGACACAAAACAAATTGCAAGGAGTGCGATTAACATTGTAATTATTTTTCTTTGAATACGATTAATAGAAAAGAAAGGTTATGAAGATATCCATGATTGCCGCCATGGGCCGAAATAGAGTGATTGGAAAGGACAATGACATCCCATGGCACTTACCAGATGACTTTCAGTATTTTAAGAAAACTACGGAGGGTCACTATGTGCTCATGGGTAGAAAAAACTACGAATCATTACCTCCTCGATTCAAACCTCTTCCCAACAGGCCTAATGTGGTGATCACACGCAAAAACACCTATGAAGCACCAGGAACCGAAGTAGTGAATAGTCTGGAAGAAGCAATCGAAATTGCTCGAAAGAATAGTGAAGAAGAAGTATTCATTATTGGAGGAGGAGAAATCTATAAATTGGGTCTTGCCTATGCTGACACAATCTATCTAACAGAAATAGACGGGGATTTTGAAGGACAGACAATCTTTCCTGAATTTGACAAATCCGAATGGAAAGAAAGTAGTCGAATACATCATTCTACTGATGAGCGTCACAAATATGCCTTCGATTTCGTAGTTTATAGTAAAATCTAACGAACCATGGACACACATAAAAGACTCTTAAGCATTCTGCACATCGTATACGGCTTTTTAGGCCTGGTTACTTTGTTGATAGTTAACCTCGCACTTGAAGTGGCCATGCCCTTCATTGAAAATGAAGTGAGTGGCGATGAGCTTCAAATTATTAAAACAGTATTCCTCTTTGTTCACTCCTTATTTTTCGTATTGATTGTTCTTTTTCCACTTCCATCTATTGTAGGAGGTTTTGCTCAATTAAATGGTAAGAAATGGGGTATGACTGTCATGATGATTTCAGGATGCCTATCCTTACCTAGTGTACCTTTAGGAACCGCTTTGGGTGTTTACACCATTTATGTATACATGCAAGCGAGTAAGCAACAAGAAAATGACTAAGATCAAAGATCAGGTAATATTAATTACCGGAGCATCATCTGGTATAGGTGAAGCACTCGTATATGAACTATCCAAATTAGACGCCAAACTAATCATTTCAGCAAGGCGTCGGGAAGAACTTGAGCGAGTGAAGAACAACAGTCAGTCACCAGAAAACATAAATATACTTCCGCTTGACCTGGCGGACAGTTTTGCTATTAAGCAAAAAGCAAAAGAAGCGGAGTCCATACACGGTCATGTAGATATTTTAGTTAATTGTGGTGGCATCAGCCAACGTGACAAAGTGATCAATACCGATCTGGATGTAGATCGAAAGATTATGGAGGTTAATTACTTTGGAACGATTGCTCTTTCCAAAGCATTGTTACCCAAAATGATTGAAAGAAAAAGTGGACATCAGGTAATCATTACATCAGCTGTGGGAATCATCAGCACACCCTTTAGATCTGCCTATGCTGCTTCCAAGCATGCCTTACATGGATTCTATGACGCACTTAGAGCAGAACATCATGCTGATGGCTTAAAAGTGAGCATAATCCTACCTGGTTTTGTGAGAACACAAATCAGTGTGAATGCCTTAATGGGAGATGGTAGCAAACAAAACAAAATGGATAACGCTCAGGATGGAGGTCTTTCACCAGAAGAGTGCGCAGTGAAAATCATCAAAGCCATCGAAAAAAATAAAGAAGAGGTTTACATTGGAGGGTTCAAAGAAGTGGCTGGAATTTACGTAAAGCGTCTATTCCCTTCACTGTTCTCAAAAATTGTTCGTAAAACCGCCGTTACCTGATTTGAAAATTCACCGCCTATATTCATTACTTCTTTTTCTCATCATTCATAAATGGGCCTTTGCCCAAACGGAGATTGAGCCAGGAGTACTCTATGTTAAACTGAATAATTCGAGCACTTTACAGTCGGAGAAAACTCTTTCCCTTACACATATCAAAGGATTAGAACGGTATACCCCGTTGAAGACTAATACGTCAGCTCTTAGAATCACCGCATCCATAATAGATGGACTCTATAAAATTGAAGTCTCAAAAGAAACCGACATCCGTGCACTTTGCGATAGTCTTGAGTCTTATGGCAATGTGCTCTATGCGGAGCCCATCTATCAGGAACAATTACTTTACTTGCCTAACGACCCTGCCATAGCTGCTGGATCACAGAGTTATCTGAACATTATCAAAGCATTCGAAGCATGGGATATTACCCGAGGTGATAGCTCTATGATCATTGGTATCAGTGATACTGGTGTGGACTATTTCCATCCGGATCTGGTGAATAAGATGCATGTAAATGAAGAAGACCCACCAAACGGAATTGATGATGATGGAAACGGCTACATTGATGACTACAGAGGGTATGATTTTGCAGATCAAGACACTTCCGCTCTACCTGGTAGTAATTATCATGGCACTCGCGTAGCAGGGATTGCCGGTGCCGAAACCGATAATGGCTTTGGAATGGCTGGAGTAGGTATCAATGCAAAACTTGCGGCTTTGAAGATTTTCAAGTCAGAATCAGGAACTGCAGCCAATACGTATGAATCCATTATTTATGCTGCAGATAATGGCTATGATGTCATCAATCTCAGCTGGGGTTCAGCAAACAGTTACACCCAGGCCGCACAGGACATTATCAATTACGCTGTAGAGGAAAAAAACCTTATTGTCATAGGAGCTGCTGGTAATACACCCGAAGACCTGGAATTTTACCCTGCAAGCTATGACAATGTGTTATCAGTGGCTTCTACAGAGAATAATGACACTAAAGCATCCTTCTCATCCTACAGCTATCAGGTTGACATCTCGGCGCCTGGAAGAGCTATATACGGAACAACAAGTAATGACGGTTTTACAAGCGGTGATGGCACCTCTTTTAGTAGTCCACAGGTGGCTGGGGCTGCCGCATTGGTCAAAACCAGATTTCCAGAATTGAACGCTCGTCAGATTATTGAAAGAATAAGAGTAACGTCTGATAATATTTATGATCTTAATAGCACTTATCAAGATAAATTAGGTTTTGGAAGATTAAACATTGAAAATGCGCTTGTTGCTGATGAAGACACGTTAAAATCCATTCGATTAGAAAGCTTTTCAGTGAATAGTGATCTGGGGACCGATCTATATTATGGTGATTCCATCGAAATTCATTTAACTCTAAAAAATTATCTCGCAGAATCCACTCCAACCGTCAGCCTATCCTCTCCTTCTGAATACATTGAATTCAACAATCAATCAGTAGCAATTACCACGCTTCCAACCCTTTCGACAAACACAATTACTTTAACTGGTGCGAAAATTTCTGAAAGCGCCCCTGCAAACACAGTCATTCCAATCCGCGTGTCATTTGAAGATGGATATTACCAGGACTTTGAATATATAGAAATTCAAACGGCTTCAGATAGAATAGATGTAACCAACGGAACACTAAGTTTCACCATGAGTAGTAGCGGAAACCTTGGTTTTGCAGATGATAGTTTTTTCAACGGTATTGGGTTAACCTACAACTTCGAAAATACGATCAGCAGGATGAGTTTTTTCGTTAGCATCGATTCCAACCAGGTTTCAGACAATTTTTATCAATCCATAACCAGCCTTTCAAGACATGAAGAATTTGTGACTCAGAAGTTAGCTAAATCATTGCTTCATGACGGTATTGATACTTACGCCACGAGTACCTTCTCCGATGACTCTGCAAGCAATCCTGCGGGTTTACAAATAGCTCAACGAACACTGATGAACGAATCAACCAACTACATGATTCAGGAATATTATATCGGAAACCAGGGAGACCAAGATTTAGAAAACATCAGTGTAGGGCTCTTCACGGACTGGAACCTACTAACAGCTACATCTAATAAAAGTTACTACAATGACTCATTACATGCCATTGTCAATTTTGATCTGGACAGCACCCTTTTTGTAGGAATAAAATCATACTATGATAGCTTGCCAATTCACCAGTCTATCGATCAAAATAATTTTGGATCAAATGCTCAAGATTTCTCTGCTGATTGGACCGATAGTTTGATTTACGCCTTATCAAAACAATCCATCTATGACACGGCAGGTTGGTCAGGTGGAAATGATATAGCAAGTATGATTGCTGAAGACTCACTTTCTGTACCCATGGGTGAGGCAATCAAATCTTCTTTCATTATAGCATTTGCCAGTTCTTTGGAGCAACTGAAAGTAGCACTTGATTCAGGAATGGGCGCTTATCGCAGGTACTTACAAACCCCGTTACTCATTGAGACTTACAACAGCTGTGAAGGCGCATCATTAACAATTGATCCGATTGGTGGTGATCAATTTCAATTCTTTAGTGATCCTTTAGGACAAAACCTTATCACCACTAATGACACATTGATCACGGGAAGCGTCAGTCAAGACACTTCCTTCTATTTGAGAAATATAGACGATCAGTCCATTGGAGACATTTATAGACTAGATGTTGATTTGGTATTGCACGTAGCCAACTTTGACATGTCCACCGACACATTGTTTCTGGATGACAACAATAGTGTCAGCTTTTATGATAGAAGCTTTCTTCCTGTAGATTGGCTATGGAATTTTGGAAACAATCAACAAGCTACGCTGCAAAATCCTGTAGTTGGCTATAACTCAGCCGGTGTCTATAATATCACACTTGAAGTGAATAATGAGCTAGGCTGTAACGAATCCTTCACCCGGGAACTACTGGTTGCTGAAAGACCAGACCTACCGGAAATTCAAGACCAGATGATCTGTGCCGGGGCTTCCGTTATTCTATCAGCCTCCAATACGGATTCACTTGCTTTCTTTACCTCAGAAGCATCAGATGTCGCATTCTTTGAAGGTCAACAACTTATCATTGATAATCTTGAGCAGGACACAATCTTCTATGTCACCAATACCTCTGGTCCATTCGAAAGTCTGAGAAAGGCAGTATCCATTGAAGTCATTGACTACAAGGTATCATTTGATTGGATTGTTGATCTGGGAAGCACAACTAATTCTGCATTGATCTATAATACTTCTAGTGACTACTCATCCACTAACTGGATGGTGGATGGGGTAGAATTATCCTCTTCAGATACTTTAAGTCTAGAAGTAACCAATTCCAGCTATGCAGTAGAGATGTCTTCCATATCTACATTTGGTTGCGAGGCTTCCTTGTCTCAAACCATAGAGTTTACAACCTCGTCCATTCCAACTCTTTCTGATCAAACCTACTGCTTTGGTGAGGATGTAGTTATTCAACCAGAAAATGGCACTTATTTCGGATTCTATGAAGATGTGGAACTATTAAACCTGATTAAAAAAGGAAAAGAACTATCGATAGATAGCCTCGTATCAACTCAATCAATATACATAGTAGGAATCGATCAGGTACTTCCGTCAAATGCGGTAGAGCTTGTATTGGATCCGCAAAGACCTGAATTCACAATCAGTGTTACTCCAGATACACTCTATTTAAATGAGGGAATAACAGCAACATTCTCTCTTGATAACGAATCCATTCCGGATAGGTATTGGAGTATTAATGGATCATATTATGACAATGCAACAGATCCAATCATTCTGTTTGATTCAGCTGATGTTTATGAAATCGTGGTTCAAGGATTTGACACTGAAGGCTGTAGCAGTCAGGACACTCTCTTTTATACCGTCTACAACCAACGGCCAGAGATTGAGGTATTAAGCACAAATGAAAACTTACTGAAGATCTATCCTAATCCACTGAGAAATAATGAGACGCTAACTATTAGAGGCATTGAAGAACCAACATCTATTCTTCTAATAGATCTTTCAGGAAAAACAATTCTGAATAAAGTGGTCTTCCCCAATAAGCCGATATTGTTGGATAGTGCGCCAGGTGTTTATACATTGATCCTAGAATCTGAATCAATGTACTACAGCCAAAAAATAAGGATTAGGGATTAACGTACAATAAATCGCTGCACCAGTAGATCCCCTTCAGTGGTGGTCAATCTTATCAGATAAATTCCCTTTTGAAGATTATTACCAGAAATTTCTATCTCTGAAGGGTGATTCTTATAGAAGTTCACCTCTTTTCCCTGCTGATTTCCTGATAGACCAAATACTTCGATGTTTTTGACTTCAAAAGATCTATTGGCGTTAATGGTCATGAAATCATTGGTCACTACCGTTGGATAAACCTGAAAAGATACTTGACTAGAAGAAACTCCCGTTTCTACACGTATCGTTTGTGAGTATTCGTAAACACCATCGAAATCAACTTGCTTTAATCGATAGTAAGAAACAGATGCAATGGCTGAAAAATCAACGAAACTGTAATCAACACGTTCGTTCACGGTACCACTACCTTGTACATCTCCAATAGAATAGAAGAATTCACCATCATCAGAACGCTCCACTTCAAATCTATCATTATCCTTCTCTGAAGCCGTAGCCCACGTTAATTTCACATAATCCGTTGTAGAAGATTGGAAAAACAGAAACTCTACTGGCAATGGAATAGTACCTCCACCAGTAACATAGTCTTCTATAGTAGAAAAGCCATCATCAGATAAATCATCAATGGTAAAAGAAGAATCCCCATTACCATCACCACTAGCATCAATCTCACTTTCAGCATTACCTGAATAGCTTCCAGCATATACGTTTCCAGCCCCAGAATAATCACTTTGAACAGCCGATCCAGTCATTCCAAAATCACCGGTAACCACTATCAAACCATCTGAAGCAACAGAAATCTTATTCTGCATAGTCAAATTTCCAAAAATTATCAGCACACCATTTCCGGTTACTGTCATAGGCATCGCTTTGTTAGCAAAAGTGACATCACCGAAAATGACTAATGTATCATTAACAACAAAATCACCATTTTCATTACTACCAGCAACGGAGATATTTACGCGAGAGGAACTACTCCCCAAAATGATGTAATTATCAAAATTGATTGTTTCTCCAGATAAATTAAGTGTTCCATCAGCATCTGTTCCAGATCCAGGATAAGTTGCATTCCAGTTTGAGCTATTCTGCCATGATCCATCTGTGGTGGTAGTCTGTGCTGCAGCTGTAAAAATCACACAGGATGTAATGATTAAAAAAAATAGCTTATTCATATTTGTCAATCTCTTAGTAAATCACCTACGTGCATCACGTGCCTTTCAGATGTAAACTTTAGCGAAGTTAGTTAATAGATTTCACATCACACTTAACTTTATCTCCTCTATATTTTATCTTAAAGCAAAGAAAATCAAAGATTTATAGCTTATATGCTTAATTTCGACAGTCGGTAATGATTTTACGTTAAACATGGTGATATACGTGCTTTTAGGTATTTTTTTGGTGGTTTCACTCATTTTAGCCACAGGTGTTTCCCTTAGTGCCCCCGGACACAAAGGACCTGCTACTGACCACTTCAACGGTAAAAAGTTTATAAACCCTACTGGTAAGAAAGCCAAAGGACTTGGTGCAGTAATCGAATGGATGATCAAGAGTGACAAAGGACCATGGATGAAAAACTATGAAACTTCGGTAGGTCCTAAGCCTGTGGACTCCAGTGACGAGTTGATCATTACATTCGTCAACCACAGTACTTTCCTTATTCAATGGAATAATTTGAACCTATTAACCGACCCGGTGTGGAGTGAGCGAGTCAGCCCTTTTTCATTTGTCGGGCCAAGCAGAATGAGACCTCCTGGAATCAATTTTGAAGACCTACCTCCTATAGATGTGATTCTGCTTAGTCACAATCATTATGATCATTTGGACATTACCACGGTAAAGAAACTCAATGGCTTATTCGAACCTGTATTCATTGTCCCACTAGGTGTTGGTCGCTATCTGGCACAACATAAAATCACCAAAGTCAAAGAATTGGATTGGTGGCAGTCCTCCGAAGTTGGCTTGAAAATAACCGCCACACCGGCTCAACATTTCAGCAGTCGGGGAATGCTCGATCGAGATAAAACATTGTGGTGTGGTTATACACTTACAAATGGCGAAAAGAAAGTCTATTTTGCTGGAGACAGTGGTTATGGGGAGTTTTTTAAAGAAATCGGAAAAAAAGAAGGCCCAATGGATGTTTCCATGATACCAATAGGCGCTTACGAACCCAAGTGGTTCATGTCTCCTATTCACGTGTCTCCTGACCAATCTGTACAGTTACATAAAGATGTTAAGTCTCAACAAAGCATTGCCATGCATTTTGGAACATTCCCACTGGCTGATGAAGGCCAGGGTAAGGCAGAGGAGGATTTGATACTAGCTTTAGATGAAGCTGAAATACCGCAAAGCAAGTTTCTGATCCCGGAAGAGGGTGAGCCAATGAGGTTCTAAACCCAGCGTGGGTGTTCCCAAAACCCGAACAACCAATTACCAGCAGCATCTTCATCATCGCTACGAAAGAATTCGCGGATGGCAAGAAGGAGCTCTTCTTTACTAATTAGATCATCATGGTTCTTATCCAGGTTCGCAAAAGCTTTGGTAGAATGCTTGATTTCAATTCGGTAAGCCATGAATAAATTGAGGTATTCACTCAAAGACAGATAGCCATCCTTGTCAGCGTCAAACAAATCAATGATTTCCATGGCGACTTTACTCACATGGCTCACATACATTTCTTCCGATCCATTCACGATCATCCTATCCGCAAATTCAAGCCATTCTTCCAATGTGGCATGATCCTCCTCTCCTTTATTTATAAATGAATGGAAATCACTCCAAATTCTAGAAGTTCGTGCTGTGCTGGCTTGATATTCCGCAGTATCAGGTCCAAAACCCCAAAGTGTAGAGAGATTTACACCTATACTCACAAAGTCCTGTTTTTCTAACGTCCCACTCTTATCAAAATCGAGGACATTGAAGTAATGGGTCAGCTTTTTTCGCTGAAGTTCTGTAAGCATCTATTAATCCTGTTTTGCAAATACTTTTTTAAGTAATTCAGTTGTTCTTGCAGCTGGATTGGCTCTAATATTCTTTTCTTCTTCAGCAACCAAAGTAAATAATCCACTCAACGCTCGATCAGTGGCATACTCATCTAAATTGGGGTTAACCTTATCAACAAAAGGAATCTTATTGTAGGTATTCACCAGGTCACTGTAATATTTAGTTGCATTGGTTTTATCTAAGGCTTGTTTAATCACAGGCTGAAACTTTGCGGTTAAGTCCGCGGTGGTTTTGCTTTGAAGGTACTGAGTAGCCGCATTGTCCTCCCCTTTCAAGATACCCCAGG
This sequence comes from Rickettsiales bacterium, assembly GCA_002729235.1. GTDB lineage: Bacteria > Bacteroidota > Bacteroidia > Cytophagales > Cyclobacteriaceae > Marinoscillum. The sequence goes on along the minus strand of PBTY01000045.1, from coordinate 45,092 downwards.
CATCCTGCACAGTCATTCCAGTAATGGCATTGACAAAAATTGGTTTAGCTTCTTTGGCCGCCTCCTCAGCTCCATGATTGAGTGTTTCAATAAACTCATCTACCTTGGATCCGAGTCCAATTTCCCGAAGTTTATCTTCTACTTTTTTAACATCTGGAGGAAACGGAATCTTTATTTTCGGATTTCCAAGAAAGCCATTCACCTTAGATGCTGAGGCTGTGCTCGTTCCCGCTCCTTTAACCAAAGCTTCCTTGAGTCCCGATACCACCTGATCAGTGGTTAACTCATCTGACTCCAATACATCCCCAAGTGTTTGCTGGATCTGCTGAACCGTACATCTGGTGAATAAAAAAATAAAACAGAGTGAAAATAAAACAAGCCTCATCCTTCAAAGATTATATAATTTGCGTACCATAAAAGTATACAGAATAAAGCAAATACTGTAATGCCAACATATGCTGAAATCATCTCAATTGGAGATGAGCTTCTATACGGTCAGACATTAGATACCAATGCACATTGGATCAGTGCACAACTAGACCTGATAGGAATCAAAGTAAAGAGACGAGTGACAATAGGTGATGTAGAGGATGAAATTCTCAACGCACTGAAAGAGGCCGAAGAAAGAGCTGACGTCATCCTGATAACAGGTGGTCTAGGGCCAACTAATGATGACTTAACCAAGCCTCTCCTTGCCAAATATTTCAATGTCGGCTACGTTCTCAATGAATCTGCTCTCCAGGAAATCAAAGAGCTATTCAACAAGAGAGGCAGAGAAATCACTGAACCAAATAGAAAACAAGCGGAGCTACCAGCCAACTGCACCAAACTGACCAACAGTATGGGTACGGCACCTGGAATGTGGTTTGATGAACGAAATACTATTTTCGTCTCTATGCCAGGTGTCCCATACGAGATGAAGGACATCATGTCGGCAGAAGTACTTCCTCGACTTTCTGAAAAATTCTCTGTCGGAGTGATTCTCCATAAGATCATTCGTACGGTGGGCATCCCAGAATCTTCACTGGCAGAACTAATACAAGATTGGGAAGCGGCCTTACCTAATCAACTGAAACTGGCCTACCTCCCAAGTATGGGACAAGTGAAATTAAGGATCACCGCCATTGGTGATGACAAAACCCAATTGGCTAAGCTGATCAATGAGAATGTGAATACAGTTCTACCTTTGATCCAAAAATACGTTTATGGTTTTGATGACGATGAGCTTGAAAAAGTTGTTGGAGAAACCTTGTTGAAGCATAATAAATCCATTGCCTTCGCTGAAAGCTGCACTGGAGGATATTTGTCCCACATGATCACTTCGATTCCTGGTAGTTCTGCTTACTTCAAGGGATCTATCGTTTCTTATGATTATGATGTAAAAGTGAATTCTCTTGACGTCAATCTGGCAGAAATGGAAGAGAAAGGTGCGGTGAGTGAAGAAGTGGTTGTGCAGATGGCAACGGCCGTAAGAGAGAAGCTAAATGCCGATGTGGGATTATCTATAAGTGGTATCGCAGGCCCTGGTGGAGGCACCGAAGAAAAACCTGTTGGTACGGTCTGGATTTGTTATTCCGATAAGGAAAAAACCATTGCTAAAAAATTTAATTTTACAAGAGACAGAGTTCTCAATATAAAATTTAGTGCCCTTGCAGCCCTAAACATGTTCAGAATTCACTTTTCCAGCAATTAACGAAATTATTTATCTTTGTGTAACCCAAAAATAAACAACAAACAAAATATTATATGGCTCTAGTAGAAATGGTCATGCCCAAAATGGGCGAGAGCGTGATGGAAGGCACAGTACTCTCCTGGCTGAAGAATGTAGGCGATGCAATAGAGGAAGATGAATCGATTTTAGAGGTAGCCACCGATAAGGTAGACACGGAGATTCCCTCTACTCATGCGGGTGTCCTGAAGGAAATTCTTGCCCAGGAAGGTGATGTGGTGGAAGTAGGTAAACCTATCGCGATCATTGAAACAGATGGAGAAGCTAGCACTACCCCAGAAGCTACTCCAGCGAAGGATGAGAAGAAAGCAGTAGAAGCCGCTGAAGCCATCATGGAAACAGCTACTGCAACTGTTTCTACAGAAGCAATCCCTTCCAAGGCGGGAGACAAATTCTTTTCGCCTTTGGTTAGAAACATCGCCAAAGAAGAAGGAATCTCTCTACAGGAACTTGAAAAACTTGCTGGATCTGGCAAAGATGGACGAGTAACCAAAAACGACATATTGGCTTATGTAAAAGATCGAAGCAATGGATCTGCTAAAGTTACCGCTGCTGCAGAAGCAAGTCCGACATCACGACCTGCCGCTCAACAAATGCCAGTAACGATCGGTGGAGAAGATGAGATCATCGAAATGGATCGAATGCGCAAAATGATTGCAGATCGAATGGTCGCTTCGAAGCAGATTTCTCCACATGTTACCTCATTCGTAGAAGCGGATGTTACCGAGATGGTTCATTGGAGAAATAAAATGAAAAGTGTTTTCGCTGAAAAAGGTCAGGCTTTAACCTTCACTCCAATAATGATCGAAGCAGTGGTTAAGGCTATCAGAGATTATCCAATGATCAATGTGCAGGTAGATGGTTCTAATATTGTAAGAAAAGGAAATATCAACATCGGTATGGCTGTTGCACTTCCTTCTGGCAACCTCATCGTACCGGTAATTCACAATGCTGATCAATTGAACCTGGTTGGACTTACTGAAAAAGTAAATGACCTGGCCCGTAGAGCCAGAGACAATAAATTGAAACCTGATGATCTACAAGGTGGCACCTACACTGTTTCTAATGTTGGATCTTTTGGAAATGTAATGGGTACTCCTATCATTATGCAACCTCAGGTTGGAATATTGGCCCTTGGAGCCATCCAGAAGAAACCTTCTGTGATAGAAACTCCACAAGGCGATTTCATCGGAATCAGACATAAGATGTTCTTATCCCATAGCTATGACCACCGAGTGGTTGATGGTGCTTTGGGAGGTATGTTCGTGCGAAGAGTAGCTGATTACCTGGAACAGTTCGACAAGAATAGAACGGTTTAAAATCACGAAAAATAACATGACTGAAAGCGACCATACCTGGTCGCTTTTTTTGTTGGTAAGCGTTTAAACCAAATCGTTGTTCAAAACATTCTGAGTAATTAAATACTTTCTTTAATAGCAACATACCATCAATGATCTTGAAATTTGATCAGTGGACAAACAATATCCTGTTCTATTGATTATCTAATCTGATTCTATCAAGACTAATTTTTCAGTTTTCCCGACGGGGACCTTATGTCAAGAACCACAGCAGTTAAAAAGTATGGAATCCTAATTCTAAAGGCCATGGGATGGATTATCAGTAGCTTACTGGTATTATTCATTGCTGTAGTGCTGATCATTCGTAGCCCATGGGGTCAAAACCTCATCATTCAAAAGGCAACTCAATACGTTTCTTCCAAAATCAACACTCCCTTTTCTATTGGCAGACTCTTCATTACTTTCGATGGCAATGCATACCTGGAAGAAGTTTATCTGGAAGATCAGTCCGGAGACACACTCATCTATTCCAAAAACCTGGAAGCATCTGTAGCCCTCATTCCAATAGTCAGCAATAATGAAATCAATATCGATTATGTAGAATGGGAAAGATTAGCTGTAAGAGTAAAAAGGGACAGCACAACTGCTCAGTTCAACTTCCAATACATCATTGATGCGTTTGCTAGTGACACTACCTCACAGCAAGTAGACACCACCACCTCCTCTTCACCAACAATTGATGTAGGAGATATTCATTTTGCTGATTTTGATCTAATGTACCAGGATCAAACATTAGGTATTGATAGCAAACTACTTCTTGGGTCTCTTGATTTATCAATGGATGAACTTGATTTGGAAAAAATGCTTTTCCACATCGACGAACTAACCTTGACAGATATCAATGGACAATACACTCAAACATTCCTAACTGCATCGAACACCAGCACAGAGGAAGATAGTTCAGAATCTATTCTTCCTACCATCATGGTAGATGAACTCAATATTTATAATCTCAAGGGTAGCTATCACTCTCCTCCCACGCTCACTTTCTTTGATGGCCAGATCGACCAGTTCGAAACGGAAATTTCTTTGATTGATCTGAATGAGCAAAAAATACAACTTGACAAGCTCTTGCTTGATCAAAGCGAAATAACTTTTAAATCCTACTCTAAGCCTCCTAGCACAGCGGATACAAGCAATATAACCACGGACTTTAGTTGGCCAGAATGGAGTGTGGAAGCGTCAAATATTGAGCTTTCAAACAATGGCATCTTATTAATCACCGATTCCACACAATTAGAAGAAAAGGTTTTTAACCCTGCACACATTGATATCAAAGATTTCAACCTTTCAATTAACCAGGCTTCCTTAAAAAACGAAATTACAACTCTCAATATTGATGACTTGAGTTTTATGGAGCGATGTGGGCTAGAACTTCAAAATTTGGCTTTCAAAGCTAAATTATCGAATCAAAAAGCATCTCTTCAGCAACTAAAGGTGAATCTCAATGGTAATGTTCTCACTGGAAATACTTCAATCAGTTACCCCTCCATCAACGATTGGCTAAATGACCCAACTCTCGCTACCATCAGCACTGACATCAATCTAAAACTCAAATCCTTTGATCCGATCTATGCATTTCAACCGGCATTGGATACCAATAGTTACTTAAAGAACATTGCTTCCAAGACCCTTGAGGCCGAATTCAAAATTAACGGCAAAACTGAAGAACTATCCATCAATAAGATCCGAGTTAATTGGGGAAAGGTAACACGATTCAGTTTAAATGGAACGGTATACAAAATCTCTGAAATGGATTCCATTCATTTTAAAGATCTCAACTATCAGTTCGCTACTTCAAAATCTGACCTAAACACTTTGGCAGATCTTAGCAATCTGGATCTGGATATTCCAAAATCCATTGAATGGAAAGGAACTACTACTGGTTCATTTGAGGAGATTACCTCCACAAATCAACTCATCAGTTCACTTGGAAATATCTCACTCAATGGATCATTGAATCGAGCTAACAGTCAAATAAAGTTTAGAACCAACCTCTCCACTGACTCCCTTCAAATTGGTCAACTGATTCAAAACAATGACCTTGGCCCACTAACCATTTCTCTGAAGGCAGAAGGTGGTGGCAATACCCTCTCTGATCTGGATGCCTCGTTACAAGCCAATATCCTTTCTATCCAATACCAGGATTATACCATAGACTCTTTAAAACTGATGGGTACAATGAAGGATGGCAAAGGAAAAATCAACTTTGACTATACGGATTACAATGTAGATCTAAGTTTAACAGTCAATGCCAACCTGGATTCAATGAATCAAAAAGCCCAAATGCAGCTTAATGTAAAAGGTGCAGATCTCATGGGGTTAGGCATCACTCAGGAAGATATCCGAACCAAATTTCAATTGAATGCTGGTTTAGTGTCCTTTGATAGCACCTTGAGCATCAACTTTGACCTGGCAGACATGGTAATTGTGAAGGACCTTGAGAACTACACCATCAATCAAATCTCGGGAGATTACTTCAGCTCTAGTGACTCCACCAGTGCTCACCTCACCAGTGATGTCATCAATGCCCGTCTAGAGTCCAACACCAGCCCTGGAGCCTTCTCTGAAACCTTAAGAAATCAGTTATCTGAGTACTTGCACTCCGGCGATACCAAAAGAACCACCTCACCTGGTGACTCGGGTGTAGTAGTTCGTGCTAATCTCAGTATCAAGCAGGACCTGTTGATCAGTGACATCATATTACCTGGATTAGACCAATTCGATTCCGTTACATTGAATTTTGACTATCGTGAAGCACAAGACTCACTTGTCATCCTTCTAAACGCACCTTATATAAATTACAGTGATCAGGTTTTGGATAGTCTACACCTAAATGTAATTGGCACCAATCAGAAACTGAACTTTTCAGCAGGTTGGGCCTCCATTGAGGCGGGACCAATAAGCATGCAGCAATTCAATTTGAACGGATACGCCAAAGAGAATAAACTTATCATGAAACTACATGCACCAGAAGAAGAAGGCTCCATCATTGACATTCGAACAGAGATGAAAATAGCAGGTGACACTCTTGATTTCTTCATTGAGCCGGATACCTTCATCATGCATCGCAAGATGTGGGTAGTACCAGAAAATAACAACATATTGATTGCGCCAAACTATGTTCGATTTGAGAACTTCAGTCTTAGCCATAAAAATCAGCAAATAGCCTTATCAAACTTTGGAGACGATAACCCATACCAGAACGCAAAAGTGAGTGTCGATCACTTTAACCTGATGACTTTGGCAAGCTTTCTAAATTCATCAGACACGATTGCTTCCGGAGTAATGGATGGAGAAATATCCATGTCACATTTATTCTCAAACTCCGCACTATTAGCAGATTTATCAATTAACCAATTAGCCTCTCAAGGAGTGACTTTCGGCGATCTAAATCTGAAAGCTGAAAAGGGATCAGCGAGCGATTACAACTTCAGCATGTCACTTCAAGATGGACAAGCGGATCTATCCTTAAAAGGATCATTTGTTCCGTCGGACGTAGCAACCAATTTAGACCTGAATTTAAACATGGAGCGAATTGAAGCCGAGATCATGAATGCCTTTTTATCAGACGAGATTTCAGATCCATCTGGATATCTCTCCGGAGACATCTCAATCTCAGGAAATACAACGAATCCAAAATATTCAGGAGACCTTCAATTCCATGAGTTTAGCTTAAAGATCAATTCACTGAACACGAGTTTCTCTATTGATAGTGAATCACTCACAATTGATAATGATGGAGTTTATCTAAAGGACTTTGATATAAGCGATCAAGACAACCGCTCTTTCGCTATCAATGGCACAATTGCAACAGCTAACCTTATGAATCCCACCTTTGACTTGAACCTGGTGGCTCGAAACTTCACAGCAGTTAATTCAGACAAAGATGATAACGAGCTGTTCTATGGAAAAGTAGGTCTAGATGCTGATCTAACAGTAAAAGGCAATCTGGCAGTACCTCGGATTCGAGGATCAATCAGCGTTTTGAAAAATTCAGACTTCACCATGATGGTTCCTGAATCCCAGGCAGACCTGGTTGAGCGTGAAGGAGTAGTCATTTTTGTGAACAAGCAAAACCCAGATGACATCTTGACAAGAAAAGATGAAGACGTCACCAACTCAGTTCAGGCTTTAGCTGGTTTGGACCTCAACACCAACCTGACCATCGGTAATGGAGCCACTTTCACCATAATCATTGACGAACGAACAGGTGACAATTTCCAAATCAGTGGTAAAGGAGACTTTAATTTCGGAATGGAACCAAATGGCAGAACCACACTATCAGGAATGTACTCTGTATCAGATGGACATTTTGAAGCCAGCCTATACAATCTTGTAAAGAGACGATTTGAACTCGCTCCAGGAGGCACTATCACCTGGAGTGGCGATCCACTCGCGGCAGAACTTGACATTCAGGCCATTTATAATGTAAAAACGTCTCCCTCTCCCCTGATCCAGGCTCAGTCACTTGGAGAAAGTACGTCAACCAGTTCCCAACAGCAGCTACCATTTGATGTTTATCTAAACCTGGATGGAACCATTTTGCAACCAGAATTAAGTTTTGGGTTGGATCTGGATGAAAATGAACGTGGCGCTAACGGAGGAAGAGTTTATGCAGCTGTACAACAGCTCAATAACAATGAAGACCAACTCAATAAGCAGGTATTTTCACTTTTAGTCTTGAATCGATTCTTCCCTGCCGCTGGTAGTGATGGCAGCAGTGGCGGATCAGCATCTATCGCCCGAAACAATGTAAACAATGTACTGTCTAGTCAGCTCAATAGCTTGTCCAATAAAGTCACCGGAAACTCAGGTTTTCAGGTTGATTTTGGCATAAATAGTTACACAGAAACTCAGGGAGAAACCTCACAGGATCGCACAGATGTCAATATCAATGCTAGTCAACGACTATTCGACAATCGGGTGATTGTACAGGTGGGAAGCGAGGTAAATATTGAAGGGAGCACCATGCAGGAGAGCGAAGTTACCACTCCATTAATCGGGAATGTGAGTATTGAGTATTTAGTCACTAAAAATGGACGCTACCGATTCAAAGGATTTAGAAAAAACGAATATCAAAACGTTATCGATGGTCAATTGATTGTAACTGGATTTGCTTTCATATTCTCTCGTGAATTCAATCGATTCCAGGACATCTGGAGAAAAGAAATGGAAGATGCTCAAAGTGAAAACAATGAATAAATCACTCAAAACATATCTCTTTTTGATTTGGAGTGTGGTATTGATTACTTCCTGCAGTGTCAATAAATACATTCCAGAAGATCAGGTTTTGTATACGGGCACAAACTTAAAGCTCAACTTTGACAAGCGTCCATCGGATAAAAACCAGTTGGAAACTGAATTAGAAAGCACACTCTATCCTACTCCTAATTCCAAATTTTTAGGTATGCGACTTGGCCTCTATTATCATTACCGGGCACAAGGCGTGAAATTTGGTCCAATTACTAAATTTCTCAACAAGAAGTTTGGAGAGCAACCCGTTTACTTATCAGACGTTGACATTGCTCGAACAGAAAAGTTACTGGATAACCGCCTGGAAAATCATGGATTCTTTACCAATCAGGTAACCTCCAGTATCGCTGCGAAAGACAAAAAAGCGGAGATCAACTACGAACTATTGATTTCCGCGCCATATTTTTTACGCAACTATCAATTGGATATGGATTCCTCCCAGCTTAAAGAAGCTATCAAGAATTCATTATCTAAAACCATACTCAAACCTGAAACCAGGTTTGACTTAAATGATTTCAAGCAAGAGAGGTCTCGAATCGATGACTACCTGAAATCTTTAGGGTATTACAACTTCAATGGAGATTTTCTCATCTTTGAAGCAGACACCAACCAATTGGAAGGACGACAGTTCGACTTGTATCTCCGCCTAAAGAAAAACACACCACTCAAGTCTACGCTTCCTTACCGAATCAATTCCATAGAAGTATATCCCAACTACTCCCTGGATATGGATTCTACACTCCAAGACACGACTATCGTAGAAGACATTGCAGTCATTCAAAGTGATGAGTACTTCAAGCCAAAACTCATCCCCTACTATCTGCTGATGAAAGAAAATACTCGCTATTCTCCTAGAGGATCTGAGGTCACAAGTCAGCGCTATTCGTCTATTGGAGCATACAAATATGTCAACATCCGCCATGTGGAAGCAAATAAGGTTGATTCAACTGACACCACCGGACTACTTGATACAAAGATCTATTTATCTCCGATGACCAGACGCTCCTTGAGACTGCAGGTTCAGGCTGTTTCTAAATCCAACAACTTCGCTGGACCAAGCTTGCGAGGAATCTACTCTAATAGAAACCTATTTCATGGTGGTGAACTCCTCCAGCTAAGTGGACATATCGGATATGAAACCCAAATCACGGGTGGCAAGAATACTGGATTGAGCAGTACGCAGTTTGGCATCAATGGAGATCTGATTTTTCCACGCCTGATTCCTATTAGAATGGTAGACCGGTTTAAGTATGACGTACCAAAGACTAAAATCTCCTTAGGCATAGAGTACCTTAATAGAGCCCAATTATATCAATTAAGAACCTTACAGACTACTTACGGCTATGATTGGAATGCCTCCAAATACATCTACCATCAATTCAATCCAATCAGCCTCAATCTGGTGAAGCTGTCCAATACCACAGATGAGTTTGAGACTATACTGACTGACAATCCCTTCCTGGCAAGCAGCTTTCAGCAAGAGTTGATTGGAGGATTTACGTACAGTTTTACATATGCACAGTCCAACAATCCTAAAATCAGAAATCCGATATACATCAACAGTAATTTGGATGTAGCAGGCAATCTATTCAACGCGCTGACTGGAGTTGAGGAGAATGGCAAAGAAACGATCTTCGGACTGGAGTATGCGCAATACGCCAAAGCTGACCTGGACTTGCGCATTAATTTTGATCTTGGGAAAAGCCATCAATTAGTCACCCGATTGCATGGAGGAATTGGTGTTGCTTACGGCAACTCAGATGCCATGCCATTCGCCAAACAGTTTTATTCTGGTGGTCCTTACAGTGTCAGAGCTTTTAAAATTAGGTCATTGGGGCCTGGAACTTATGTGCCAGAAGCCACAGAAGACAATACCAGCTCTTTCTTTGATAGAACTGGAGATATCCGATTAGAAGCTAATACCGAATATCGATTTCCAATTTACAGTTTTCTCAAAGGGGCTATTTTTCTAGATGCAGGAAATGTGTGGTTACGCAATGGAAATGAAGAGGTCCTTCCTGGAGGACAGTTTACCAGTGATTTCTACAAACAGTTAGGTATTGGAACAGGTGCAGGTTTACGAATAGACATTCAAAATTTTGTAATCAGAGGAGATCTGGCCTTTCCATTGGACACCCCTACTGGCTCGTTCAGACCAGACCCCAAATCCATGATCTTCAACTTCGCCATTGGGTACCCTTTCTAAAAGAGGTATGAGTTATTTTATGAATAATCTAAACAAAAAGCTCGTTGGCGTGTTCTATTAATAACTTTTAACAATAAACGATACACTATGAACTTAGAATATAAAGGAACCTGGAACGAAGTAAAAGGAAAGCTAAAAATGAAATATGGTGACCTTACCGATGATGACTTGACTTATGCAGAAGGTAAAGCAGATGAGCTTCTCGGTACACTTCAAAAGAAAACAGGTAAAACCAAAGAAGAATTGAAAGCAGAAATAGAAGAGCTATAAAAGATATCACCTTGTGCTCAGAGATTGAATTCTCAAACTGATGATGAGTTATCATCAAAAAAGCGACCTCAATGGTCGCTTTTTTTAGTTAGGCTGATTAGGATAGGTTATTTTGTATACTTCACGAAAGGGTATCTGACCGTCTGCCACATAATCCCTTCCTGAAGTATCGTCAACATTTTAACCGAAATGGGAATATCTTAATAATTTGATGATTACCTTATCCACTTCTATTAAAATGGGCCCTAGACGATTTTGAATTTCTTTTTTTAATTTTGAAAAGAATAAGCTCCGGAGAACCTTCTATCCTCCGGAACCTATCACCGCAACACATTTACGAGCTTATGTTAAGAAACCGCCATGCTTCTAAAAGCTCAAGGCGAAGATGCCGCTAACGCCCATTTTTTGAAAATTTTAGGGGTTAGCATATGGTTAGCATCAACAAAAAAGAATTGATTTCAGTTAGCACGGAATGCTTCAAAAGCAGCTGTATTAGCAATCTGATTGACATAGGATAACAAAATAGCAGACATACTATTAGCTCGGTGGTTAGCAGATTAAAATGTATTATCGGAATTCTCTCGGTGTTTGTATTGAACACAACTACTGCCCAAACAGGCCAGTCGATTGATGAATATTTGTTTAAAATTGACTCTCTTCTGGATTTAGACTCTACCAGGCTGGCCTACGAGATGCTTCAACAAACCCAGGAGCAAGATTTAAATAGTTATACCAAAAGCCAATTAATTTTTTATCATAAACTTCACGGGGACTATTTCCTCATGATCAATGATTATGAACATTCAGTTGAGGCTTATAGTCCATTGCGAACACTGGGCGATCGTGATTTATCAAAACAAGCTACTATTTGGCTAGCGCGTGCTATCAACGATATGGGGATTTCTCTCATGAAAGTCGGTAAACACATCGAGGCCAAAGAAGCACATTTCATTAGCATACAATTATACGATCGATTCAATGATCATCAGGGTGCTGCCTTCAATTACAATAATCTGGCCCTGTTATATCAGGAAGAGAAAAACATTGATTCAGCCCTCACCTGTTACTCCCTGAGTCTGGAACATGCCATTCTTGCCAATGATACTCTAGGAGTAGCGTACAATCATCGAAACTTAGCTACACTCTACGCCGACAATCAACAGCCTATCAAAGCTTTTGAGCATTTTCAGGAAGCTATTCGGGCCTCAGAAAAAGCAGGTAATCAATCCATATTAAATAGCACTAAACTCAATCTGGCCAGGTACTACATCCGACTTCATGATTACTCTGGAGCAATTGACTTGTTTCAAGATCTATTAGATTACTATACCATAGAAAGTTCTCCAGCAACATTAGGAATGGTTTATATCGGGCTTGCCGAGGCGCAAATGGGTATCAACCAAAGCGACAGTTCCAAATACTATCTGGACAAATCTCTGGAAGCCCTGCTCCCAACGAATTACAAAAAAGGTATCTCTGAAGCTTATTATCTACTTGGCTCCTATCATCTCCACCAGATGGAATACCAAAAAGCCTTAGACTCTTACGATCTGGCTATTGACTATGCAAAAACCCTTAAAGGCACCCAATGGGGTAATCTAAGAGGGAAAGCTCGGGTTTATTTGGAGATGGGAGACTATGAAAAAGCGATTAGCTACGCTAGTGAGTCCATGGATTCACCAGAGTTTTCAGAATCCGTGAATAATCTTGCCGCGAGATACGAAATTCTCTATGGGGCTTACAAAGCGATGAATCAATCCAGTAAAGCGCTCCACTATCTGGAACTAATGAATGAGGAGAAAGCAAAGCTATTTAGCGAAGATCATGCCCTGGAAATTGCTCGCCTGGAATATCAAAATCATCTAGAACTAGAAAATGCCCGACGGAAAGAATTAGCGAAAAATCAAGAATTTGAGCGACTGGAAGAGTCTAAAAATCAAAAAGTTATTCAGATCGTTTTAATCATTACGGTGATTATCGTGAGCGCCATTTCGCTTTTGATTCAATACTCCAACAACCTAAAATCCAAATCCAATCGGTTGTTGAAAGAGCGGAACGAGGCTCTACTGTCATTGCGAGATAAGGAACGTCAGATCTCAGAAGAAACTATTGCCACTAAGGATCGTGCGTTGGCCGCCGCCACCATGTCTCAGCATGAAAAGAACAACATCCTGAACATCCTCAATGAGAAGATCTCTAATCTAAGCGCTGAAGATGATCTTAAATCAACCGTAAAAGATCTGCGAAAGATGATTGGGGATAGCTATTCGCTTGATAAGAGTTGGGATAGTTTTGTACATCGTTTTGAAGATGTGCATCCAGGATTCTTCGAAAACCTCAAAAAGAAGAGTTCTTCTATCACCATCAATGACTTGAAACTGAGTGCCTACATCAAGATCGGCATGAGCAACAAGGAAATTGCGAATGTGACGCACCTTACACTTGGCTCAGTCAAAAGCAAGATCAATCGGCTCAAAAAAAAGCTAGAACTAAGTACGGAAGAAAATATCAGAGAATACCTTCTCAATGTTTGATGCGACTTGCTCATTAACCAAAATTTTCAAGTGATTCCAAACGTTTTTGTCAGAATCATGGATATTTACCTCACCATGAACCTCAAGAGAACGAATCACACCAACGAAGACTTTCAAACACTAATCAAACAACTGGACGAAGATCTAAGAGGTCGATACCCTGAAGATCAGGATGAATACGATCAATACAATAAGGTAGATTCCATTGATCATGTCCTGGTTGCCTATGTCGACGATCAGCCCGCAGGCTGTGGCTGTTTCAAAACTTACGGAAAAGATGCTGTTGAAATCAAGCGCATGTTTGTGAAACACTCATTTCGTGGCAAAGGAATATCCAAAGCCGTACTGAGAGAACTAGAAAACTGGGCTCAAGAACTGGGTTTTGCCAAAACAGTATTGGAGACCGGAACAGCACAAACAGAGGCAATTGGTCTCTATACCAAACTGAATTATCGGCGAATTCCTAACTACGGGCAGTATGCACACATGCCAATGAGCATCTGTTTTGAAAAGAGATTGAAGTAAAAATAACTAGCCATAAATGCGACTAATCTTTATGAAGAGACTGATTTCACCCATTTTTCTGATGCTAACATCCTCATCAAATCAAACAAGGGATGTTGATATCCCTAAAAGTCAATACAAAGGGGTTAATAGAATCTTTCCAACTACCAGCTCATAATTACCATTCAAGTCTAAAGTGGGGTATTTGCGAGTCATCCCGTTGTATCATCATCAATAACTATGTGTGATATGAAAAAACAGATTTGGCTTATTGGATTGGCCTTAACCTACGGGTGTTCTGAATCCAATGATGTAACCCTGGAAGATGACGACAATACGTCTGGAGAAGCGATCAGCACTCCCACTTCTGCATTTGATGAATTTAACGAGAAAGCGGTAAGCATATCATTCAGTGGTGATGATATCATCATTACATCCAGTGCCTTACCTAATCACACTTCTCCTTATTGGAAGGATACTAGTTCACTCTACATTGAGCCTATTGTTGCGGCGGAGAATTACATCTCACCTGGATTTATCACAGAGCTCAGCTACACACTGACTGTATCCTCCGCTCCTACCCTGGCAGCTCAAACGACAGAAACCGGACTAGGGGCTATCGGAATCTCTGTAACAGGTGTTCCCATTTACAATCAGTCAGAAGGCCCGACCGATGTAACTGAAGGTACAGCCTCAGGATTTGACTGGGCTGGTGGACACAATGGACCTACGGGTTATCATTACCATGTTGAATCTCGTGATGTTGGGGAGACTTCCACTTTGACCGTCGATGATGACAAGTTGCTGGGAATTATGTCTGACGGCTTTTTGATCTATGGTCGTAAGTGCAACTCCACCGGTGATTATCCTACGGACGGCGATGAATCCAACGGACATTATTCTACCACACAGCACGTTTCTGAGGCCTTCTATCATTATCACATAGTCAACGAAATCTACCTCAATCAATACTATCTACTTTTTGGTGTGGCCCTGCAAGGAACTCCAAGCACCATTATGTAACGATTATCAATATGCCAGTACTCCGAATTTCTACCCTATTCAAAATCACAAGTCTACTCAGTGTAGCTTTTGTACTGTTTGGGTATGCGATAATGCGTCATGATTCTAGAGAAGAAAATAAAGAGGATAATTACTTTCCAGAATCAATAGCTGATGTCTATTGGAAAAGTGAGGATGTATATCTGGATAAATCAACGAGTCTTTGGCGTGCTAAACACGATTCTTCGTTGATCAATGGATATGTACTAAGCTATCATCGCAAGAATGTATTGGCTGAGAAATTCGGAGTGATTGCTGGCGAAAAATTTGGAGCCCAATGGAGTTATTATCCTGACGGCCAACCAAAATTTCTCCAGACCTACTCCAATAATCGTTTGAATGGAGCATCCAAAAGATGGGATTCCAACCAACAGCTATTAGCCCATTTGCAGTATAAGGATGGCAAGCTCCATGGGACTCAAAAGAAATGGTATGATACTGGCGAAATTCACAAAGTAATGCAGCTGAACATGGGAGTTGAAGATGGACTACAGCAGGCCTTCCGTAAAAATGGAGCACTGTATGCCAACTATGAAGCTCGGAATGGTCGCACATTCGGGCTAAAACGCTCAAACTTATGCTATGAAGTGGTGGATCAAAAAATCAACAATGAAGAGTAGCATTCTCCATTTATTGGCATTTTCAGCTCTATTGATGTCTTGCAATGACAGCAAGACATCATCTAGTCGAGTAGACGAACTTCCTTACTTTGATGAAGCCACATTTACTCCTAAGTGGTCTGATTCATTCGAGATCACCAGTACCTTTCATCAGATCCCTCCTTTTTCGTTGATTGACCAGTCAGGTGATACAATTACCGATCAAAACCTAAGTGGAAAAGTGACTGTGGTCAATTTCTTTTTCACTTCCTGCCCGGGAATCTGTCCCAAAATGACCGATAACATGAAATTGGTTCAGGAGGCCTTCGAACAAGAGAATAACCTTCAGATATACTCACATTCTGTAACACCTGATTACGATAGCGTGTCGGTTTTGAAGAAATACGCCGAACGACAAGGTATTAGCTCTAAAAAGTGGCACCTTTTAACCGGAGAACAAACCATGATTTACGACCTTGGGCGCAATCAATACTTCATTGAAGAAGACCTTGGGCTAGACAAAGACCCGGAGGACTTCATTCATACCGAAAACTTTGTGCTCATAGATCAGAATAAGCGGATCAGAGGTATTTACAATGGACTCAACAAATCTTCTGTCAACCAATTAATTGCCGACGCAAAGACATTGCTTTGAGGCAATCACACAACCCACTACCCTTCTATCAGTTCTTTCTCTTTTGCCAAAACGCTTATTGGCTGAAACTCCTCACATCTGGATTGCAACCTAACGAATAGACATTCACTTTTCATTGGTAATCGAATTAAGTCATTTTTAAACTAGTTTGCCCTCTTATACCAGCAACACCGTTAGACACTTGACTTTTTGATTGAAAAGCATGGAAGTAATAATCATCTCTTTTTTGGTTCTCTTACTTATAGGCTTTTTGTTTTTAGCTTTCAGACTAATCAGGTGGACTCTGGCAAGCAAAAAGAGGTTTGCGGTATTATTTGCTTTACTAGCCACGTGTGTTCTCACACTCACCATCAACCACCTCTTTTTCAAAAAGATGGAGTTCATCCAATCGAAAGTCTATCTAAACCTGTACCTGTTGAAAAACCCGGTCAAAGAACCCGATCTTGTTTACCAGGCGATTCAAAAAAAACTGATCGAACACATGAATGCCAGGCCTCATACAGGCAAAACACTCACTTACAACAGTACTCAACCATCCGTCTATTTTTATGAGTACACTAAAAATTTTGCCTTCAACATTTTCCAGGATGCCGGCACTGCCTATTTCCTGGATAACGAAGAAGACATTGGTGGTTTTGTTTCGGAAGAATTAGGCATGTACACCCAGTATCGGTTGGCTGAAATTTATTATGATACGTGTAAAACAGACTCTATATCATACTGTGCAGTAATCGATTTTTTCCATGAAGGCGAATTTGTACGAGAGGATAGTATCAGAAGTATCATTTCCACGAACATAGATTGCAAGGAAGGATGCTAAGGAAAACTCAAATCGTCAAAGAACTCATTACGTACGCTGCCTGGTCGATGTTGGCACTCCTTCTGGGTATGGTGTACATGAGACTTGTCTTAGGACCGAATGACACATCCGAAGAAGGGTTTTGGTACCTGCTCCATTTGTTTTATGACATTGGGTTGGTTTATGTAGGATTTTGGATCGGGGTTGCCATCGCATTATGTTTTGTGCTGTTAGATGTATTCTTCCTAAGAAAAAAGATGACAATAAACCCAAAGAATACGGTACTCCGATTGGTCATCATGATGGTCATTGCAGTGATTATTGGAATCATACATTACCTGCTGGAGAAGGTAATTGATGTCATATAATTTGAAAAAGAGAACGATGAAATATATCTATCTATTAGGGTTCGTACTTTTCCTGTCTTGTGGTCAGAATGCGAAGGAAAAACAAACAACTACCACAGACTCAGTAGCTGTCCAAAAAGACAGCACCACTCAGGAGGCAACGGACATGGTGGTCGAAGAGACTGCTACTTCTCCCACTTTTGAGAAATCCATTGCCAGTACTGAAGTCAGGAGCTTACCCCAAATGGAGATCACTAGTTTTGATAGTTTTATCGAAGCAGAGGATTACAAACATGTCGATGCTAAAGCCTTGAAGTTGGAGCAAATTTATCCTGACTTTAATACCGTAGGCTACAACTACAAGGCTATTGCCAGCTACAGAATTCAATTATCAACGGACTTTCATACGGTGGTGGTAACCATCAGAAAAGGTGATCATGAAATGGAGTCGATTCTTATCAATTACTCTCCAGAAGGCACCATTCTTGCTCATCAGGTGGTGGCTTATGATGAAATAGCTGAAGGCCTGTCCAGGACAATGTCTCGTATCTCCCAGGAGAAATTGTCGGTACACCATATATATTGGGACACTTCAAAAGAAATTGAAGAAACGGTATATCGACTACTTCCAGATGGAACGTTCGAAAAAATATGGTCTGGCACTATCAATGATTCCATCGATGAGTTTGTTTTAATAGACACTGCACTGATAGACCTGGAATTGAATTGGGTGCAAATCAAGACCAATTTGATTGCTACTATGGAACATCCTTACAACATTGATGAGACCATCATTGTCATCCCGGAAATCGTAGATGAGGCGGAGCAATATTTTGAACTCAACACTCATATTGTTCTGACTGATTCAAGGTTGGCAGAGGTATCACACCGATTCTTTGAGAGCGCTGCCAGCAATCAATGGGTATCGGATGCCGTGGAACTGGACGAAATTCGAATTGATCCTGACCTATATCAGATCTCCTTTGATAAAGAAGCCTATGGCATCCGTGTTTCCTATACGGGCATGTCACGCGCCAACCCCTATGAACATGAAACCCTCTCACTCTTCATGAAATTTGGGAATGAATTAAAAAAAGTACTTGACAACTACCCTGTTAGGAACTATGGAGGTGAATGGAACACAGATTGTGAAGGTGAATTTGAGCTCCAGGAAAAGACCCTAAGTATTGACTCAACCAAACACCTCAGTTTCTACAACCTAATCATCAACAACCAGATTACTGCAACCACCAATTACGTGGACAGCCAGGGAGATTGCGACTATGACGAAGAAGTAACCAATGAATCATTGATGCTAATCTATAATGGCAATACTTACGAGCATGAAGAATAAGCGAATCACTTTTTATAGCGTGAGAATGATGTTTTGCTTATTGATGCTTTCAGTCTTTAAACTCGAAGCTCAAAACGATTCAAAACCGCAAGAACTTGCCCTCTTAGGAAAAGAACTAAATGATTTAATTCCTTCGGGATGGCGAGTCCTGTCACAAGCTTCGGGAGACATCAATCAGGATGGTTATCCAGATCTGGCTTTTGTCCTTCAAAATACCCTGGAAGAAAATTTTGAATACAACGATGGTTTAGGCATTGATACATTGGACCTAAATCCAAGAGTGCTGGGCATCTACTTCGGAACAGCCGACAAAAGCTTTGAAAAAGTGCTGCAATCAAACGAATTCATCATCATTCGAGATGTACCGACCATGGATGAGCCATTTGACGAGCTTCAAATTCTTGAAAATGGAGATATTCAAATCGACTTCCACTTTTGGTACAGTGCCGGAAGCTGGTCCAGCTCCAACTACCAATACCATTTCAGGTATCAAAATCAAGTTTTCGAACTTATCCAGTTTGAGAAGTATGAACACCACAGAGGCACTGGTGATGAACTGGATATCAGCATCGATTTCCTAACCAGATCAATGAAGACCATAACAACAACCATCAATGAAGACACCGATGAGCAGGAATCTGACGAACAAGTCAAAGAGTTTCACCTGGAACAGCTAAAATCCATCCAATCATTGGGCAGACCCTTCGAGTGGGAATTTGAAGAAATACGCATTTAGCAGCTTTGGTTCGCAACTCTATTCAAGCAAGTTGATAGTCTACAATCACTAATTCCCTAGTCACCAATCACTAGTCACTAACACACTAATTAACTAACCTGCCCGCCGGAGCATAGCGCAGGAGGGTCACCAACTCACCCGACATCTAACTTTAATCCAACTTCCTCTCCTTTTCGTCTTACCCCTTTTTAGGTATTTTCTTCTCACATACAGGTTTTACTTGACAGCAATCAATAAAAGGGGTATTTTCAATGAAACAGTGGTTATTCTTTTGCTAATTAATGAATCAGAATCATGAAACCTATAATAGTAGACACCCTGGGCCCTTTTTTATTGATATTATCTTTAATAATAAGCCAATGAACTTCGCAAAAGTTGCTGAATTAAACCTACAAATTAAGATAACTATTGGCGTTTTGTTAACTCTTTTGATGGGAAGCGTCATCGCAGTGTATTCTTATTACCCGGAACAAAGAGAAATGTTGAGATTCGCTAGTGGATTATTAGGGGGTACGGCGGCACTATATTCTGCTTATTATGTTGGGATATCGTTAAGAGAAAATGTCAAATTGAAGATGAAGGAAGTTAGTTTTAAGCTCATAGATGATTTAACTTCATTAGACTCTTCAGATTTAAGAAATTACTTAGAGAGTAACATTTCTCTCGAATCAATAGCACCAAAAGAACATTTCGAATCTATTCAGAATGATGAAAAGCTACACATGGGTGTTAAACTACTTCTGAATAGATCTGAAGTGGTAGCAATGGCTATAAAAAATTCTTACGCAGATGAGGATGTACTATTGAAATCACTGGGTTTTTCAATTCCATTTTATTTTAACAATTTTCAGAATTATATAATTGGAGTCAGGGAGAAGTATAACGTACCAGAGGCCTACATGGAATTGCAGAAACTGGTAAAATCATGGGAGCAGGAGAAATATTTGTATTCAGGAAAAAAGTTCAAAAAATGAAAGTAATAGCAAAAACAAAAACCGAAGACCAAATTAATGACAGATAATGGCCTAGAAAAATGTGGGATTTAAACCTACAGCATCAAATTAGAGATAGCGAAAGAGGAATTTAAGATATGTTTATGGAGTGCATTTGAGCTACTTTGAAGAAGATGGATTAGAACTAACCATATGGGCTTAGAAGACTTGATGAACCACGATGCACAGTAAATATGCTAACAAAATACTATGATCCACTAGCTATAAATACCTCAAATTCACCTGCTAACCTAAAGGTTTTGAATATTACACTTCATTTAATCTTAATACAATGAATTGGGTTTTGGAAAATAATGGTCTATTGAACTTTATTATCTCAACAGTATCAATGCTTATCTATCTTATAACCGCTATTCTAATTTATTGGCAGTTAAAAGAATTAAGGCGAACATTTAGAGGTAGTACTCATGAATCAACTATGAGTCATGCCACAGGCATAACCAAGTTATTTATAGAACATCCAGAGTTAAATGCTATATGGGATAAAGAGAAGGATGCAACCAAAGACGAAAGTCAAGAGGTTGAAATTAAAAGAAAATGGGCTGTAGAGTTGTTAATTGATTTTTTCGAACATAGGTATATACAACATTCGAAGGGAAATCTACCTAAAGAAGCATGGGAGGGATGGGGCTTACATATTCGAAACGCATTCGGAACCTCTGACTACTTTATTCAAGCATGGGCTGCTAAAAAAGGACTTTACTCTCAATCATTTCAAACATTTGTAAATACCGAAATAAGAAATCACCAAATAATTGACAAACTTACTAAGTCATAAGTACTAACATGATAATCCTCACTACGTGCTTATGAATAAACCTACTGTTCATACACAGATCATTATCAAAACACAAAAAAGCCAACCCCTAAGAGCTGGCTTTCGTTCCTATCAATTATTGTTAACCCAAGGAACTCATCTGTTCTTAAGAAACTCATAAACTCAAGGGTCAACCCTGATAAAAACATTCTAAAAGAAGTTTTTCGTCAGGGTAAATCACGAGGAGTTTGCACTCCTGGCGGCTTACAATGCTATTTGTTTACCATCATAACTCACCTCCTGATAGTTACTCAGGTCATCAATCGTGTTCGGATGGTCTTTATCTACTATGATCACCCGGAAAGTTCTGCTTTCCAGCATTCCGTCAAAGCTTCCAGAGCGGTCACCGATCGTTAGCTTTTGTGCTGCATCATCCCAGCTGATTGGAATGGTCGCATACTGTCCTTTTTCATAGTCGTAGTTCGTTCCCTCGTCCTCGTATAGATCAAACGATGCATCTGCTCCCGCAAACACCATTATAGTGATCGGATCAGCAGGCTTTTCATCGGTGTACTCGATCTCAGGACCATTTAGGAGAATGGACCCAGCCTTGGCATACATCGGCATACGTTCGTATGGAGCATCTGCCTCGATGGTTTGTCCTCCAGCCAGGTACTCTCCTGTGTTCACGTCATACCATCCAGCAGACTTTGGTAAGTATACCGAACGGCTTCTCGCTTCATATTCCGTCACCGGACACACCATCAAAGACGGTCCAAATAGGTATTGATCGCCAATGTTGTGCACCGCTTTATCCGCAGCAAAGTCCATGGCTAATCCACGCATGATCGTGTAATCTTTCGTATACGTCCAGCCAGCTAGTGAGTAGATGTAAGGCATCAGCTGATAACGCAGTTTGTTGTAATACAACTGAGATTTGTACAATGGATGCGTCTCTGGAGCCAGGTTAAATACTTCTCTGTATGGAAACTGCCCATGCACTCTAAACAATGGCACAAAGGCTCCAAACTGGTACCAACGAGCATTCAGTTCTCGCCATTCTTTTAGGTCTTCGCTACCTTCCGTAGCCACTTCATAGCGTTTCTCCACGCAGAACCCGCCAATATCCTGTGTCCAGTATGGAAGTCCAGACATGGCAAAGTTGATCCCTGCGGATACTTGTGCTTTCATATCTTCCCAGCGCGTACCAATGTCTCCACTCCACGTAGCGGCACCATATTTTTGGATTCCTACAAATCCAGATCGGGTCAGGATAAATACTCGGGTATCGTTATCTTCTGATCGCTGACCTTCATAAATGCCTTTTGCATTCATCAGTGCATAGGCATTGAAATATTCTGTTGATGGTCCGAGAGCTGTTGGTGTGCTCAATGCTTTGCGATAATTGATGCTCGCGTTGGATAAGATATCTGGTTCAGAAGCATCCATCCACCACGCATCAAAGCCTTTGTCATAGAGCTTGGTCTTGATCTGATCCCAGAACAAGTCTCTTGCACCTTGAGAGTACGCATCGTAGAATGAGCCAATGTATCCCGGATAAATCCAGTCTCTCACACTGTCTTCCACAGCTTGCGTATACATCCACCCTTTTTCATCAAATGCTTTGTAGTGATCGGTGGTGTAGTAGAACTTCGGCCAAACAGAGATCATCACTCGTGCATTCTGCTCATGAATTTGATCGATCATCCCAGCAGCATCTGGGAATCGGTCCAAATCAAAGTCATGACTTCCCCAGGCGTCTTTTGGCCAGTAAGACCAGTCAACTACGATGTTATCAATTGGGATATGTTTTTCACGGAATTCATCCAAAACATCCAACAACTCATCCTGAGTTTTGTATCGCTCTCTACTTTGCCAGAATCCCATCGCCCACTTCGGCATAACCTGCGCTTTTCCAGTCACCATTCGGTAGTTGCTAATCACATCATCAATGGAGTTACCAGCCATGAAATAGTACCGAATGTCCTGCCCCATTTCTGAGTTGAATGCAATTTGCTTTTGTTTTTCTTCACCTCTTGGAGACAAAGCCTTCAAGCCAATGTATGAAATACCTCCATCTGGAATCCATTCCAGTTTCACATCGTATTTCTCTCCTGCAGTCATGTCTACGTTGAACTTCGCAACGGATGGATTCCATGCAGTTCTCCATTGATCAAACTGCAATTCGCCATTCACCCAAAGTTTAGTGTAGCCCGCGTAGTAACACAAAAATCTAAACGTTCCAGACTCATCTGCTTCAAGCTGACCTTCCCACACAATCTTCGCATTCGCAAAAGGAAACCCTTCCGGGAAATTCTCAACTGTCTCGAGGTTTTCGTAATCGAGGGTAGACTCTACCTGCTCTACGAATACGTGATCGGAATTCTTATCATCATAATAAGTGGCAGTTAATCCGCCTTCTTGACCATTCTTGTCATACAATTTGAATTGATCAATGTTGCTATAAGGTCGCTCATCTCCAAATCGAGTGAGAGAGTAGTTATCCCAAAGCAGACCATAATTGGCCGTTGATACGATAAATGGAATCGAAACTTTGGTGTTGTATTGGAAGAGCTCTTCGTTCTTGCCTTTGTAGTTGATTTCATCTGCCTGATGCTGACCTAATCCATACAATGCTTCATCATCAGGTGAATCAAAGGTTTGACTCATAGTATAACCAGACTTGCCCTCCACTGTAATTGGGCTGAATGACCGTTCATCTTCACTCATGATAGGGTTGCCGGCCGCATCTTTGTAAGACACACGACCAGTAGTCGCATCCACCAATACCGTGAGAGCTGCTGATTCCAATTCAATTCCCTGTACAGATTCCGTCAATTTAAAGTCAACTTTCTGATTATCAGAGGCGTCAATCAAACTCTCACTCATGTCGAATTCCGCATCTGCGCTAGCTTCCACTTTTACGATATCGTCAGCAACGAATGTTACACGAACTGCCTGATTAGAAGGCAATACCACTTCAATTCCGTTATCGACCGCTGTATAGCTCGGAGCTTCTCCACACGATAGTGTTGCGACCACCAAAATCAACAGCATCAGTTTGGTTATTGACTTCTGTATGGATTTCATGTTTTCAATCATTTTATATGTTTTAGGTCATTTAACTTTTGAGTCAATCATAATGGTAGCATCCGGTAACCCTTCCGCTTTAGCTGTCAGTTGAATGGCACCTGCAGCATCAGTACTTTGTACGATTACCAGGCATTTTCCAGCCATGGCATTCATTTTATTTCCTTTTAGAGAAAGATGACTGGTCGGATCACCATTATCAACTCCTACGATCTGGCCAGGTCCTGTTACTTCAAAATTCACCAAATTGGTTGCATACGGAACGATGTTACCATCCGCATCCAACAGATTCACGGTGATGTATGACAAGTCATCGCCATCCGCAGCAATTGAAGAACGATCAGCTTCCAATTGTAATTCAGCAGGATCTCCAGCTGTTTTCAGGGTCTTTTTCAATACTTCCTGACCATCTTTTCGAGAAATGACTTCAACCGTTCCAGGAACGAATTCTAATCGCCACATGACGTGGAAATCATCGGCACCTTTCTGCTTCACTCCTTTTGACTCTCCATTGAGGAACAACTCTACTTCATCCGCGTGATTGTAGTACGCCCAGATATCGATGGTTTGTCCTTCCACCCAATTCCAATGAGGAAATACATGTAAAACTGTATCCTTTGTCCACTCACTCTGGTACATGTAGTACGTGTCTTTTGGGAAGCCAGCTAGATCTACAATTCCGAAGTATGAACTTCTGCTTGGCCATACATATGGAGTAGGCTCACCTAAGTAGTCAAAACCAGTCCAGATAAAGATCCCGCTAATAAAATCATTGTTTTTCACAATCCTCCAGGTGTCTTCTTGTGTGGAACCCCATGGAGCTCGCACATGGTCATATGCTGAAACGGTGTTATCTGGATTTCCCTCCGTAAAGAGTTTGTCCCAGGCTATTGGCCAGGCTCTCAAACTATCAGAAGGCATATCATAGTGTCCACGTGTTGCTAAAGACGAATTGGTTTCGGTAGCAATAAAAGGTTTACCCGGGTGATCTTTTGGAACATCTAAAAAATTCTCGTGATGGTAGTTGTAGCCTACCAGATCCAATCCACCATATTTGATCAATGGATTATCTGGACTGATGTCATTATTGGCAGTAGTAATTGGTCTGGTACTATCTAATTCACGGACAATTTCAGCAAGCTCCGCCGCAATGACACCACCAATAGAATCTTCATGATTGTATTGCTCGATGATCTCATTACCCACACTCCAGGCAATAATGCTTGGATGATTTCTATCTCTTAGAATAAAGTCTTTTAAATCTTGCTCATGCCAATCATCCCAGTATTGACTGTAGTCGAACTCGGTCTTACTTTTCGCCCACATGTCAAACATCTCATCCATCACCAGGATACCCATTTCATCACACAGATCAAGAAACTGTGGTGCTGGTGGGTTATGGGAGGTACGAATCGCATTCACACCCATTCCCTGCATGATTTCTATCTGACGCTGTGCAGCACGTTTGTTAAATGCCGCGCCAAGTGCACCTAAATCATGGTGCAGACATACCCCTTTGATTTTAACTGATTCTCCATTGAGGAAAAAACCATCAGCAACATCAAATCTGAAGGTGCGGAAACCGAATTTAGTAGTGGTCACATCGATGATCTCATTGTTGATGAGTACACTACTTTTTAGCGTGTATTGATTGGGAGACTCAGTACTCCACAATTCCGGACTACTCACCGTTAGCTCACCTTTCAATTCTTCAGTGGAATTGGGCATAATGGTCAATTCCTTTTCTGTGGTAACCTCGACCTGTCCAGTAGGACTAACGATTTCCTGTTTTAAGACCACTTTTTGAGCTCCATTACTCGAATTGGTCAGTTTTGTTTCCGTGCTTATCAGACCATTTGCACCTTCTATTGTTGGATTAACATAAATACCATAATTCGGAATGAAGACGTTATTGGTATAAACCAACCGAACATCTCTGTATATTCCAGATCCTGAATACCAACGAGAATTGGGTTGTGGATCATTGGCCACTTTTACCAACACCTGGTTATCCCCTTCTTTCAAGAATGGTGTCAAATCGTACTCAAATGAAATGTATCCGTTTGGACGGTTACCAACAGAATCACCGTTTACCCAAACGGTACTGTTTTGATACACTCCATCAAATTGGATAAATACCTTGCTGAAGTCAGCTGGTTTTTGAAAACTTTTTTGGTACCAGCCAATTCCTCCTGGAAGTGCTCCCCCTCCCACTGTTGCTGGATGATCGGGGCTAAACTCCCCTTCTATACTCCAATCATGAGGTAGGTCAAGGGTTCTCCATTGCGTGTTTTCATATGGCTCTGTTTTGCTTAATGTAAACTGCCAATCATCTGTAAAATCAATTACTTTCCGGCTTTTATCAATTGGCTGACAAGCCGCCAACACCACCACCATAGCTATAAGTGCTATGTGCTTCGCTCTATTTTTCATTCAGTTAATTACTCTTTTGCAGAAATGATTGCCTCTAATGCATCAGGATGTGCCTTTGAACCATCGGCGCGATTGAACAGACCGGACCCAGTGTCACCTGTATGTCCGTTGTCCCAATAGACAGGTACCATATCATTTTTGAGGGCTGTTTTTGTTACGTAGTTAAGATAGTAATTTCTTGATTCAATGTGCTTGGCATAAGCATCTTCAGACAAATTTGTTCTTAAAGAAGCAGCATACTCTCCCAAAATAACCGGGTAGCCACCATTAACAAAATGAGTCAGCACCTGACCAAATATATCATCTACCCAATCTTCATCACCCCAATCTGAATGAGCAACTGAACCGGCGTTCGCCTCACCCCAAAGGTATACTCCTGAGTTGGCGTCCAATGTGAACTGGTATGGATCATAAAAATGGACCTCTACCATCATTCGATCCTCAATTTCATCTTCCGGTACCTCAAAGTAGTTAATCCCATGACTGATGTTGGTATTGAATGTTTGTACAACAAGGTGCCTGTAAGCATTTCGTCCACCAGTAGCTCTTACTGTGTTGATAAATGTCTGATTAAATGAATTTTGCACTTCTACATACTCTGCGGTTGGCGTACCATAATCTCCTTCCAACAAAACTTCATTGGTTCCTGCAAATAGCAAGTGATCATCATAATCCCTGAAAAACTTGGCTATTTGTTTCCACATGATTTCCAATCGATCGTTGAGTTCTTCCTGCTTTTCATAAACAGGATCATTCAACCAACCTCCATCCCAGTGGATGTTCATCATCACATACATGTCATTATCCAGGGCATAATTCACCACTTCCTCCACACGCAGTTTCCATTCATAGCTGATATCAAACGTTTCTTCATCATCAAACTGATGTGACCAGGCCACAGGCAATCTGATGGTATTAAATCCTGCAGCCTTAATTGAGTCAATTAATTGTTTGGTAATCACAGGATTGCCCCATGATGTCTCATTACCAGATAACACTCCATTGTTGCTGAGCATGGCTTCTAGTGAATTTCCTAAATTCCATCCTACCCCCATCTCAGCAGCGAGTTCAAATGAGGTCAGGTTTCTCATGTCGGTATTATCCGGATCGATGTAATCCTCTAGATCTGGCTCGACAACAACCACCTCTTCTTCACCAGGTTCCTGAGAAACGTTAATGGAAATGGATTCAGCTCCATCTGCAGATAAAGTGAAGGTCATTTCCCGAGACTCTGTGGTTTCATTCTTGTCTGCAGTGATCTGCACTGAAGCATTACCTTTTGTGGATTGTAAAGAAGATCGCGCCCAGGAATTGGACGTGTATTCCAAAGTCCAGATGACATTGCTCGTGATGACAAGGGATTGAGTACCCCCATCCGCATCAAAATTCAATGAGGTGAGGTCGGTGGACAGGATAATCTCCTCCTCTGGTTCGGGATCTGGATTGTCCCCTTCATTGCATGCCGCGATTTGCATCATCAGCAATAATCCAGCGAAAATTAATAGATGTTTTAATGCCCTGATCATGTTCTATTTCCCTCTTAAGCTGTTTTGTTTAAAAATAGCTGAGTTGGAAACCAACCCAGCTATTTATTGTCTAACTACTAATTATTCACCTGGCACAAACACATATGCCATCAAAAATTCATCTTCGCCTGATAATTCAGCATCTCTCAGTACCTTCAAGATCAACACGCCATCTTCTGCCTTGTAAATGGTGAGTTCACCCCATTCTCTCACGGCATAGTCACATGTCCACGGGTGCAACATTGGCACTGAAATTCTTAACTTATTGTTATCCAAATCCAAAGCCCAGATACCATTGAGAGTCACCTCTTC
Source organism: Rickettsiales bacterium (assembly GCA_002729235.1). Taxonomy (GTDB): domain Bacteria; phylum Bacteroidota; class Bacteroidia; order Cytophagales; family Cyclobacteriaceae; genus Marinoscillum. The sequence goes on along the minus strand of PBTY01000045.1, from coordinate 16,552 downwards.
ATCAGTGGCAAGAACATCTCCATCTGCCGGCAGTCCATCACGAACCAAGGTTTCGCCTCCTTCTTCATAAGTGTAGATTCGCTTACGCTGAACGATTGTTACCGTACCATCTTCATTAAAAGTCATGCTACCATAATCCACATCAGCTTCACCTGATGCATAGTGCTCACCTGGAAGCGGATTCCATGCCCAACTTGCAAAGTCAGAGAAAATCATTGGACCCTGCTCGGCTCCCCAGCTTGTCTCTACATCATAAGATCTGTTGCTATCAATTTTCCATGGATTAGACACCAATACACTCTTTAGTGCTTCTCCCGGATCAGAACCTCCTCCTCCACCAGTTGCTTTCAAGTGGATGGATAGGTACTCTGGCTTATCAGCTGCTTTCTGACCCAACCAAATTCCTGTAACGGCTCCTGCAGTTTCTTCTGCCATGATGATTCGCAATGTATTGGCATCTGTAGTTCCGAAATTTAACCAACCGCCAACTCCCGCAAAGAAGGAAATAGACTGACCAAAATCGATCTCGTTATTTTCATTCACAGTGTAGGTTCCCTCATAAGTATCTGTTGCTGTTGTGATCACATAAGAACCTCCTGCATCATCATCTTTGGTCAAAGACATAGACACTCCTCCAAACACATCAGCATCATACGGAGGTGCCCAGGTTGTGAAGGCAAACCCTTCTGGATCGGTACCATAGGTGGCTACTTCATTCAAGGCTGTACCAGCCAAATCATGCCAGTTGTATGGATAAGCCAAATCAACAGCCCATGTTTTGGAAGTAGACGTATTGGTAGTCAGGTCATCATTAGCATCCCCATCATATGGAGGCTCTGGATCCGGGGTATCTTCCGGCACCCAGTTATCGCTGTAGTCTTTAGAGATATAATTGAAGATGATAAACTCTTCTTTTCCTTTGTCCTTGTAGCCAATCTGCATAGCATCTTCAGTCAAGGAAATCAAATACCCCTTACTCCAATCTGCGATATTGGCACCATCAGCCCAATCATTCATTAATGGAGCGGCATCTGTCATGGACAGAATCTTAGCATCTGCATCGAGGAAGAACGTTCCACTTTCTGCACCTCTACCTGGAGAGTTTTGGTGATCAACTGTAATGAACGCTCCACCCTCAAGGCTGAAGGTCATCGTACCATAATCATTGGCAGCAGCGATCCAACCATTGCTAGCCCAGTCTGCTTCCCAGATCCAACATTTATCACCTTCTTCTGAACAAGTATTACCCCATCTCCAGACATCTCCTGAGAAATACATTGGGCCAAGCCAATATTTGGAAACACCATCAGCGTTTAAATCCAGAAGCCATGTTTTTGACTCTCCAACTCCTCCGGTGAGTGTATTCCAAAGTGGATCATCTACATAGGAAAGGTTCATAGTAGTGATTTCCAAAGTAGTGGTATCACCAGCTACAAAACCTCCTGCGCCAGATACGTTGTAAACGAACTGATAAGATCCAGAGAATGGAAGTCTTACCGTATCCTTAACTTTAGTTGAACGACCCATTGGCGTTACCCACATTGGGATTACCCCGGGAGTCAAACTCTCCAGAATTACCATGTTTGGATCTTCTGGATTTTGCGTAATCTCATAGTTAAGCGAAGTAGATTGGATCAATCCATCCAACTCCGGCTCATCCATTTGACAGCCAGTCATGATCAAGACAGCTGCCAGCGTTAATGAAAGTATGTTTACTATTTTTTTCATGTCAATGCTTTTTTGTGTCTTTGATTACCAGCCGGCATTTTGTTTCAATACACCACTGGATAAGGTTATTTGTGTGTAAGGAATCTGCTGAAGTCCTTGCGTTTCCATAAAATTCTCTGCAGAAATAGTAACGGTTTCTTCAGCACCCCCACTCAATAGTGTAGTGGTTTCGGTGATGGCGGCACTGGCCACATCCAACCCCTGACGTAATAAGTCATAGTATCTGATTCCTTCCAAAGCAAACTCTAAATAGCGTTCGTTCATGATGTTGGCTGTGGTAGGTGAAAGAGCAGTAAACGCATCACCGTAAGCTCTCTGACGAACCATATCAAAATAAGACTGTGCATTGGCACTTCCCAGCTCAGCAGCCATCAATAGTACATCTGCATAGCGTATGGATACATAATCCTGAAACTGACCAATCATGAAGTTGGTACCACCAAGCTCTACCGCCACACTATTTCCATCTGCATCAGAAAGTGGAGTATACTTTTTAGTATAGTATCCTGTGTATTCACGCTGACGCGTCTCATCAAAATCGAGTTCTTCGTCTTCTACCGAGATAATAGAAGCAACTTTTCTGGTATCCGTATCAGCATAGGCATTCCAAAGTTTTGGATTAACAGTACCTCCGCCCCATCCGTTTCCATACGGATAGAAAGACTGCTCTCTCATCCCAAACATCACCAACCAGTGGTTACCATCCGTATTACCATTGTAATCACTGGTATAGGTATACTTGATGGCGAATACGGTCTCTTTGTTATCCTCTCCAGCATAATTTGCACCAGAAGCTGCAGGCCATAGATTAGCAAAATCCTCTACCAGACCAAACCCACCGTTTGCGATTACATCCTCTAAATAGGCTAAAGCCTGAGTACCACTTACTACTCCAGCCAAATCACTCTGACCATAGTACCCTGTGTAGTACAAGTAAGCTCTTCCGATCAAAGCTTCAGCAGCCCACTTGGTCACTCTGCCGTAAGTTGACGGGTTTTGTGACGTGTAAGGGTCACCATCTAGATTTGCAGCAGCAAATACCAGGTCTTCTGCGATCAATTTGTAAACATCAGCAGGCGCAGCTTGCTGCACATTGTCTGTAGTTGGTTCAGTGATCAAAGGAATATTTCCCCAAAGTCTTACCATGTCAAAGTACAAGTATGCTCTGATGAATCTTGCTTCAGCTTCATAACCTGCTCTTAGGTTCTCCTCAGTACCCCATTCAATTTGGTCCATTTTACCAAGCAACACATTGCATCGGTATACCGCTTCGTAGTAAGCAGACCAATTATCACCATATAGGTTTTGATAAGAAGGTGCTCGATCTATGTTGAACTCGTCGATTGCCTGGAAATTGTAAGCATCAGATGCTCCAAATCCTCCATAGCAATTATCAGACATGATTTCACTTACCAATGGCACAGATACGGCATTTGACCAAACCGTCTGAAGACCATCATAGCAACCCACAAGAGCGGTATAAGCATCTCCTGGAGTCTTGTAATAATTAACATCAGTCACCGTAGTGAGTGGCTCAGTGGTGAGGAAGTCCTCACAGCTCACCAAACCCAAAGTGGCAACAGTAATGATTAGTATCTTTATTGATTTCATTTTTGAGTTTGTTTTAGAATGACACATTTAAACCAACCATGATCGTTCTAGGTCTTGGATAGTATCCCAAATCGATACCAGAGGAGAATCGATCTGTTTCTCCATTGTCAATACCATAGCCAATCTCTGGATCCATACCTGTGTAGTTAGTAAAAGTGAAGGCATTCAAGACAGAAGCATACAGTCTAAGCTTACCGAAATGATCACCAGGAATGAGGTTTTTGAAATCGTAACCTACAGTCACATTGCTGATTCTCAGGTAGTCTCCATCTTTCACATATAAGTCTGAGAACTGCAACCAGTTAGAAGAATTCTCAGTTACCCGAGGCATCGTAGTAGAAGTACCTTCTCCATGCCATCTGTTGAGAATTTCAGAAGTGTAGTTAGCATACTGATTGGCGTGATTTCTATATGATTGAACAATTTGGTTTCCAGCAACACCTGAACCCAAAATCGAGAAATCAAATCCTTTGTAATCCAATGCAATATTGAAACCGAAAATGAAGTCAGGGTTAGGATTACCTAGTTCTATACGGTCATTGTCATTGATAATACCATCATTGTTTTGGTCAACATATCGAACATCACCAAGCTGAGCATCTGGCTGGATCAAGCCTTCTCCTGTTGAGTGAGCAGCTACTTCTGCTTCGTTTTGGAAGATTCCATCTGTTTCAAGACCCCAGAAATAACCAATTGGGAATCCACTTTGTGCGCGATAAAACTCTAGTGAGTTATCAAACAACTGGTTGGATGCTCCGTGAATGATTCCATCACTTGTTGGGATTTCACCCACTTCATTTTGGTTGTAAGATCCATTCACACCAACAGTGTAATACAGATCTCCAAAGTTGGAATTGTAAGTCAGGGCCATCTCAATACCAGTATTGATTACATCTCCACCATTGATATATGGGGCGTCAGCGCCTGCCGTAGCCAGAACTGGCGCTACAATTAACCAGTCTTTGTTGGTTTTCTTATACCAGTCAACACTTAGGTTCAGACCACCATTAATCAAGCGAGAATCAAACCCAACATTCAATTGCTCTGCTGTTTCCCATTGCAAATTCGGGTTAGACAATCTGCTTGGATATGCACCTGGAGTTAAGGCTCCTTCTTCCACTCCAAACACATAGTTCGTATTCATCGTAGCAATTGGTGCCAGATACTGATAGGCTCCAACATTTTGGTTACCTACTTGCCCCCAGCTAGCTCTTACTTTCAAGAAACGGATGACGTTATTAGACTTCAAGAATCCTTCCTCCGTTGCTACCCAACCAGCACTCACTGATGGGAAGTAACCCCACTGATTTCCTTCAGCAAATCGTGAAGAACCATCCGCTCTGAATGTTGCATTCAACAAGTATTTCTCATTGAAATTGTAGTTTACACGAGCGAAATAAGACAATCTATTGTCAGGGTTATCACCGGTTCCATTAATGGAAATATTGGCTCCGTTAGTGTTAGTGGTGTTGTTAATGTAAGCATGTTCCAAATCGCTAAATACTGCATCTCTATTAGCAGTGTACATGCTAGAACCCTGGAACTGATACATAGAAGATCCAACCATGAAACCTAATCCATGCTTGGCAATGTTTACATCGTAACTTGCCCAGTTATCCCAAAGCAACGAACGCCCTTTCGACATGCTTTGACTCACTTCAGTGTAATTTCTAAATGCATAAATGGACAATTGATACTCTGGAGAGAACGAATGTCCTTCATTAGCATAATAGTCCACACCAAGTCTTGTCTTAATACTCAATCCTTTGATTGGCTTCAACTCCGCATAAATGTTACCCAATAGTTTTTGACCATTGTTTTCATTCTGATTGTTGTAAACCATGGTGGCATACGGGTTGGATTCCCCATTATACCAGGTAGAGTTGCTATTGTCATAGAAGTTGCCCAACGAATCGTACATTGGCAAAAACGGACTCGTATTGAAAGCACCTCTTAAGGAGTTGTTGTATTGATTTCCAACACCAATACCATTGCTATTGGTATATGCGAATGTCAGATTCTCTCCAATAGTTAAGAACCCATCGAACATTGATTTCTCTGAGTTGATTCTAAAACCATAGCGTTCGTAATTAGAGAGGGCTGCGCCACCAACGATCCCTTCCTGTCCAGTATAAGACAGTGAGGTAGAGAAGTTAGAGGTCTCTGTACCACCAGAGAAACCAAGTGCATAGTTTTGAGTCACTGCATTTTCCACAAACATTTGGTCCATCCAATTGGTATTGGCGTTTGCTGCCAGTGAATCAATCTCCGCATTGGAGAAGTAGGGAACCTTGCCTGAGTTAATCGCAGCTTCATTCATAATAGTAGCATACTCTCTGGCATTTAACATATCCGCTTTGCGAGCAACATTTTGAACCCCATAATAGGAGTCGAATGTCACGCGTGATTGTCCAGCTTTACCTTTTTTGGTGGTAATTAGCACTACTCCGTTTGCTGCCTGTGAACCATAAATAGCAGCTGATGCCGCATCTTTTAAGATATCGACAGAAGCAATGTCCGCAGGGTTTAGGTAAGAAACATCACCAGTAAGCACTCCATCAACAACGTAAAGTGGTCCTGAACCACTTAATGATCCAGCTCCACGAATTACCACTCGCATACCAGAACCTGGTTGACCTGAGGTGGATGATAGCTGAACCCCTGGAGTTTGTCCTTGCAAACCTTGAAGTGCGTTGGTCGTACTTAGTTTCTGGATGTCTTCTCCAGAGACTTTTAAGTTTGCACCTGTGTTCAATGCTTTCTTTTGAGTTCCATATCCAACAACAACAACTTCTTCCAGCGCAGCAACATCCATCATCAGACTTACTTCGACAGTGCTTCTACCTATTACTGAAACTTCCTGAGATTTGTACCCTACGAAGGATACAACCAAAACCTGATCCTCATCAGGTCCAATTTGCAATCTGAAATTTCCATCCAGATCTGATATCGCTCCATTCTGTGTGCCTTTCACCAGAATGGTTGCACCGGGTATTGACTCTTTCGTTTCAGCGTCAATTATTCTACCCGTGATCACCTGCTCCTGCGCAGTGGCCGCAAAGCCAACAAACAGCAATACCAGGCCAAACAAGGATTGAATTGTTAACTTTAACAATCGCAAGCCCCATTCATTTCGCTTAAGGTAATTTCTCTTCATACTTTTTGAATTTTTATCATAATTTGGTGCTATTGTTTGATTGATTCACAATTAACATCCTCAGTAAAGCGAAGACATTAAATGATTTTCAATTTTACCAGCAATCCAATTCGAGTGTGGTGAAGTTTTCGTCTGAATAGGGTATAAAAATGTCAGGGTGAAAAAAAAGTGCCTTCAGAGGATCTAAAGGCACTTTTTAAGGTAAAATTTGTACGAACCTTACTTATTCTAGTCTAATTTTTGTTCGTTTTCCCTTTTTGTATTTTCTGAACTGGCTCTAAACTCAGAAGGATAGGCATTATAGATCGATTTGAAATAACGACTGAACAATTTCGGGTTGTTGTAACCCACTTTGTAGGCAACCTCGGAAACATTCAGTTGACTCCTCTGTAGTAAGTCCGCTGCACGCTTCATCCGAAGATTTCGGATGAAATCAATCGGAGTTTGACCCGTCAATCGCAAAATCTTTTGGTAGAAATGCCCACGGCTATAACCCAATTCGTGACTTAGATCTTCCACAGAAAACTCCGAATTAGACATATTTTCTTCTACCAGTAAAACGGCCTTAGCAATTAGCTGATCATCTAATGAGACTACTTCAGCTTCTTTCGGAGTTGGGTCAACCCGATTGCCAGATTCCTGTACACGTTTTTGAAATTTCAATGCACTATTAATACTGCTGAGCAGAATCTCAAAGTTGAAAGGCTTGGAAATGTATTCGATAGCCCCGGCTTCTAATCCCTGAATGCGGTGACGATCGGAACTTTGTGCCGTCAGCATAATGACAGGAATCTGAAGCGTGCGCGGATCGGACTTGATTTTTTCACAAAGCTCCAAACCATCCATCACCGGCATCATCACATCAGTGATCACAATGTCTGGAGTTCGATTAAGAATGGATTTCCATGCCTCTTTGCCATTTGACGCTACCTGAATGTTGTAATGCTGCTTCAGATTGTCTTTGAGATAAAAACGAAAATCAAAATTATCCTCTACTAATAGTACGGTTGGTAGATTTTCTCGATCTGCAGGAGCCTCAACTTCTTTCTTGGTAAAGGATTCAGCCAATTCTTTAACCAGTTCATCTGCCAGGTCCTCCTCGGAATTAATCTCTTTCAAAGGAAGATCAATTGTAAAGGTGGTCCCCATATTTTCCTTGCTATCCACCGAAATTTTTCCTTTGTGCAGTTCCACAAATTCCTTGGTGATAGACAGTCCAATACCAGTTCCATTATTGATGATGTCCGGTGAAATCTCATTTTGGAAAAATCGATTAAAAATCAAATCCAACTTTTCATTTGGAATACCAATACCTGTATCGGAAACAGCAATGAGTGCATGCGGTCCACCCTCAGATTTCTGTAGCTCAAAATCAACGGTAATCTTACCTCCAGACATGGTAAACTTAAAGGCATTGGAGAGCAGGTTGAACATGATCTTCTCCATCTTGTCTTTATCAAAAAACGTGTAGTAGCTTTTCAACTCACTATTGAAAACCACAGGGATGTCCTTTTCCTTGGACCAATCAGAAAACGAATCAATCACATCCTGCAAAAAGGATATGATATCCCCGCTGGATTGACTTAAGGTATGCTGATTGGCCTCCATCTTTCTGAAATCCAGCAATTGATTCACTAGTGTCATCAAACGTTTGGCATTGCGCTGAACCATCATTAATTCCCGCTGCTGGATCTGCTCAGGTCGATTGATCATTCGCTCAATTGGAGTCAAGATCAGTGAAAGTGGCGTTCGAAATTCGTGACTGATATTCGTGAAAAACTTGATTTTCATCATGTCCAACTGATGCTGACGCTCCGTTTCTTTTCGTTCGTTTTCAATACTGGCTTTCAAGCGCTCACGGTGAACAATATATGACCTGGTAGCAGATAAAATGAGAACTACTAATATCAAATAGGTGGCAAAAGCCAGTGGAGTTTCCCAGAAAGGTGGACTGATATGAATGGATATATGTATTGGCTCTGTCCAGGAATTGGTTCCAGAAGATGCACGAACTTTGAACGTGTAGTCACCATAATCCAAATTGGCATAATTGACCTTCCTTAGATCCATGGGCGCGTTCATCCAGTCCTGATCAAATTCCTCCAACTGGTACTGGTAACGCAACTTGCCAGATTGAAAAAAGGAAAGCGCCAGGTACTCGAATGACAAAGAGTTTTCATCATGCTTCAGTTCGAGGTGCTTAGTATCCCAGATAACCTGCTTTAAAATAACTCGTCCATTGAAATCTGCTCCTGCCTCCAAAGGCTGATTGTTTATAGAAACTCCAGTAAGCAAAATTCTAGGTGGCATCTGTTCAATGGAAATGTCTTGTGGCTGGAAAATATTGAATCCATTTTGTCCGGCAAAAATCAGCTGACCCTCTGAAGTCTCATAGCTTGCATCTTCTGTAAAGTTTTCGGCCTGCAATCCATCCGACTGATCAAAGGTGTGAAACTGGTAACCTCCTTCTGGTCTGGTCATCACCTTGGTAATGCCATGATCCGTACCCAACCACATATTACCCAAACGATCCTCTTCAATCGACATCACAATATTGGAAGACAGCCCTTCAGACTTTCGATAAACTTCGATCTCCATAGTGTTCAGGTCCAATTGGTTGAGACCATCTAATGTCCCGATCCACAAATAATTGCCTTGCGGCTTTAGCGAGATAATCGAATTGTTCGTAAGGTCCGAAGTACTTTCAAACAGGGTAAACAACTCCTCATTCCGTGGATTAAAACGGGTCAACCCATTGCCGGTTCCTAACCAAATATTCCCTAAATCATCCTCCTCGATGCAAGTCACGTAATTGGCCATCAACCCATTGCTCATGCTGATCTGAAATACCGACTGATCGTTTGGATTGTACCGATATACTCCATTATTGATGGTACCTATCCAAATCATTCCATTGGAATCTTCATACAGCTCCCAAATACTCATTGCTGCACTGTGTTCGTTCAAAGCAAAAGGCTTCAGTCGACCATCTTTGAGAACATGAAGTCCTTTCAGATATGTTCCAACCCAAATATTACCCTGAGAATCATTCAAAAGGCTAACCACCACATTGGGTTGATTAGCAGACACTTGTGAACTCAGAGGTTTGAATGCTCTTTCTCGTAAATTGTATTTGAGCAATCCTTGACCATTGGTTCCTATCCAGAGGTTCCCGCTTCCATCTTCTGCAAAGGAACTCATGTCATTGTATGCGGAAATTTTCTTATCGTATTTCACATGTCTGAATCGACTGGAGGAAGGATGGTAGTAACTGACTCCACTTTTGATCGTCGCCACCCAGATTCCACCATTAGAATCCAGAAACAGATTGTTGACATTGTTATTGACCAGGGATTGTGGGTCATCTGGATCGTTGAGCACTGGCTGTATTTCACCTGTTACTTTGTTGAGAATGGCAATACCTCCATGATCTGCCCCAATCCATATCTTTCCGTCATTGGTTTGAATCACTCCTGTCACCAGGTTACTTTTGATCTCAGGGGTGTTGTAGATTTTAGATTGTCCGGTCTTGGTATTCAGGTAAAATACCCCACATGGATTGGTGGAAGTATAAGCCCATACATCCTGATCTCCATCTACAGTAAACTTCCAATAGTTTTCCGTTTTAGACAGCTCCTCCGGAAAACCATATTTTCGAATTACTTTGTTCGAAACAGGATTGATCACTTCAATAAGTCCTGATTCATGACTCAACCACAAATTGCCAGACTTGCCCAAAGTAATGTGAGAAACGGATGAAGATGATAAATGAATCTTTGCGTCCTCACTTGAATTAGCCTCAAATACCTGATTGATACTATCCACAGCCACCAACCCTCTGTTTTCAATATTGAACCAGCAGGTGCCATATGGATCCATGACCATTTGCGTGATGTAAGCTGGCTCAGTCTGCAACAACTCATAATAGTACTGTGGATAGGAAAATTGCTCAGTGGCCGGATCATACGTATTGATTCCACTGGCATTTTTCACCCAAAGCTTACCATCTGGACCATAGCTCATCCACAGTGTGGTATTGCTCGCCAGGCTGGTAGTATCTTTTCCATCATGATAGAAGGTCTTGACCTCATAGCCATCATACCTATTCAATCCTGACAGAGTGCTGATCCAAATGAAACCTTCCTGATCTTCAAACACAAAATTGACCTGGTCATTCGATAGCCCCTGGCGTATGGTCAGCTCCTCAAACTTGACATCTCCTATCACCTGACCCTGGGTAAAGAATGTCAGAAATAGAAAAATCAGACTCATAGAAATCTTTAGATCAACGTTTGTCATACTTCTAAACTCTCCAGTTGGATTCGAGCTCAATTACTATTTAGATACAATTAATAGATAAAAAATTAAATATTTTTAAGATATGACATTACTTACCCCTTTACGAATCAATGATTCTACACATTAATTTAGGGGTAACCATATCTTGCATTCCTTAACCCATCGATATGAAAAAGCAACTTCTATTTATTGCTATATTCCTAGCAATTCTAACTGCATGTCAAGAAAAGAAATCCCAGGCAGAAACTCAAGTTTACGTTGAAAACTGGGATTCACTAGCTTCCTATGAAGAGGCACCTGATTGGTTTAGAAATGCGAAGTTTGGAATCTACTATCACTGGGGGCTTTTGTCGGTTCCGGCTTACGCCAATGACTGGCATCCACGTGGATTGCATATAGAAGGTAGTGACGACTATAGACAACATGTGGAGACCTACGGACACCCATCCGAATTTGGGTATCATGATTTTGTGCCCTTGTTCCAGACGGACAGCTTCAATGCCGAAAACTGGGCTGACCTGTTTGTGAAATCTGGAGCACGCTTCTCTGGGGTAGTGGCAGAGCATCATGACGGTTGGTCCAATTGGGACAGTGAGATCAATCCGTGGAATGCCATGGACATGGGACCACACAGAGACCTTGTTGGAGAATTAGAAAAGGCTATCAAAGCGCGTGATCTAAAATTCGTGACCACTTTCCACATGGCAAGGAATCTTCAAATCTTCCAGAACGATTCGGCCAACTGGCTCAATGACAAATCGTATTTCCCCTACAATCCGAACATGCCGACTTCCTCAACTGATTCATTGATTCGCATTCTTTATGGGAACATCCCGAGAGAGCAGTTCTACGAAAACTGGATTGGGAAGTTGAAAGAGGTCATCGACAACTACAGCCCAGATCTGATCTACTTCGATGGAGAGCTTGGTAAGCTGCCGGATTCCCTCAAATTAGCTTTTGCGACGTATTATTTGAATCATGCTGCAGCAAACAATAAAGAAGTGGTCATTACTCATAAGAATGGTGAATTACCAAAAGAAGTGAGTTTGATGGATCTGGAAAAAGGCCGAATGGATGAAAAAACGGACTACTTCTGGCTAACCGATGAGACCATCGCTCATGGCAGCTGGAGCTACACCGAAACGCTGGAAGTAAAACCTGCCAGTGAAATCATCCAGGTATTGATTGATATTGTGAGCAAAAATGGCGTGCTGATGCTTAACATTTCACCGAAAGCGAATGGAGTAATCCCTCAAAAACAGCAAGAAGCTCTCCTTGAGATTGGTGATTGGCTCAACCAATTTGGTGAAGCCATCTACGATACAAGAACATGGACCGTATATGGAGAAGGACCAACCGTACTCGGTGAATCTGGCCATTTCCTCGAGTGGAAAGCCTACACGCCGAATGACATCCGATTTACAACAAAAGGTGACGTGCTGTATGCTATAGTTATGGGCTGGCCGGGAGATTCTGTTGAGCAAACCATTGCTTCTGTCAACGAACAAAACCTGAATGGTAAACAAATTGAATCCATCAAAATGCTGGGAAGTGACGAAACCATCGAATGGACAACTTCCGAAAATGGATTAACCTATACTACCCCTTCATCTGCACCAAGCACTACTGCAGTTGTATTGAAAATCACACTACAATGAAATTAAACTCCAACCTCCTCCTCGCTACACTTTTTATTGGTCTGATCTGGTCATGTGATGGTAAAAAAGACCATCCCGTACGAGAGCGAATCGATCTATCTGGTACCTGGGCTTTTCAGCTAGATACAGGATTGGTTGGAGAAACGAATGCCTGGTTTTCAACCGATTTGAATGATCAAATCGAGCTGCCTGGAACCACGGACTCGAATCAGAAAGGATTTCTAAATACCGACACAACGACCATGCACCTCAATAGACAATACACCTATGCAGGTGCAGCGTGGTATCAAAAGGAAGTGACCATTCCTGAAAGTTTCGCTGGCAAGCATCTGGAGTTGTACTTTGAGCGCACGAAACCCAGCAAAGTTTGGGTAGATGGTCAACTAGTGGGTGAGTCCATGCTCTTGCAATCGCCACAATCCTTTGACCTATCTCAAGTCCTGACTCCAGGAGCACATACACTATCCGTTTTGATCAATAACGACCTGAAACTAACACCTTATGGCAATGTGCACATCTACTCCGACGACACGCAAACCAATTGGAATGGAATTCTCGGTCAATTATATGTAGAGGCTTCAGACAAAACTTACCTCTCCAACTTGCAGGTATTTCCAGATATTCAAAATTCGCAGGCAGTCATTGAGTTGGAGATTCAGAATGGCTTGAATGGCACGGTAGAACTACAACTTACCAAAATTCAAGATGGAAAACCCACTTCACTTCCTTCTAAAACGTACACAGGCTCCTTGGATAAGAAACTATCCATCACTTACGATTTTGAGGAAGTAGCGCTCTGGGACGAATACGAGCAGCCTTTGTATGAAGTGACCGCCCTCATCTCAGGAGAAAACTTCAAAGATGCGCAAAGCACCACCTTCGGAATGCGGGAATTCGCCGTAGAAGGAACACAATTTCAGATCAATGGACGAACCACCTTCCTTCGTGGAAAACACGAGTCGGCGGTATTCCCATTGACAGGTTATGCACCGACCGATAAAGTAGAATGGCTCCCCATATTCCGCATAGCCAAAAACTATGGCATCAACCACTATCGTTTTCATTCCTACACACCTCCAGAAGCGGCTTTTGCTGCTGCAGACGAAGAAGGCATCTACTTGCAGACTGAGTTACCGTTTTGGGGAGGACTGGATAATGACACCACAGCGCTGATGCTGCGAGAAGAAGGGTATGGATTACTGAAAGCCTATGCCAATCATCCTTCCTTCGTGCTATTCTCTCCTGGTAATGAAATCTGGGGTGGACACGACAAGGTACAGGAAAATATGGAGGCACTGAAAGCACATGACGATCGTCCACTCTACACCATGGGTTCCAACAACAACATTGGCTATATGAGGCCACAGCCCTATGCAGAGTTCTTCGTTGGAGCGAGAATTCCTGACAGAGGAGATACGATTACAGGTCACACCCGACTGACTCATGCTTTTGCCGATGCGTACCATGGCGGAGCGCTCAACACGCTCAAACCTTCTACTCAAATCAACTTTGACTATGCCGTCGCACACATGGATTTGCCGATTGTGAGTCATGAGATCGGGCAATACCAAATCTATCCCAACTATGACGAGATCGCTAAATACACAGGAAACCTGAAACCATGGAACCTGGAAGTCTTCCAACAACGACTGCAGGCTAAAGGAATGGAAGATCTGGACAGTGCGTTTCAACAAGCTTCCGGCGCCTGGTCAGCATTGTGCTACAAGGCCGAAATGGAAGCAGCTATCCGCACGAAAGGAATGGCCGGTTTTCAACTGCTCGACTTACAAGACTTCCCCGGACAGGGAACGGCTTTGGTAGGTATACTCGATGCCTTTATGGATAGCAAAGGTGTGGTGACACCAGAAGTATGGAAGCAATCCTGCAACGATGTGGTGCTGCTCGCAGAGTTTCCCAAATACACCTGGTCCAATCTGGAGACATTTTCAGCTAAGATGGTCATTGCTAATTATTCCAATAAAAGGCTGGAACAATCCGTGGGCTGGAGTTTGAGTGATGAAGCGGAAAAGTCTCTTGTCAATGGATCGTTTGATTCACCAAGCATAAGCAATGGTGGCTTAACCTACCTTGGAGAAATCATCTTTGATTTAGCATCCGTTGATCAGGCTCAGAAACTGACTTTAGAAATTCAACTGGAAGGAACGGATTTTTCCAACTCCTACCCGATCTGGGTGTATCCAGCAGCGGATCTTCCACCTGTGGAGGACATCATTGTTGCAAACAGCTTGAGCACCGATATCCTGGATCAACTAACCAATGGTGCCAGTGTCCTGCTCTTCCCAAAAACGGAAGATATCAAAGACAAAAGCTTTGCCGGGCACTTCCCACCAGAGTTTTGGAACTATGGCATGTTCAAAGGAATTAGCGAATGGGTGAAGAAACCCGTTTCTCCCGGGACTTTGGGATTACTACTCGATCCAGTGCATCCGATCTTTGCTGATTTCCCAACAGACCTTCATACCAACTGGCAGTGGTATTCCATCATCAAAAACAGCCGTTCTCTGGTCCTGGATGACACACCAGCCAACTACCAACCGCTGGTGCAAGTGATCGATAACCTGGAGCGTAACCACAAGCTGGGGATGATCTTTGAGTTCAAAGTTGGCCCCGGCAAACTCCTCGTCTGCACCGCTCAGCTACAAGGCTTACTACACGAACCAGAAGCCAATTACCTGTACCGATCCATTGTGAACTACATGCAGTCTGAAGCCTTTGACCCACAGCAAGCGATAAGCGAGAAACAGTTGGAGAAGCTTTTGTAAAGGAGGCTGTGCCTGTACCCGGTTTGTGGTATTTTGGTTGATATCTACCGGTTTTTGTTTGGCACTTTTTTTAGAAAAAGGTAGATTCAAGTACTAGTGCATGTTACATAATAGTTGCCCAACATACCTCCAAAGTTAGTGTCGTTTTCTGATAATAAAAGCGGAAATAATTATACAATATTGACAACTTGTTGCTATGTTTAACGTTAAAATCAAAGATGCAGGTTGTTCGTTCATATTCTTGATATAGATAATAATCAGTTAGTTGATGCTGAAATTGTACCAGCTAGTGACGGTCAAGTACCATTGAAAAAAAATGGATGGAGTTTCAACTGGAAAAACTTACTAAAAGAAGATAATTCAGAAGTTTTTACTCTGAAATTGAAAGATGTTGATGAAAGTATTGAAGGAATGTTGCAGTTGAAAATCAAGAATGAAATGTTGGTTATGGAAGTACTTGAGATTGCGCCTCACAATATTGGAAGAGAAAATAAGAAATATGATTATGTAGCGGGCTGCCTTATCGCCTTTGCCTGTAGAGAAAGTTTTAAGTTGGAGAGTGAGTATAAAGGTTATTTGACTTTTGTTTCAAAAGCGAATCTCATTGAATGGTATAAAAAGAAATACAGAGCAGAACAAGGATTAGGACAAAGGATGTTTATTAGTGATGAGAGTGGATTAGAACTTATATCAGAATACTTGAATAGAGCTAAATAGTAACTAAGATGGAAAATGATCTAAACAATGAAGTATCAAGTGGAGTCTTTACCGAACCTATGGATTCTGGGAAACAGGAGTTTGATCAATTTCAAGCTATCATTTTAAATCGGGTAAGAAATCAAACTCTAAAACAGAAAAGAATTGTAGAATTAATGGGTTTGAAATTTAAAATGGAAGACTACTTAACTTCTAAGCATAAAGGAGAACTAAAACTCGCAGGTGAATTTTTAAAAGCACATTTAAATGTCCTGAAAATACAACAAAACAAATTTGCTCATTACATTGGATTAAGACCTTCTAACCTGAGCAAGGTTATAAAAGGTGAACGTCCATTAAACTCAGAAATGGCTCTTATTTTAGGGAAATTATTTAATCAAGATCCTATGATATGGTTAGATATTCAAACCAAAAATGAGTTGATAAGATTGTCGAAATCAAAAGCTCAAAAGCTTAAAAAATACAAATTAGATGATCTTGTTGAGCATTAAACATGGGGTAATCGAGTAGACGGCCGTGAGCCTTAAAGCCCACGGTGCGCCTCTCACACCACCGCACATACGGTTCTCGTATACGGCGGTTCATTGAATCTCGGGAAT
>PBTY01000044.1 GCA_002729235.1 Rickettsiales bacterium | reverse complement strand
GAAAATAAGGATGGCATCACCTTCCCTTTAGGGCTAGGGTAATGGTGATGCGAGACGATCTTTTATTTTGTATGTCATTCCACGGAGTAGCGAACGAAGTGAGTGGATACCGGGGAATCTCATGATATTGATTTGTTGATTTAATAACTATCTGCGATTCCTGCTTTCGCAGGAATGACGTGCTGATGGAAATTCCTAAATTGTAACCTCAAACCAAATACTCCTATGAAGAAGTTCTTGCTTGTTGTATTTTCCTTGTTGTTGGTGCTGATCTCAGTGGTGGTGATCACTGTGGCGATTTCCAGTGAACCACTTCCTGAAGGAGAGGAAGGCCCCAAAGCAGAGGAATTGGCCGATAAGATGCTCGAAGCACTTAACTATGAAGCGTATCAACAATTGGACGTGATCAAGTGGTCATTTCCAAGAGGACATCACTTTGTGTGGAACAAAACGCAGGATAGTGTGGAAGTAAAATGGAGTGATTATCGCGTGCTCTTCAAAACCAAGACTTTGGATGGGCAAGCTTATCAAAATGGGCATGAACTATCCGGAGAAGCCAAGCAAAAAGCACTGGATCAAGCATGGGCTTTGTTTGCGAATGACTCTTTTTGGCTGGTAGCACCATTCAAAGTACGTGATCCGGGTACTAGCCGAAAGTATGTAGAGACCGAACGTGGGCCAGGTATCTTAGTGACTTACAGTAGTGGTGGAGTGACTCCAGGAGATTCCTATCTGTGGATACTTGGTGAAGACTACAAACCTATAGCCTGGAAGCTGTGGACGCAAGTCTTACCGTTGAAGGGAATAGAATTTAGCTGGCATGGCTGGGAGCAGCATGACGGTGTATGGCTAGCTCCATTGCATCAAGGTCCTGGACCTGTGAGTGTGGATTTGAAGAATGTAGCAGTGGAGTAAATTTTTAATTTCAATCAATTGTCGATTGAAATCATCAAGGTGGGTTGTTCATTTTGATCGATTTTTCTATGATTTACGAAGGCCGCACTTGATAAGATATGAAGTAATAAATCTTGTCTCAATTCATTTAATGAAGTTGTATTTATTATTTCTATGATTGTTAATTCATTTGAAATTTCATCTATACAATCTATCCAACCATTGAAGTTTGTAGCCCAGTAATTTTGAAAACCTAAACTCTTTTTGAATTCTTCATGAAGAGTGATTTCGTTCATTACATTATTGAAATCTATGGATATGTGTTTCATAACAGAAAATATCTAATCAGTCTTGATTCATTGAATTTTATCTAACCTCAATTTTCTTCCCTAAAAACTTGGGGTCAATTCCAAAAAGAATGTCAAATACTGCTTTGGTTCGAGCAAAGTATTCTCGGGTTCTGGTTTTAAATCCATATTGGTAATTGACATCTTGAGCATTGAAACCGATCGCATTGATTCCGAATTTTTCGGCCAGATAAATTGCTCGTTCATTGTGAAACCTCTGAGAGATGATGGTCAGTTGAGTTTGTCCAAAGATTTCTTTTGCTCTCACTACTGAATCCAATGTTCTGAATCCTGCATAATCGAGATAGATTTTATCTTCAGGGATACCTTTTTTGATCAGCTCATTCTTAAAATCCGTGGGCTCATCATAGTCTTTATTTCCATTGTCGCCACTCACCAATACATACTCGATTTTGTCTTGCTTGTAAAGAGCCACAGTAGCATCTATTCGATACCTAAAGTAGAGATTAATATTTCCATTCTGAAGATATTTAGATGTGCCTAATACTAATCCAACTTTATTGTAAGGGATCTTCTCAGATTCTAGATAGGTTTTGTCATGTGAAGCATTTTCTATCAGATGATTGGAGTAAATGACTAGAATGAATGGTAAGAATAGGATGAACAGGGCAAGTATTGGTCGGACTATTTTCACAAATCAGGGTTAAAGAATTTAATTGATATGATTTGGTTTACGGGAGGATTGCTATCTGGATACATTACCTATGGATTTGAAGAATGTGTCAGTCAACTGATTGAAGTTAATCGTATCAACCCGGATATGATTTCAAAGTTTAATTGATAAATCAATTTGTCCGCCAAGACCAATTTCAACGATCTTTTTCAATGTGGATAGTCGAACTTCCTTAATGTTATTTTCAATTTTGGAAATGTAGGATTTTGTGGTTCCCACTTTTTTTGCAAGTTCTTCCTGGGTTAAACCTTTTTCGAGTCTTGCCTCATGTATTAATGCACCTATTTTAAAGTTTTCATATCCATTTTCAAGCTCGTCGCGCTTGTTTGTTCCAACCTTCCCAAAGTATTTTTCTTTGAATTGGTCTAAAGATGTTATGTTAGTTTTGTTGTTCATATTCTTGCTTGATTCTTAATGCTCTTTCAATTTCAGTTTTAGGAGTTTTTTGTGTTTTCTTTTGAAACCCATTCATCATAACGACAAGATTCCCTTGATCAAAAAAGCAAAATATTCGAAAGATGTTACTGCCAGCCTGAATTCTTACTTCATAAAGTCCATCAGTTCCTTTTATGTGCTTAAGATATGTTTCAGGTACATTTTGAATCTCTTCAATTAAGTTGAGTGTCCAAATGGTCTTTTTTTGAACCTTATCATTTTGCTGAACAAAGAACGATTCAAAATAATCTTTAAAGAAAATGACAGTTCGTACTTTTTGACTCACGAAACAAAGATATTAATAGTTGTACTTTAGTGCAACTTTCTAGGGTGTTGACCTTCCTGTTTACCATGGTCGTGTTGTTCTAATCAAATGAGATGTCTCAAAAGTCTGCACCTTTTGTCATTCTGAATTTATTTCAGAATCTAAAAGTGAGCCAATAGAACATCAAAGATCCTGAAACAGGTTCAGGATGACTTAATCCTCGCTTTTGAGACATCCTCTCGTTTTAATGAGAATTATTCTGAACTCAATTCCTTTACGCCAAATCTAGCATTAAGCCACGTTCGTCGAAAAGCAATATAGTCAAGTGAAAATCATCCATATTTTTACTTGATGCACGGGCTTTTTTTATGGTTGACCACCATTGGGCAGTATCCCAATGATTCGGAAGAGCTGAGAACTCAAAAGACGTTCCTGATCTATCAGGCCGTTTTCATGAGTTTTGGAGGTCTTCTATGGGGATCCATTTCCTTAGGTTATAAGCTGCTAATTCCGTCATTGATACCCTACGGATATGTTGTCTTGAGCATATTCAATCTTTGGTTTTTCAACACATACAAGAAGTTTGAAATTGTACGCGGGATCCAGATATTTATCAGCCTGGTCTTGCCTTTTATGTTTCAATGGTCTCTCGGGGGATTTCTATCCTCGGGAATCATCATGTTGTGGGCCTTGCTTGCCTTGATAGCCTCTTTGTCCTTTGAAAGGACACGTTCTTCGTTGCTATGGCTGGTGTTGTTTATGATCCTGACCGCCTTCTCAGGGTATGCTGACGATTACTTCCGTGAAACGTATAAACCAGCAGCTCTTCCTGATTTTTCGATTCCATTTATCGTATTGAATATCAGTGTGATCACAGCCATTGTGTTTGGGTTGGTGGTCTATTTTGTGAAAAACCTGCAGCAAACAAAAAATCACCTGAAAGACAAGCAGGATGAAATCAACGATGCGTATCTAAACCTGACGGAAGCAAAGGGTGAACTAGAAGTTAAAAACGAAGAGCTTGAAAGTGCTAACAATGCCAAATCTCAATTCCTGGCGACCATCAGTCATGAAATTAGAACACCGCTCAACGGAATTATTGGTATTACAGACCTACTTCGTGAATCCAAACTTGATGAAGAGCAACAAAAGCTACTGCGGAATCTAAGTAAGAGCAATACTTTCCTGCACAGTCTGATCAACAACGTTCTGGACCTTTCTCAAATAGAAAATGACAAACTGATTCTGCAAGAATCCGCGTTCCCGATGAAGCGGGAGTTGAACAATCTCGCTGAGGTGATGGGTTATAATTTCCAGGAGAAAAAAGAGAAAATCAATTTTATAGTGAGTCTGGATAATGCCTTACCTGAGTATGTGGTGGGTGATGTGGTTCGTTTGAAACAGGTATTGCTCAACCTGCTAAATAATGCCATTAAGTTCACCGAGAAGGGACAGATTTGGTTTAGTGCGACCATCTCCAAAACAAAAGGAGTGTCGACTTACGTCCGATTTGAAGTAAAGGATACCGGGATTGGTATTACGGATGTGGACCGGTTGATGCTATTTGAAAAATTTTATCGGGTAGAGAATTTTGAGCAGGAGGGAACAGGTCTTGGACTCACCATTGCCAATAACATCATCAAACTGATGGGTGGCAAGCTGGAAGTGCAAAGTGAAGAAGGTAAAGGATCTACGTTCTCCTTTGAAGTTCCGTTTGAGGTGACGAATCACTTTGTGGGGGATGAAGTGATCGAGGACCATGATCCGCAGGAAGTTTGCCCACTGAAAATACTGGTAGTAGAGGACAATGACGTGAACCGAATGGTGCTCCAAAAGGTGCTCAACAAATGCGGTTGCCGAAATGTGACGGTGACGGTGAATGGACTGGAAGCCTATGAAACCGCTTGTGATCGACCTTTTGATCTGATACTGATGGACATCAACATGCCGGTGATGAATGGACTGGAGGCTACTGCTAAAATCACCCAGCACATGCAAGAGCATAACTTACCGATGCCCGTAATCGGTGCACTTACCGCCAATGCCTTCAAGCATGAAATCGAAGAGTACCTGGACAAAGGAATGGCCTTTGTGCTGAGCAAGCCTTATACTCAGGAGGAACTGCAAGGGCACATGCGCAGTGTGCAGGAGCAGGTGAAAGCCAGGCAGCAGGAGGCTCATTGATACAAATCCGAAGGAGCGGGAAAATCTTATACCTTATCATCAAAAGCTATTGGTTATAGCTTTAGCAGATTGTTGGTGCATCTTACATTACACAAAAACATTTTCATTTGCTGACTTAATTATCTCGTCTGTCGGAATACCAGCATAGTAAGGAAGTTTACCTTTTTGATAAAATTGTTCGTGTTCAAATAATTCTTCTGTTACAATACCAATAACCATCCCAAATTTGTCGATTATTGGACTGCCGCTATTTCCTGATGATGTCTTAGCAGAGAATAGAAATAGCTGGTTGTCTCGATAATCTTCAACAAATGAATTTACCTCCCCTTTATGATAAATCTGATATGCCAATTTGGTCATTGGTACCGACGGGTATCCAATTGTAATTATCTCTGAAAACACCTCCCGCCCCGGGTTAAAATGAAAAATTGGTGATTCAAGTGGTCGATTTAACTCAATGAATGCTAAGTCTCTTGCTGAGTCTACTATTATGTTTTTATAGGATATTTCTTTATCCATTCTTGAAAACACTTTAATTTCAGTTGCTTTTTCGATTACATGCTTGTTTGTTATTATTAAATACTTTACTACTTTCTCATTCCCTGCAGCATAATAAAATCCGGTTCCGATTGAGTAATCGCCAGACTTGTCTTTATGCTGAATTTTTAAAACTGAGTCTTTGTATTTATTAATAATATATTTCCAACCGCAAACGACATTTAGAATGAGGTCTCTTTCGTATAGAAATTTCGTATAATCACCAGCCGACCGATATCTTGGTTCAATAGAATTGACCTGCATGAATCTTGAAATCGGAGATACGACTCCATGTTCTACCATTCCGTCTAACAACAATTCAATTGCTCTAGTCTTAATAGCCCCACATATCAATTTTTTCTCACTCAGATAGGATATAAAGTCAAATATTGAAAGATTTCCAACTGTTATAAAAGTCTGTCCATTAGGTTTATTTGCTTTGATTGCACGTGGAATACAAATTCGCTTTATCTCTTCAAATTTCTCTTTGTTTGTATGCTCCGCTGTGAAAAAACTTATTGCTTCCTTTACATTTTCTAGTTCGGAAAGTATTATTTGCTCTTTCATGTTTTGGTCAGATTTCCGTTTGCAGCCAATGTCCAACTAAGATGAGTATGGCCTCAGTTGCTAAAAGTAAAGAAGTTTCGGTTTCACATTATCCTTTCGCATGCGCACGGCTCGTGATTCATTTTAGTGTTTGTTGGCGGTTTTATTCGTTACCCAATATTTCGTCTCGCCAAGGGATTAGATTTTGTTCAATTATATCACGAATTTCTTGATCCAACTGATCCTTTGATGTGAGAACCTCCTTTAAAAGTCTCTTTAAGTATTTACCTGCAGGTACACAAATTTGAGATGGTTCTGCTGCAGTTCTATATTTGATACTTTGATCACTATTAAGAATTGCTACAGTGTCAAGTTCCTTTTGACCGTCACCTTGTTGAGCATTTCGATGTACTTGTTCAGGATAGTAATATTCTATTTCTCTTTTGTCCAATATTTTGCAATCAAATCCATGTTGTTGGATTTTATTTTTAAATCTCGTTGAAGGGTTAGAAGGAGCGTCTATTGGTCTTGCATCTCTATCCCTAAGCCAGTAGAGATACTTTTGAGAAGGGACGATATTTGAAACGTCAATTGATCCGGATATAATACCTTCCGCTGCGCCACCACCATATTGAATTATTCCAATGGCAACTTTTTCAAACTCTGACTTATAAAGTGTTCTAATTACATGTTCAAAAAACACAATTTCTGAAGCGCCTTCAACCATCAAGCATATATCTTGGTTGAATAAATCGCTAGGTCTAATTCCCAGGTCACTTAGGACAGTATGAACAGCTTCTTTATCTACGGGAAGAATTTCTCTACTCCCCTTATTGTTGAGAACTCTATAAAATTTTATTGATTCAGCATAGTTAAGTATTACTTGAGAATGAGACCCGATGAAAATTTGGATGTCTTTTTCAACGGACAGTTTGTGCAAGTATTCTATAAATCTCCTCTGTAAATCAGGGTGAAGCCCAAGTTCTGGTTCGTCTAACAAAACCACTGTAGCTCCTGAAAGGGTGATTTTTATTAAAATATCTAAGAAATGCTTTAGACCAGTACCAGAATAAAGAATATCTAACTTTTTACCATATTCCTCATAGGTGAGGGTAGCTACATCTATCTCGGTGCGATCACTATCAAGGTTTTCAATATCTGGAAAGTAGTTGGAAATCTCTGATAAGATGGAACGATAACTGTCTGGGGTTAAACCTCTTTCATTTCTAGTTGCGTAAAACTTAAGAGCATAAAGAATTTCTAGAGCATTTACTTTTTGAAAGTTTTTTGATTCTATGTTGTTGATGACCCACTGGGGAGTTCTGTGTTGCCTAGTTAGCATACCCAAACCAACGTCAGGAAGAATTAAAATGCTTTTTGGAGAAGTGTCAGATTGCTGATTTTCAAATTGAGGACCGAAATTATCATTCGTGCGTACAGTAGTTTCAGAATCATCTTCATATGTGAATTTGATTTCAAAATTTCCAACATCATTAATTAAATCTTTGATTTCTAGTTTTGGCTGAAATGCACTCCAATCACCAACTGCAACAGCAAGACAGGCAATATCTATTGCATGCAGAATACTACTTTTTCCTGAATTATTTTTTCCGACAAAAGCATTTATTTGATTGAAGTCTGTTATTTCTACATCTTCAATTCCTTTGAAATTCCTTATGTGAATTGATTTAATCTTCATCTGAAAGCTATTGCCGCTAACATCCGTATAAAGTGCATCTAGTTGTTATCGACTATATAGCCTTAATTGGATGAGTTTGGTTAATGTATTGATTAGTTGGTACTTATCTGTTTGTAACCGATTATAGTCGTTTCCAAACGTTAATAAGTGACATCCTTCTAATCTCTTTGAAAATACCACTTTTCCACTCATCTTCCTATTAAAACCACTGTATGACATGAAAATACCCATTTTAGGGTAAGACGGATCGGGGAGGGAGTTGGACTTATCTAAGTTGAAAGGTTTTGGGTTCTAAGTTTTAGGAGTTGGGTGTTGGGTGTTGGGTGTTGGGTGATGGATGTTGGGTGAATCTTGGCTAACCGCAGAGAGAAGGAGAAAGGGGAGAAATGTTTTGATCAAATAGCAGCTTCACTGAACGGAAATAAGTCTGCGTTCTTTGTCAGCAGCATACGCCAGACAGGCATCGATCATAGAATCAGTGATTTCTTCGAAATCTGACTTAATATCTTCTCTGCTCATTCCGTTAGAAAGCCAGTTTAAGACATCATATACTGAAATTCTTGTGCCTTTTAAGCAAGGCTTACCAAATCTCTTATCTGATCTGATTTCAAGAAATTCATGATAGTTCATACTTAAAGATACGCAAAGGGTTTGAGGAAGTTGATTTTAACCGCACAGAGAAGGAGAAATGGGGGTCTCTTCATCCATCGAAGAAGATTCCCCTAGAATCACATTTTGATTATAGAAAATTAGTGTTTTGACACGTGATTCGGGAATGACGTTAGAATGAGAACGACATACGTACAGGAATGACGATTCAGTTAAAAACCGCTCGGTACACTCACTTCTAGTTCTTCGTGGGTAATGGGATGCTCAAACTTGAGATACGCAGCGTGTAGATAAAGGCGTTCGTCTCGGGTGCCATACAGGTCATCACCGACAATCGGAGTATTGAGCCCAGAAGCATGTGCGGCATGTACACGGAGCTGATGGGTGCGGCCAGTAATGGGGTAGAAGTTGACCAGCGTCTTACCATCCACTTCTTTTACTTTTTCCCATTTGGTGCGTCCAGGCTTGCCGTATTCATAGCACACTAGCTGTCTTGGTCGGTTGTCCAGATCTACACGAAGAGGTAAGTTGATCTCTCCAGAGTCAGCTTCTAAGGTACCGTTCAGTAGTGCTTCATAGCGTTTGGTAATCGTCCGCTTTAAAAACTGTGACTGTAGCATCTTGTGGACGCTTTTGGTCTTGGCGACCAGTAGCAATCCTGAAGTGGACATGTCCAGACGGTGAACCAGCAATGGCCCCGTAGCACTCGGATAGCGTGCTTCCATGCGGGTGTATACTGAGTCGTAAACTTCCTTTCCTGGAACGCTTAGAAACTCCGCTGGCTTATTGACAACTGCCAGGTATTCGTCTTCATACACCACAGGGATGGTAGCTACATCCTTCGGGCTTTTCATCATCGGGTTGTCCTCCACATTAAGGCCCTGTAGCATGTGTCCAAGTATCGGTTCGCACTTGCTGCGGCAAGCTGGATAAAAGTGCTTGTGAGTTCTCACTTCCGATCGTGGCGAAGCTCCCCACCAAAACTCACCCATAGCAATGGGAGTGAGATCGTTCTTAAAGGCAAACTGTAGCAATCGTGGAGCCGAGCAGTCACCAGATCCTGCCGGTGGTTTTACTTCTTCTCGTTCCTCGAAAATGGACAACAAGCTGCGCGTCTCACCCTTAGCATTGAGGAAGGTGTAATCCCCAAACAAGCGTCGCTGGAGGTTCATGGAACGAGAAGCTCGGTCTTCTTTGAGCTGCTCGAGTTTGGCAGTGAACACTGCAAGATTTTCTTCAGCTTCTTTGAGTTTGTAGTCCCAATAGGTCTTGCAGTCTTTTAGATTAAACTGCTCTTTGATGCTCTCCTGAGAAAGACGTTCGTTGAGAGCGGCTTGTTCCGCTGGAGTATTGTTGGGCTCTGCTTCTTTTCGGATTTGCTTGCGCTGGGCTTTGGCGGTTTTGATTTCGTCTTTCAGGCGCTGCACATCGTCTTGAGCTTGCTGTTTTTGCTTGGTTAAGAAGGCTTTGGCTTCCGCATATTCGGCGGAATTTTCTAAAGCTTCAATCTCAGCCGTCATAGCACTGAGCACTTTCTCACCTTCTTTGAAGTAGCCAGCCTCGTCCAGGATATCGAAAACAGGAGGTACAAATCCCTCATGATGTGTTTCTCCAGCCAACTGTCCAGAGAAGGCAGCTAAAAAGCCAAGTTGATCTTGCTGATCTTTCACAACCAATACGCCAAACATCTTACCGATGGCTATGCCTGGATGGTCGGGATTGATTCCAAAATTGTGATTGAAGGTGCGTGTAGAAAGCTCCTTTTGCAATTGCTCGGCAGCCAATAGCACCAGCGGATGTGGCTCATAGTAAAAAGGAAAGGTGAATTGCTTAGGCAACTCGATTCCTTCTACAGAGGCATTAAACTTTCGGATGTATTGACACAATTCCATTTCGCAGCGCAAAGGTCTGCTTTATGATGGAGAGATGGAAAGGAAGAGCGTTTAAACTTCTTAAATTTCTCCCCTCTTGAGAGGGGCTGGGGGTGTGTAAATAGTGTCCCACGTCTTTTTTATTGTTCTTCAAATTCCGCTATGTATATCTCAATGGTTCTGAGCACATTGTTAATGTCTTTCATGACTTCTGCATCGTCAAATCGTAATACGGTCAGTCCGATTTCTTCCAATTCATCTTGTTTCATTTCATCTTTAGCTATGACTTCTTCAAACTGATGGGTGTACCCATCCAGCTCGATGACAAGTTTCAATTCATAACAGTAGAAATCTGCAATGAAATTGAGCAACGGCTTTTGTCTATGAAAATCGTATCCCATCATTTGCTTGCCTTTGAGGTATTGCCAAAGCCGTATTTCGGACTTGGTGCTGTTATTCCTAAGCTGTCGAGCAAGCTCTTTTAACTTCGGATTATATGGGATTATTTTTCTTCTCACCTAATGGAAAATAGTGTGTTTAGATGAATAATCAAAGTGGTTTAACACACCCCCAACCCCCTCTCAAGAGGGGACTTTTTGTTTCTCCGTTATCGAGAGGCGCATTCACTCTCCATTCCTACCTATTCACCTGATCCATTCGATGGTTGGTTTTGATATGTGGCGACTGGTTCGGATATTTATCTTACTAACAACCGGTTGATACATGCGAACACTTATTTTATCCTGTGCAGGGATGCTATGGTTAGCTTCCTGTGCCTATGACGAACCTGTCATCGAAGATTATACCACCGAACTTGCTGGGACCTATGAGGTAGACTATGTAGGGAAAAATATCACAGCACTAGATCTTTTAGTGGAGGTGGAAGTAGTAGATGAAGATGAGGTTTTGATCATTCCCCCAGATTCGTCTAAGCATACCCAATTTCAAGTGAAGTTGGTGAAACTTTCTGGAGGAGATTTTGCCTTTAAGGTAGGTCCACAGTCTTCAGGCGACTACTATGTCTATGGGGTGAATTCCAATTCCTCCAAATACGATGGAGGTTTCCAGCCTGACGATCAGTCCTTTTTCTACCAGGTTATTTATGAGCGGTTTAGTGTCTTAGACACAGCTACAGTTATTGGAAGTTTCAAAACCAATTAATCACGACCACTAACCAAAAAATCAGTCAAATCCTGCTGCTCAGCTAAAGAGCTTCCTTCAGTATCTGGTGTCTTAGGAATTTCCACTGCATTGCTGGTTATGTAAACGGGCACATTCTTTTGGATCACTCGTTCGATGACCACAGTATCTGGTGGTAGCTGTACTAGTAAGGTGTCTGTCTTACCTGGCAAGTACACTTCTTTGGTGATTTGCACAATCTCAGCAGGTTTTTCCGGCCAAAACCAAATTCCTGCAAAGAAAAGAAGAATCAGCATGAGATTGACATAAGCTGGAACTCTATAAGTCATCCAGGAGTAAATCGCTGAGCGGTTCTTTTCCTTGAATCGCTGAGTGAGATCTCTTGATACTCGAGCAGAGACAGGTCTAACAGCTTGCTCAGAGGACTGTTGGATCATCTGTTGACAATGTCTGTAAGCCGCCTCATTTCCAAGTGTTTCCAATACGAATGAAAGCTCGATTGGGTCCAGTTCCTCGAATTGTTTGGAACGGATGAGTTGATCTAGTTTATCAAATTTATGCTCTTCCATGATTGGTTGTTTTTTGATCGTCTATAGTTTCTAGTAGTTGTTTGCGAAGGGTGAAAAGTCTTGATTTCACCGTTCCTGGTGGTATATCAAACGTTTCACTCAGTTCTTCAATGGTCATATCCTGCTGATAGCGTAGCAAG
This sequence comes from Rickettsiales bacterium, assembly GCA_002729235.1. Classification (GTDB taxonomy): domain Bacteria; phylum Bacteroidota; class Bacteroidia; order Cytophagales; family Cyclobacteriaceae; genus Marinoscillum. The sequence goes on along the minus strand of PBTY01000044.1, from coordinate 48,582 downwards.
AAAATGCTTCGTTGATCTTCGTCTAACTTGTCCAGTTCTTTGCTGAGTAAGTCCGACTGTAATCGATGATCCAGACGCTGTTCTATGTGCGCTAGATGAATGCCTTCCGCTTCCAGGTGCTGTCGGTAGGCCGTTTCAAAACTGTTTTTTCGGTAAGCGTTCTTGCACATGTTGGACGCTATCTGAAAAAGCCATGGTTTTACCAAATACTCTTGTTTGTACAATTCTGGACGATCGATGATTTTGGTAAACAGGTCCTGAACATAATCTTCGGCCATTTCAGAATTGGACCACAGCATTTTGAAGAAGAAGCCATTCAGTCGCGCAGCATATCGCTCATAGAGCTGTTGAAATGCACGATGATCCCCATTTTGGATGAGGATCATCAGCACTTCGTCTGTTTTTTTATGATATGCGGTGAATAAACCCATTTTTTATTCTTCGATCACTTCCATGAACACCCGGAATCCAACTGTTCCACTTCGTTCATCATAGTGGTTGATGCTGGTGATGGTCGACTCTTCTGGCCAATGATTCCAGCTGCCACCCATTGCTTTTCCTGGCTCATTGATCATCTCGGCTACATTGCCAATTACATCAAATAAGCCCATGTCGTTGGAGAAGTAAGTGCCAACGGGAGACATTAATCTGAAGCCGTCACCTTCTATTTCGTTCGTGCATTTATAGCCTTCTGGTGTTTTTACATTCGCCAGGTAGCATCCATTTTCGTTGACAATGCTATTTCTGGATTTGAACCAGTCACTGTGGTACCAGGGGTAGCTTACGCTATCATAGTCACCAATTTTGTATTCCTCGAAATATCGTGGCTTCTCATCTCCATACGGTCTGGCTTTCACAATATTGTCTTCAAAGTTCCAGGACTGAAAGTTGACATAGCCCAATGCTGCCATGGTCCATTCTTTCTGTGATGGAAGGCGGAACTTCACCTTTTTGTATTTTCTGTTTTCCTGAGCATTGTACTGCGCTGTTAACCATTCGCAATACAATTTAGCAGCTTCGAAAGTGATGTCCATTGTTGGGTAGTCTGAGTAGTTCATCACTTTTACCTTGTCATCATTGAAATGGTAAGTCTTGGCAAAAGCGGTGTTTACTTCATCATATGCACTAAAATCAAATTTGGCGATATCGTACAACTCGTTGTAGTTGTTATTTTCCAGATAGGTTAGGAAAAACTGGTAATCACGGTTGTCCAATTCAAATTCAGATGCATAGATGTTGTCTTTCACTTTTACATATCGTTTGTCCAGCGTTTTGACATCTAATTCTACAATTTTGAAGTTTTTAGGACCAGCTTTCTGAGAAAGTAACATGTTGACTCGTCCACCTATTTGAGAGCGATCCGCAATGGATTTGATTTGCGCTTCCAGGAATTTGGATTTGGCATCATTTCCTTGTTGATCGTAGTATTGCTTCAAAAGGTAAAACGGAACGATGTAGTTGGTTTCCAGGGTCTTACCTGTTGCCGTTTTCGGCTCTCCATTAAAGTCTACCGTTAGGTAGTCCAATAAGAATTGATCCTCAATGTTCTCTTTCAATGTTTCATAATTATTGATTTCCTTTTCACTGAGTAAAGAAGCCAAGCCGACCACATACAGCTTGTCATTGAGCAACTCGAAGTTTTGCTTTGGTAACGTGAGTGCATAGTAGAAGGATAAGTCAGGGTTGTTCTCGGTCAGATTTTCTAATCCACCAGAAGGTGATTGGATGTCGTACTTCTCAAAGAGATGTTCTTGATAGCTCTCTATGCCTAGCAGTTCCAGATTGAGAATTTTCACATCTCTGCGAATACCTAATTCGTCTTGCAACACCCAGATAGGGATGGTGGTATTCTCACCTTCAGTGATTAAAACTCCATTCTCTCCAACCGACATGAGTGTGTTGTAAGCATAATTGAGGATGCTCGGATACATCATATTGGTTTGGAATAACTCACTAGAGTGCTGGGAACGATCCATTCCTTTGATTTCGGCCAAAACAATTTTATCAGCAATTACATCTATGGATTTGAGATCTGCGAGAGCCTTTTCAAGTAATAAAACCCCTTTTTCTGAGTAGCCTAGTGACTTGGCCATGGTCCAGTTGGCCTCACCAGAGTTTGGGAATAATCCATTGATTTCTTCTGCTAAATCTTGCAGTTCGCTGTTGGTGGCCCCGCTGTATTGGGCAGCTTTGAAGCATTCTACCCATCCCTTTTTGTCCTGAACGTTTGTTTCAAGATATGTTCTCCAGGATCTGTATTTCTCCTGGTACCAGTTTCTGGCTTTCACCTCTGTGAGCTTCGATGGAATGTCTTCCGGACGATTAGCAGCCCAAAGAGGAGAAGCCAAAATGCATAACACAATAATTTTTAAGATTTTCATATCAATTTCCTAGTTATAAGTTAGTTGATCTTCCGGAAGTCAAAGGGTACTACACACGAGAAATAGCGAGGTTCATTCTGGACTGGAATTTTTTTTAATTTAATTCCAACTTACCGTATCGGTACTCGTAAGTCATATCATACTCAAGCCAATATGAATTTGCAGGACCAATACCATCAATTATTAGAAGCTTATTCGGATGATAACCTCAATCGAATCACAGGTAAGTTGATTCTCTTGTACAAAAACAAGAATTATGGTAAGATTCGGGAATTGGTTAATCGTATTTCTAAATACGCATTGATTGATGAGGAAAATGATGCCAGGTGTTTCTCCCGCCTGATGATGCTCTACCATCCAGATAAGGGACAGCAAATTAGAAACGCTATTGAGCAGATGTATCTAGCTAAGGATGCGGAAGGACTTAAGCAGTTTAGCCATGTTTTGTTGCTTGACGATATGGATCAGGTACAAGTCACTACCGTGGATGAGGATGTAGACTATCAGCCAGAGTTTCAATGGGATGTTCAGTCAACGGATGGTTTTAGTTATGACGGTGAGGAAGAGGATACGAATGAGGAAGAGGAATTTGAGAAATCTTTTTATAATCTCATTAAGATCAGGGAATATGGTCGTCTGGATGTTGAATTCCCGACGTATTATTTGGAAGATTTCGAGGAGTTTGAGATGGCCTATAGTGACCTGGAATCACTGGATGGCGTGCAATATTGTAAGCATGTGCGCATTCTAGATGCTTCCAATAACCAGCTAACTGATATCGAGGAATTATGGGGGTTGGAAAACCTGGAAGAATTGTACCTGGCCAACAATCAAATTGGATACATTGATGCTTTAAGCAATCTTGTAAATCTCAAGATGGTGGATTTGTCGGGAAATGAAATAGATGACATTACTCCGCTATTGGATCTGGAGCATTTAGAGTTTGTGAACCTGTTAGGAAATCAAGTGCCATTCCATCAAATTCAGCAACTGATGCACAGAGGTGTCATGGTAATGACTGAAACAGTGGTGGAGTTGCATTAATTAATAAGCTAGCTATTCAGAATTTGATGAGATGATTCTCATTTATTGCGTGTTGAGCTATCTTTGTCCTTTATGACTACCAATCTACATACCGAGTCGTGATTCCAGGCAGGTTGATCTACTAACCTGTCGATACTTCTATTAGATCAGGCCACTCACTCTGAGTTATGGCATTAGATCACTATATCATTTTTATATCAATCGAGCGATTTGCTCAACAATAGAAGAAACCAATGACTCTAAAAGATATCGGGTATACACCCATTTTAGAAAACTATAGAATAGACAATGGCCTTGACGCATTTGAAGTGGCGCGCGTCATTGCTGAACACAAAGAGCGTTATGTGGTGAAAACCATCTCAGGTGAGTACGAAGCGGAGATCCTGGGTAACATGCGCTTTACCGCTCAAAGTAGAGCTGACTTTCCAGCCGTTGGCGATTGGGTGGCTATTTCACTTTTTGATGAGAAGGCACTCATTCATCAGATTTATCCACGATCCTCTTTAATTGAACGGCAAGCGGTAGGTAAGCATGGAGATAAACAGATCATTGCAGCCAATGTGGATTATGCCTTGATTGTTCAGGCTGTGGATCGAGACTTTAATCTCAACCGTTTTGAGCGGTATTTGACCATCTGCTATCAAGCAGGTGTAGAGCCAGTTTTGCTCTTAAGTAAAGTGGATTTGATTGAGGAACAGGAGCGTGAAAATCTATTGCTCATGGTTAGGAAAAGGATTCCAGACGTTCCAGTATTTGCGATCAGCAATGAAACAAATTTTGGATTGGAAACACTCAAGCAATCTATTGAGAAAGGAAAAACGTATTGCCTTCTCGGTTCATCTGGGGTAGGAAAATCCACTTTGCTGAATTCCATTTTTGGAGATGAAGTGATGAAGACTGATGCAATCTCTGCCCATGCAGAGAGAGGACGTCATGTGACCACCCATCGCGAGATGCGATTCATGCCGGGAGGAGGAATTGTGATCGATAATCCCGGAATGCGTGAAGTAGGTATTGCTGATGCTGGAGATGGGTTGGAAACCACCTTTTCGGTCATTGCGGAATTGGCAGAAGATTGCAAATTCAAGGATTGTACCCATCAATCTGAGACAGACTGTGCGGTGCTGGAGGCTCTTGAGTGTGGGGAGCTGGACGAAGCGACTTATTCTAATTACCTGCGTATGATGCGGGAGAAACAGCACTTCGAGACTTCAGCATTGGATAAACGCAGGAAGGACAAACTCTTTGGTAGGATGATGAAGAACTACAAGAAGGGTGGTTACAACAAATACGATTAGTTAACCCTTTACACCAATACCGGATCAGTTTGACCGGTATTGGTGAATTAGTTATTTTCGGAAGACTCTATTGATAAGTTTCATGAAATCGATCCTTTCTTTCTCAATTTTACTTTTTGTTTTAACAGTCAATGGTCAAAATCTTGATTCTATCAGGATAGAATTGGAGCAATTAGAGCTAGCTAGTATTCAGCTTAGAAATCAGGTAATGCCTACCATTAAGTCTTATGGCTACCAGTCGCAAGAGATGGATTCTTTGAATCGGGCAATCATGCTGTTTGACTCTGTATCACTGGTTAAAGTACGGCGAATTATCGATCAGTATGGCTGGTTGGGGAAGAGTGAGGTAGGTGAATCAGCCAATAGAGCACTGTATCTATCAATTCAACATGCTCCTGATAGCGCAATTAGGGAAAAATATTTTCCACTACTCAAGGAGTCGGTAGAAAAAGGGGAGTCTGATTTGTCAGCGATGGCAACCATGTATGATCGCATGTTGATTCAAAAAGGACAAAAACAGTACTATGGTACACAATCAAGAATGGTTAATGGCCAACAAGAACTCTTCCCCGTTGAAGACCCGGAGGAATTGAATAAACGTCGAAAAAAGGTAGGTTTGGGAAAACTTAAATAGACTGATGAAGCAGATATTATCGGTGTGTTTATTAACGATGCTATCGTTAAAGGTAATGGCTCAGGAAGCTGAGGCAGATAATAATCCATTGAACGATGATACCTATCTGCATCCTTTTGATGGGATTACGCCTTACACCATGAAGAAGGGCGAGTGGTTTTATGGCCAGTCCCTTCAGACACTTCCAGGGCCGGGTTGGGCATTTTTGGGGATTACCGACAAACTCACTGTTCAGCTTGATTTTACACCATTGATTGGTGGGTTGTTTTTTGATCCTAACCTTCCCATTCCAAGTGTAAGTGCACGATACAAGCTTGTAGACCAGCATAATATGTTGCCGACCATTAGTATGGAAATGCAGTTTTTTCATTTTTGGGGTGAGTTTGAGCGGTTTGATGTTAATAATTATGAACTGCATCAGGATGGAAGCTATTTTCACACCAAGGTGATGTGGGGATACCAGATAGAGGATGTCTTTTTGAATTTTTCGGGAGGTTTTGATTATTTCCATCAAATGTGGTGGGAAAAGGATGGTGAGATCATCTTTTCAATGAATCAAGGGATCAATCCCAATGGTTCTTTTGGTGTGGACTACCGTCCGAGTAAATGGGTCAGCTATCATATGGCTCTGAGTTATGGTTCTACTTTAACCTATTTTGAAAATGTTGCAAGAAAGATTCAGTTCAATTATGGGTTTCGAATGGCTCCATTTTATCGTAATCGATATAAATTCCTGAGAAACATGCGGATTGAATTGATCTCCATTAATGGATGGTTTCCTGATATCGATCAATATTCTGGAATCCCACTGCCTATCTATCCGCTGTTTTATTGGCAATGGGGAGGAAGGTCCTAGTGTGAGAATGTTCCGTGAATTCAAATAAAGTCGTTGTATTTAAGTTTCTTTACCTGACTAATGAACGCCATCATGAAAGAACTAATCCTATCCCTGGTAGTCATCTTGTTATTTGGTTGCTCACAACAACCAGTTTTTGATGAGGTTGCTTGTAATACAGGTGACTCCATTGAGAATGAGAATCTCCGTAATATTTTCAAACCTTGTCGGGAGTTTATCTACTCCGCCAAATACTGGGATCCTGAGTATAATCAAATATCCAATGAATTGATCCGAGTCGTTGTGACTGGAAAGGCCTGGGATCCGCAACCAGAAAGTCAGGATGATATAGTCATCCAATATGCTTATGACACTTCTAAAGTCGATCTTTATGAACAGTATTCTCTTAATCCGGAAATCACGCGTTGGACAACTATTACTAATACGGGGATTATAGAGAATTCAAGAACAGTATGGATGCATCCTTTTCGTTCTAATCAATATCTATTTACAGAAGTTGCGCCTTTCCCGGAGGCTTCGCTGCCCCTTGAAATTGGTAAAACCTGGTATAATTCACTTAGTATTCACGAAGGTTGGGGATTGTGGGCTGATTCAGAAATATCAAATGGCTATGAAGTTGTGGCCTATGAGATGGTAGAGCTGCCTCTAGGAAACCTTAATGCCTGGCATATTCAATCTGCTTCTTATGCGTCATTTGGCGATTCAGTACATAGCTTCTGGTTCAACGAGGATTACGGTTTCATCAAAATGGTTTACAAAAACTATGCGGGTCAGATCCTCAAGTTTGAGTTAGTGGAGGTAAATGATTTATGACTCGCTTAAGGGATGGTACGATAATTAGGAAAAAGAACATTCGGATAACCATCGGAGCATCTTTAATGATTCTTGGGATGTGCTTTTTCTTATACAAGACTATTGATGATTATATAGCTCAAAGTATCGAAGAGTCTAATTTGATTTCTTTTGAAGGAACACTGGTTTCCGTTGAGGAGAAGGTGGACGGTGGCTTACGAAAACATAAATGGCTCATATGTCAATTGCAGAGCCAAAATCTAAGTTTCAAGATTTCGTGTAAACACTGATGTATACCAAAAGTTCACCAGCTTTTAGTCAGTTGTATACCTTTTGCTGTCCCTTGAAAATCTTTTTGGGTTGGTCATCGATCTAGCTTTGCTCCCGTTAATGAGTATTTCTCCTTTGTGAAGTACCATTCAACGATTAACAATCAATTAAAATTTGAATATGAAATTAGTTGTTTCCATTATCGCCTCATTGTGGGTGCTGACGATGCATGCCCAATCAGATGAATATTTTGATAGTGAAGGTGTACGAATCCATTATCAACTAGCAGGAGCTGGGCAGCCGATAATTTTGCTGCATGGATTTACTGACAATATTGAGATATGCTTTGAGGATCCAATCGAAACTTTAGGAGCTGGGTATATCGGGAGGTTGTCAGAAAACTTTCAGGTTATATCAATGGATGCCAGAGGGCATGGAATGAGTGATAAACCCACAGGTAGTGATAACTATGGAGTGGTCATGGTGGAGGATGTAATTCGGTTAATGGATCATTTATCTATAAAAAAAGCTCATATGATTGGCTATTCTATGGGAGGGTTTACCATTGGTAAGATGATACAACTTTATCCAGAAAGGATTCTCTCTATTAATATGGTTGGTGCTGGCCCTGCTTTGAAAGAGGTGCAAAATCCTGATCATCCCTTGAATGTTGTTTGTCAACAAACAGCAGTGGACTTAGAAGACAAGGAAACCATCAATAGTTTGTTGAGATATTTTTGGCCCGATCCAAGTGAGATACCTGCTTCTGATTCACTTTCTCTTATTAGTAAGGATATTCTGACCGATCAAAATCCCCAGGCACTCAAGGATTGTATGCTTGGTTTAATGGATCTATTTTCAATGGGTGGTAATGAGACTTATAATGTTCCAATGCAACTGGTATTTGGTGATAGAGATCCCTTGTTGAGTTTCTGGAAAAAGAGCGAGGAGAAGGATTCCTATCAATTAATCGTAGTTCCCGAAGCTGATCATATGAACATACTCTCTTATGAGCAAGGATTGATAGCTATTGAGAAATTTTTGTTTCAATTAAATAGGTGAGTTTTGATTAAAAAAACCACCTCATTTGAGGTGGTTTTTTCATGAATAAAAGCTTCTTACAAGACTGCTTTCACTGCTTCTGAAAGCGGAGTAGTAGGACGTCCAATCAGTTTGGATAGCGTCTTGCGATCGTCAAACAAATCTCCTTTAGAAGCACTCACATCCCAACTGGCGATACCATCGGCGAATGCCTCTGGCAATCCAATGCCTTTCAATGCCTTGCTGTATTCTTCTTCAGGAAGGTTTGCATAAGGAATGTCTTTGCCTGTTTGCTTAGAGATCTCGGCAGCAAGATCGGTTAACGTATAGGCTTCATCTCCTGCTAGTTCATATACTTTTCCTGCTTGATCTTCTGAAGTTAGCACGACTGAAGCAGCTTCTGCAAAATCTGCTCTGGTTGCAGAAGAAATTTTGCCATCACCAGCACTACCGATGAATGCACCTGCCTCTACAGAAGGAGGGATGGAGCCGGTATAGTTCTCAGTGTACCAACCATTTCTCAAAATGGTGTAAGCAATTCCTGAGTCAGCTAATAATTTCTCTGTTGCTAAGTGCTCTCCAGCTAAACTGATGGTTGAGCTGTCTGCTCTTAAGATACTGGTATAGACAATCCATTTAACTCCTGCTTCTTTTGCAGCATTGATGATGTTTTCATGTTGTCTTGCTCTTTGCCCTATTTCATTACCCGAAATAAGTAAGAGATGATCGATGCCTGTTAAAGGCTCTAGTAAAGTTTCTGGACTGTCATAATCAAAAGCTCGTGCTTCAATTCCTGCTACTTTTTCTGGTGAACGTACCAGGGCTACCAGATTAGCGGCATCTGTTTTTCCTTTTAATTGCTCCACTACCAAACTTCCTAGTTGTCCTGTAGCTCCCGTAATTCCGATTTTCATATGATCTAAATATTAATTGTAATAAAAGTTGTTACATATATGCGTAAAAAAATATCAGTGGAATTGCTCCACGAAATTTTTCAGTGTTTTACCTTTCAATTCGTTTTCTACTTTCTGGTCAATCTCCGTGAACAAACCCTCTAGCTGCTGATTAATACTTTTTCCAATGGGGCACTTAGGGTTCGGGTTTTGATTTCTTTTTCCCAGTACCTCAGAGTTTTTTACCGTCAGATAGATCTCCGCCAGAGAGATGGAATCACTGCTTTTGTTGAGTTTAAAACCACCTTCTTTGCCTTTTCGGCTCAAAACCAGACCTGCCTCATTGAGTAAGCTCAGCTCTTTCCGCACAATCACCGGGTTGATGTTGATGCTGCCAGCAATCCATTCTGATCTTAGCCACTCCTGGTCCTGATCGGCCAAAAGCGTTAAGATGTGAAGTGCCGTTGCAAAGCGTGTGTTACTCATAATGAAGCAAAGATATATTACTCTAACTTAATTGTAATAAAAAATGTTACAATTAAGTTAAATTATTTGCGAATAGAAATGAAAACAAGGTGTAGAACTACTTCAACAACGATTTGTAGTTTTCGGTGATGTATTCGTCAACGGATTCGTAAAAGTCTTCTAGTTCCATTTCATCCATGTCTATCGTAACGGATTCACTTGATTTGAATTCCAGAACTAGTTTTTGGTGGAGACCTTTATCATCCTTGTTGATATGCATGGATTGAATGTCACTTACTTCGAATTTCCCTTCCAACTCATTGTTTTTGTATTCAATGTAAGAGCTGGTGAGCGTCAGAAAGTCGTTGTAGTTATTGATCCCTGAGATCAATTTACCTAAGATTGGCAGTCCCATGTTCACAGCAGCCCACCCAAAGAAGCGAAAGGTATTGACTTCATAATTAAGGAAAAGGAACACAATGATTGCTGGTATCGATAAAAAGAAAAGTGCTTGTATTTTTAGTTTGGTGCGGTGGTTTCTGAATATTAGTCCGTCACCCTCTGGTTTTATTGTCACCGGAAATAAGATCTCTTCCCACAGTATTAATATCATCACCAATACGGCAAGGCTTACCAGAAAATAAGCCACGTACATATTGAGGTAATCACTGAGGTTGGGTTGGTGCTTTTCAAAGAGCTGGCCTGCCAGGAAGAATACACAAGTGAAAATAATGATTAGGACGCCTATGCTGAAATCTCTAGGGTAGGTCTTACGAATCGTTTTGGTCATATTTATCTAAATGATTATTGACTAACTCTTCAGTTAAGACACTTTCTTACGGGAGGTCAAATCTAGTCCTTTCCTTTGGTTTTTAGAAGGATGATCTCAGCAATATTATTTCTTGATTAGTTTCCTTGTTATAATGCTTTGATCAGTGATCATCGAGTAGAAGTAAACGCCACTTTCAAGACCNGATAGGTCTANTTGGATGGTGTGTGAGCCTAAATCATANGACTTAGACGTGATNATNCGGACTTGTCTGCCTGATANGTCCTGTACATTCAGGCTTATTTCCATTGGTCGGTTNAGNGTGAANGAAACGTTGGTNACATCCTTTNCNGGGTTTGGGTAGNTTGAATGCAATTGAATNCCATCCACATTTGCAGGCAACTCTGACAATATAGTTGAGGTATAGTCCATCACTTCCAACATCTTTTCTGCATAACGTCTACCGAGTTCCCGATACCCCGCTGCATCAAAATGAATGTTATCAGATTGATCCGAACATTCACTGGAGGAGATTACATAGGAGTTGTCCAAAACATCCGGTAGCTGATTGATGATAGTGTTCATACCAGCTAATAAACCACCTTGATCTGAGTGAACCAGTTCGCCGGCTAATAAAGGGGTTTTGGTAGCATCGAGCTCCAGATCGATAATTAGATCATCATATATCTTTTTGACCTTTGTGGGCCATTGACTATCTCCATTGTTGGATTCTCCCTGGTGTAGTAATATTCCCTTGATCACTCCGTCTTTTTGAGCCTCTTTTGCTAGATCTAAAAGATATTGATAGGGGTTGCCCTCGTAATCAGCTATGATGTCTTGAAACCAATCATCACTGAATGTATTCGTATAATTTTGATAGATGTCTTTGTCAAACAGTTCCAGCCGACATCCACCTACTGACACATTGATCACACCTACTTTGATGTGTTCAGGAAGGTTTTCTACCATTGTTCGACCAAAATAATCTGCAGGTGACAATCTCGTCCAACATCTTGTTAACGGAGGTACCGCCGGGTACCACTTGCCTTTTTCTCTGTTGAGATTGGAGCAGTCTAGCGCTTGATAAACCTGGAACCGTTCATCTACAGTTTGATCTTCAAAACCAATAGTGCCTTGACCTTCCATATTGGACTGACCGAAACAGAGGAAGATGTAGAGGTTTGGGTCCTGGGCCGTGGACAACTGGATTGTTAGTGTAAATGCTACAAGTGATAAAAGAATTCTAAAATAACTCATCCCGGTTCAATATTTAATAGAATCAATTTATTCAGCCAAATCTCATGAGAGGGGTGTGGTTTGATCAATTATTTATCGGGAAGACATTTGGTGCATAATTCGCTAACACATGGTACCATCCTGATATGTGCTCACCTGTTTTACATCAAATTATCTGCCTTTCACCTCAGTAAACTCTGACTTCATAATGATTTGTGTTTCCAATGAGGTTTCTGTCTTGCTATTTTGTCGTCAAATAGGAGTTTATGAAACCTCTCATCGTCTTAGTTGTCATGTTTATTGTTGCCATTGTATTCAATCGTATCAGGCAAGGTAAAGCACATCTTTCACTATCAGGAAGAGTGGCAATGATGGCTATGCTTTGCTTCACAGCTATGGGGCATTTCATGTTTATCGATGGAATGAGTGCTATGCTTCCTGATTTCGTTCCCGCAAAGAATTTCATCGTACTGGCAACCGGTGTAATAGAAATTCTATTTGGGATTGGACTGCTCATTTCTTCGATTACCAAATGGACTGGATGGCTATTGATACTCTTTTTTATTGCGATACTTCCAGCGAATATTTACGCAGCCATTCACTCTATCAATTACCAGACAGGCGAGTTAAATGGACCAGGTGTTGAGTACTTATGGTTCAGAGTACCTATGCAGATTTTATTCATCGGATGGGTTTATTACTTCACTATACGAATAAGAAAGAGCCAAATCTAGCTGTGGTTAGGTAATCATAAAACAGACAGTTTCCCAATTCAATCATTGACGTAAGTTTTATATTTATTGTATGAAATATTCTGTCATGATGATTATTACTTTATTGGTATTGATTCCGAATCTGATATTTGGACAAGATCGGGAGGAGTTAAAAACTCATCGTAGTGATACCATTGGATTCTCCGTAAACGGGAAGTATACAATTTTCTTAAATAGTGTTGGATTTGAGCAGCCGATTCGAAATTTTTCAATCGTAGGACATGCCAACTACAATTATGTTTATAAAACAAGTTTACACGAAGGAACTACTATTGAAAAGGGACCAATGCTTGAGTTGCGCTATTATTTTAGTCCTGAATTTCCCGATAGACATTACTTTATAAGTCTATTTACAAGATATAAGTGGGTGGAACATGGAGCGCCAGATGAAGGTGTGTTTAATAATTCCTGGTATAGAAGCGAGGATTTGGATTTTGGATTGCTAGCGGGTTTTAAACAGTATTTTGAAACTCGATTCTACATAGATGCCTTTGTTGGTGCTTATTTTGGCTTTAGAGATGGTCAGCTACGAACCGACGATCCTAATGATTCCTCTATACCGCCTACCTATGAACCTCAAAGTGCAAAAACAGCTGGGTTAGTGGTAAATGGAACTTTTGGTTTTCATCCCTTCCTAAAAGGGAAATAAGCATAAAAACATAGCCCCGAAAACTTGCGTTTTGCGGGGCTACTATCTAGACGGGTCTGTCTATCCTAAACAATCATTAATCCCATAGTTAATCTTGCTTGAAGAGGCGCTTTGTGATCGTCCCGTCCTGACCTGATAATTGAATCAAATAGTGACCTGATTGTAGGTTGCTGATATTCAAAGTCAACTCATTCGATTCAATACTTTTACTCATGACTTTTTGTCCAGACAAGTCATAAACATCTAGATGATTCATCATTTGAACCCCCAAATCCAATTTCAACTCATTCTGAGCAGGGTTCGGATATACTAAAAGATCAATGAAATTATCTTCTGCTATGGTAGCTGCAATTCTTGCACTGCTACTACAGTTGCCAACTATAAAACTGTGAATACTTCCAGCAGAATTGCGCTCTCCACCTTCAGGTACGCTATAGGTATAGTAGTAATAGACTGTTTGTCCACTACTAGCACTGATTTGTACCGGAGTATTTGGAGACACGCCATAACCCGGATAAGGACCAGTTGAAGAGGTTCCGTAGTACAACAGAGTCGTAGGATCACCAATTCCGGTATAGCCAGGAACAAATGTCAAGGTAGGATCGCTGCTGTCTTCAGAGATCTCCACTGTGTAGTCACCATTTGGACCAGTTTGCGTACATCCTGTCGGATTGGAAGAAGTATTCTCTAGTACGTCGACATAGTTCAGGTTAATTCCAGGAGAGATGAAATACACGCGCATCACGTGATTGCCTGGTGTAATTGTCACATTCTCAACGGTTATTGTTTGATAGGCTTGCCATCCTCCTGTATTTGGAACAGCGATGCTTCCTGTCACATCGGATCCATCTATTTCAATGCGCATTGATCCTGTTCCTGTTGCAGAAGCTACACGAACACTGATGTCCACCTGACTTACTGATGAGTTTACATCATAGTTGAGCCATTCGCCTGCTTCTGTCCAACCAACATTGTATAGCCCCTCAGCATCACCAGCACCTTCAATGTCTACGTCCTCAGAAGTTCTAAATGCTCCGCCAGTGTTTCCAGTAGAGGTGTCATAGTATCCTACATTTTGCCCACCAGCATTGAAGTTTTCTGCTTCTACTCGTCCAGGTAATGCCCATCCAGTTGATACACTGTTTACCGTGATGGAAGCGGTGCCGTTGACAGAACCACTTGTTGCGGTAATGGTGTGATTTCCAGGAGTTGAACCAGTAAATAAGCCATTGCTATCAATGGACCCACTTGTTGCAGTCCAGGTGAATGATGCTGATATGGGTTGGTTATTCTGATCATAACCTTGTGCAGAGTACTGTTGTGTTTGTCCTTCATCGATAGTCGAGTTAGCTGGACTGACCACTATGGAAGTTAGGACTGGTTGCTGTACTTGCGACTCAGATACCTCCAAATAATTGATGTTGAATCCGGCCGCATCCATCACGATACGCAGTACATGATTACCTGAAGTAATGGCAATATTTTCTACACTAACTGACACATAAGATTGCCAGCTTCCAGTGTTTTGTGCATTGATTGGTCCAGTTACGTCTACCCCATCAATTTCAACATGGATTTGACCAGCCCCACTTGGAGAGGCTAATCTGGAACTAATGTCGTACAGACCTGAAGTAGCCGTAGTACTTATGTTATACTCTAGCCATTCGCCAGCGTCAGTCCAACCTATGTTGTATCCACCGCTAGCATCACCTGTGGCTTCAATGTCTACATCATCAGTCCTGTAGGCACCACCACTATTGCCTGCGGAGGTGTCAAAGTAACTGTCATAGTCCTCTACTTGCACCGTGCCTGGTAAGGTGATTCCAGTAAATACAGGATTTACAGTAATCGATGCATTACCTTGAATTCCTTCACTTGCAGCAGTTACCGTGAAATTACCAGTGCTAGTACCTGTGTACAATCCAGATGTGCTAATTGATCCTCCGGATGCTGACCAGGTGAATGAAGCACTCATTAGGTCTCCATTTTGATCAAATCCCTGTGCGGTAAATTGCTGATTAGAACCCTGATCGATCGATGTGTTAGTTGGAGACACATTGATAGTGGTCAAAACTGGTTGGTTCGTTCCAGTATATTCAAAATAGATATCAGAGAGCGCAATATCTGAAATGTTACCTGTACCGTTGATGCTGAATAAGGTTTCTACTCCAGAAAGATTGACACCATTGAAATCTGCTAGAGGTATAGTTAGTTCGTGCCATTGACCATCACGGGTAAAGCCATATGGATCGCTTCCAGATTCAAAAACGATTGTGCCGGCTGCCAGACCCAGATTGATACTTAGATTGAGCGTCTCTGTAGCGGAAGACTTCATTGCTAAATGCAGGTTGCCACCAGCAAAGGCAGACAGATCATGCAGTTGGTCTGCTGTGAACCCGAATCCAAACCATCCAAGATTGTTAGTCACGTAGCTAAGTGCTGGTTGTCCATTATAGGTTTGAGCTGGACCTTCCACAAGTGTTTGCTCCCAAACGTACAAGTCTCCATCTGTTCCCAATGTGAACTCGTCGGCAACAGAAGATGTCGTGAATAAACCATAGTTCCCCTGAGCAGGTATATATTTATTTGCTCCTGTGGCAGGTAGTGAGGAAAAGTGAATCTCATCAATAAGGAACTTTGAAGTTGCTGTTGGGTTGTTATTCTCGACATTACTAATAACAAAAGGAGAGAATACTCTTTGGAAATCGGTAATGAGTAGTTCAATTGGAATCTCCACATCATGCCACTGTCCGTCTCTTACTAATCCATATTTCTCTTCACCTGCCAGGAAATTGACGCCTGCAGATCCTCCCTGACTTTCACAGGCTATTCTGAATGCTTCTTGTGACGAGGTATTTATTTTGAATCGCAGTGATCCTCCAGAATAATTAGCCAGGTTTAATACATCAGAGCTATTAAGGGTCATTCCAGCCCATTGATTAGCAGGGAAAGTGATGTCGTAAGCTTCAGCTCCATATGGGCTTGTCACTGTAGTTAATAGGATTTCTGGAGCAGTAGCATCTTCCCATAGGAATAATTCAGCGTCAACACCAAAGTTCAATTCATTGTCAGTGGTAGTGCCATCAGAGAAAATACCAAAACCATTTGCGCTAAGTAATTCTTCCTCCACGTTGCCGAGTGTTACCTCGCCATTACCATTCAAGCTATAAACGCGTACATATTCCACGAGCATCTGTGCTTCGCTGCCAGCATTAGGTAGTGCTGTAACATTAGCTGGGTAATTCTCAGCTGTCGTAAATGGAAGCCAACCACCGACAGCCATGTTCAGCAGAATGTAGAAGTTATCATCAGAGAAGAATTCACTTTCGAAGGTTGGAGTATTGGGGATTGTGAAAACTTCGTGTGCAGTTGATTCGATGGGGTTGTTATTGGCATCTGTTTGCAATACATAGGCTGTCATTCCGGTGGGAGTCCAGTCAACACGATACACGAAGTAATCTTCATTAAGTCCTTTTCCAGCTTCCACGAAAGCGTCATACTTAAACTCATCTTCATTGCCATATTGAAGATTTCCTGTCACTCCAGCGTCTTCTGCTCTCCAAAAGACATTCGCTTTGGCAACTGCATTGGCATCTGTGCTGGTTGCGCTGAAACCAGCTTCCATAATGTCTATTTCACCGGTGTAAGGCCATCGATTTCCGTCTCCAAGCATCCAAAATGCCGGCCAAAGTCCGTTGTTCATGTCAGGAAGCTTGATACTTGCCTCGACACGGCCATACTTTACACTTACTTTGTCTTTGGTTAGGAGTCTTGCAGAGGTAAATTCCTTACCATCCACATTTTCTCGTCGCGCTGTAATGACTAGTTTGCCATTGACAATAGAGGTGTTGTTATTGGTGTAGGTCTGTAGTTCCTGGTTCCCCCAGCCACAGATTCCTTCAGCACAGCCATCCCCTAAAGCATAGGTCCAGATGGATTCATCCAGTTGTGAACCATTGAATTCATCAGACCAAAGCAAGGTCTGAGAAAATGAGGTAAAGGAAAAGGTGAGCAGACATAGGAACATGACTGCTCTGAGTTTTTCTAGTAGAAGGTGTTTCATCATTGTAGAGTTTTATTGTGTTTACAAAAGTTGATTAGTTGTAATCACCGGGGCGGAGTATTAATTATTTCATTTATTGAGTTTATAATTGAAATAATTGTATTTAAAACTCTTTAAAAGGATTGGTTATTGAAAATATATCAATACATCAATAATACATCACCTGGTAAAAAATCTTCAATATTTATATCTTATTGAGAGGCGAAAAAGTATTCGGAGCGTTGTTTAGGAGGATTTTCACCTCAACAATACTACATCAAGCAACTTAACAGTAACTTGACATGAATATTCATGCAGTCTGACTGTAAATCATGTACTTAACTATTGAAATCTTCTAAAGTAATGATGACTATGAGATACTATTTGACTTCCTTTTTACTACTAATGATTTATGTATGCTCCGCGCAGGACAAAAGTTTATTAATTAAAAAGGAAGTAATTGAGGATATTTCTAATGATGCAGTTGAGGTAAGTTCCATTAGTTATTTGAGTGATGGACTGAAAGTGAATGGCTACTTACTAAAACTAAAAAAAGAGGGAAACTACCCTTGTATTATATACAACAGGGGAGGCAACAGAGAATTCGGGTCTTGGAATCTAAGTTCGGTTAAGTATCTGTTATTACCCTTGGCAAAAGAAGGTTATGTGGTTATTGCTAGTCAGTATAGGGGAAATGGGGGTAGTGAAGGTTTGGAGCAGTTTGGAGGAGATGATGTCAATGATATCACTGTCCTACCCAGGGTGTTAGCTGAAATAGAAGGAGCCGATACCTCCAAAATAGGAATGTATGGCTGGAGTAGGGGAGGAATGATGACTTATTTGGCATTAACCCAAATGAGTGGGTTGAAGGCTGTAGTGGTGGGGGGTGCAGTAAGTGACAGTCATGAAATGATTAAAGATAGAGAAGAAATGGATAAGTATGTATACGCAGAATTGGTTCCAAATTATGCCCAAAATAAAGAGGAGGAATTGGATAAGAGATCTGCAGTACAATGGGTAGAAAATTTTCCAAAAGATGTGCCTATTCTAGTGTTGCATGGTGCTGCCGATTGGCATGTGAAACCTGAGCATAGCTTGCGAATGGCATTGGAGTTTGATAAATACCTTATACCTTATCGATTGATTATGTTTGAAGGTGATAATCATGGGATCAGGCAACATCGTGATGAAGTTAATCAACAAGCCATTAATTGGTTAGATAGATTTCTCAAAGAGGACGAAGTGGCACCTGATATGGAGTTTAAGACAAAATAAAAACGGGGCATAAGCCCCGTCTTCAAAGTCACTGCTGTAAAATATTTATTAAGCAGTTGCTGCTTCTTCTACTTGCTCTACTACTTGCACGTTTAACAATAGCTTCACGTCATCTCCAACAACAACGCCACCAGCTTCTGTGACCATGCTCCAGGTGAGTCCAAATTCTTTTCTGTTGATTTTACCGGTAATCTCGAATCCAGCTTTATGCTGTCCATAACCGTCTACCATTTTACCACCAAATTCTACAGCCAATTCGACTGGTTTGGTTGTGTCTTTAATTGTTAAGTCCCCTACGAGTTTGTAATCATCACCAGCTTTGGCCACTTTACCTTCAAACGTTAATTTTGGGTAGTTTTCAGAATCAAAGAATTCAGCACTTTTTAAGTGAGCGTCTCTGTCTGCTACATTAGTATCTACGCTTGCAGTTTCCAGAGCAAATGAGGCTTTAGCACCGTCAAAATCATCACTTTCGGATACTACTAATCCCTCGAATTTTTTGAATGAACCGGTTACTGTTGAAATAACCAAGTGTTTTACTTTGAACTGTACTTCACTGTGAGTAGGGTCGATGTTCCAGGTTTTCGCCATGATAGTTTATGTTTTATGTTTTCTAATTAAATGTACCTACATACAAATATATGTAATTACAATAACTGTATGTACATATAAAGGTTTCAAAATGACAAGATATTTTTTTGATTAATTTGTAACTAGCTATTAATCAATGGAATGTGATAAAATAAAAAAGGGTGATTCTGAAAAGAATCACCCTCATTATATGACGATAAAGATCCTCTATACCTCCTTATCCAACAAATCCGTCACCACATGGTATCTAGGATCATCTATGCTTGTTTCAATAACCTTGCCAAACTCAGGATCAAGTTTGGTTAACAAATCTTTACATTCCGGACTCAAGTGAGTCAACTTGATGTTTTTACCTAAATCGGTGTATTTCTTGACAATACTGCTCAGGGCTTCTACCCCAGAGTGATCACTTACTCTTGATTCAATAAAGTCAATTTCAATGTTTTCAGGATCTGTTTTTGGATCAAATTTGGTGCTGAATGCCTGAGTAGATCCGAAAAATAATGGTCCCCAGATTTCATAGATTTTCGTACCATCTTCCTTAAGATGTTTTCTTGCTCGAATCATTGTGGCGTTTTTCCAGGCAAATACAAGAGCTGAGATAATTACACCTGCAATTACGGCTATAGCCAAATCTTGCCATACTGTGATTGCTGATACGGCAATCAAAACAATAGCATCCGATTTGGGGATTTTGTTGATTACACGGAAGCTACTCCAGGCGAAGGTGCCGATCACCACCATAAACATGACTCCAACTAAGGCGGCAATTGGAATTTGTTCAATTAAAGGGGCACCGAACAGGATGAAGCATAATAAAGCAACAGCGGCCACGATTCCGGAGAGTCTACCTCTACCACCGGAATTTACGTTGATTATGGATTGACCAATCATAGCACAACCACCCATTCCTCCAAATAGTCCGTTCAATATATTGGCACCACCCTGAGCTACACATTCTCTATTTCCGCTTCCTCTGGTTTCTGTGATGTCATCTACCAGATTGAGTGTCATTAACGACTCAATCAAACCAACTGCAGCAAGTAAGAAGGCAGTTGAAATAATTAATCCCCAATGTCCCTCGAGTGTATCCAGAAGTGAGAATATTTGAAACTGGAATGATGGCAATGATCCTTTGAGTCCTGTCCCTCCACCATCTCTTATAAATGATCCAACAGTACTTACGTCGATTCCTCCAAAGATCGTTAAACATGCTACCGCAATGATAGCCATCAAGGCTGCAGGAAGTTTTTTGGTGAACTTAGGAAGTAAGAACATGATAGCCATTGTCAATCCAACCAAGGCAATCATGATAAACAGTTGAGAGCCCTGAAGCCATTCTGTAACACCATTACTGGTTCTCTTAAACATACCCAGTTGGGCCAGGAAAATGACAATGGCCAGACCATTCACAAAACCCATCATCACTGGGTGCGGGATAAGTCTTACAAATTTTCCCAGGCGCAAGACACCTGCCAAAATTTGGATTACTCCGACAAAAAGTAAGGTGATGAACAGCCATTGTAAGCCCAGGTTTTCGATAGAAGTGTCAAGTCCTAACCCAACTTTATTCCCTTGCTGTATCATGTGGACCATTACTACGGCCATTGCTCCGGTAGCTCCAGAAATCATCCCTGGACGTCCACCAAATAGTGAGGTAATCAACCCCATCATAAAGGCTCCGTAAAGTCCTACTAGTGGATCAATTCCTGCCACAAAGGCAAAAGCTACCGCCTCTGGCACCAGTGCCAGCGCCACAGTAAGTCCTGAAAGAATGTCGTTTTTGGGATTGAAAGTGAAATTGTTGAATACCTTACTCATCTAGCCGTCTTTGCTTCAAAAAAGGCGCAAAGATAGCCCAACTTGTTGTTAAAAGTAAGGTGTATCCAATCAATAAAGCCGTGTGAGGATAAAAATGGTCTGAACAAGCTTGTTCAGACCGAAAGTTTTATATTCCTGAGAATCGATAGATCGGCTCCAGTTGATCAATACCTGAATATTTTGTTTCCAGATCGATGATCTTACCATCTTCCAGAGAATAAACCCATCCGTGGATTTCCAATTCTCTGTTTTTCCAGGCTTTTTGCACGATAGAGGTTTTGGCAAGGTTATGAACTTGCTCCATCACATTCAATTCTACCATTTTCTTCTCTTTCATTTCTTGATCCTCTATTTGGTCAAGAACATCCTGATGCTTGAGAATGTGGTCTTTGATGTGTGCTAACCATCTACCAACAAGTCCAACATATTGCGTGTCCATGGCAGCCTTCACTCCACCACATCCATAATGACCACAAACAATAATGTGTTTAACATGAAGGTATTCAACGGCATATTGCAGAACGCTCAACATGTTGATATCTGAGTGGATGACCAGGTTGGCGATATTTCTATGTACAAATATCTCTCCTGATTCTGTACCTGTAATTTCATTTGCAGGAACTCGGCTGTCCGCACATCCTATCCAAAGAAATTCAGGGCTCTGACCTTTAGCAAGAGTCTTGAAATAGTCTGGATTAAGATCTAATTTTTCCTGTATCCATTTTTCATTACCCTTAATAAGTCGCTCGTAAGAAGCTTTCATAGTTTCAAGTATTAAGCATTAACCAATAAGTGATAAAGATATTAAACTTGAAGGTGGTAGGAAAGGCATTCTGCTATTGTAATAGAAACAATTTCGTTAGCAGGAGCTAGAGTAGTACAGATTGTAGGGCATAAATAAACCCGACATGCGTCTCATGTCGGGTTGAATTTGAATGCCCTGAGGGCAACTTACTATAAAAAAAACAAGTGATTCGAAGATGCTTAATAAAAGCTTGGATCAAATGTATAAATCGATTTTGGAGGAATTCTGTAGAAAAGAAAAACCCAACTTTCATTAGAAAATTGGGTTTTACAGTTTTAATTCAGACGGTCTTTCGATAGCCTAAATTAAGAAAGTACAGGTATGTTTCGAGATAATATGTTATTTCCTGTTCTTCTACCTTAAGTCTACTAAACAATTCTGAAGATATTCTATAGCCAAAACCAGTTATTAGATTTTATAATGGTACTTCGATGAAAAGTATCTTGGAATCATTTTTTGCCTTAATTGCTACATGCTCTGGATGAACAAAGCCAATGGCATCTCTTTTTGATAGTTGCTCGTCGTTGGCTGTCAAATCTCCATCGATTAAGAATACATAAACACCACTATCTGATCTGTGTGGCACATATTCTAAACTTTTTTGAGCATCCAAATCACTGAGTGTAAACCAGGCATCCTGATTGATCCAAAGTGCAGAATCGTTATCTGGAGCAACCACTGTCTGGAGCTTATTTTTTCTTTCTTTAGGATCAAATGTGATCTGCTGATATCTGGGTTCAATATCTCTTTTTTTAGGAATAACCCAAATCTGTAAGAAATTGACCAACTCCGTTTTACTGTGATTGTATTCACTATGAGTCAAGCCATATCCTGCACTCATTATTTGCACATCGCCCGACCGTATAACTTCCGTATTGCCAGTGCTATCCTTGTGTTCCAAATCTCCTTGAAGCGGGATGGAAACGATCTCCATATTATCATGTGGATGAGTTCCGAAACCCATTCCTCCCTGAACAATATCATCATTCAATACCCTAAGAGCACCAAAATTGATACGCTGTGGATTGTAATATTGACCAAAACTGAATGTGTGCTTGCTGAGCAACCAACCGAAATTAGCTACTCCACGTGTGTCAGCTTCATGCTTTACGAATTGTGTTTTATTTGAAGTTTCCATAATAAACGATTTCCTCTATTTGTTTTCTTGAACGAGGTGCTAGTTCTCTAGCACGTAAATCTTCCGTTAGATTATCAGGATCTCCAGGATATCCGACAGCAACAATTGTTACCGGCTCATAATCTTCAGGAATGCTGAATAGTTCAATAATCTTGGACTTATGAAAACCACCCATTTGGTGTAACAGTAATCCTTCATGTGTCGCTTGAGCGCTAAAGTTACCCATCGCCAAGCCCAGGTCATGTTTTGCAGCTCCATTATGACTTCCGCTATTAGTGTACGTTTTTTTGACCAATGTGGTGATCAATACTGGAGCATGCTTGGCCCATGGTTGATTACCTGGCATTAGACTCTCAATCATTTGTTCATGTCCAGATTCACCCAATTTGCTTACAATGAAACGCCATGGCTGCTCATTCATGGCAGAAGGCGCCCACCTGACAGCTTCAAAAAGTCTGTTTAGTGTCTCCTGATCCACTGATTCTTCTGAAAAACTGCGTGGACTCCATCTGTTTTTGATGACGTCTAATATGTCGTGTTCTGTAGGTGTTTGCTTGTGTGTGACTAATGTAGTACTCATAACTTAACTATTCATAAATACAATAGTTATAACGTACATACATTAAATGTAGTTACATATAAAATTGATTTCTCTACATTTTATATAAAACCCATTCGTATAGATTGAGCAACTAGTTGTACTCCATTGGAGCATTTGGTCTTTTTCAACATATTTCGTTGATGTGTTTTGACAGTATGTGGAGAGATGTGTAGCATTTCAGCTATCATCTCTGCCGTCATACCTTCAGACATTTTGTTCAGTATATCTATTTCTCTTTCAGTGAACTCATGATTGTTTTTTTCACCTCGTTGAAATAGTTCTACTTCTTTGGCTAAATACTCCTCATCACCTTTTGTTTTAAGAAGACGTAAATGAGGCTTGGTTTGCGGTTGGGATAGACTCATGATCGTAATTATTATTGAATTAGGAATTTGATTTTGTAATTCTCTGTCTGGCTTTGTATTTGAAGAATGAAAGTCCCTTCCTCTAAATGGAGTGGTATCATTCCTTTTTCATCTATTCTGCCTGATTGTACTTGCTGACCAGTCAAATTGAAGATCTGGTAGTTACTATTTTTTAGTTCTTTTTCAGAGATATATAGGACATCGCTTGCTGGGTTGGGATAGATACTAAGTATGTTCTCAACACCGAGAATAGTGACTTGTATTGACTCACATTCACTAAGAGTAGTGCATGCCCCATTGCTTATTTCCACTGCATATGATCCAGAGGTTGTCGCTGTGAAAGATTGACTAGTCGCTCCAGTTATTGGTTCGTTGGTATCACAATCGATCCATTGATAGGTCGCGTTTGCAGCATTTGCAGAGAATGTGGCGCCTGATACAGAGACACTATTATCAAGTTCTTCAACGGTCAGTTCTAATGTCACCAAGCTGTCACATCCATGTTGGTTAGTAAAGGTGCCAGAATAGGTTCCTGATTGTGACAAGTCCTCTCCACTGAATGAGAAGAACTGTCCAATACAAATTGATTCAGCTATTGAAACTTCATCCGCAGTGTTAATAATGAGACTGAGATTCACTGTACTATCACATCCAGTGCTCGCAGTAAATGTCTCTGAATAATCTCCTGCGGTTGTTAATGTCTGACTTCCAAATACATAGTTGTCTCCTTCACAAATACCGGCTGAAACAGTCTCATTATAGACTTCATTTACAGTAAGCGACAAGGTAACAGTACTGTCACATCCACTGATTGATTCGAAAACTTCTGTGAATTCACCCGTCTCAGTTAGCGATTGTGATCCGAAATCATAGGTATCACCTTCACAGATGGTAGATGAGACGCTTTCAGTGTATACGTCATTCACTGTCAATGTCAATACTACGGTGCTATCGCATGAATTTGACGATGTAAATATTTCAGTGTATTCCCCGCTTTCTGAGAGAGTTTGGGTCCCAAACTGATACTCATCACCTTCACAAATAGTAGCAGTGGCTGTTTCATTGTATACCTCATTGATGCTAAGTGTAAGTACTACGGTACTGTCACATCCGGTAATAGATTCAAAAACATCCGTGTATTCACCAGCCTCTGATAGTGTTTGACTGCCAAAAGTGTAGGTGTCTCCTGAGCAAATACTTGTAGATGCAGTTTCATTGTAAATTGGATCTACCTGTAGGCTGAGTATTACGGTACTGTCGCATCCTGTGGTTGAAGCAAACACCTCTGTGTATTCTCCAGATGTTGTTAAGGATTGACTACCAAATGTATAGCTATCACCTGAGCAAATGTTTGCAGAAGCAGTTTCGTTATATGTTGGGTTTACTTGTAGTGTCAGAACTACCGTGCTGTCACATCCGGTGCTAGCTGTAAGCACCTCTGTATACTCACCTGCACTCGTTAGTGATTGGTTACCGAATGAATAAGTATCCCCTTCACAAATGCTAGCAGTTGCTGTTTCACTGTATATTTCGTTGACAGTCAGTGTTAACACAACCGTACTATCACATCCACTAACTGACTCGAACTTCTCCGTGAATTCACCCGATACAGTTAACGTCTGCGTGCCGAATTCATACGAGTCTCCTGCACAGATAGCTGCAGTTGCAGTCTCATTGTAAACAGGGTTAACTACAAGAGTAAGTACCACCGTGCTATCACATCCGTTGCTGGCAGTGAATACTTCAGTGAACTCACCCGATGTGGTCAGTGATTGTGACCCAAGTTCGTAAGTATCACCTTCACAGATCTCAGCTGAAGCTGTTTCTTCATAAACTGGAAGGATTGTTAAATCTATGGTGATGGTACTATCACAACCAGCATTGTTGGTAATGATGTCTTCATAGGTTCCAGAGGTGGTAAAAACAGCTCCACTTGGTGCCGTATACTCACCGCATGAACTGATGGATGTTTCACTCGTGGTGGGAAAACATACACTAAACCAGAATGGAACATAACCTCCTGAGAAACCTGAGAAACTGGAAACGATATCCAATTGTCCATCGTCATCGATATCCTCAATAAGTAACGGCATAGCTCCATGTCCTGTACCATCGAAATCGATATCAGTGCCTAAATCCGTTTTTGTGAAGGTATTGTTTCCTTCATTGATGAAAACATCAATATAAGTTGGATCCTGACCGTCTGCGACAATTGAAATAAGGTCATCTTTTGAATCATTATTTAGATCGGCACTTGTAAGTTTACCAGTGCTGCCAATTCCACCCTGGTAGGTTAGGTCTTCTGCGAATACTCCACTACCCATGTTCTCCATCCATCTTCCTCTGAAGATGACGTCCTTATCTCCATCCACATCAACATCTGCCATTGTGAAATAGATTGGTGATACGTTTTCGGTGTTTTCTTCAGATTGATAGTCCCATTGCTTGGTTGTGGAATTGAAGAAAGCAATTCTTACATATCGTTCAAAGGTGCCAACCGTTTTGGTGTAAACTAGATCAGGATAATTGTCGCTATTTAAATCTATCAATTGATAAGAATCCAAATCAATACCTGTAGTGTAAGTGTTGTAATCACTACCCGTATTTTCTAACCAGACGATTGTATTTTGATTAGATATGTTATCAACAATGAAAAGATCTAAATCATTGTCATTGTCCATGTCAATTAACTCCAGAGCATTTGATGTATTGTTGTTGAGTCCTATTCCAGCATTGACTCCTCCTTCATCAGAGGTATAAATTAACGTGGTATCTCTGATTGATTCATTTAGGAAGTCGTTGACGAGATAAACATGTTTCGAATTCGCATAGAAGAGATCTAAATCAGAGTTGTTATTCCAATTTCCAATTAGTACATCCATTGCGGTTCTGGAAACGTTATCAAAAACAACTGCTTCGTTTCCCTTAAAATTTTGATTGCCATCGTTGTAGTTGATGACTACTTTTCCATTTGCTATTTGATCGGTAGATATGAAATCTTTGAAACCATCACCATCGACATCCATGTACTGAATTCGGGTGAGAGACTCCATATGGTAGTTCAGGTAATTTGCTTCGAAACTGCCATCAGCTTGTTGGGCATGCAGAATCATGTCCTTATCCGCTCCAGATAGTATAAGAAGGTCATCAAGGCCATCATCATTGTAATCTCCACTTTCCACCTGGGTAGTATATATGCCCGTTCCTGCTTGATTATAGCTCATAAAACTACCAATCAGCCTGTTTGAGTTTTCGGTAAAGGACCCGTTGCCATCGTTGATGAATAATCTTGTTATGCCAGCAGTTTGATAGCTAGTTTCACCAACCACAAGATCAAAGTCATTGTCTCCATCAAAATCGACAGCTTCCAATGAATTACATATCAGAGGAACCGTACCGTCTACTAACGGATAGGACTTAATGATTGAACTGCTAAATGAGTTAGATTGATCATTGAGTAGGACTTGGATTTCGCCTCTAGGAGAACCGCCTGAATATACAGTGGAAAATGCAATGTCAATATGATCATCAGCATTCAAATCACCGAAATAATAGTCGCTATAGAATGAGCTGGGAGAAATGGTTGTGGTGATTGTATCAGTAGTATTATTGATGGTCATGTACAAGAGATCCGTAGAACCAGTACCATCAGTGATTACAAAAGCATCCAGGTCATTGTCATTATCAATGTCGAGAATTTCAAAATAATTGATGCGCTTTGAATTGTACTCAATTTGAGAAATCAATACTTCATTAGGAGCAAAGGAAAAATCACCCTCATTTCTTGCCCAGACAATGTCATTAGGATTATAGACTGCTGTGACAATATCATTGAGTCCATCTCCATCCACATCCACAATGTCTGCCAGTCTAAGAATGCCTCCTGTAATTGTTGTAGTTACAGGGTCTGCAAAAGTTCCAGATTGGTTTTCAAGGATGTCATATGGCATGTTAGAGCTGTAAACAAGAATGTCTTCATCTCCATCATTATCAAGGTCACCTATTTCGATTTCAATACTCTGAGTATAAGCTTTGATGACTTGAGCACTAAAGTTTCCCGCCCCATCATTGATCAGTACTTTTAGTTCGGTGCTATTGGTTCCTCCAGTTTGAAGGATGTCAAGGTCTCCATCGCTATCATAGTCTATGGACCTTATATAGTCTCCCTGGTTTGTGGAAATGTCCAAGTTGGTAATTTCATTTGGGGTGAAATCTTGGGCAATAAGTTGGGTGGTTAATAAAATGAAAACAATTGTTAAATAAATAGGGCTGAATTTCATATTGCTATTAATAATGTATTGTCCTGTTTAAGATTTGATTGAAATTTGATAAAGTACTTTCATCCAATCCGCCTGATTTTTTATACCAAGTTTCATGCGGATGTTCTTTCTATAACCGTCATAAGTGAGCTTGCTTATTTGCATTTTGTGAGCAATTTCATCTCGCTTATATCCAGTAGAAATCAACCGGAGAACTTCATGTTCCCTCGGTGAAAGTACGTGATTGATGTTAGTAATGGATTTTTCCATACCCCCTAATTAAAGGGCTTTAAATGAAGTATGAATGGTTTTTGTCACGAATGACATGTTTGTTGTCACGAATGACGAGGCTATTTCGAGTGATTAGAGACTAATGGGATTTCTATCTGCCTGAACTAACAGCTTCATATAAACAAAACCATTATATGGAATTATGCCCGAATCAGATGTTACAGGTCAAAGACATTGTATGAGGAAGAGTGTTGAGGAGGATTCTCAAATATACCATAAACGGTAGATCCCGAACCAGTCATTGAAGCATAGCTGGCACCGAGGTTATATAGGTCGTTTTTTAAATTCTCTATTTCAGGATGACTGGGAAATACCGATTCTTCAAAGTCATTATTAACCTGATCTTTCCAGTCACTTATGTTCTTGATAAGAATATCTTCAATACGTATCAAAGGTTCTTTTGGAATAACATTCGCATAGGCCTCTTTAGTCCCGATATGAATACCCGGATTCTTTATTAGAATGGTTTTACCTGTCAGATCGATGGGGCAGTCAGAGAAAACATCTCCAGTTCCTCGGACAATCTTTGGTTTATTGTCTATAAAAAAGGGACAATCAGCACCTAATTTGGAAGCATAGACCTCAAGTTGCTTACTGCTGATTCCTAATTCAAATAGGTCATTTAGCAGTTTAAGTGTAAATGCTCCATCAGCAGAACCTCCACCAAGTCCTGCGCCCATGGGTATTACTTTGTGCAAGTGTATATGAACTGCAGGGATGTCAAAGTCTTCTTTTAAAAGGTGGTATGCTTTGAGGCAAAGATTGGAGTCTTCTGATCCAGGAATGGATAATCCGGAAGTTGTAAATTTTAGCTCACTTGAGGGGATTATTTCCAATGCATCATTCCATGGGGTAGGATAGAAGCAACTTTCAATGTTATGATAGCCATCAGGTCTTTTAGAAGTGATATTGAGACCAATGTTGATTTTGGCATTTGGGAAAGCGAGCATGTAATATCAAAAAAGAAGGAGAGCAATGCATTGCTCTCCTTTAGGTTAATTATTTTCCCATTTGTTCGATGATCTCTTCTGAGATACCAGTGTTAGAATATCCTCCATCGTGGAATAGATTCTGCATGGTGATCATTTTACTCAAGTCAGAGAACAAGAATATACAGTAGTTCGCACAGTCGCCAGCTAAAGCATTGCCAAGTGGAGACATCTTATCAGCAAAGTCAAAGAATGAATCAAAACCACCGATACCAGCACCTGCAGTGGTTTTGGTAGGAGATTGGCTGATTGTGTTTACTCTGATTTTCTTAGCTTTTCCAAGTCTATAACCGTATCCTCGGGCAATGGACTCGAGTACTGCTTTGGCATCAGCCATATCAGTATAGAAAGGATAAGTTCTTTGAGCAGCGATATATGAAAGCCCTACTACTGAACCCCATTCGTTCATTGCATCTTGCTTTTCAGCAACTGCCATCATTTTATGGAATGAAAGAGCTGAGACATCAATTGACTTTTGATACCAATCATAGTTTAGCTCTCCATATGATTTTCCTTTACGGATGTTTGGAGACATTCCTATGGAGTGAAGAACGAAATCAATCTTACCTCCCAATACTTCTTGTGACTTAGAAAAAAGATTTTCCAACTCTTCTACAGATGTAGCGTCTGCTGGTATGATCTCACTACCGGTTTTTTCTGCAAGCTCATTGATTTTACCCATTCTCATAGCGATAGGGGCGTTGGTCAATGTGAAAGTAGCTCCTTCTTCATGGGCTCTTTCGGCCACGTGCCATGCGATTGAATTTTCGTCAAGGGCTCCGGAAATGATACCTCTTTTTCCTTTTAATAGATTATTAGCCATTTGTATCTAATTTTTTGGTAAAAATAGAAATTATGAATTGAATAGAAATCAGTTTTTGTGATTAGCTCACTTCCTTTAGTAGGAAATCCCTACAAGAAATGGTCGTGATTTCTCCAAAATGAAAATCTCCAACATTCTCACTAACGATATAGTCACACCTTTGTAACGCACTATAATACTGCATACCATCTTCAATGTCATTGATTTTTGCGTTTCGAACACTCCGAAGAACACATGACTCATCTATAGTGGTTAATCGTATATGATCAAGAAGGGTTGAAATCTTCTTTTTAGAATGCGATTCACCACATTTTTTTGATGAGAAGTAAAAAGCAATAGCAATACAGGTTGGAGAAGTGTATAGTTCAAAACCAAATCGATCACTTAAGCTCAACAACTTGGCAGCATAGGGGAATAAAGGATATTCTTTGTTAAGAACAGTCACCAAAATATTGGCATCAAGAAATACTTTCATTTCTTACGAGACTCGTAATATTCGTCCTTTAATGAAGGTTTTTTTGGTTTATACTCAGCTGCTCCTTCTGCAACCATATTGACCCAATCGGCAACGGGGAGATCTTCGATATTGGAATATTGATTCTCTGCAATTCTTCTGTACAGAATCTCAGTCAGTCTGGACAAACTTATCCCTTGAGAGCTGGCATAAGCCTTCGCTTTTTTAATGACCTCTTCATCGAAGCTAAGTGTGACTTTGGTATCCATAAGTCAAATTTACGTATAAATTTAAATTTTTATACGTACGATTAAATTTATTGTTTTCCAAGTAGTTCTCTAGCACTTTGAACAGCGCTATCTCCAGGTTTTTCACCCCCTATCATTTGTGCAATGGCAAACACACGTTCGTCTGCATCAAGCTTTTTAACCTTACTTACAGATTTGTCGGCAGAGTGGTCTTTGAAAACGAAGTAGTGAGAGTCTCCTCCAGCAGCAAATTGAGGCAAATGACTTATCGAAATGACTTGATGATTTTTAGCCATTGTCTGCATCATTTTCACCATTTGAATGGCTATTTCACCTGATACTCCTGTGTCAATTTCATCAAATATGATGGTAGGCATGGCTTTTTTATCCGCTAACAAATACTTGATGGCAAAAATGAGTCGTGAAAACTCACCACCAGATGCCACACTCTTAAGCTCTCTGGGTTCCACACCTTTATTGGCAGAAAATAGCATTTCAATCAGATCAAGACCATTTTCTGAAGCTTCATCTGGACTAACCTTTATTTCAATGTTGCCATTCTCTATACCTAATTGCTTAATCAATTCAACAATTGCTTTAGCTAAAGGAGTGGTGTGTTTTGTTCTGCTTTTGGTAAGAGCTGCTCCTGCGGTGATCATCACTTGCTTGCACTTCTCTAATTCTTTTTTAGCCTTTGCGATTTCTTCATCTATGTTAAGAACAGTTTGTAGCTCAGACTCCAGGGTTTCTTTGATATTAATTAGCTCATCAGGATCAGATACATGGTGCTTCTGCTGAAGTTTGATTATGAGATCTACTCGCTCTTTAACTACCTGTAGTCGTTCTGGGTCTAGTTCTACCCGGTCTTGTTCGTTGGCAATATCTCTGGCAATATCCTGTAATTCGATCCCGACACTGTTTACTCTGTCATATAGCTCTTCTAGTTTTTTAGAAAACCCTTTTATGGATGACAGTAGAGGAAGAGACTCCTTCATTTGATTAATCAAGGATAACTCTGACTCATCCATTAGTTGAGTTAATTGACCGAGGTTGAGCTTAATTTCCTCAGCGTTCTCCAGCAACTCCAATTCCTCTTCCAGCTCAGCAAGCTCGCCTTTGGACAGGTTAAGGGCTTCCAATTCGTTGAATAGAAACTGCTTATAATCCAGATCTTTATTATTGTCCTGCGCTTGTTTAGCAAGCTTATTGAAGTGAGACTGAGCACTCTGAAAATCGTCATAGGTCTTCCTATACGCTATCACTAAATCCAGATGTCCTGCATAGTGATCAAGAATCTCTAGTTGATAACTATTATCTCCCAAATTCAAGGTTTCATGCTGAGAGTGGATGTCCATTAGGTGAACACCTAGTGACTTTAAAATATCCAGAGTTACGGGAGTGTCGTTAATAAACGCTCTCGATTTTCCTGTTGGGCTAATTTCTCTACGAATGATGCATTCATTTTCGAAATCGATCTCAGCTTCTTCAAAAAGCTTTTTTAAATGAAAACTGGAAATATCAAAAACACCCTCAACCACACATTTCTCACTCTCTGAGAAAAGAGACTTAGTATCAGCTCTATTGCCAAGCAAGAGACCTACAGCTCCAAGCATAATGGATTTTCCAGCACCTGTTTCCCCTGTTATGATATTGAGGTTAGGTGATGGAGTCATCTCAAGACTTTGGATGAGTGCGTAGTTTTTGATCGAAAGTGATTTGATCATGAATTAGTAGCCTTTTCTTCTCCCCAAATCTCTTCGATTTGAGTTATCGGCAAATCTAATATATGACCCTTAGTATTCTTAATTTTTACTTGATCTGATTTGATAGAAAGAGGCTTAGCTAAATAAACGGAATTGTTTTTCAGAATAAAGCTGACGGTGACGTCTCCATCAATTAATGAGCTTAATTGCTCCAATTCGTACTTAACCTGTTTTTTGGACACTATTCGAGTATTTTTTTAAAGGTGTCAGTGCGGCTAGGGTCTACTTTCACCAAAATATCGAAAGCTTGTTTTTTCTCATTTGGCTTGCCTTGCTTAAATATCTGCACCAATTCATCAGCTTTAGCATCCAAAAAACTAATAGTGATTATTGATCTTGGTCTGGATTGGTTCGCTCTTTGCAATCCTTTGAGCCCTTCCAGGATATTCATTCTAGCAGAATCAGGTTGATCGATAAATATATCCAGACCATTTCTGTGATAGTCATAATAAGACTTCCGAATAGGTTCAAAGTTGCTGCTCAACAGATTTTCACTTAGCCAATACCTATTCCGAACACTATTGAACTGAGACCAACCTTGATAGTTGGAGTTTTGAGCGTTGGATACAATTTGGTTAGCTATTTGAAAGTATTTAGTTCCGCCTAGTTCTGAAAAAGTGTCATAATCCATACCAATGATGGTGTAGGCATAATATGCGAGAAGAGAAGTAATATTATTAGAAAAGACGTTTTCATTGAATATCAAAGGCTGAGATTGCAGGTATTCGAACTGAAAGTCCCGATCCGCGAAATTAAAAACAACAGTAGGGTAATCTGTGTGGTATACCGGTCTAGAGGTAATTATGGTAACTGCAGCACCCCATCTTCCAGAGGCAGGAGTAGACTCATTTGGGTCCAAATTGATGATAATATTGCAGTCTATCCGCTCATCACGTGCAAACTCATCTTCCGTCCATTTCCGATTATTCAAAAATTCAGTAAAGGCAGTCTCCATGTCCTGAAAAACACCTCTCTCAGTTGTTTGGATTTGCTCTGCATTGATCACCACTCTACAATTCAATTCCTGAGACCAGGCAATTGAGGTCGCAATCAGTAAAATAAAAAGTATGGAAATTCTATTCATTGAGAGCCCTTTCAAGCAAGTCTACTAAATCTTTGGCTACTTCAGCTTTACTTTTTAACTCAAAATGAGTCACATTATTATGTTTGTCATAAATAGAAACCTGATTGGTGTCATGTGCAAACCCTGCACCTTCATTTCTAAGGCTGTTGAGCACAATCATATCCAGATTTTTCTTTTTAAGCTTAACTAAGGCATTGTCCTCTTCCTTATCGGTTTCCAAAGCAAAGCCTATCGTAAATTGTTCCTTTTTAAGGGTGCCGAGTTCTTTCGCTATATCTGGATTTGGTGCCAAAACAATATCCAAATCGTTTTCTTGCTTTTTGATCTTGGTATTGGCCACATTCCTTGGTTTATAGTCAGCAACTGCCGCTGTAAAAATGGCAATATCCATGTCGTCAAAATAGGCTTTGCTGGCTTCAAACATTTCATCCGCTGATGTAACCTTGGTCACCTGGATAGACGGATGCTTCGGATAGTGTCCGGTTGGGCCGGAGACAAACTGTACCTGAGCACCACGAGAGACTAGTTCTTGTGCAATAGCAGACCCCATTTTTCCAGTGCTGTGATTGCCTATAAATCGCACTGGATCAATCGCCTCGTGTGTAGGTCCTGAGGTCATCAATACTTTTTTACCTTGAAGTGACTGACTTCTTCTGAAATACTCCTCAACCGATTGAAAAATATGTTCTGGTTCGGCCATTCTTCCCTCACCACTAAGTCCACTGGCTAGTTCACCATTCTCTGCATCGATAATGATGTTGCCAAAGTCTCTGAGAGTCTGAATGTTTTTCCTGGTGGCTGGGTGCTGATACATATCCAGATCCATTGCAGGACATACCATCACGGAACAGCGGGCAGATAGATAGACAGCCGTCACCAGATTGTCACAAGCCCCATTGGCCATTTTGGAAAGAGTGTTGGCACTTGTAGGAGCAACTATCATTAGATCGGCCCACAGACCAAGGTCCACGTGATTGTTCCATTCACCTGATTCATTCTTTTCGAATGATGAAAGGACCGGATTCTTAGAAAGAGTAGACAGGGTGAGTGGTGTGATAAAGGACTTGGCACTTTCTGTCATAATCACTTTGACGTGCGCACCAGCCTTGATTAGTAAACGCACAAAAAAAGCGGTTTTGTAGGCTGCTATTGAGCCACAAACCGCTACTAATACTTTTTTTCCTTCCAGCATTGCTGGTATTTTAAGCTTCTTCTTCAGGTGTTCTGAAAGATACTTTTCCTTCTACAAACTCATCAATAGCTACTGTAGATGGCTTAGGCATTCTTTCGTAGAATTTCGAAATCTCAATTTGCTCTCTGTTTTCGAAAATCTCCTCAAGATTGTCAACAGAAGAAGCAAATTCAGCAAGTTTTGAATTCAATTCCTCTTTTTGCTGAGCCGCAATCTGTCTTGCTCTTTTACCAATTACTACGATAGATTCGTAGATGTTGCCACTTGGTTCAGCAATTTTTTCGTTATCTCTTGTGATAATAGACGCGTTTACTGCCATGTCCTTTATTGATTCGTGTTATTTTGATCGGCAAAGGTAGCTAATTCTTTCATGCTTTCCACATAAATTTTTTCTCCTTCGCGCAAGTATGGACTATTGGGATATCTGTCTACCATTTTCTCATAGCGCTCTACCGCATCACGATATCTTTCCTCTTGTTTGTCACGGAAGCTCACCTCAGCTAAATCAAATGACGTTTGTACCGCTAGATAAGCCAGCTCAGGATTGAATTTTGAGTCAGGATAATCCTTAGCAAAATTATCAAATGCTATCAATGCCGCCTTGAAGCGCTGAAGCTTAAAGTAAAGCTTTGCATTGTCATAGGCCTTGGTTTCCAGTTTTACCTGAAGTTCGTCGATGAGCCCTTCTGCCTCTTCGAAGTATTTGCTATTTGGGTATCTGTTAAGGAACAATTGAAGTGCTGTGATAGCCTCATATGTACTTGTTTGATCTAAACTAGGTTCCGGAGACTGTTGATAGGTGGAATAGGCATTCATATACGCTGCCTCTTCCACGTATTCACTTCTACCATATACCTCAGTG
This sequence comes from Rickettsiales bacterium, assembly GCA_002729235.1. GTDB lineage: Bacteria > Bacteroidota > Bacteroidia > Cytophagales > Cyclobacteriaceae > Marinoscillum. The sequence continues at coordinate 12,878 of PBTY01000044.1, read as the reverse complement.
AATGTTTTGAAATAGTGGGCCGCAAGAATGTATTGTCGCTGATAGAAATAAGTATATGCGTATATGAAATTTGCTTTTTCAGCTTCCTCAGTTCCTCTGATGATCGGTAGTATTTCTTCTAGAAGCGTACCAGATCGATAATAATCTTTATTTTCATAGTATTCCAGGGCTGCCTCATACTTCAGCTTCCAATCGGTACTTTTTTGAAGCTTTCTGAATTTCGTACACGAAATACTGCCTACAGCTAATAAAATAAATACCGTATGTTTAACTATTCTGCTCATATCTTTCTTTCTAACCACAAACTTAGGCGATCTGATCATTTTCCACCATCACTTTTAATTCCATCCTTTTTTGTAGTAGGAACTCTTTTGCGAGAAGGTGGTAAAGCTTGTTTATCCTTATTTTCGTTTTGTTCTATTCGTTGCCTCACGGATGGAGGTAAATTTCGTGGCACATTTTGATCCTCTGTTCTATCTTTTTCTTGTGTTTCAGCGGTTGTAATTGTGTCCATTGCTGGATCATATTCGGGATTTAGATAATAGGCCACGTCATACAACTCTGGACGTTCCGATTCACGCCATTCAAAACCTGCCAGGTATTTTACATCATCATTTAGTTCATGAGGAGGAATGAATTTGGCTTCTGGTTTGGTGTACACTGAAAAACTGGAAAGCTTTTGCTCACTGAACCTTATGCGCATGGATGCACAATATATTTTGTTCATGCCCATCAAAATAGAGTCACCCTCTTCCAGAGCATAATAAAGTATCTCTCCGTTTCTATTTACATCTATGTGGTCAATTTCATTATCCGCGAAGTACGCGACCATTTCAATACCGGAGATTTGGTTGTAATTCAGAATGGTATCTTCTGAAACCACAAATGAATTGTTCATCAGATTCATTTTGTGCAACTCTTCATTTCTAATTTCTAAACTGATAGTATCTGCAGTAATTTGATTTTGGTTATTCCACATGATTGGGTCATTGTAGAACACTAACAAAGAGTCACTAATGAAATAAGCCATCGAATCGGCTTTTCCTTGAAGACTTGATTGAAACACTTTGATATTCGAATAGGCTAGTACTCTTTTCGCAGAATCATAATTGCTCTCTATAGCCACCAAGGTATCTGCTGTAAGGTAAAGTGTATCAGTATCCATGATACGCTTCATTACTGGTCTGCCAAAAACCTTGCTTATACCATTTTTACGATCGTAAAAACCTTCGTCACCTATAATGATTAGGTCATTATTTTTGGCAGTCATTTTTACATTGCTGATGGCTTTGTAGTACCGGTCCTGATCATCAAAATACAGTTCGTCACCATACAAGTAATAATCCTCAGTCTCTATATCACCATCAATGAAGTCTGATTCGTCATATTCTGTTCTGAATTCTCCGCCTTTTGCATGCAGAGTTGTTCCCTCATTGTCGATGATTTCGGTAGGACCGTAGGTATACGCTACCTTGGTGACCGTGTTGTACTTTAAGGTGTCTGTTTTTAATGTGAAATCTGGCGCCACAAGAACTACATTTTTGTAGAATTGAGCATAGCTGTCTTTAGAAAAATAGTACCCAGAGCGACTTGTTAGTGTGTTGGTGGAATCTATCAACTTTCCACCATTGAAGTAGTGGGCTATTTCTCCATCTAAATCATAGTCGAGGAATTCTGTATAGAGCCTACGTTCATCTTCTTTGTAGATTACATTTTTTCTAAGCCTTGCTATCCTAAGATCTCCTTCATAGATCAATTCATCAGATGTAATCACAGCTGGATCATCAACAATTTTGATGTTGAAGTAGGCTTCCATGAGGTTTCTTTTCGGGAAGAAAATGGTACTATCACAGTATACCTCTGTCTCTTCCTGCGTGAAAAGTATGTCATTTACCAACACTCGATACGATTCTCCCTCAGCAGTTTTATTGAACTGCATATATCCTTCAGGACTTCTGTTGGCATCATACTTTATTCGCTTACCCTTTTTTTGGGCATGAGCCATAGATGAAGCCATCAGCAAGATGATCAGGAATGTATAATATTGTAGTGTTTTCGACATTAAGGCTGCAAAGCTAATATTTATCAACGATTGCAACTCCTATTAGTATATGTTCAATCAATTTTTAACATTTATTAAATCCAATCGAATGCTGGAGCCGACCGATAAGGTTCTTGTAGCTGTGAGCGGAGGAGTGGATTCTATGGTGTTATTGTCATTGATAAATCAATTGGACTGCCAGATAGGTGTGGCTCATGTCAACTATCATCTGCGTGGAGAGGATTCTATCCAGGATCAAGCGCTTGTGGAAAAATGGTGCAACGATAGTGAAGTCAGTTTTCACTTAAGAGAAGTCAGTCCTGAAGAATATGATATTGGAGAATCCATTCAGATGGTGGCAAGGACTATCCGATATCAGTTTTTCTCAAGATTAAAAGACCAATTTGGATATACTAAAATTGCGACGGCTCACAATGCCGATGATAACCTGGAGACGGTTATATTAAATCTCACTAAAGGAACGGGAATTTTTGGATTGACAGGAATTGCTCCAATTTTGGATAATCATATTATAAGACCTATCCTTTTTGCTTCAAAAGATGAGATATATGAATTCGCCAAATCAAATGAGATAGTCTGGCGAGAAGATTCAAGCAATGCAAAGAATGATTATCAACGCAATCGCATTAGGAATGTGGTGATACCTGAATTGAAAAAAATCAATCCAAATCTCGAATCTACCTTTCAAGATTCTGTAGATCGACTCAAAGGAGTAGCTCAAATAACAACGAACGAGTTAGCCCAGCATGGTATTGCTGATCATGAAACACACCAGGAATTGATGATTGACTGGGTTAATGATGATTTGAAATCGCTGGTTTTGCTGTCAGAGTTACTAAAGAAATTCGAGGTGTCTTACAAGAATGCTAAAGATATCCATGAAGCTATCCTGAACAGGAGCGTAGGGGCAATGTTTAATACCAATGCTCATCGGATCAATTTGGATCGTGATCGATTGGTCATCACAGCAAAGCCATCAAGCAATAATGATGTGGTGTATCTAACCGAGGAGGTGGGCGAGCGCAAGTTGGGAAATGGAAAAATTATCTGGAGAAAGTTCATTGGAAGTGCACTTCCAGCTCAGTTTGTAAAGAATGAGGCTTATTTTGATTTAGATCGAATTCAGTGGCCATTAGTTGTGAGAAATTGGGTACAGGGAGATGTCTTTCAGCCCTTTGGAATGACGGGCAAAAAAAAGGTCAGTGATTTTATGATTGATTCCAAAATTCCCGTAACATTGAAACAGCAGGTATTGATTCTGGAGTCTGAGAAAGAAATAATGTGGCTAATTGGTCATCGAACAGATGAACGGTTCAAAGTAACTTCAGAGACAAAAGCCATGTTGAAAATTGAATTTTTACCCAATGCTTAGACTTTTCAAAAAGAAATACACAGAAGACGACTTATTGCTCTTCAATTTTCTTAGGAAGAATCGCTTTTTTGAGAAGCTAACCAATGGTGAACTATCATATTTTGCCCCTTATTTGTACAATCGGAAATACCGTGCGAACGAGGTTGTCTTCTTCACCAAAGATCCAAGTCAGGCTATTTACATTGTAAAAAGCGGTATTGTCACTTTGAATATTGACTTGAAAGATGGTTTCGAGAAGTTGATGACTCTTCGTGCTGGAAAGCTTTTTGGTGACAATGCCTTTATCTCTGGAACCAAGAGGCTTTATACGGCAATAGTCAAAACAGAAGAGGCTGAAATCTATGTCATACCAAAAGCGAATATCATGGAGGTGATGAATAATCACCCAGAGGTACGCGCCAAAATCATGACAGCCTTTGCTGAACAGTACAATGAGTACACCAGTAACTTGTTTCAGACCTATAAAAGCTCTCTTGGATTCTTCGATTTAAATACTGTCTATAATGAGTTAAAGCTTTAGTCGTCAAAGCTTTGCTTTTGTGGCTTTGGATAGTAGCTTTGGCGGGACAAATTTTTCTCATCCAAATCCTTAAAATAGATGAAAGTAACGGTTGTTGGCGCAGGTGCTGTAGGTGCGAGCTGTGCTGAATACATCGCGATCAAAGATTTCGCTTCAGAAGTAGTTCTAATTGATATCAAAGAAGGATTCGCAGAGGGTAAGGCAATGGACCTTATGCAAACTGCTTCCTTGAACAGCTTTGATACCAAAATCACAGGAACTACCAATGATTACTCTAAAACGGCCGATAGTGATGTTGCGGTGATTACTTCAGGTATTCCTAGAAAACCTGGTATGACACGTGAAGAGCTAATCTCGACCAATGCTGGTATTGTAAAATCAGTAGCAGAAAACTTGATTAAGCATTCTCCGAATGTGATCATCATTGTGGTTTCTAACCCAATGGATACAATGACTTACCTTGCTCACAAAGCAACAGGTCTTCCAAAAAACAGAATCATCGGTATGGGTGGAGCGCTAGACTCTGCTCGTTTCAAGTATAGATTAGCTGAAGCACTGGGTTGTCCTCAATCTGATGTAGACGGTATGGTAATCGGTGGTCACAGTGATACTGGTATGATTCCATTGACAAGATTGGCTACTAGAAATAGTGTGCCTGTTACAGAGTTCTTGTCGGATGATCAATTGACTTATGTTAGAGAAGAAACTAAAGTTGGTGGTGCTACATTGACTAAACTTCTTGGAACTTCTGCATGGTATGCTCCTGGAGCAGCTGTGTCGGCTATGGTTCAGGCAATCGCTTGTGATACCAAGAAAATGTTCCCTTGCTCAGCATTTTTAGATGGTGAATACGGACTTAGTGATATCTGCATTGGTGTGCCATGTGTTATTGGAGCCAATGGTATCGAGAAAATCGTTGAGATCGCACTAGACGATGCTGAAAAAGCAAAGCTTACAGAAAGTGCTGATGCAGTAAAGAAAACTAACGGTTTGTTATAATCTTTTAGTTTAACCTGACAAAGACTGAAAAGTCATTCGTCTGAGTTGAAACAAATTGGTAAAAACCCTGGCGATTTCGTCAGGGTTTTTGTTTGTAAAGTCTTTCTAACAAATTATTAATTTGCTATTTGACAACATCCTGCTGTATTTTGAGGTTTCAAATGGCAAAAGCTTAAGAGTAGATTCTCCATGATAGAAAAATACGATCATTTAATAGAAGAGAGTGATTTAATCAGTAGGGACCTTAGTTGGTTGAGCTTCAATTATCGAGTATTGGATCAGTCTATGAAGGCTGGAAGAAGTCTTTTTGATCGACTCAAATTTGTGGCAATCACAGCGTCTAATGCAGATGAATTCTTTATGATACGGGTGGGTAGTTTGTACAATTACCTGGATTATGGAAAGGATCGTATTGATAATTCTGGTTTGAGAGCTGTTCCGTTCAAACGTAAGCTTCTCAATGACTACAAGCAATTTACCAGCACACAACATGATATTTATATCAATAAGCTTAAACCGGAGTTTTCGGAGAATAATTTTGAGATATCCACCTATGATAAGCTTCAGAAGAGAGAAAAAGAGCGTGTAAGCAATTACTTTGAAAAGATTGTTTTCCCGATGCTTACACCCATGGTGTATGATTCTTATCACTCTTTTCCAGTGTTGATGAATAACATTCTGGTGTTTGGGGTGGTGACTAAAACACAGGATAAAAAAGAAAAGAAAAAGATGTCCTTTATCCAGATCCCTCAAAACCTTCCCAGGTTCTATGAGATGGAGCGAAAGGATAAAGTGATCTTCGTTCCCATAGAGGAAGTGGTGCGACAACACATCGATGAAGTGTTTAAGAATGTAGAAATCGTTTCCAAGACTTTATTTAGAGTGACCAGAAATGGCGATTTTACTCTGGAGGAATCTGAAGACATGGAAGCCAACTTCATCGAAGAGATGAAGAAGAAGCTTAAGACACGTAAAACTGGTCGGGTGGTTCGATTGGAAGTAGAAGCAACTTATGACAAATGGTTGCTAAGACAACTTAAGACTCGCTACGAGATAGATGATGATAACATTATTCAGGTTCCCGCGGGTGGTTTAATGGATTACACAGGACTTTGGTCCATTGTGAAGCATGATGAGTTTCGTGATAAGACGGTGGAAACTCCTAAGCCTGTTCCTCCAATTAGCATGTCAGAATACGAGGATCAGAACATGTTTAAAATCTTGAAGGATCGAGATATTCTGTTGCATCACCCATATAATAGTATCGATCCTTTATTGGATCTACTGGATCAGGCAGCGGAAGATCCAAATGTACTTTCGATTAAATTGACCATTTACCGTTTGGCGAAGAACTCCAGAGTTGTATCTGCTTTACTAAATGCAGCTGAAAATGGTAAACACGTGTCGGTTCTCTTTGAGGTGAAAGCCCGCTTTGATGAGGAAAACAACATGAAAGAAGCACAGCGACTTCAGCGTGCAGGTTGTTTCGTTATCTATGGTGTAGGCATGTTGAAGACTCACACCAAATTGCTATTGATTGTTCGAAGAGAAGGAGAGAAAGTACGTCGATTCGTACACATGTCTTCAGGAAACTACAATGAAGATACTGCTCGACTCTATACAGATATTGGTTTGATGAGTTCTAATGAAGCGTATGCCAATGATGTACAGGAGTTCTTCAATGTAATTACCGGGCATTCAGTTCCTGATCAATACGAGAATTTGATCACTGCTCCACGTGAGATGAGAAATAAGCTGATCGAGTTGATTCAAAAAGAAGAGGAAAACGCTAAGAATGGGCTTGAATCTGGCATTGTAATCAAGCTTAACTCCCTTCAGGATACAGATACCATTATGGCGCTTTACGCTGCATCAAGAGCTGGTGTAAAGATCAAGTTGATCGTGAGAGGAATTTGCTGTATTCGTCCAGGTAGAGAAGGTTTGAGTGAAAATATAACTGTGAGATCGATTGTTGGAGATTACCTGGAGCACAGCAGGATATACTATTTCCATAACAGCGGTAATCCATTGGTTTATTCTGGTAGTGCGGATATGATGGTTCGTTCTTTCGATAGTCGATTGGAGTCATTGTTCTTGATAAATGATGTTTTATTGAAGCAGCAAGCAATAAACATTCTTTGCTTCAACTTGAAAGACAATGTGAATTCGTATCAAATGAATGAAGATGGGTCATTTACCATGATCAATGCTGAAGGTGAAAAGCCATTCAATATTCATAAAGAATTCTATCGGGTTAAAAGAGAAGGGGTGTTGGCTGCCAAGATTGTTTGAAATGCGGGATAAGAAGTACTGGCAAGAAAAACTACAACTAGAAGCCCATCCGGAGGGAGGCTATTACAAAGAAGTTTATCGTAATCCAAATACCATTCAGATCATGAATGGAGGAGGAACTCGCAATCTGGCGACCTCCATCTATTTCATGCTTGGAGCAGGTGATAAGTCACATTTTCATCAATTGACTTCTGATGAGCTGTGGTATTACCATGAAGGTGCTACTGTTGATGTCCACATCTTTGAGCATGGTCAGTATCGTCTGGAAAAATTAGGATCTAATCCTGAGGACGGAGAAAGTCTCCAAATTCTATTACCAAGACAATCCATTTTTGCGGCGGAAATTAGCCAAGGGCAGACTTCTGATTTTGCATTGATGGGATGTGTAGTAAATCCAGGATTTGATTTCAAAGATTTTCGCATGATAGGAAAGGAAGAGCTCATGAAAGAGTATGCGACTTATGAAGATCTAATCGATCAATTTACATTGAAGGATTTATAAAAAGCCATCAAACTTTCTGATGACGTAAATTCTCTAGAAACTAAAGCCAAGTTTTATTCCTGCAGATAAACCATAGATAGTGAATGGTCTACTATCACGCTCAACTGGAAGTTGATAATTGGATGGAATTTCATTTCCGTTGACGGTAATCGAGTTATTAGCATTTTCCGTCATGGTGCTGTATGACGCTCTAAAAGGTATATGAGTATAGTCTATCGTTCCAATCAAACAGAAAAACTGAGTAACTTTTATCCAATAGCTTAAACTCGAATTAGCAGCTATCGTCCGTTGATAATGTCCATTATATTCATTGGTGTTTTCAATGGATCCGTCTGAATATACCGCATTGTAAGATTCTTTTGGTTTGCTTACGAAGGCTTGTCCAACACCAAGACTGAAATTTAAAAGTTGATAATAGGACTGGTAAAGAGCTCTGCTTCCTTGAATGGTAAAATCTCCGTACCTCCAAGACTTTACTCGGGCTTTGGCACTTTCTGCACCGCTTGAGATTAAGAATTCTTCAATTCTTTTATTGTCGACACTATTAATTGCAATTGAGCTTTTCAGTCCAACTCCGAACCCATTTTCAAATTGATACTCAATAAATAGTAAGTCAGATTTGAATCCAGGATTGGCCATACCTCCCGGTTTACTGAAGTCTTTGGAACCAACTTCTCCAAGCGGTAAGTTGATACCAACTCCCGAATAAAACAGCACTTTTCCAAAATCTTGAGAAATAGCGGTATGTAGTGATAATAAAGTCACTAAGCTGAAGGTGTAGCGTTTAATCATTGTTACTGGCGCGAGTAGTACCTTAACGCAAATGTTAGACTATCCGTATGGGGGTAACTGATTTATTTGCATATCTCCCTAAAACAAAATAATAAGCTGCCAATTAGAGAAGGCAGCTTGCATTGATGATATTTTTAAAAGCTAAACCCGAGTTTTAGACCTGTAGATATTCCTTGAATGGAATAATGTTTAGGTGAAGCTTCTGTTGCAAATTCAAAGCCAGCGACTTCTTCTCCGTTTGTTGTTATAGCTCTATTGGCACTTTCTGTAGTTGTGAAATAAGGCATGCTAAACGGAGTGTAAGAGTAATCCACACTTGCAACAAGACAAAAATTATCAGTGATTTTAATCCAGTAATTTAAACCCAAATTGCTGCTTAGTGTAAGAGACTTATGTTGATCATAAGTCCACCAATACTCCTTTGACCCTTCAAAATAAGTGCCTTCAAAGTGTTCTTTTGGTTTGATTACCATTGCTGGTCCAACACCAATCGAGACATTTATTAAGTGTTTTTCAGTTTGGAACAAGCTTTTGGAGCCTCGAAATAAAAGTTCACTGTATTTCCATGATTTGACATCAGCATGTGATTGCTCTGCACCTTCAGAAAGTATGTAATCCTCTATGAGTTTGTTGTTAACCGGATAAAATGATGTTGTGGTTTTAATTCCTAAACCAAATCCATTTTCGAACTGGTAACACACTGAAATCAGATCAAATTTATATCCTTGATCTGCAACTCCTCCTGGTTTACTGAAATCCTTTGATCCCAGTTCTCCAAGTGGAACATTTAAACCTACTCCTGTCGCAACAAATACTTTCCCAAAGTCTTGAGTCGAAGCTGAGTATACAGGTGCTAATAGCACCAGATAGAGCATTAAGTTTTTAAACATCGCTTTGATGATAAATAATCCAATAGCTGGATTAGATGCTTCTATCGTATTTTAAATCAGAATGTTGCGTTGGTTATTTATTTATTTTAAGTAACGCTTTATAATAAAAAAGGCGATAAATATTGATCGCCTTTTGCATTTCTTAAAATCAAAGTTTAATGTGCAGGTTTTTGTTTCTTCTGCCAGAAGAATACCACGATGAATGCTCCAATCAGGATAAGTGGAATTATGGCAATGTTGGCTAATGTTGCCTGTCCAGCAGCAAGTTCTAATGCCTCTCCAGTTAAACCTTCAGCAGTCAAATCAGCTCTGTGACCTTCTATCCATCCGCCGATAATTGGTTGGAAAATAGAAAGCCCAAGCATGCCCACACCACCAATCAAACTCATTCCCAGTGCACCGGTCTGAGGTAAGTACTCAGCAACAAACGAGATCATGGTTGGCCAAAAGTAACATACGCCCACTGCAAATAAGATGGCCGCTACATAAACCATTGGTCCCGTGGCCATACTCATCATAAAAATAGCGACACTTGAGATTACTGCGGAGGTTAGTAGTACACCAGTAATATTAAGTCTATGAATAAGTGGGCCCGCAAAAAGACGTCCTATGGCCATCAATCCTGTAACCAATGCCAGAACCAATAGCGGTTGCGCACCGGAGTTGGCTAGAATCCTTTCCACCCATGACTGTGTGCCAAGTTCTGTAGTCGCTGTTAGGGCCATACAAACTAGCATAAGCCAATAGATAGGAGAGGAGAAGATGGCTTTGAGGTTTCCAGCGTTCGAGACTGTCGTTTCTTTTGGAGCCTCTGGGAACTTCTGTCCCAGGAATAGTACGAAGTAAATTATTGCCGGCACGAACATGATGGCCAATTTGATTTGCCATCCGCCTCCCATATTAGCCACTAAAAGAGCCAATACAGAACCAATCGCGATACCTCCAGGGAACCAAACGTGGAATCTGTTTAACATCACTGCACGCTTCTCTGTGTACATCGCCGCGATCATTGGATTATAGGCTGCTTCCACCATTCCATTACCAAAACTGATAAAGAACGTAGAGCAGAAAAGCATTACAAAACTTGATGACATAATCGACAAGGTGATACCTAAGATGTGGCTTATGAAAGCGATATTTCCAATTCGCTTAGGACCTAAGGTGTTATACATCGGTCCTCCAATTAAAGTGGCAATTGGGAAGCCAAATATCCCCATAAAGTTAATCCAGCCCAGTTGTGAGTCATCAAGGCTCATATCTGCTACCAGGTCGTTCATGATACCAGCACGGATACCAAAAGCGAAGGCTGTGGTGAGCAGCGCAAAGCAACTTGCGATGAATAGGCGTTTCGTATTTACAGTAGAGTCCATTAGCTATATTTTTTAGTGGATCAATATAAATAAATAAGCCATTCATTTTCAAAGCATATTGATGATTTTGTAAAATCATCACGAATACAAACGTTTTCATATAATAAACAATTGAAATTGGTTTTACTTCTTGATAGTTTTTCAAATTCGTTGGCCATTTTGATATAAATTACTTGATATAAATTTCGGAAATTAAAACATATGCAAACAGGAAGAATTAGACTAGGACTCATTGGAGGAGGACCCAATTCATTTATTGGCCCAGTACATAGAATCGCTGCTTATATGGGTGAGCGTTATCAGTTAGTAGGCGGAGTATTTGATGTAGACTTTGAGGCAAGCAAGCAGTTTGCGGAAAAGTTGGAATTGGATGTAACTAGAACCTATGCCACCATTGATGAATTCGTTGAAAAAGAGTCAGCACTTCCGGCAGATGAAAGAATAGAAGTTGTCTCCATATTGACTCCTAACTTTTTACATTATCCAATGGCTGCTCAGTTAATTAAAGCTGGCTTTAACGTCATTTGTGAAAAACCAATTACGATGAAGGCTTCGGAAGCTGTCGAATTGGAGTCGTTGGTGAAAGAACACAATGTAGTCTTTTGTTTGACGCATACTTACACTGGGTATCCAATGGTTCGTCAAATGAAAGCCATGATTGCTGATGGCGCTATTGGAAAAATCCAGAAGGTTGATGCACAGTATTATCAAGGGTGGATTAATCCATTCATTCATGAGAAAGAAAAGAGAGCTTCAGTTTGGCGTTTGGATCCTGCGAAATCAGGTCAGAGTTGTTGCTATGGAGATATCGGAGTTCATGCATTCAACTTAATAGAATATACAACTGGACTTGAAGTGGAGAAGGTATTGGCTGATTTGAATACTTTGTATGAAGACAACCCTCTCGATATTGACGGTACTACTTTAATCAGAACTAAAGAAGGAGTTCGTGGTGTGATTTGTGCAAGTCAGATCGCAACCGGTGAAGAAAATAACATCAAGATCTGTGTGTATGGAGATAAAGGTGGATTGGTTTGGGAACAAGAAAATCCAACCTATTTGAAGTTCATGCAAGAAGGACAGCCAGCTCAAATCATTAAGCCAGGGAATCCTTACAATACAGAATTCGCATTAGAAAGTACTAAGATCGCTCCAGGTCACCCAGAAGGGTTGTTCGATGCAATGGGTAACATCTACGCAGGAACTGCTCAGGCCATTAGAGGTGAGAAATTCCGAGAAGGAGCATTCCCGAACGTACAAGATGGAGTTCGTGGAATGAAATTCATTGAAGCTGTATTGGCTTCAAGCGGAAATGGTCAAACCTGGGAAACCATTTAAAATATGAGTCACAGAAAGCTTCGCATGGGAATGGTCGGTGGAGGACAAGGTGCCTTTATCGGTGGCGTGCATCGAATTGCCGCCAATTTGGATGGTCAGATCGAGCTCGTTTGCGGGGCTTTCAGTTCTGATCCACAGCGATCAAAAGACTCGGGCAGAGAACTTTACCTTCCAGAAAACAGATGTTACGGAAGTTTTCAGGAGATGATCACCAAAGAAAAAGAGCTTCCTGAGGGTGATCGAATGGATTTTGTTTCCATTGTCACGCCTAATGTGATGCACTTTGAGCCAGCAATGCTAGCACTTGAAAACGGTTTTCCTGTAATCATTGATAAACCTCTGGCTTTCACTTTTGAGCAAGCTAAGCAGCTTAGAGATAAGGTGAAAGAAACAAAGCTTCCCTTGGCGGCGACCTACACCTATACCGGTTACCCAATGGTGAAGCAAGCCATGTCGATGGTCAAGAATGGTCAAATCGGCAAGGTTCACAAAATCATGGTGGAGTATCCTCAGGGATGGTTAACGTCCAAAGTAGAAGACACTGAGCAGAAGCAAGCTGCATGGCGAGCAGATCCTGCAAGGGCAGGTATCAGCAACTGTTTTGGTGATATTGGAACTCATGCCGTGAACATGGTAGAGTATGTGACTGGTCTCAAAGTCACCGAGGTATTATCCGAAATCAGAGCTACAGTTCCGGGAAGAACTTTGGATGACGATGCCAATGTCTTGCTACACTTCGAA
>PBTY01000043.1 GCA_002729235.1 Rickettsiales bacterium | reverse complement strand
AAATTGTAAGTCTATTACAGGACAATCGAAAATTGTAAATTAATAATAGGACTATATGTTAAACCTGTAAACTTATTTTAGGACGACACAAATCCCTTGTCGGGCACCCCTTGTCGGGCACCCCTTGTCGGGCACCCCTAGTCGGGCACCCCTTAATGCTAGTCAGGTCTTCAAAGCATAAGCAGATTGTTGTGCATTCTAAGGGAATTTCAGTTGAGATAGACTCCCCTAGAATCTATTTTAGTCTTTCTGAACATATAAAATATTCTTAAGATTCGGGGAGTGACGTGACGACTAAGAAGACCCAACCAGGGAGTGACGACTCATCTCATGTCAACCCCTTTGTCCTATCGGACATTTCCCCTTGGATAAGGGGAAAGCTTCTAAAGGATTAATTCAGCGAAGAATTATCGTAATTAAAGCACCAAACCAATCTAACATCTAATATCCAGCCTCTAACATCTAACTTATCCCCAATAATCAAACAACTCTCCGATCTTCTGAGAGACTTTTGCTGCGCTAGGCAGCATGGTTTGTTCCAATGTGCTGTTAAGCGGAATGGCTGGCATGTTTTCAGAGCCCATAGTCACTACAGGTGCGTCCAAATGCTTGAAGCAGTGCTCCTGGATGTTTCCAGACAAGCTCATGGCGAACGTGTTGTTTCGAGGCTCCTCTGTCAGCACCATGCATCGGTTGGTTCTTTTGACAGAATCATAGATCGTGTCAAAATCAATTGGATTCAACGTACGCAAATCAATGATCTCTATTCTACCTTCAAAGTCTTTAGCAGCATTCAACGCCCAGTGTACGCCCATTCCATAGGTGACGATGGTCATGGCTTCATTGCTGTCAATCGCTTCTGGTGAAGCTTCCTGGAATACATTGGCCTTGCCAAATGGCAATACATAATCTTCTGCAGGTTCGAGCGTCTTTGCAGCTAGTGTTCCCGATACTTTAGACCAGTACAGGCCTTTATGCTCAAAGATCAGCACAGGGTTAGGATCATGGTAAGCAGCTTTCATCAGCCCTTTTAAGTCAGCTCCTGTACTTGGATAAGCGATTTTCACCCCACGGATGTTAGCCACCACAGACTCCACACTGGAAGAATGGTAAGGTCCACCGCTACCGTATGCTCCTATAGGAACGCGTAAAATCATGCTTACAGGCCATTTGCCATTACTCAGGTAGCACGAACGGCTCACTTCGGTAAACAGCTGATTCAATCCTGGCCAGATGTAATCAGCAAACTGCACTTCTACGATCGGTTTCAACCCTACTGCCGACATTCCAGATGTAGAACCGATGATAAACGCTTCCTGAATTGGGGTATTGAACACACGTTCTTTGCCAAACTTCTGAGAAAGTGTAGCCGCTTCACGGAATACTCCACCCAAACGGTGACCTACGTCCTGACCGTACAACAAACAGTGTTTATCGGCCTTCATTAGTTCTTCCACCGCATGCAAAGCACTATCCACCATCACTGATTTCTCCGCACCAGCAGGTTTACGCTCTCCTTGCTCTTCTGTAATTGGTGTTGGAGCGTAATCGTGTGTGTAAAGATCCTCTGCGGTTGGATCCTCAGCTTTTAGAGCTTGTTCGTAATCTGCAGCAACTAGCGCTTTGGCTTCCGCTTCTAATTTCTTGATTTCCTTTTCACTGAAACCAGCTTCTTCCAGTTGTTCGATTAGGATTGGGTACGGATCGTGAATGCGGTGTTCGTCCAAATCATCTCGGTACCATTCCATGCGAACTCCAGAAGTATGGTGATTCAGCAAAGGAACCGATGCATGTACTAAAAATGGCCTTCTCTCCTTTCGGATTGTGTCGATGACTTGCTCAAGGGTTTCGTAGCATTCGCTAAAGTCATTGCCTTCTACATGGATGGCTTCCAATCCCTTAAATCCTTTGGCGTAATGCAACGCATTGTTTGCTCTGATCTCATCCGCACTGGCAGAGATGTCCCAACCATTGTCCTGCACCAGGAATAGAATCGGTAATTGCTTCAAGGCGGCCATCTGGAAGGCTTCAGCGACTTCTCCTTCAGTCACACAGGCATCACCAAGACTACACAAGACCAACGGCTGATCGTTGTTATCCAATCCTTGCTGCTCTTTGTACTGCATGCCCATCGCTGCTCCAGTAGCTGGAATCGCTTGCATTCCAGTTGCTGAGGATTGATGAGGAATCTTTGGTTTGTCTGGATCATTTAAGCTGGGATGCGCGTAATAGGTTCTTCCGCCGGAGAACGGATCATCCTTCTTCGCCAACAGTTGCAACATCAAATCATACGGACGCATTCCGATCCCCAACAGCATGGAATCATCGCGGTAATAAGGATAGGCATAGTCCTGAGGCTTCAACTGCATGGAAGCGGCCAACTGAATGGCTTCATGACCTCTGGAAGTGGCGTGAACATATTTGGAAACGACTTTAAAATGTTCCTCGTAAAGCTCCGTCATGGCTTTGGCGGTAGCCATTTTGATGAACGCTTCTTTGAGGACTTTTTTACTAACTCGGGGTTGTGTTAGAGTTTCCATTTCGATTCGTTTTTTTGGGGTGTTGGTGTTGTATATCTTCTATAAATTTAACGAATGAAAGACGATTTAGATTGATAGGGAAAAATATAGTAGCTTTATTCTATCATGATGAAAGTTCATAGAATAAACACATTTTACTACTACTCAAACTGACCAAGAAAAGAATATTATTCTACTGAGAATTTCTGCTATTCCTTTGGAAAGGACAAAACCCCAAAATCACCAATGAAAGAGATCAAAAAACTAGACGAAGTGGACATCAAAATTTTGCAATTGCTGCGAGAGAATGCACGCATTACCGTCAAGGAAATGTCTACTCAACTCAACCTCTCCACCACCCCTGTTTTTGAGCGAATCAAGAAGCTGGAACAGTCCGGCATTATCGACCACTACACGGCGGTCATCAATCATGAATTGCTGGGTCAAAAGTTTACGGCCTTTGCGCACATCTCCTTTAAGGATCACTCCAAGGAACTCATCAAAGAGTTTGAGGACCGCATATTGGCACTTCCTGAGGTGCTGGAATGCCATTACGTCACCGGAGCTGCTGACTTTATCATCAAGATCCGATTGCGGGATATGGAAGAATACAAAGAGTTCGTTACCGATAAGCTTTTTGGCATCCCTAACATTGCCCGAATTGAATCGTTCCTCTCACTGGATGTGAAGCGCGGACGGAATAAGAAGTTGAACATTGAACAATAGGTACTAAATCCAACACCTATCAAAAACCACCTTTAAAGCGTGCAAACCCATATGTCAGGTAAGTGACGGGAAAACTGCGGGTCCATTTTTTGACGTTTTGTCGAGAGTTTTAAAAATTGCCAATGTCATCAACAAACAATCCTCTTAAAGACAAAACATGAAACGCACAATCAATATTAACATCCGATTTCTGACTGTTCTATTCTCCCTATGGTTACTGGTGATCACTTCAGATAGCTACGCCTGCACCACCTTCAGTGCGATAGCTCATAATGGTCAGGTATGGAATGCCAACAATGAAGACGGGCCTAAAGGCATTGCCAACTTCATCAACTTCTTTCCCAAAATAGCTACAGATACCTATGGCTATTACACACTTTCATACATGTCCCCTGCTTATGGAACTGGAGGAAGCATACAGGGAGGAATGAACGAAGCAGGTCTTACTTTTGACTTTGATGCAATTGATTGGGTGGAGAATTTTGATCCGGCAAGTAAAAAGCCATATCCAGAAGGCAATGACGCCATTTTACCTCATATCCTGGGCAACATGAGCACGGTACAAGAAGTCATTGAATTCTTTAATGTTTACTGGTTTGATAATGGCTTTCGAAGTGCCCAAATGCACGTAGCCGATAGCACCGGAAGGTTTGCTATTATTAGTGCTTCAGGGATACAATTGGTGGAAAAAGGACAATATTTGGTGTCTACCAATTTTGATATCTGTGGTCAGGAAGATGGTTCTTCTTGCTGGAGATTTCCAATAGCCTCTCAACATCTAAATGAGTCAACCATTAATCTGGAAACCATGATCAACATCTGTAAGGCTACTGCCCAAAAGACAGGTGGAACCATGTATTCCAACGTTCAAAACCTGAGTACGGGTGAAGTATGGTTGTTTTCTCAGCATGATCCTGGCGTTTTGGTTCATTTTGATATCGACAGTGTGTTGGCTCAAGGGCCTAATTCGTATTCATTCAATGACCTCCAGTCCATTGTAGAGCCAAGAACGGAAGCCAGCTGGACAGAACCGAATGTAATTGATCTGACAGACGATAAGTTAAACGAAGTACTTGGCACTTACAGCAATTATTATATTGGTAACATAGTTGTGAAAAAAGCTGATAACGGCATTGTTGCTTCATTCGAAGACGGGATGTCCATCCCATTTTCACCTTCTTCAGAAAATACCTTCTACTTGCCAAACCAACCTGTTATGGTAAAATTCGAGCTTGACAAGAAGAACGATCAACTTGCCTTAAAACTCTATGAGGACAATTTCTGGTCCTTTACTGCCTGGAAGAAGTCGGAGTAATGGATTTCTGGAGACAAGAGATATCATTGAGAGGTAATGTTATTCTAATTAGGATAGATTTTAAGTAGCAAAATCGGGCCTTAATCATCTCTCAATGTCTCCACAGGATTCAACCGAATGAGCGTGATGATTTCCTTCAATACCGTCAAGACAATGGCTGATAAAGTGATCACCAGCGCAAACAAAATTGGCATCATGCTGAAAGGTTTTACGATACTGAACAGCGCTGCCACAGTGGACTGAACACCTAGTGGACCTATAGGTCCTCCCACTCCAAAGGCAATTATGAGCACCCAGGCATATTCCTTCAATGTTAAGCGAATCATGTGTTTCTTATTTGCTCCAAGAACTTTACGTATTCCTAATTCCTTGATGCGTGATTGAATCATATAGGACACTAACCCATACAGTCCTAAACATGATAAGATAATCGCCATACCACCTATAAAGGTCATCAACTTGATATTGGCATCCACCATATCATAATACCGATCAAATAACCTGTTCTGATAAGAAACCATAAAAGGCTCATTAGGTGCCAAATGCAGCAAATGCTCCCTCAGCTTGGATTCTAGTCTTTCACTATGACCAGTGTATTTCACCGTCAAGTAGTCAAACCCATTTTTTCCTGTAGTAAAAATCATTGGTCTTAGTTGTTCAGCAGAAAAGAACGCATGACGTGTATTTTCTATGATTCCAACGACAGTGCGAGATTGGCCTTCAAAGTCAAACACCTGACCAAGAGGTTGTTCCCAACCCATTTTTTCAACAAATAATTGATTTACCACTACGCCATGCTCATCAGTTTGATTGGATGGATCATTTAACATCCCTTCTACTATATGAACATCAAGTGTTGCCAAGTATTTTGGACTAACTTTGTAAGCAATAGCTCTAAATTGTTTGTTCAAAAATTCAAAATCAACAAACCGATTATCCCACCCAATATGTCCCTTAGACCCAACAACCTGTTTGATAGAAGGGTCGGCGGTCAAAAAATCCCTGAGTTCATCATAATCTACATCTGCAGGTAAGCGAATACTCATTAGGTTGTTTTGATCATAGCCCCAACCCTGCTCTTTTACATACATCGCATTGTCAGCAAAGATTACACTTGCTATGACCGTGGTAAAGGCTAGAAACAATTGCAAAGTAAGTAAGACCTTGCTCAAGTAATTCTTGCTTCGAAATTTCAACTTTCCACCAAAAATCGAAGCTGGTCGATACCTCGAAATATAAAAAGAAGGATAGGCTCCTGCCAACACGACCATCAGCAACCAAACACTAAAAAAGAATAGTGTTGTATTCTGCCATGAAGAGAATCTGAATTTCAAATTCACCGGAGCCAGCGAATTGAATCCTGGAAGTAGAAAAAAGTAACAAAGGGAAAAACCCAGTACTAATGAAAACAAGCATATCAAAGCATTCTCAGCCAAGAACTGATAAATAATCTGACTTCTACTCCCACCCATTGTTTTACGTAAGGCTATCTCTTTTAATCGCTTGGTCCCGGAAGAAACAGCAATGTTCAGATAATTAATGCATGCCAGCACTAGCATGAGGTAGCCGACAAAGCCCATCGACCAATAGTCAGAAGGAGAACTACCATATGCTATAGGCCGGTAGATCTCATCAGAAAGATTGCCAAGTATCTTGAGTGGGATGAATTCAAAAGACTGTATTGGAAAGTTAGTGCCTGACGCATTTTGTTGGCGTCTAAATACCTCTGATAGGTCTTGCAATTTTGCAGATTGATCTTTGACTAGAACCATGGTGGCTTCTGCATTATGAGACCAGTTTACCGGACCGGGATATAACTTAAAATAATTTGAAAAAGGAATGAGCAATGAGAAGCTCATACTAGAGTTGTCCGGTATATCATCCAAGACACCGGCTACGGTAAAAAGAAACTGCTGATCCTCTTGAAAATGAAATTCCATCACTTGACCTAAAGGATCCTGATCACCAAAGTACTTTATCGCCAATTCCTTACCAATAACTACTTGGTTATCTGAACTTAAAGATCGTTCACTCCCAGCAAGAAGTGGAAAATCAAAAATGGATAAAAATGCAGGATCTACAAACTGAACGGATTCTCTGAAAACGTTAGACTGGTGTTTAACAATGCACTCCTTACGTTGAATTCTGGTGCTGGCTTCAACTTCTGTATGGCTGGCAGTCAACTGTGGACCGAGCAATATGGGCGAAGAACCATAACGCACATCTTCTCCTTCTTCCAAAATGTGTGAGGTCACTTGATATATGCGCGATTTATTGGAATGAAATGAGTCCAGGTTACTCTGAAAATCTATCCAAAGTGAAGCAGTAGTGGTGCATGCAACTGCAGCCGCCAATCCAAATATACTGATGCATGAAGTGATGGGATTCTTTTTCAATACCCGAAAACCCATTTTCAAGTAATTGGCAAAAGTGTCAACTGAAATCATGGTGTATGTCCTTTGTTTGAGTTTTCGAGTGATGTTGGGAATGGATAAGAGTACATCCACATAGAATCGAATAGTAGCGATTGCTTTTCCCTTCTGGTCCTTCCGATTCTCATAGAGCTCTTTAAAGTCCCCACTAATGTCATGGTAGAGCTTCTCTTCATAGACGCGACGAAGTATCCAGAAACCAAGAGTTAAGAGCTTGTCTGGTTTCATGACTGTTGGTTTAGTTGTGGAATGGCTGTCCAGATTTCATTTCTAAAGTCCTTGATGGCTTTTAGTTCGTTAAAGCCGGCAGTAGTAACCTGAAAAAGTCGTTTGCTCTTACCACCTCGCTTATTTGATGCGCCACCCAGATAGGATTTGACCAGTCCTTTGTCTTCTAATCGATACAAGGTTTTATGAATGGCACTGATGTTAATGCCTCTTCCCTTCTCCGTTAGATATTCCTGTATAGAAACGGCATATCCCTCATTCTCCTGGCTGGCAATCACCAGTAAAATGGTCTCTTCTAATTGGCCTAATGGTTTGTCCATTTTATTACCCTCACTTTTGTCAATATAAACGAAGGTAATACTAATTTGTTATTATCTACACTTTTGTCAATAATTATTGTTCAATTAATAAAACTGATTATTAGTTGATAACAGTTGTGTAAGTATTGGTTGTAGATTCCTGGAAAATTTCTATTCATTCTACAGGTTTCCCTTTTATACCTCAATAATTCCCACCCAATCCTCCAATCTCGGTAAACCATTGTTTTCTTAATAATTTAAACTACCCATAGACATCATAAATCATTTTTTCACCTCAATCCTATCAACCCAAAATGAAAACCAAACTGTATGAGATTCCAGGCAAACTGGAAGGCTATTACTACCCGGAAAACAATCTGATTATCGACCACTGGACGAACCTGAGTGTTACATTCGAAGAATGGAAATCCACCATCTATGACATTGGCATTCTGGATTTCGCGGCTAAAAATCAGGTCAAATTCTGGATTACTGATTCCAGTGAAGCCACTGGTGTTTTTAAATCTGAAATTCAGGAGTTCAGGGAAAGTACCTCTTCTCACGACATGGCGAAAAGTGGTATTCAACAGTATTTCACTGTTCTCCCTAAGAATTCATCGATTAGTAAGCTCTCTTTGAGAACAACTTCTAAGGCGTATTCTGGCAGAGGAGCTATGCTAAGTCATGCCGTCGAAACCATGGAAGAAGCCATGGAAATGATCAGGCAATAATAAACAAAAAGGCTGTCTCAAAAGTAGGTTTCAGTCATCCTGAACTGGTTCCGCATGGAATGTCAGGATCTATAATAATTTCGATATCCACTCCTTAGATTCTGAAATAAACCTGTCTGCCGACAGGCAGGTTCAGAATGACGCTAGTTTTACTCTTTTGAGACTGCTTTATTATTTCTGTAAATACCCTTCGAAGTACTCTTTCCACTGATCGATCAAATTGGGATCATTCAGCAACTGGCGAATCAATTCTTGTTCTCCGCCTTTTGAATTCTTAGCGATGACAAAGTCCTGAATGGAGGTTCCACCACTTTTTGACAAAGTCCTGATCTCATCACCTGCCTGGAAACTCCCCTCTTCCAATACCTCAAAATAAATACCTGATTTCAAACTCTCATGGAAATGTTTGATCATTTCAGGATCTCCAAATTTGATTCCAAGTTTGAAACAGGGAAAGCGTGGTTGAGAAACCCGAAGCGTAACTGATCCAATTTGATAGATATCCCCAATTGAAACTTCAGTTTCTAAAAGACCCGTTGTTGTGAGATTTTCTCCAAAAACACCATTTTCAAAAGTATGTTGAGGAGTTAGTTTTCGCCAATAGTCAAAATGCTCTGAGGGATAGGCATAAACTGCCTTAAACGGACCACCATGAACCTTCAAATCCGATTGGGTATCTCCTGCTATTCCGAGTTTACCCACCTCAACGGCTTCCGAAATTGATTCCTTGAAGAAACTCGTTTGAACCTCCCGATCATTGTGTTGAATGATTTTGGGTTGACCTATTTGTATGGAGAGTACTTTCATGTGGATGTATTTGTATTCAACTCTATACTCCAATTAGTGATGGAAAGTTCTCCTATTTCCAAAAGAACTATTTTCTTTCCTTTTAAGATGTAGTCGTTTCCTAAGAAAAAAGTCCGTTCACCCAGAAACACTACCCAATCCTGCCGGTTTCCATGAGTTTTATATCAAAAAAACACATGAGACTAATCCTAACAACAACCTTAATTGCTGCTTCTATTGCAGCCTCAGCGCAAAGTGCGTATGATAAACTTCTGGGCGGTGGTAACAAATCCAATATCACCTTTTTTGCTGATGAAGCTAGATCTTCTGAAATCACCAAATTAGAATCTGGTAAAACCACGTTCTATGCCCTGGTGCCTTTAAATAAAAAGCACTTCAAATTCCCTCTCGGAAAACTGGCAGGTTATGCTGAATTTGACGCCTTGGATATTAGAGCGATTGTGACCATAAAGGACGGCTATTCCACAAGTGATAATCGCATTTATGCAACTCGCTATGAATTCTCTGGCACCTTATCAGAAATGGCCAATTCAAATGGTGAAGTACTCGTTAAATTCAAATTGGATGACGATGTTAATTTCATTTCTAATGTGGATGAAGTATTAGAATCTGGTGAAAAGGTATACGACCTTACAGTAAGCGTTGGTGACAAGAAAGAGCCCATTGGTTACGGTGTTCTGCCTTGGGACCTAACAGATGGTGGAGCAGCATTTAAAGAAGCTGATTTGGCGAGTAGAGCCAACTACTCCTTCACTGCCACCGATGATGTCGTTGACCCTGATTTTAAAGCGAAGGTAAAAGCTGATATTGAACGTCGACTAAATGTAGTCATCTACCAGATGGCTCATGGTGATCGTGTACCCTACAGCAGAGGCACCAATTATTACCGGAGAAATCAAATTGGAATTACCTACAAAGACAATGAAGATGGGAAATGCTACACCGGCGGTATATCAGCTTTTGAAGATGGTCAGGGTCCTGGAGGTCCTTATTCATACGACATGGAAGGCTCATTAAGCGAGGGTAGTGAAATTCCTTGCGACCGAGTAGATAAATAATTTTACCCTTCATATGTTGCTTGACAAATAGTCTCAGGGCTCTTGCTTCGGCGAGGGCTCTTTGACTTAATAAGGAATATATATAGGTGATTAGTATTGTAACATCATAGCCAATCACCTACTCTTTTTATTGATCGTTAATGATTTTAAGCAAATCATCTAATTGTGAATCATGACGAGCCAGGACATGATCCAGGTCACGCACAAGCAAAATATCAGGCTCTACCCCGTTTCCATCCAAAGTAAGTCCATTTCTTTGGAAAGATACCATTCGGGAATATCGATACACCAATTTAGAATTAGGTAATTCGGTTCTGTAAGACATACCACTCGATCCATCTACTTTAACACCAGCAATTTTAACATTAGGATGACCTTTGAAAGCTGCAACTAAAACGCTGGCTGCACTAAATGAACGCTCGTTAGCAAGGATATACACAGGCTTATCGTATGCATAACTATCAACCAGGAACTCTCGAATTGGCAAAACCATCACATGAGGTGAACTAAAATCACCAGAATCAAAAGCCAATTTGGGTTCAAAAGATGTGATGAACTGATCAATAGCCGATCGTTCCTGCTCATTCCAATAAGGACTATCCCATTGATATAAAAAACGAGCGTTCAATTGATCACGATTCAAGGCTCTCATTCGGTCATTGTATTCATCATTATCTAACGGAGTTTCTCTTGCAACAGCCACATTGGCCACCCAGGGATAATCAGGATCTGAAAAGTATTGGGAGAAAAAACCAATGAGATGTCTGCGTCCCCCAGGATTGTTTCGCACATCTATAATTAATGCCTTGGTATCCCTATATTCCAACATTTTCTTTTGAAGCAAGTCATAGAAGCCTTTTGAATCATCATTTCCTTCCCTGACCATTTCTGGAATGCTGATAATTCCTACATCATCAATACGCTGGAATAAACCCTCCTGATCTCCAAATAGTGATTTCTTATCCTTTTCCATTTTATCCCCTAGTTCATTCCAAAGAACTCGTTTACTAGTTGGGGTGACAGCAATCAACGTATCTTTTGTGCCTGCTAAGTCTTTAAAAACACATTCTAAAGGAGAAGTAAATGGAATTCCTGCAAGGTGAAAATTTGCTTCAATGTAAACAAGGGTCATTGCTTGACGATACCATTTAGCCTCCTTTGGGGCTTTTTGATGACGATAATCTGCCCTTTGCAATAGTTCACTTACATCGACACCATTAATTGATGCCAATACTGGAAACTCTTCATAAACTAAATCATATTCGCTCTGCTTGTTTGGCATTACTGCAATAACCAGGCTATCCTGTAAAGGAGCAGTTGCAAATGGAAGGAATAAAGTTTCCGTATTTCTGGAATCATCTTCAATTCTTACATATGAGTGTCGATCACCAAAATACCCCATCAATTTGGATAAACTATCAGCCAATTCATATACCGAAACTTTTTCCTGAGCACCAAAATAAGTTTTGAGAGGAGCCAACTTTGCCGCTACCGACTTATCAGCAAGATTGCAATAAGAAGCCGCAAACTCCAGGTCTTCCTGAAAGACATTCATGTCTTCCAATGCTTCTTCTCCTGAAATAAATTCAGGTTGAGTACACCCAATAAGTCCTGCGATAAGAAAAATACAATAGTGTTTATTCATGTGATCTTAACTTTTGACGGCTAAAATCAGGCCTTAGAAGCATGTAATCGACCAAAATTATAATATTGCACCAATTAGGCCACCTTTTTTTCAGGCATGCTTTTCAGAAATTGGGTTGGTGACATCCCCTTATACTTCTTAAAAGCCAGATTGAAACTTGACTTGGAATTGAAACCGCATTCCATAGCAATTCCTAATAAGGTCTTAAACTCCAGTTCACCCTTTTCTAAATGTTGAATGAGTCTTTCTAATCGCCATTGATTGACATAGTCATTGAACTTGATGGAGCGGTACTGATTCAGACTTTGCGAAACATTGTGAGGAGATTCGTTGAGGATTTTAGCCGTTTCTGGCAAGGTCAATTTGGATTGTAAAAACAACTGCTGTTGCTCCATGACAGCATCTAGCCTGGACAGTATATCGCTCGCCTGTTCTTCACTTAAACTAGAAGATTGGTATGATTTAGGTTTTGAATCCGCGACTAGCTGTTGGCTCAGATGTCCGTCGCGAATGGCTTTGGCAGCAATTAAAATGACCAAAACGGTACTGGATAAATGTAACCAATGGTAACTCACGAAATCATAAATCACAAAATCAACAAATGTGATTGCCGACGTAATTAGGCCACTGAAAAAGCAAGCTGCAGTAACGAAAGCAAGCCATTGGTGAGTTTCTTTTCTAAGATTATTTCGCTTTTTCTGGATGGCATTCCAAGCCAAAAGGCAATAGAGTAAAAGCGTTCCTCGTGCGATGAGGTAATTGATGTAATAGGCAATGGGTGTGAACTCAGAGAACTCCCACTCCCGTTTGAAGTCCGCTGATTGCAACAGGTATGGCACTACAAATATTGCTCCTATGAAGGCAGGCAAGTAAATAAGTGCTTTTCTAACTTTTGTGATTGATAACCCTAATGACTCTGAGATATAAGAGAAAAACAGTGCTCCGGTGAATCCATGAATTAAAAAACGCACACGCAGCATGTGCGGAAGATATTCCTTCATGATTCCTTCCACTCGCAAATAGTGAAGTACTTGAAAGAGCCCAATACTGAATAAGAAGAGCGCTAGATATACATCAGGCTTTTTCTTGTTCTTTTTGGTTATTAGAAATAAGACCAGAGAAAAAGCGATGAAACTACCAATGAAGATGACCAGGTGAGCGTACAAAAGTTGAGGTTGCTGATTTGATGATAAGATACAGTCTTACCTACGAAGGTAAATCAAGAAAGTTAACTTGATTCAATCACCGAAGATCATTCCTTGCGTTCACTAATCGGCTTGTAGTCGACCTCTATTTTGCGTTGAAGTCGCTCTTCATTAGCTTCTCGAAGCGGCTCTACTTCTTTCAAGGATTTGTAGCAATCCATTGGGAGTTGTTGATAGATCTTGGTGCCTTCCGTCTTCCAGTTAATCATCTCATCGGAGACTTCTTTGATGATCCTGGCTGGATTGCCAACCACTAAACTTCTTCTTGGAATTTCTTCTCCTGCCTTGATAAACGCTAACGCTCCAACGATGCACTCCTCTCCGATTTCCACATTGTCCATGATCACGGCATTCATCCCAACCATACTGTTGCGACCGATATTAGCACCATGAACAATGGCTCCATGACCAATATGTGCCGATTCATATAAAGTCACCGTTTTATTCGGAAACATGTGAATGGTACAGTTTTCCTGCACATTACAACCATCTTCCAGGATAATTCGGCCCCAATCACCTCTAATCGCAGCTCCTGGACCAATATAGCAATGCTTTCCAATGATCACATCACCCGTAACAACTGCCATTGGATGAACAAAAGACGTTGGATCGACTACCGGAATGAAGCCATTAAATTCGTAAATCATTTGTACTTGGCCAAGGCCGTTTTGGTGAACTCTGACAATACCAATCGACCACTTTGCTCGGCACGACTTGTTAATAATTCATCCCAGTTTTCACAGCCTTCCCAGAAGATTCTCTTGAGTTCAGTTCGTGCTTCTGGATTGGTATCTGCCAAGTAATTTGCTAGTTTGTCGATGGCTTCATCCATGGCTTCTGCATCATCAAACACCTCAGCAAACAAGCCTTTGTCTAATGCCCATTGTGCGGATTTAAACTCATCGGCATTGATCGTCAACTGACTCATGGCAGACAATCCTATTTTGCGCTGTACAGCAGGTCCCACCACGAATGGTCCAATACCCACATTCAACTCACTAAGCTTGACAGAAGCAAATTGCGTTGCAAAACAATAGTCTACAGCGGATGCCACTCCTACACCACCGCCAACTGCTTTACCTTGTACTCGTCCAATGATCAATTTCGGACATTTTCGACAAGCATTAATCACGTTGGCAAACCCAGAGAAGAACTTCTTACCTGTTTCAAAGTCATTGATATTGATTAATTCGTCAAAACTGGCTCCAGCACAGAAAGTGCGTTCTCCACCACTTCGAAGAATGATTACGCTTACCGAGTCATCTTGTCCAGCTTTTGTAATCGTTTCAGCAAGTTCTGATAGCACATCACTTGGCAATGAATTATGCTTCGGATGAAAGAACTCTATAGTGGTGATGCCTTTGGGACTGTTTATTCTATTTACGTAGGGTTGTTGCATTTCTTAACTAAGTTAATTCTCAAATTCATCTTTTTACCCTGCCCTATGAGCATCCCTCGCCGGGTGCCCCCTTAAGGGAGGACTCATAAATCAATTTGCTCCCTTTAGCCCTTTAGGGGTGGGGTTATCAAATTGATTTATCACCACTAAACAATTCCAAACTGTCTAAAGTGATGATCAAAATGTTTTCTATTCAAGAGATCCCAAAGATCCTTGTTTAGTATACCGAATACGGTATTTGGCGTTTCTGCATCTGGGTTCTCTTTGAAATAGGCTTCAAACTGATCATATGCTTCTAGAAGTTTCTCCTTAGCCTCGGCTAGGCTTCCATATCTTAAGTCTTCTGTTTCTCCTTTTCTCAGCAGTGGATGATCGAACTTCTTTACCATAGGTTCAAAGGTGTACAAACTCTCTTGAAGGCGCTCGATGTATTTCTCTGGAGTATCAATCTCTGTAGGAATCTCACCTATCGACATTCTATGGAAAAACTCAATATGCTCCACCATGTGCTGTGGGGTCATGATACCCCATTGCGGTTGCATGTCTTCTGTCAAAAGTGAGAGTTTCTCTTCCAGATAGGATCTGCTGATCTCATCAAAAGGACACTTTTTCTGAACCAATGTAAGTATCGTTGCAAAAGCAACTAACTCATCATTGGCATCAAATATTTCCTCATACCATTTTACCACACCTGCTGGAAACTCTCTACCTCTAGTATCCCGATCAACCTTTTGCTTACAAGTAAGGCGAACATAGATTGTATCATTATGATAAATCGGCTTTAAGAAACGGCATTCATCCAAACCATAGTTGGCCTGTACAGGACCTTTATTGGGATGAACAAACAATCCAGCTCCAGCCGACAACAAGAAATAGCCATGAGCAGCTCGCTTTTCGAAGATCGTACCTTTCAACGAAGTAATGTCCGTATGCGCATAGAAATGATCCCAGGTCAGATTGGCAAAATTCTGTATGTCGTTATCCGTTACTGTACGCTTATGAGTCGTTAATGACATGCCAGGCTTGATATCTTCAAAGTGATATTTGAATGGATGTTGAGGTGCTTCCTGCACTTTGGCTCCTGGCTGATATTGCTCGGTAATGGCTGTCAGAGTTGTTGGAGTCCCCTGAATGGCACAACGCTGTAAGTAATGCATGACACCACGCTTACCTCCCATTTCTTCGCCACCACCAGCTCGTCCAGGACCTCCATGAGTCAACATTGGCATTGGTGAACCGTGACCAGTGCTTTCTTTCGCACTTTCTCGATTCAACACTAGAATACGTCCATGATGTGATGCTGCGCCAACTACAAATTCTTTCGCAATGGCATCATCATAAGTAATAATAGAACTCACCAACGATCCTTTTCCCATCTGAGCTAATTGTACCGCTTCATCAAGAGTCTTGTAAGGCATGATGGTACTTACAGGTCCAAAAGCTTCCGTTTCGTGAGTTAAGGTCTTCTTGAAAGGATCATTATTGATCAACAGCAATGGTGAATAAAACGCTCCCTTAGAAGAATCTGCCTCTATCAAATCAAACTGACCTTTAGGATCACCAAAGGCAATTTCACATTCTGATAAGAGCTTATTAACCTGCTTGTTAACCTCTTCCACTTGTTCTTTACTGACAAGTGCT
The DNA here is from genome assembly GCA_002729235.1 of Rickettsiales bacterium. Lineage (GTDB taxonomy): Bacteria > Bacteroidota > Bacteroidia > Cytophagales > Cyclobacteriaceae > Marinoscillum. Next base: position 62,791 of record PBTY01000043.1, on the reverse strand, counting down.
CCCATTCTTACAGATTCATTGGTTGGGTTACCGATTGTAACTTTACCAAGCTGCTTTCCTAAGGCAATCTGAACATCTTCAACCAATTTTTCTGGAACAATAATTCTACGAATAGCCGTACATTTCTGTCCACTCTTCACAGTCATTTCCTTGCGTACTTCCTTGATGAACAAGTCAAACTCAACCGTTCCAGGAACAGCATCTTCACCAAGAACGGAAGCATTCAAACTATCTGCTTCCATATTGAATGGAATGGAGTTTTCAATGATATTCGGTAGACCTTTCAACATTCTTCCAGTGCTGGCGGAACCAGTGAAGCTTACCACATCCTGCTCGTTGAGTGGATCGAGAATACCATTTCCTGGTCCGTTGACTAACTGAAGTGCTCCTTCTGGCAATATCTTCGAATCAATAATGTCTTTGACCATTGCTGCAGTCAAGAATGATGTAGGTTCAGCAGACTTGACGATTGCAGGCATACCAGCCAACCAATTGACGGAGCATTTCTCCAGCATTCCCCAAATAGGAAAGTTAAAAGCATTGATATGAACTGCTACACCACGCTTTGGAACCATAATGTGATGACCAATAAATGTACCTTCTTTGGATAGGTTAGCTAGTTCACCGTCAACATGCCAGGGTGTGTTTGGAAACTGCTTTCGAAGGCTCGCATAAGCGAACAAGGTACCTATTCCTCCATCGATATCAATCCAACTATCCACTTTCGTCGCTCCAGTACGATAACTCAGAGGATAATAGTCATGTCTTCGCTTGTGTAAGAACATGGCCAATTTCTTGAGCATCATACCACGTTCCTGGAATGTCATCTTTCGAAGGTTCTCGTTGCCAATGGTTCTGGCGTAATTTGCCATCTCCGTAAAGTCTAGTCCTTCACTACCACACAGACTAATGACCTCTCCTGTGACAGCATCATATTGGGGTATGCCATCTCCATCAGGAGCCATCCACTTTCCACAAACCAGATTTTCGAGTTTATTCATTTCTTTCGTTGATTAGTTAAATAGTGATTAGTGATTGGTTATTCTCAACATGTTCCAATCTCTAGTCACTGATCACTAGCTTCTTTCTAATATCGCTGCATATCCCTGACCTACTCCTACACACATGGTTACCAGGGCATATTTCTTTCCTGTTAAGCTCAGCTCCAATGCAGCTGAATAGCAAGTTCTTGCTCCAGTGGCTCCAAGAGGATGACCAATAGCTATTGCTCCGCCATTAGGATTGATTCTTGCGTCATCATCAGCCAATCCCCATGCTCGAGTACAAGACAACACTTGTGCAGCAAATGCTTCGTTGATCTCAATGATGTCCATATCATCCATAGTCAAACCAGCTTTCTTCAGCGCCTGATTGGATGCTTCCACTGGCCCGATTCCCATAATGCGAGGCTCTACACCTACAACAGCAGAAGAAACGATTTTAGCCAGAGGCTTTAATCCATATTGCTTCACAGCATCACCGGAAACTACTAAAACAGCGGCCGCACCATCATTCAAACCTGAAGCATTGCCCGCAGTTACTGATCCACCTTCTTTTCTAAAGGCAGGCCATAATTTGGCTAGAACTTCTAGCGAAGTGTTTGGCTTGACGAACTCATCCTTAGCAAAGACAATCGGATCTTTTTTACGCTGAGGGATTTCTACTGCTACAATTTCCTTCCCTAATCGTCCAGACTCCTGTGCTTTGGAAGCCTTCATTTGTGACCAGTAAGCAAACTGATCCTGATCTTCTCGACTGATTTGGTATTGATCAACCAGGTTCTCGGCAGTTTGTCCCATTCCATCGGTGCCGTACATGTCAACCATTTTTTGATTGACAAAACGCCATCCAAAACTGCTATCATGCATTTCTGCATCTCTTCCAAAGGGTGTGGATGTTTTAGAAATCACCCATGGGCCTCTTGTCATGTGCTCTACACCTCCGGCTATAAAGGCATCCCCATCTCCCGTTTTAATGGCTCTGTTGGCATGTATAATGGCTGATAATCCAGATGAACAAAGTCGATTGACGGTTTCTCCTGGAACGGTATATGGCAATCCAGCTAACAGCGAACTCATACGAGCCACATTGCGATTGTCTTCACCTGCTTGATTGGCACAACCCATGATCACATCACTGATTGCCTCAGCAGGAACTTCTGGGTTTCGTTTAACCAATTCCTTAATAACCAAAGCTCCTAAATCATCAGCTCTAACAGGTGATAATGTACCTGTAAAGCTTCCAACTGGAGTTCTGATCCCATCAACTATATATGTGTCTTTCATTCTTGATTCAAATGTTCTTTACTTGTCCTGTATACAGTTCCTCTGAAAATATACAGCTTCTCTGAGGTGTCTTTATTCGAAACCACCACGTCAAAATCGGCGGTTTTATGAGTTACGTTTAAGGCAGTAGCCTCAGCAATTAATGCATCTCCTTCTTTTGCCGATTTCATAAAGTTCATACTTCCCTGAATGGAAACCGCAACCCGTCCATAAGAATTGGATGCAAAGGCAAACGCACTATCAGCGAAGGTATAAGCAATCCCGCCATGTAAAATCCCAAATCCATTGAGCATGTCTTTCTTAACCGTCATCCGGATGATACAATGTCCTTCTTCAATGGTAATAGGTTCTATCCCCAGCCATTGACTGCAGTAATCTTGTGCCATCATGGATTCATAGACTGCCCGTGCTTTACTCATTCTGCATAGAATTTGAGTTGTTCACGAGCCATCTTTCTGAGTAATGGACTGCATCGGTAGCGCTCTTCATGATACTCAAAATAGAGTGAATCCATCCGCTCCACACAAGTCTGTATCCCAAGCTGATCAGCCCATTTCAATAATCCTTTTGGATAATTTACTCCTTTGGTCATGGCCGTGTCAATATCATCTCTAGTCGCAATATGATAGTGCAGCGTGTCCGTTGCTTCATTGATTAGCATCGCCAACACTCGATCTACTAACTTTTGTCCTTCAACCGGATCAGTATTAGGTTCAGGCATTTCAGCACCTTCGCTGTAATCGTAATGCCCTCGACCAGACTTTCGCCCTAAATAACCCGCTTCTGCCAGCCTTTTCTGTGTGAAAGAAGGACGAAAGCGCGGATCATAAAAGAATGCTTTGTAGACCGTTTCTGTCACGGTGTAGTTGACATCATTGCCAATGAAATCCATCAGCTCAAATGGTCCCATTTTAAAACCTCCCAGCTCTTTCATTGCCCAATCAATCGTCGCTTGATCAGCCAGCCCTTCTTCATACATTCGAATAGACTCGCCATAAAAAGATCTCGCAACCTTATTGACAATAAAACCAGGGGTGTCTTTTGCAATGACTACATCCTTTTCCCAACTTGTTATGATCTCTTTGACTTTAGCTGTTAATGCAGTTTTAGTCTGAATAGCAGGAATCACTTCAACCAACTTCATTAATGGTGCAGGGTTGAAAAAATGAATCCCTATGAATCTTTCGGGGTTTTTCAAACTGGCAGCTAAGGAAGTGATGGACAAGGAAGATGTGTTACTTGCTATGATGCAATCCTTCGAAACATACTCTTCAATACCTTCGAAAACAGTCTTTTTAATAGCAGCATCTTCAATAATTGCTTCAATAATCAAATCACTTGATCTCAAATCACTTAACTCACTGATATATTGAATGTTATTCTGAATTGATTGCTTCTTTTCTTGATCGATTTTTTCCTTTTCAATCAATCTGGAAAGTATCTTTTCCAGTTGTTCGTTACTTCTGTCCAACGCCTTCTGATTGGCATCAAAAACGAGCACTTCACAACCAGCAGTCGCCGCTACTTGAGCAATACCACTTCCCATTGTTCCGCTACCTATTATTCCTACTTTCATATATCTTAATCTCTAGTTTTTGGCGCTTAGCAACCTTACTCGTCATTCCCAGCGTAGGCGGGAATCCTTATTTAATTGTCACTTCCTTTTATTTGAGATTCCCGGATCAAGTCCGAGAATGACGCCAAAAAAAACTCTATCTACCTACCTTTAAACTCTGGCTTTCTTTTCTCTACGAAGGCAGCCACTCCTTCATTGTAATCTTCTGTACTGGCAGCTTTCAACTGAAGATCAGTCTCCAATAACATCTGTTGATCGAATGAATTCTTCAAAGACTGATTCAGCGCGAGCTTGGTTAACCCTAATCCTTTAGTTGGCATATCGGCTAATTTCTTAGCTATTGCTTGAACTTCTTCTTCGAAGGTTTCAGCTGAAAAGTATTTGTAAATCATTCCAATTCTCTCCGCTTCTTCTGCAGACACTTTATCTCCTAGCATGGCCAGTGCAGTTGCCTTCGCCATTCCTACTGCTCTTGGTAAGGTGTAAGTCCCTCCAGAGTCTGGAATTAATCCGATGGCACTAAATGCCTGGATAAAAACCGCATGTTCCACCGCTACGATGATGTCACAGGCCAAAGCAAAGTTGGCTCCTGCTCCTGCAGCCACTCCATTCACTTTTGCGATGATTGGCTTTTCAATCTCTCTGAGCAAATGAACGATCGGCTCATAGTGATCTTTCATGAGCGTGTCAAAACCAGGGTTTAGCTCAGGAGTAGTTACTTCTTTCAAATCCTGACCTGCACAGAATGCTTTACCCGAACCAGTTAAAACAATTGTTCTGATCGTGTCATCATCTTTGCATTGCTGTAAAGCATCGATGAGTCCATGAGCTAGGGCTGTATTGACACTGTTGTAAGCCTCAGGTCGATTAAGGGTGATAGTGGCAATATTGTCTTTTACATCAAAAAGTACTGCAGACATTGGGTTGTTGTTGGTTTAGTTGTATTTAGTTTTCAAGTTTTTTATTCTAGATGCTGAAACAAGTTCAGCATGACCCAAGATTTTTATTCGTCATTTCTTAAATGTCATCCTGAACCTGCCTTTCGGCAGACAGGTTTATTTCAGGATCTGAAACTTGAAAACGTCATTTAATTNNATTTCAAACATTTAAAATAATCGAANGGCTCATCNCANTCATTGCANTGAAACAANGCTTTNCATGCTGTAGAACCAAACTGACTNATCATTCTGGTATTAGTTGANCCACAATGGGTACACTTNACAANNCGTTCTCCATCGATTANAGCNGCTTTNTCNGCNNCNTCTTCCATCGGAGGAGCTATTCCATATTCAGCTAGTTTTTTCCTNCCTCGCTCNGTNATCCAATCGGTNGTCCANGCNGGTGCTAACACCAACTTTACTCNTGATTGATANCCTTCCTCCTTTAATGCCTTTTTGATATCATCGCCNATNGTATCCATTGCAGGACAGCCAGAATANGTNGGAGTAATGGAAACGATGANCAAATCATTCTCCATATCCACNTNTCGCACTACTCCCATATCCATAATCGAAAGAACNGGTATCTCCGGATCNGTAACCGACCAGAGTGCCTTCATNATGCTTTCGTTCTCGATATGTAANGTGGAGTTTACCATTGCATGTTTGGATAAGCTCTTTGCATAAATTGAAGATCACTCAAAATAAAGCCCATGTGCTCAGAATGAATTCCTTGTTTTCCTCGGACCATTCTTGGTTCGGAATCAGGAATGCACAAAGTAGCTTCAGCAATCACTTCATTAATTGTTGCCAATGAACGATCGCTAACTGCACTAAGATCAGCTCCAATACCTCGTTCCTTCATCTCCTTTTCAATTGGAGATTCATGGTACACTTCATGTAAATAAGGATACAGGTGATTTAATGCAGCTTGGGTTCGTTGATGGCTCTCTTCAGTTCCATCACCTAAACGTTTCATCCATTCAGAGGAAAATCTCAAATGATACTTAGCTTCTTTGATAGACTTGGCAGCAATTGCCGCAATCGTTTCATCATTTGAATGCATCAATTGTTCTTGCAATGGGGTGTGATAGCTATCGAACAAGAACTGACGTACAATCACATGAGCGAAATCAGTGTTTGGCTGCTCGACGATAATGGAATTGCGGTAATCTCTATCAAATCGAAGAAAAGCAATCGAGTCCTCTGTGGCCTCATCTCCCTTCAGTTCTGCAGCATATTGGAAATAGCTACGAACCTGACCAAACAAATCCAATGAGATGTTAGTCAGCGCAATATCAGTCTCCAAACTTGGACCATGCCCACAAAGCTCGGACAATCTATGTCCCAGAAACATGGAGTTATCACCAAGCATTAGTAAGTATTCATACAATGACTGATCCTTCATGATTACATGTGTTTTAGTTCTTCCGGCAAATTGTAAAACGTAGGATGTCGATAGACTTTATCCTTAGCCGGCTCAAACAATTCTCCTGATTCTTCAGGATTAGATGCAGTGATGTCACTTGATTTGACCACCCAGATGCTCACACCTTCACTTCTTCTGGTGTAAACGTCTCTAGCATTTTCGATAGCCATTTCTGCATCTGCAGCGTGTAGACTACCAAAATGACGGTGCTCCAAACCATTCTTACTTCTTACAAACACCTCCCAAAGAGGCCATTCATTCTTTTTCATCTTCTTCGTGATTAGTTAATTAGTGATTAGTTGAATAGTGATTGGCCCAGTTTTATCTAGTGACAATTCACTGATCACTAGTTCACTATGCACTCATTTTCTGTTTCTTATGCTCTTTCTTCTCTGCATGAGCTACAGCTGCATTGCGCACCCACGCACCTTCATCCCAGGCTTTTTGCTTAGCAGCAATACGGTCTTTGTTACATTGACCATTACCATTGACTACCTGCCAGAATTCATCCCAGTCAATGTCTCCAAAGTCGTAATGACCTCTTTCTTCATTCCACTTCAAGTCTGGGTCAGGGATTGAAATTCCTAAAATATCAGCCTGTGGCTTGGTGATATCAATGAACTGCTGACGAAGTTCATCATTGGTTTTACGCTTGATTTTCCATTTCATGGACTGCTCAGTATGTGGAGATTCAGCATCTCTTGGCCCAAACATCATCAAAGAAGGCCACCACCATCTGTTTAAAGCATCCTGAGCCAATGCTTTTTGTTCGGGAGTGCCATTACACAAGGTCAACATAATCTCATATCCCTGGCGCTGGTGGAAACTCTCTTCTTTACAAATACGAACCATCGCTCGTGCATAGGGTCCAAAAGAAGTTCTGGTGAGCATCACTTGATTGATGATCGCTGCACCATCTACCAACCAACCAATAGCTCCAATATCTGCCCAGGTAAGTGTTGGATAGTTGAATATAGACGAGTATTTAGCTTTACCAGACAATAATTGCTCAGTCATCTCATCTCTAGAGATACCTAAAGTCTCTGCTGCACTGTATAGATACAATCCATGACCAGCTTCATCCTGAACCTTTGCCAAAAGTGCCACTTTACGTCTCAAAGATGGCGCCCTGGTGATCCAATTCCCTTCTGGCAACATCCCGACGATCTCTGAATGCGCATGCTGAGAAATCTGACGAATATGCGTCTTGCGATATTTCTCAGGCATCCAGTCCTTTGGCTCGATGCTTTCACCAGCAGCTATCTTAGCTTCAAATCGATCTTCTAAACTTTTAACGTCCATATCTTTTAGTGATTAGTCCCGATTGCATCGGTTGTGATTAGTTCATTAGTGATTAGTCAAAGAGATATTACTAATCACCAATCCACTAGTCACTNATTTACTAATTATCCTTTTTCATCAAAATCAACCACTACCTTATCTGAGATCGGCAATGCCTGACACGTCAATATGTATCCATCGGCGATTTCATCATCCTCCAGACCATAATTCACTTGCATATCCACCTGTCCTTCAATGAGTTTGGCCTTACAAGTGCAACAAACCCCTCCTTTGCAGGCAAATGGTAGATCTGCATTATTTTTCAATGCTTCGTCCAGTATATTATTTGCTCCCTGTGCTGTTTTGAAATTGATGGACTTTCCACCTTCCAAAACGGTCACATCAGAAACTTTGCCATCAAATTCCTTAGCCACCACCTTCTTCTTACCAGCTCCAGCTGTTCCGAATAACTCAAAATGAATTTGCTTCTTCTCCACACCTTTGGCCTCCAGAAAGTCGCGAATCATGAAAATCATTTGCTCTGGACCACAAATGAAGTAGTGATCCAAATCCTCTACTTCACAAATCGTTTTGAAGATGGTATCAAGCTTATCTTCATTCAGTCGACCATTGAATAGCTCTACATCTCGTTGCTCCTGAGTGAGGAAATGATAGATTTCCAAACGATTCATGAAGCGATTTTTCAATGCTTCCAAATCCTCTTTCAACATGATAGATGAAACACTCTGATTGATGTAGAAGAGCTTGAAGGTCGCATTGGGCTCTTGCGTCAGATGTGTCTTAATGATCGACAGTATTGGAGTAATTCCACTACCCGCCGCAAATGCCACATAATTTCTTTGGGTGGTATCCGAACAATCAACGAAGAACCGACCATCTGGAGCAGCTACTTCTAACTCATCTCCTACTTTTAAATGATCATGCACAAAAGACGAAAAATTACCATCATGAACTTTCTTCACTCCGATTCTCCACTCATTATCAAGAGGACTAGAACAAAGTGAATAGGATCTGCGGACTTCTTCGCCGTTGATTAATGCCTTCAGGTTGAGGTATTGTCCTTGTTTATATTGAAACTGGTCATGCAGCTCTGGTGTGACATCAAGAGTCACAATGGTACAGTCCTGAGTGGACCTGTCGAGCTGTCGTACTTTAACGGGGTGAAATAGCATACTAACAGTTATTAGTTCAAAACTAATGATTGTTAGTTAGAATTCAAAAATCATATTTTCAACCCACCTAACAATAGCTGTTTTAAATATTCTTCAATATCAGCCATGCTTAATTGCGAATGTTTATCATACCAGCTATAAAACCACTTTAAAGTGGTCAAAATACTGAAGAAAGCAATCTCGATATCCATGGAATGAATGAGACCATTCTCCATCGCTCCTTTCAAAATAACCCTAAAATCATTTTCGTATGAGTTTCTAAGCTTTAAGTATTCTCTTAGACCCTCTCCCTCCAGGTGTCTCCATTCTACGGCAATGAGTGCCATAAGATCGGTATGCCCCACTGTAATTCGTAAATGAAGCGCTATAAGTCGTTCTAATTTTTGTAAATCATTTAGCTGCGACTGCTTAATGTCTTTCATTCCATCAACAAATAGATTAGCTCCATAAGACAATAACTCCACCAATATGTCCTGCTTTGAAGAAATGTGATTGTAAAGACTAGCAGGCTTTATTCCCAGTTCATTGGCAATGTCCTGCATAGACGTGCCTGCATACCCGGATTTTCGAAATAATCGTGTGCAGGTTAACATGATTTGGGCTCTCTTACTCGTTGATAAAGGGTTATTCATCGATGTGAAGATAGGATGAATTGCTTAATTGTTAACTTTATCCCTAATTATGCTGTGTAGCATAATTGGCCCGTAGGGCTGACGATTCACCTGTGGTGAATGTCAGGATAACCCTGACACAATGGATTGAAAAACAATTGTCGTCATTATACAATTGAATATTCAGGTTCTAAATATTTAATTGTTTAAACTCGGGTTATAACTCTTCCAGCCTATTTTATTCCCATCCATTCAAAGTGATGGAACGATTATTGTCATACACTGTTTATTTGATTGATGATTAGAACTAAGTCCTTACATATTCTTTGGTTGAGTTTCATCCGCCTGATACTCCCAATTGGATCTGCATTGCTATTTGCGATTACTCCAAGTGAGAAACCATTCACTCAATTAACGAATGCCAAAAATGTTACTGCTGAGAACATCAGAAGTGAAAAGATCATCCGTGCTTTTGAGAAAGTGGTAGAGCGATATCATAGCCTTCATGATTACGAGATCGTCTTGGTTCAAGCACCAATTAAAGAATCGACCATGCAGGCTCAACCTATTGTGGGCATGGATAACTTGTTTAATGGGGTGAAGAAATACCAGGTCAAAATCGGTGAATTCGTACGAGACAGTGATACTAGACTTGAAGATTTATCTGAAGACATCTTAATGGGGTGGTTTGCTCATGAGCTAGGACATTTAGTTGATTATCAACCCCATTCCAACTTTGAAATGATCGAGTTTGGCATTAAATATATGTGGTATGACGATTTCAAGACCAAAGTAGAACACGCTGCAGATCAAATTGCCATCAAATACGGGTTTAAGAAAGAAATTCTTGCAAGCAAAAGATTTTTGTTAGAAAGTGAATTCAAAGACAGTTCGTATCAGGACAAAATCAAGCAATACTATCTACCAATTGAAGAAATTGAATCTATAGAAGAAGATAACATATCAGGAATTTGATTCAATAAACTTCAGTAAGTCAGTCATTTTCTGTTCCTTCATCACTTTAGGTGTTTTTACCTGTCCACCTTTCTTTTTTGTCGATTCAAGGTATGCATGATATTTTGCTTTCGTAATACTTTCAACCTTTACCTCATGTAGTGCTTTCCCTCTGGCTACTTTATAGTTTTTGTTTGCGCTTTTCAGCTCGCCATCTAGTTGATTTCTAAATACTTGATTGTCTATTTCATCATCAGAAACTACAATCCATTGATGATAATATTCCCCCTTATCATCTTGCAAAGCACCGACCATGTATTCACTCACTTCGACTTCCAGCTGATTACTCACCTCAACTATCGCTGCATCCATTTTCTCTTCCGACAACTGAGATCCTACCACATTCAAGAAGAACTTCGTTCTACCCGTGATTTTAATCTCATGCGGATCAATGCTGGTAAATTTGATGACATCACCGATGATATAGCGCCAAGCTCCAGCACAACTGCTTATCACCAACACATAGTCCTGGTCTTGCTCCACTTCAGACAATGACAAGGAAACAGGGTCTTCAATCAGGTTACCCGTTTCGTCAACTCCTCGCTCATCAAATGGAATAAACTCATAATAATAGCCATGATTTACGGCCAACTGCATACTCATAGTGCCTGGTCTAGCGCCGTAGGAGAAAAAGCCTTCTGACGCCAAATATGTATCAATAACAGTTATAGGCTTAGCACTGATTTTATCAAATCCTTTTTTATAGGTATCAAATGCCACACCGCCTGATGCATAGACCGTCAGGTTTGGCCATATATCATGAATGGTTTTGAGATTGTGAGCCTTCACAATTTCCTGAAGCATCGTTAATACCCAGGAAGGAATACCTGCAATGGCTCCAATATTCCAATTAGGAGCTTCCTCTATGATCCGGGCAATACGCTCATCCCAATCGTCAATTGCAGCTATTTCTTTACCCGGTCTGTAAAACCAATCATACCATCCAGGGAAATTGGACACATTGATTCCACTAATCTCCCCCTCCTTATGACCATTATATTCATTCAGTTTTGCTGAACTGCTAAGCATCAATATTTCTGTTTCGAAAAGTTCCTTTGGAAAGTCAAAATTGGGAAGAGATTGAATCATGCTTGTCCCAACATCACGCATACTCTGAATAAAGTCATTCGTAATCGGAATGCGCTTACTGGATTTGCCTGTCGTTCCACTACTCAGTGCAAAGAAATCAGGTTTTCCTGGCCAGGTGATGTCAGTGTTAATCTGTTGTTGAGACCACCACCTTTCATTCATCTGATGGTAATCAACTATTGGAACAGCTTTCTTGAATGCCGCTTCCACATCGTCTTCTTTCAATAACTCCGCAAAACCATAATACTTCCCAAAGGAGGTGTCTTTTGCTTTTTCTAAAAGTGATTTTAGTTGATTGACCTGGTATTCTTGAGGACTTTTAAACTCGAAAGAGAGTTTGTGACTGATGTTTAATGCGCCTTGAATGAGTGATGCTGTAAATGACATAGTGTATGAATGATTCCTTTATTAAACCATTATCGAAACAAATGTTCCTGAATTGGACAACTATTCAGCTATCTTTATACAAATCAATGTCATAATGAATAAGCTCGTCCTTTTTCTTTTTCTTAGCTCTCAAGCCTTCATAGGTACATCACAGAACAAATCGCTTGATTTGGAAAGTCAAATTGAAATCCTGAAAACAACCGAATTGGTCCAATCAATGGCCCAACGCTCCTTATTGACTCCATCCTATTTTCCAGAAAAGAAGGCTCTAGTTGCCCGACAAGCCTATAACTTTTGGATTGAAAATCCTGGTGATCGCCTGGTTTCTCATTTGAACGTCTACCAGGCTCTATACTACGCCAACAAATACCTGGGGTATGATCCAGTAAACAAACAGTCATACAATCAAGCATTGGGTCATGATGAGTCTGTCATGTCTGTTCAGTATGGTACTGATAATAAAACGTTTTACACGGCGGGTTCCGATGGTAAAGTATTGAGGTGGCGACTTGAAGAAGAGTTCAACACACCAGAAGTCGTTTATGAAGGCAAATACCTTGTACGTTCTCTAGATATATCTGATGATGGTAATTGGATATTAGTGGTCACCAAAGATCAAGGCATCATTATTCTGGATAATAGATCTCAAGAGTCCAGTGATGAAAAACCAACCGTTGCTAAGGACACTGAATTGGTTCAATCTGGTGTATTTATGGCTGGAGAGAATAAAGTAGCGGTGGTAACTAAGAAGGGTGAGCTCAAAATCAAAGGATTTGGAGAGGAACAAGTCATTGGAAGAACCATGGACAAGGTGACTTCCATGGAAGTGAATAAGTCAAATGAAGAAATTCTGGTAGGTACGGCCCAAGGCAACGTGCAATTCTGGGAAGACACTTTGGCTAGAAAGCTATACATAGAAGAAGCATTTGCTGTTAATACCATGGCCATCAGCTCTGATTTCAAAACGTTAGCATTGGGTAGAGAAAAAGGTGATGTGGTATTATATGATTTGATTAAGCATCAGATGATTCGTATCATTAGTGGGCATCAATCTGCCATTACAGATGTCGATTTCAATTTTGATGATACCAAGTTGCTCTCGGCGAGTAGAGACGGTTCGGTAAGAGTATGGGACATCAAAGATCCTCGCAAACTTCCTCTGGTATTAGATGACCATGATGACTGGGTGATGTCTGCTTGCTTCTCCCCTGACGGCAAACGAGTAATTTCAGGATCCAGAGACAATTCCATTCGTTTCTGGCCGGTAGACCCTAAGGAACTAGCAGATAGAGTTTGTGAATTGGTAGATAGAGATCTCACCGAAGAAGAGTGGATTGAATTCGTTGGCACTGGGATTCCTTACACCAACACCTGCCCCGCAAGAACCAATTGAAAGGCGTAATCATTTAAATATCAATTGGTTAATTAAAACATTTATCACTGTGCTTTGTTTACTGATTGAACCAACATAATTATTTGGAATGATCAACATCTTATCGTTCCCCACATCTTTATGACTGATCTAATAAGTAGACTCCCACATATCATTGTTGTAATCCTTGTCTTAAGTCTTTCCAGCTGTAATCCAGCCTCACAAAATAGCTCAAAAGAAACTGTCAATCAACAGGCCACTTCAGAAGAAGAATTGACCGACTCATTTCTAAAGCAAATAGAGAAAAGCAACAACTTCATTGCCGACTTAGATGAAATACTAGAAAGAGATACGCTCAAAGCCATCACTACCTATTCAGCCACTTCCTATTTTCTTTACAGAGGACAACCCATGGGATATGAATATGAGTTGGCTAAAAAACTGGCAAATGACCTTGGTGTTGAGTTAGAAATGATCATAGCAGAAGATATCAATGATATTTTCAACATGTTATTAGATGGCAAAGGAGATCTCATCACCTATAATCTAACCGTAACCAAAAATAGAAGACAATACGTTGATTTTAGTCTTCCGCTAAACTTCACACACCAGGTTTTGGTGCAAAGGAAGCCAGACAACTGGAGAGACATGAAGCTTCATGAAATCGAAGAAGAATTGGTGAGAAACCCAATCAAGCTTCTCGGGCTACCCATTTCCATTCGCCAGAACTCGTCATACCGAGATCGATTATTAAACCTCGAAAATGAGTTGGGNGGAGACATTGATGTACAATTTGTAGAGGGGAACTTATCAACGGACGAAATCATCAAAAAAGTAAGCCGAGGTGAAATAGACTACACCATATCAGATTATAACATAGCCAATATCAATTCAAGTTATTATCAAAACATTGATATAGAAACCACTGTGGGTGTAATGCAACAGCTGGCATGGGCAGTGAGAAAAACCAGTCCGAATTTAAAAGTTAAAGTAGATGAATGGATCAAGCAACAGCGTGATGAAACCGATTTCTATGTCATCTACAATAAGTATTTCAAAAATCAGAGAGCATTTACCACCCGAGTTAAAAGTGACCTATATAGTAAGGAAGGAAACAGAATTTCGGAATACGATGAAGTAATTCAAGCCAATGCCGAAAACATCAATTGGGACTGGAGGTTTCTTGCCGCACAGATATTTCAGGAAAGTCGATTTGACCCAAAGGAAAAATCATGGGTGGGAGCTGTCGGCTTAATGCAGGTGATGCCAGAAACAGCAAAGAGTTACGGCTATTCCAACCTATACAATCCAGACAATAACTTGAAGGCAGGAATTGCTCACCTCTCCTATCTAAATAACTACTGGAAAAAGCATGTATCAGACAGCATTGAGAGGGTGAAATTCATTTTAGCTTCATACAATGCAGGACATAACCATGTGCAGGATGCGCGTCGTTTAGCCGAGAAATTGGGTTACGACTCTAATATATGGTACAGCAATGTAGAAGCTTGCATGTTACTGAAAAGCCAAAAGAAGTACTTCAATGATCCAGTAGTTAACTATGGTTATTGTCGCGGTGAAGAACCCGTTAACTATGTGAAAGAAATTTTGAAGCGATATCAATATTACATGGAGTTTATCGAGGTTTAATTCTTCCGAATTGAATTCCCAGAACAATTAAAATCTAAATCCTATACTTCCTCCAATGGGTGACATGGTCATACGTTCAGGGATGCTGCCAAATGCTCCAGGTAGTATAAACAATTTCATCATCGTTCGTTCTTTCTGATAACGATAACCGGCTAATCCATAACCAATCCAGCCATTATTTCCATAGGATGAATTGACGTGATCAAAGCCAAAACCTACCTCCAGAAAGTGCTTTTTTCGTCCAAAATTGACCGTGAAATGATTAACAACATTGACAAATTTCTCAGGTTCGCGTGGTTCTCCAAATAACGTGATCACAAAGAATTCTTCATTGTATCCAATACTTGATTTTAAGGCCACAAAGCCCACTTTATTTAATGGAACTTGAAATTCAGGACCAATCGAAATAAGGGTAGTTCCCCCAAGCAAAGCAAGGGCTACCCCTGCATGGATGTTTGATCGATAAAAATCTCTTTCAATTGAAGTAATACTTGACTTACTAGAATTCATCGTATGCCAAAAAGTATTGACCTGATAGCGAAAGGTGATGCTTTCAGTAGTTTCGCTTATTATACGAACATTCAATGAATCTCCTTTGGCTGATACAATAAGGTCTTGTCCTATTGCCGAATGTTCAACCCCTAGAAAGAGTGTAATAATCAAAATAAATGAATAAGTGTTTTTCATTGTCTTTATCAAAGTAGTGATAAGACAATAGTATCAAACAACTAGAGCGGATTGAAACTGAGTTTTGCGCCTCATAAATAGGCATTTGCATAAAATGCAAATGCCATAGTCAGTTAATAAAGCTTTACGGAAAATCGCAAAACCCTCATTATCTTCAACTTAACGTTATGTATTTGCTAATAAAATCAGACAATAAAGGATCAACGCCACAATTGATTTAATCAAAATGCCTGATTTTTCTTTAAAACGTGTTTTTACGAGATCAATCATTTTCTGCGTTGGTCACGAAGCTTCTTGACACCATAGATACCTCCAGCAGCCAAAAGAATTGAAAGTCCACCATCTATTGGTGTTGCTGCTGGTGGAGCGCTCTGGGCCATTACGGGAAAAACAGCAAGAAATAATAGTAACAAGAGTATATTCTTTGTAGACATGATTCTAGTAGTTGTGTGGAGACTTATTTAATCGAGAATTTCAAACTCTCATTACCTACTTTTAGAACATAAACTTGATGACGACTTAATCTAACATCTAGTGAGACAGGTTGTCTATCATCAAATACTGCTTTGCTAAAATGAACACGTCCATTCATGTCGTAAATGGTGACATATTGTTCTTGTTTAGCATAACTAATTGTCAAACCTCTTTCATTAGCTTTCACTAGTGTTAGTTCTGAAGACAACTCCTTTTCTCCCAAAACTCGTTTGGACAGGATCTGTAGAGCAAATCGACTTTCACTGGATTTGCTGGATAAGTTGATGCTGATATCCACATTCTCCTGCAGGTTATAGAAGGTATTATTTTCCTTATCCACCAGCCAAACACTCAAATCCTCATCAAAACCTTGAAGTCGTTTTGTTTTAATTAAGTAATCACCTGTATTCTCAACCTCATAGCCCAAAGGAATAGATACTTCTTCATCTAAACTTGAAAGGTTAAGTGCCTGGATGGCAAATTCAACATTATCATTTAATGAGTAAAAGGACACCGCTGAATTAGCCAGTTTCTTTTTAGCATCAAGGGCGTAATCAATATCGGTTGTAGCCAGTGGGTCAAAGGCAATGAGCGTTTCACTTTCATAAGATTCACTCGCAAGAGCCAATTTAACTTTAGTCAGATCAGACGAATTCAATTTCCTGTAGAAATTGGTGTCATTATTGTTTCCAGCAACTTGCATGTCTTGTGTGAATTCTAAATTTCCATCGGCCTTAGCTTCTATATAGAATCCTTGCATTGAAGTGATGTAACCATCATAGACTTCAGTTCCTTTGACACCAGCAACTCCATCTGAAAGAGCATTTGTACCAACGGCGCCTGCAGAATTAGCAGTAATAAAATCTCCACCTCTGGAACTACCACTATTCATTCCACCGTCATCCCAGAGATAGATAGCTCCAGTAGTCAGACTGGCATTTGTGCTATTACTCAGAAAATCTGCAACGCTTATTGCCGCTGTGTACGGGTTTCCTACCAAATTGTAATCATCTGATTCTCCCATGGTTATGGGCACGTCAACATCTGCACCAACAGGACTTCCTCCAAACCCCAGGGTAAACACATCCTCACTAAAACCTGGCATCGAAACAAAATAACCCTCACCAGGAGTAGTACTTACAGAATAGTCCAATTCATCAAACGCGCCGGAATCATTGTTCCATTGATAAGCATAGACTCCATTAAATAAGCCAACATTGCCATCTGTAAATGGCACAGCATAGATGCTATAGTTTGAATTACCATAAACGGACCTGGAATTGGCAAAAGTACCTACACCCGAATAGCTACCTAACAAGACCAATGAACTATTTGTATTAGCCCTGACTAAACCTCCATTATCAGTATTGCCATTGACTATTAGTGTGGCGCTCTCTCCTCCTATTTCCAATCTTCCGCTCTCAGCCACCGTTAAATTATTTACTTCATAAACAGCATCTGTAGCAATGGTTGGGGCATTATAATTAGATTCTGATGTAGCAGGAATGATCACATTATCTGTACTTCCAGGTATAGAATTGGAATCCCAGTTACCAGCAGTCCCCCAATCTGTGCTTTCAGAACCGTCCCAGGTTATTTGGGCATTTACTGATAGAGCATACAGTGTTAAAAGTACTAGACCAGATCGGAATATTTTAAACCTACTGATTCGAATTGATAGTTTCATGTTGTGTTTGATTATGATTGGTTGGCAGTAGAACGGAAGACCTTTCAAATACCCTACTTGCCAGTTATGAGAAATTGATTAGTTTCTCAGGAATTGATTTTTATCTATCTTAGATCAACTCAATAAACATTTACATGACCCCATTTTTCGGAGAAGTTCTCGGCACGTTCATATTAATGGTTCTTGGCAACGGTGTTTGCGCTAATGTATCGCTCAGTAAAACTTATGGAAATAGTTCTGGATGGATAGTGATTACTTTTGGATGGGCAATAGCCGTTTTTGTGGCTGTTTATATCGCAGGTCCAATTAGTGGAGCACATATCAACCCAGCCGTCACTATTGGTCTAGCTGTAACTGGTAAATTTCCATGGGAGCAGGTTCCAGGATATGTTTTCGCTCAAATGATTGGCGCATTTCTAGGAGCTTTTGTTACTTTCCTACAGTACCGACCTCATTTTAAAGCTACCGATGATGCAGATGCTAAACTTGGCTTATTCAGCACCGGGCCGGCTATTAAGAGTACATTTGATAACCTAGTATCAGAAGTAATTGGAACATTTATTCTTGTACTTGCTGTCTTCTTCCTTGTGAGTGGTGAGGGATTAGGGTCTTTGGATGCGTTACCAGTAGGATTGTTGGTTCTAGGCATCGGATTGTCATTGGGAGGAAGTACTGGATATGCAATCAACCCAGCCCGAGATCTGGGGCCACGTATTTTCCATGCATTAGCACCTATTCCTGGTAAACGGGATAGTAATTGGTCTTATGCCTGGATTCCTGTGCTAGGTCCTATTATTGGAGCAGTCCTTGCAGGTATATTTTACAACCTAACGATATAAAAAAAGCCATGCATCATTCAATGCATGGCTTCTTAAAATAAATATCTTAAGAATTAACCGATAACTTCAACGTTAACAGCGTTCATTCCTTTTCTACCTCTTTCTACATCAAATTTCACTTTGTCGTTCTCACGGATTTCATCCACAAGGCCACTTGAGTGAACAAAAATATCGTCTCCTTTGTCAGCTGGTACGATAAAACCAAAACCTTTTGAATCATTGTAAAACTTTACAGTTCCTTCTTGCATTGTACTAATTGTATTGTTATTTAAAAATTATATCGAGCGCCTGCATCACTGCAATTACTCTGGCACTAAGAAATATGAAGGAATAAAATTGAAACTTTAGGAGTAGTTCGGTAGAACTAAACTTTTGGCAATGGTTACCCCCGTATAATCGAAATGATGCCGCAAGCTACAGCTATAATTTGATTTAAGAGCAAAAATTTACTATTTATTATCAATTTAAGCTCTTCCTAACTGATAAAGCATATCTGTATGACTCTTCAAAGCATTAAATAGGGTCTTTTTGCTATGATAAGGTATTCCATATTTTGCTGCTTTCTCCTGCACAATTTTAGATAATTCACGATAATGTAAGTGACAGATGTGCGGCATTAAATGATGCTCTATCTGATAATTTAACCCACCAACAAACCAGGAAAGCACGCGATTTCTAGGTGCAAAATTACAAGTGGTAGCTAATTGATGAACGAACCAGTTTTGTCCAATCAATCCATTCTCATCGGGTTGAGGAAACTCAGACGAAGGCATGATGTGACCCATTTGAAAGATCACTGTGAGCACAATCCCAGTCACAAAATGCATACAGAAATATGCCAGTAAAACAATCCACCAGGCTACAGGAATCATTAGAATGGGAATCACCAACGAATAACCAAAATAGAAGAACTTTAAGAAAATAGCTTCTGCGATAATCCGATTAAATTCCTTCTGGGTCTTGATCAAACCCATATTACGATACCTGGTCAGACGCGTAAAATCTCTCGATGTAACCCAAACCAAAGTCATCATCCCATATAGAATCCACGCATACACAAACTGAAATCTGTGAATCCAATAGCGATTTTGATCTGGTGAAATTCTCAGAATACCTGGTACATGTAGATCATCATCCGCTTCATCAATATTGGTATAAGTATGGTGTAACACATTGTGTTGGATCTTCCATACAGTGGGATTAGCTCCAATTAAATAGATGGACCAACCCATCCATTTATTCATGGTTTTAGAAGAAGAAAAAGTACCGTGTAAAGCATCGTGCATTACACTCATACCAATTCCTGCCATCCCCAAACCACTGATTAGATACAAGCTAAAAACAGCAATTGTATTGGATATATAGCCTGAGCACAAAATCAAAAGCGGGAATAGAAACATGGAAATCATCACCATGGATTTTACTACCATTCGATAATCACCTGTTCTCTGGAGATTTTTGGAAGCAAAATACTGATTAACGCTTTCTTTTAATTCTTTAGTGAAACTGGTTCCTAAATGATTGGAAAACTTGTATGGGTTCATCTAATTGGATTCTGTAAGAACTACTCATTTACCTTAGAAGATAACCGAGTTAAGTTCCTTAAGCTTGTTTGGTAAACGTAAAACTACCAGCTTAATAGGGATATGCAATGTGCTAAGCTGAATTATTTTGTTTAACTATTTACATAAAAAATTAAACATTCTGTAAGATCTTAGTGTTTGTATGGTACTATGAAAAAGAAACTCACCCTATTCGGATCAATAATTGCTATTATGGTATTGATCATAAGTCACCTGGATCAATCAAATAAATTGATTACCAGCTACTCCAAAAAAGAAATTGAGCCGCTTGTCGAGCTGTCATCAACTTTGGAAGACTCGCTTATGAATTCATTGGCACAAATTAANTAATTCGAAGAGCTATCAGTTNGCAATNANTGGTACTTCNANNTTGNTTTCNGCCCANTNNATNANNANNTTTTGACTNTTGTCNTANAGTGGCTCCAAANNAATGGTAAACTGNTCAGTNAAGTCNCCTTTNAANACAGGNACTTTNACNGTNGCNACATCCTGAGTNGAATCTGGNTCAAATGCTCCCCATCCAAAACTACTGTTAAGAACCAAATCAAAATAATACTCNCCAGGAANAGCGTACAATCTATATCGCCCTTTCTTAATCTCCTGATCTACCAAAAGAACATCCTGTTTGAATTCGATTTCCGTAGCTTCATTTGCCCCTAATCTCCAATATTGACCATAGGGTTGCAATGCTCCTTCTTCAGCAGTTCCAAAAATAACTCTATCTCGAACCGATGGACGACAATAGTCTACCATTATTTCCAGGCCACCATTTTCTAATTCAGCTGTGCCTCTAGGACTAAGGGAGTAATTTCTATATTGTAAATAACCAAAGGCTGCCCCCAACAGAACAACCACTACGCCTACACCGATTAATATTTTCTTTAGCATTTGAATCTAGTTAAAACAATAGCAAGGTAGAATACTTTATTTGGTATACCAAAATGTATTTGTTCTCTCAATACGATACTTTTTTGGTAAGTTTGGAAGAAGTATGAAAGTTTTAGGAATTGATATTGGAGGTACCGGAATCAAGGGTGCTATTGTGGATACGAAAAGAGGAAAACTTGTAACTGATCGAGTAAGAATTCCTACTCCAGACCCAGCCACTCCCCAGGCCGTAATTGATACGGTCATTAAGCTGGTAAAAGAGTTTGATTACAAGGGTCCAATAGGTTGTGGGTTTCCTGCAGCAGTTAGACATGAAATAGTGAAGACTGCCTCGAATATTGATAAAAGCTGGCTGGGAATGAATGCCGCAGCGCAAATAAGAAAAGCCACGAAGTGCCCTACTCACCTCATCAATGATGTAGATGCCGCTGGCATTGCAGAAATGAAATTTGGAGCTGGAAAGAAACAAAAGAGGTCTGACACCACGCTTGTTGTTGCTGCAGGAACTGGCATAGGCACGGCTCTATTTATTGGTAAGAATCTTGTTCCCAATACCGAATTAGGATTTGTACAGGTAAAAGGTATGCCGGGCGAGCATTATGCCGCCAATTCTGTAAGAGAGTCTGAAGAGCTTTCCATGAAAGATTGGGCCACTCGATTTAATGAATACCTGGTTCGCTTGGAATCACTTTTTTGGCCCGACTTATTCATCATGGGAGGTGGCATCAGCAAGAAGTTCGAAGAATATGAAAAGTATTTCACTCTAGATACCAAAATTGTTCCTGCAAAATCTAGGAACCATGCAGGAATTATAGGCGCAGCATTATCCGCCAAAGATTTAATTGATTAACCACTAAGTAACTAACAACCCAACAATGACTGAATTCCCCTGGATAAATAAATACCCCTCCAAAGTACCCAAGGAAATTGATCCAGATAAATATGGATCACTACTGGACTTCCTGGATGACTGTGTCTCTCGATTTGCAGACTCTCCAGCTTTTGAAAATATGGGGGTTGAGCTGTCTTTTAAGGAGCTTGATGAACAAAGCACGGCGCTAGCTAATTATCTTTCTCAGGAAACCTCATTGGTCAAAGGTGACAGGGTAGCCCTTCAAATGCCCAATGTGCTACAATATCCAATTGCATTGTTTGGTGTAATGAAAGCAGGGATGATTGTGGTTAACACCAATCCTCAGTATAAGCCTTCTGAAATGGAGCATCAGTTCAAAGATGCAGAGGCAAAAGGGATCATTATTCTTAGCACCTTCGCCTTCAAGCTTGAAGAAGTCATGCAGCACACCAAAGTGACTGAAGTGATTATTGCAGAGGTTGGTGATATGTTAGGCACTTTCAAAGGAGCAGTGGTTGATTTTATGGTCAAACGAGTCAAGAAAATGGTTCCTGACTACAATTTACCAACTGCTATTAATTTTGGAGATGCACTCAAAAGAGGAAAGAAACTAACCTACAACAAGCCAGATCTACAATCATCAGACCTGGCACTATTGCAGTACACCGGTGGTACTACAGGTGTAGCCAAAGGTGCCGCATTGAGTCATAGAAACCTTATTGCAAATATTGAACAAGTTGGTACCTGGATGAGTGCTTCATTGGTAGATGGTAAAGAGATCACTATCACTCCTCTCCCATTGTATCATGTGTTTGCCCTAACTGTTAATTGTTTTGGTATGATGCGGATAGGTGCAAAAAGTGTTTTGATCACCGATCCACGAAAAATGAAAGACTTCATTAAAGTTCTGAAGAAGACTCCATTTACGGTAATTACTGGAATTAATACGCTTTTTAATGGACTACTGCAGCAACCAGATTTTAAAGAAGTTGATTTCTCAAATTTGAAAGTAGCTGTTTCGGGTGGAATGGCATTGCAAATGGCAGTTGCAGAACGATGGAAAGAAGTCACTGGAAATGACATTGTTGAAGGCTATGGTCTTTCAGAAACATCTCCATTGCTTACCTGCAACCCTATTGATGGCACACAGAAGTTAGGAACCATAGGTCTTCCGGTACCTTCCACTGAGATAAAAATCATGGGTGAAGAGGGTGACGAAAAATCAGTTGGTGAATTTGGTGAGATCTGGGCCAAAGGTCCACAAGTCATGACCGGCTACTGGCAAAATCAGAAAGAAACTGACATTGTCATGGATGGTGAATGGTTCAAAACAGGTGACATTGCTTTCTTCGACGCTGAGGGTTTCTTGAAGATTGTAGACCGCAAAAAAGAAATGGTGAATGTTTCTGGAATGAAAGTATTCCCCAATGAAGTTGAAGATGTGATTGCCTCCATGCCTGGCGTACTGGAGGTTGGAGTTATAGGTGTTCCGCATAAGACTTCCGGAGAAGTGGTCAAAGCCTTTATTGTTAAAAAGGACCCTAAGCTGACCGAAGAAGAAATTCTGAAGCACTGCAAGCAACATTTGGTAGCCTACAAAATGCCTAAGCATATTGAGTTTAGGGAAGATTTGCCAAAATCCAATGTGGGTAAGATCTTAAGAAAAGAAC
This sequence comes from Rickettsiales bacterium, assembly GCA_002729235.1. Classification (GTDB taxonomy): domain Bacteria; phylum Bacteroidota; class Bacteroidia; order Cytophagales; family Cyclobacteriaceae; genus Marinoscillum. The sequence continues at coordinate 39,285 of PBTY01000043.1, read as the reverse complement.
TTAGAAAAGACGAAGTGAGTAATGTCGCATAAAATCGTTGTACTGGATGGAATCTATGCAAATCCAGGTGATTTGAGTTGGGATCCACTACATGACTTTGGAGACGTCACCATCTATGATCGNACTACTGAGGATGAAGTAATTACTAGATCCNAAGAAGCTTCGATATTGATCATTAATAAAATAAAGTTAGGTACGAGTGAGTTTGACCAGCTTCCCAACCTTAAACTCATTATCATTTCTGCCACTGGAATGGATAATGTTGATTTAAAAGCCGCTGAATCAAGAGGAATTAAGGTGAAAAATGTAAGTGGTTACAGTACACAATCAGTAGCACAGCATGTTTTCAGTCTAATTCTCGCCATCTATAACAAAGTTATTCCACATAATGACTCGGTGAAAAATGGAGATTGGGATCAAAACAAAGGATTTAGCTATCTATTGGAGACTATCCCTGAACTAACAGATAAGACATTGACCATCATCGGTTTTGGACAAATTGGCTCTGAGGTCGCAAAAATCGGAAGNGCTTTTGGGATGAAAGTACTTGTGGTCAGTGACCACTCCAAATCGCTAGATAAGTACGAGTTAGTGTCATTAGAAGAAGGTTTTTCCAAAGGTGATATTATTAGTTTGCACTGGCCCTTGACTCCAGAAAAGAAAGGAATTGTCAATGCAAGNCTTTTGAACTTGATGAAACCAACAGGCNTATTGGTNAATACAGCAAGAGGTGGGTTAATCAANGAAGATGATTTAGCACATGCTTTACGCAACAACAAACCGTCATTTGCGGCGTTAGATGTACTTACTCAGGAACCACCCACAACAAATCACCCTCTTTTTCAGTTATCTAATTGTATTATTACTCCCCACATTGCCTGGGCCTCTTCCAGATCGAGAAAAATACTACTTGACAAGGTCTTTGAGCATGTGGCTCACTTTACAAACTAGAAGATTTGCAAGCTTATAGCTCTTACATTAGATACATTATTGGAGGACTTTGCGCCATTTTGGGATTAGTGCTTATGTTCATCCCGTTTATTCCATTTGGATATGTTCTAATCTTTCTCTCTTTATTCATCCTGGCACCTAAAATTCCTTTTCTAAAAAAATACGTGCGATTCCTCAAACGAAAAGACAAAAAAGGTCACTTGAAACGCATTGAAGAGAGAATGAATGAATGGGAATCCAGTTTTATTGCACAATCCTCCAACAATACCAACAAATAATCATTTTCTAGAACCCTGATTTGTAACAGTTTTCTATTTTTGCTGGCAAATTACATTTTCCAGATGAGGTTAGGCCAACTTGCACGACACTTAGAATCTACTACTACTGAAATTGTTCAGTTTCTCGACCTACAGGGTATTGAAAAGAACGATCACCCTAATGTGAAACTGAGTGATGAAGAAGAGAAATTGGTAATCTCACATTTTCGTCCAGAATTACTAGTAGTCGAAGAAGAGCCTTCAATTGAAATTGAGTCTGTAGAATTAGAAGAAAAGGAAGAAATTCTTGAGGCACTACCTGAAGANGAAGCAAAACCTGAAGAAGNCGTTGTAGCTGAACAGGAAGAAGAGATCAATGAGGTCCCTGCTGTTGAATTACCTACTCCAGTTGAAACAGAGCCTTCTTATGTGAGTGTAACTGCAGCAGAACTAAACCCAGAAGATGAAAACACTCCGGTAAATACCAATTTTGATTTAATCAAAGCTCCTAAGGTAGAATTACCCGGGCTAAAAGTNGTTGGTAAAATAGATCTACCAGAACCCAAGCTCAAGGAAGAATCGGAATCTGAGGAAGTAGATGAAGATGAAGAAAAGACAGAGGAAGTAACCGATGAGCCTAAAGTAATCACTCACCACCGTAAAAATGCTCGCCGAAAATTAACAGACGAAGAGCGTGAAGCACGCCGATTAAAAAATAAGCGTGAGAAAGAGAAGCGCATTGCTCGTCAAGAAGCACGAAGAAAGCAACAAGAAGAAAGAAAGCTTAAAGAACAGAAAGCGGAACATTACAAACAGAAAATCTCTAAACCTGTTCCAGTAAACAAACCAAAGAAAAAGAAATCAGGCAAAGCAGCTCAACCAGTTGACACCAGACCAAAACCAAAAACAATACTTGGTAAGTTCTGGAGATGGTTAAACACATAAAAAAAGCCGGAGATGCCGGCTTTTTAATTTACATATTCTTGGGTCTTATCTTCTAGATCCTCCCCTTTTCATTTCATCAATGGTGTTGATAGCTGTCTGCAGCTCCCTTTTAAGTTTAACCTGAGCTTCACGACACTTATCTCTGTGATCATCATACTCATGACGTAATTGCTCCAAATCTTTTTTAAATCGAGAAGTAAGCCCGTTGCTGCGTATGTACATAAAATAGGTAAGAATAGTGAGTGCCGCCAATAAAATGATNATAGCCCACACCATGATGTGATATATCGTTTTATCAAAAGGAATCCCNAAAAAGCTAATNTCCGAATTGGTTTCTTCACTTGTCTCCAGGTTGGCTTTCACAGTAGACAATTCGCTATTCAAAGAGTCTATCATTGCCTTTAAAGCGATAATCTCACCCTTAAGTTTTGCATTTGACTTATCCTTGGTTACTAATGAATCATTCACTTCTGCCCAAAACTGGTTCATTCGTGTAATCGGAATAACCTTGTACTGCTCATAGGTAGAATATTTCTCCATCATACCTTCGAATGTTCCCTTCAGGTTATTCGGTTGCGATTCAACTGGCTCTTCCTGTGCAAATACAGTGAATGAACTTAAAAAAATGATGACAAGTGCGGTGATTCTCAAACTGAACTGATATCTCTTCATGTTTAAGTTGTAATACTGGTTGTTTTAGTAATAGGTAATTTCAACTTCGGGAAACTCGGTTTTGAATTCGTCCATAGTCCGAGCCCTGATTCTGGTGTTGTAACATACCAAAATATTTAGGTTGCGAATATCGTAAAGCCTATCCATTCGCCAAACTCTGGTGTTACTTATATCTAAATAATTTAAACTGTATAATTCTTCAATTCCCTTCAAATTCTTGATGTTCGTCCCAGAGCAATTCAAATGATTCAAGCTCCTATTATCTCTCAATGGTCTTAAATCGTCCACTGCGGTATTGGAGATATCTAGTTTTTTCAATTCATAGTGCTCCTCTATTGATTCCAAATCCATCAGCGGACCATTTTTACAGACAATCTCCTCTATTTTTTCATGTGTAGTTAGATCAATCAAACTAGTCACACCTGTTTTGTCCAGATATACTTTTCTCAAATTAATGAATTTATCCAAAGGTGACAATGAAGACACAGGACTATTCTCCACAATAACTTCCTGACTCTCAATTAATTGATGCAAGTGATACGAATCCACTTTCTCCAAATCAAACTGTTTCTTCCATTCCTCCTGGAGATCATCCCACCACTCCTGCAGTTCATTGGGCTGATAGATCACCACGGTATTTGGACTCACCCTAAGTAAATCTTTAACCGCCATCTCTGATACTGCAGTAGCTTCTACATCCAGTAGTTCTAGCTTACTTAATGCTTCGAGAGGCTGAATGTCCTTTACAATGCTCTCCGTAAGTATTAAGAACTTTAGATTCTTGTTGTATTCCAATCCAGTAGTTGATGTCGCTGGCATTTTCTCTGCTTTCAGAAATTCCAGATCCTCCATCTCAGCTGTGAAATCAAAATCAGTCATAAGATTTCTACTGATATCCAGATATCTCAATCGACTAAACCTTGCCAGTGGGCTCCCATCCACGATTCTATTGTTACTTAAATCCAGAGAATCAGAGTTAATCAACTTGGCAATGTCCTCCTTAGAAGGTCTTGAAGGTAGATAGTTACCTAATGCTAACTTCCATTCCTGAGCAAGCCCATTCCACCAATCCATAATTTTCTCCGAGTTGGTAATCACCAAAACACCTCGATTGGCTGCCATAAAATCAGAAGCAGCTCTCTCATTGATGCCGGTGTAGTCAGCATACACCTTTTTAAGGCTTTTTAATCCACTTAAGGGTCCGAGACTAGTCACTCGTGTTTGATTTAAGTGTAATTCGGTTAACGACCTCAATTGCTCAGCACCCTTTAAGTCAGTAATATAAGACTCAGACACATTCAGATAATTTAGTTTCTGACAGCCACTCAATGGCTGTATACTGGTTATNCCTGTCCGTGAGAGATCCACTTGTTGCAAATCAATATTTTTTGATAACTGAGCTGTGCTTGAAAAAGCGGTATTGGATAAATCCACCACCTTTAAGGTACTCATTTGATTTAGAGGATTAAATACAATCACATTGGTACCACTTAGATTCAGGTCTGTGATTTTTGTATTAGCTATTGCTTCTATGGATGTGACGTTTGTCCTGTTGAGTTCTAATTTCTGTAGCCCTTCAAAATACTGAATCACCGATATATCATTAACGGCACTACTGGTAGCCACCAAAGTATTCAATCTCGGAGAATATCTCAGAGGAGTCAAATCACTGATCTTGGTATTGGAAATATTGAGATAAGTCAACTTCTTCAGGGCCGAGAGTGGCTTGATAGATTGTATAAACTGGTTGTCCGACAGATTGAGACTATCCAAATCCGCTATTTTGATCAATACGGCGTTGGTTGCACTATCAAACGGAACATACTCCTTGAATATTCTGGTCCACTCAAAAGACAAAGACTCCCACCAATTTCGAAGCTCTTTTTCTCTACTGATCTTGGTGGAGTATACACTTACAATTTTCAGATCACTGCTTTCCGAATCAAAGTTTACCTCGATGTATCGTTTTGCTGTACGTTGATAGGGCTCCCCTTCAAGAGTTGTTGCATCGATGGTGTTTTGAAAAGAAACCAAATAGTAGTCCTTCCCATTATCACGTTCGCCTTTCGTAATTTCAATTTCTTCAAAATCGAACTTTATATCTCTGAAGAAAAAGTCTACATCACGTAAGTATGCGCTAATATCTTTATTGGTAATGGCATTTCGGTCTGGTAAGAGATCATCTTCTATCTGAACATAACCATCTTTAAAAGCCTTCCTATAACTTTCCGTAATGATTACTTCTTTGTCTCTGGTTGAGGTCTTATTCCCTCCAACAGTATTGAGCATGTATTTGTAAAAGCTCACAAGACTTTGTACCTCTTCCGTATAAGGATCATTTTCTTCATCCTGCGCCNGTAAAGAAGTAATTGAAAGAAGNGATAGTAATATTATGGAGAACCAGTTTTTAGTTCTTGTCATAGATGTAATCTTTCATCATTTGTTTTTGATCACCTTCCAGTTTCATCAGATTGGATATCAACCAACCTGTATTGTANCCAGATCGATTAAAGTTTGATAATTCGAAATACCAATTATCAATGGAGAAGAAATGAAACTTAACATCCTTCACCGTTTTATATTTTAGATTACCAGACTTCAATTCAAANAAAAACAATGTGAGGTAGTCAGGTTGAAATTCTCTTGGGGTAAATTGTTCTGGGTATTTTTCATCTTGAAGTGCTTTTCTAAGGGTCATAAAACCAAGTTCATGACTCATAGGGTGCATAAAACGCTTTGCTTCAGAGGTATCTTTNTTGTAGAGCTTTTTGAAAGGATCAAACGCCACATCATCGATCACCCANTCGTAGCCAAGGCCTTGTTTCTGCATTTTCATATAAAGCAGNGCAGATGTCTCCCTACCCTTATAATTGAACACCGCAGAAACCTCAGCGAACATTTCTCTATCATGCAGATCTAAAAATACAGGATCTCTTTTATCAGTTACCGCTTTCATAAAGTCTTTGGCAACTTGCTCATTGATATAACCTGTTTCTCTATCAAAAAGAACTGGTAGGTACTTCTTTCTTAGGCCGTCATCATGATATTTCTTATCACCAGAATAATAACGATTTCCTTCTTCGTCTTCTTCACCATTGAAGCGCCTAAGAAACTGATTTATTTGTTTGGTAGAAGCAATTAGCTTCTCTTCAGTATCTTTCATGTCATCAGTGAGCCCCTGGCCCACCGATGCTTGAAAGCTTAATATGATTATTGCAAATAATGCGATTATTCTCATGCAGAGGTTTCCGTTACGCGTACATCACCCAAAAGTACATCCCAGAACTCAATGGTTCTGCCAGCAATCTGTGTTTCTTTTTTCTTCACATAGATCGTAATGTCTTTCTTGGTGGTGTCTTTGTAGCTTAGTCCGTCATCTGATGTACCTTCGAAACGCTGGTAAATGGTAATTACCCCTACATAAGTTCCATCTGGTTGTCTCTCCAAATCACTAATGTAATGGATGTCATACCACTTGATGGTTACTTTATCGTAGTTGAGAGCCATCAAACGCTCAAAGTACTCTCTGACTTTGTAATAAGTGATTTCTTCTCTACTCAATGAAGAAACACCCATTTCACTATCATCAGCAAATAATTCCTCAGCTCTATCCATCACACGTTGTGCTTCAGAGAACTGCGTTTTCTTATCACCAATGATACTAATGTATTTACTAAGATCTTTTACCTTTTCAAGAGCCAATGAATCAATTGCTTGTTTTCTGCGGGGATCCACATCATCTTGAGCATTAACTGTTGCAAGTGCTAAAAAGCTAAATGCGATTAATAAAAAATATTTATTCAATTTCATCTCTTTTCTTATTTGAGTTATTACTTCTTCAGAACCAATTCTTTGATTTTGCCATAGTCATCCAAAACCATTTCTTCCACTACCGCCTTGTTGTTCTTGGTATCCTTAAGGTATTCCAGGTACTTCTTGATAGTAGTTGGTTCGTCATAGTCAGGATTGCCACTTCCTCTATATATCACGATCAAAACGGGTGCATTGGGATTAGAGAACATGGTCAAAGCCTCACTAATGCTACTGTTTGCAGAAGCAGTTGATGAGGCTTGAGCGATCGCTTGAAAATAGCTCTCCAACTTTTCTGATTTAGTTGGCTCCTTCACCGCNACTCTTTCAGGTTCTGTTTCTTCTGTTTCTTCAAGTTCCTCTTCTATTTGCTGCCCTACTTCCTGAGGATCGGAAATATCNGACATCTTCTTTTTGTTTTTACATGAGGAAAAACCCACGATTAGTGCAAGAAGAAGCACTCCATTAACAATCGAAAATTTTAGTGTATTACTTTTCATTCTATTCAGATTTATCACGCTTATACAACGTATATTCTTCCTTTTTGATTTAGGATTTTTAAGTATTCAATTGACTGTTGCAAATAGCAAGCCAAAATCAAATTTGAGCTAAAAAATGATTTATACAAATGTAGTTTGAGTCAAAATGAGAATGGCCATTTCAAATTGAGAAATATTCTCATTTAATCCATGCAAACGANAATGGAGCTATCTGCTGTGGGGCAGCTTCTCCCGTAAGAACATCTTCTCCTCCCNCCCATGGATTATCTATCCCATGCGAAGNGAAATTGAACACACATTTGATTACTGTTTGACCATCGATAGAAGTCCGCTGAATGCACAACAAGCCATCAGAAGCTTCTGGAATGGAAAAGGGAGCAAATGGATTAAAGCAAGAGTAAGATGATCGAATTTGGATAAGCTGTTTCAGTCGGGTTAGCACTTTTGTTCTTTCCGAGGCATTGTCATTAAGTTCTTTGTCCAGAACTTGAAAATCTAGTTTTTCTCGATTGATTGTTCGATTCCTTCCAGTCTGCTTAACACCTTCTACATAATTCTCAGACCCAACAAGTGAATGAAAATACAATGCGGGTAATCCTGGCATGCACAGCATTACTGCCTGGCTCAAAATAAATCGCTGAAATCCAAATGCTGCATTGTTATCGACTCCCTTTAGAAGGCTCTTGTAGTTACAGTTGAGCTCATAGGGTGACTCACTACCATCTGGATTGGTCTTATACGAAATGAATCCATTGTTATGTTTGACTGAATCAACCAAAACATTGAGTTCATCATCGGTCAATATTCCTTGTACAGGACGCACTCCCACTCCATCATGGCTAGCTGTAAAATTGAAAAAACACACCTGGTCAGATGGTAACACCAGAGAGGAAACCCATTCTTTGAACTTAGTAGTGGATTCGCTCAATAAGCTGAAGGCTAATAAGGGTGGCAAGGTGAAATTATAGACCATCTTAGCCTCGTTGTGTCCGTTTCCGAAATAGGTAATATTTTCCTTGTGAGGCACATTCGTTTCACTGATAAGCACCACATCCGGATACACCTTTTCTAAAACAGAACGCATCACCTGGATTAACGCATGAGCCTGTGGTAAATGGATACAAGTACTACCCTTCTCTTTCCACATGAAGCCGATAGCATCCAGACGGATAAGTTTGGCCCCATTACTCAAATAGAACAACATTACATCTAAAACCTGCAAGAACAATTCTGGTGTTTCGTAATTAAGATCTACCTGATCCTTACTAAATGTAGTCCAGAGATATCTTGGCTTACCGTCTGTATCTGTAAACTCATGAAAAACAGGGCTCGTTCTAGGGCGAGTTACCTGGCTGAAATCTTCATTTGGATCTACTTCTTTGAAATATCCTTGATATTCTGGAAGATTGGCTAAATATCCTTTCAACCAATCCGACTCCTGAGAGATATGATTAATCACTCCATCAAACATTAACGAATAGGACTGAGCCAAAGAATCAATATCATTCCAATCTCCCATATCCTCATTCACTTCATAGTAATCAATGACTGAGAATCCATCATCGGAGCTGTAAGGGTAGAATGGTAACAGATGCACAAGGCTTATCTGATGAGATAAGTTATTGTCGAGAAATTTCTTAAGTGATTGAAGCTTGCTCTCACCTTTTTGATAAACCTGATCACCATAAGTAATCATTAAAACATCTTTCTCGGTAAGCTGTAATGGATCAAGAATTACCTTTTGTTTGTATGATTGAATCAGATGGTCGATCCCTACCATCAACCTATCCACCTGACTTTCAGAATAGACCTGGCTTAATAATTCCCTTAAGTTTTTCATTTTAGATAAGTGAAGGAATGGCTAAGGCAATTAGTAAAATGAACACGAAAAAGGCTATTAATATAAACGTATCTCTCGTCCATATGTTGGCTACTTCCATTTCAATATGCTGCGCTTTCTCAGCACCTTTAGGTACAAGCACACTGGCAAGTAATGCAACAATTAATGTTACCAAAGCTCCGGTAGCATTCCACCAAAACCAGAAAAGTTGATCTCCTACTCCAAGCCAGAGATAAACATTGAAAAGTACCCCCGAAAGCAAACCAATATTCATCCCACGTGCATGTACTCTCTTAACCTTCACAGCAATAAGGAAAGTAGCCAAAATAGGTCCAAAAAAGACCGATCCCACCTTGTTGATCGCTTCAATAACCGTACTGGCTATATTTCCTGCAAAGAATGCTAAGACGATGCAAACCACTCCCCAAAACAAAGCTGTAAGACGGGAATACTTTACNTATTGCTCATGAGAAACATTCTTCCCATGAGTAAGAAAATCTTCAGTGGAAACTGCGCTNAATGAGTTAACGGCNGAGCTTAATGAAGACATGGCTGCAGATAGAATTGCCACAATCAATATCCCGATGATGCCATGCGGTAAATAGTCTCTGATAAAAATAGGAATCATTAAATCAGGCTTATCAGCTGGGATTTGGTTAGAAAACTCTGGAGTAACCATCACAAATGTACCCAATACCAACCCCATGATACAATAACTCAACGTTACCGGAAACCTTAAAATACCATTGAATAAGATAGTTTTCCTGACAGTGTCCAGACTGTTTGCTGAAAGTAATCGCTGGACCTGACTCTGGTCGGTACCATAATATGAGGCGTAAAGNAAAAACCCTCCGATGATCATTGGCCAAAACCCAAAACCATCACTATCACCTATTCCTAAGGAAGAAAAATCAAGTGCATTCAACCGATTTCGATCTACCAGCTCTGTGAAATTGCTCCAACCATCTAAATAAGCCAGACCATATCCCAGACAAATCAATATCCCAACGAACAGAATAATCATTTGAATCATATCACCATAAACAACCGCTTTCATGCCACCCTGATAGGAATAAATGACTGTAATTACCCCAATTAAGATTACCGTCTGCCAAAAAGGAATTCCCATGACACTGGTTAGAATCAGTGCTACTGCATAAATCATCACACTGGTAGCAAACGCCCTACTGATCTGGAATACCAGGCTCAACAGCAATCTGGTAGATCTGCTAAAACGCTTTTCTAAAAACTCATAAATACTAACAACACCAGATTTGTAAAGTGTTGGTATCAGATAGCTACCTAAAAATATCATTGCGAGAGGAACGGCAAATTCGTAGCTCAACCACTTCATACCGCCACCCTCTCTCATGCCCACAAAGGCCGGAGCAGAGATAAAACTGATAGCTGATAATTGCGTAGCCATCACCGACAGGCTTAATGGAAACCAACCGAAAGATCGGCCGCCTAAGAAATAGTCTTTTTTGTTTTGTTGATTTTTGAAGAGATAGCCTAAGCCTAAAAACGCAATGGAGTAGACTACTATGATACTGTAATCAAGTAGGTTCATGGAGTATTGGGTTAAGTACTCAAGATAGCATTTTATGAAAAAACCATAAAATCTATTTCAAAAACACTCCAATTTTGAAAAAATCCAACAAATGTGAACAATAGCCGTCAATAATTGTTTATATTACATAAGTTCCTGAAAATATGCTTCTTAGGAATTATTACTTCATTTATTCCATAAATAATAAAATCAAAACTATCTATGCTTCAACAAACAAGGAGTAAAATCTCTTATGACGAAGTGCTGTCGAGCGTGATTGAAAAGGTAAAAAAACAAGGCTACGACAATATCAGAGCAGATCTGAGCGATTACGAATCACCACATCAACTTATAGGCAAGACAAATAACGTTAACTTTACACCTGATGTAACTGCAACAAAAAATGAAGGTAAAGCTTATTTTGAGATTGCCACTAAAATGGACAACCCAAATGATCTTATTAATAAGTGGAAACTTCTTGAAATGTTGGCGAATATGAAAAATGGAACATTTCAGATTTACGTACCTCATGGACATATGAAATTCACTCAGGAGCTCGTGAAAGATCATAACATTCACGCAGAGATTTGTAAAATCTAACATAGAAATTATACCTACCTAAAAGAAAAAGTCGGCAAATGCCGACTTTTTTTATACGTTCATGCTGGTTACAATGAACGGAGGATTCTAATCTTAATTAGCCTTTAGAGTAAAAAACTTAAGCTTAATGCATGCATCTTGCCAAAAAGCTCTGAGATCATACCGTGAGCAGATGTTTCATTGGATCTGAAGAATTCCTCTTTACTCTCCGCAAGAGTTAATACNTTACATCCTTCCAATTTGCTATTCATAGNAATCTCTTGTCGTATTTTTTCTTCCTGAGGAAAGAAACAATCGATTATGAAAACCTTTGTATATCCATTGATCTCCTTACCAGAATACAAACCATTTGAATTAATGTAATCAAAGGTTCTATCAGTATCTTTCAACCAAATCAGTTCATTGTTTAACTGAGAGCGCTTTAGAGCCTTTAAAATCCATTGTGCATCTTCAGTATTGTTGGAGATGAGGACAATCTCGTAATTTGTAAATGAGCTATTCATGCCTCTTCCTTTTTTGTGTTCACTAATAATTACAATACAAAGGTAGATTGAGCATGCCCCTTAGGTAAGAGGGGATCGCTTAATACGAAAAAATACGCGTATCACGTAAAGGATTACTTACTGGAAGACCTTGACCGTTTTGGTTATTTCATTAACCTCTTCAGACACAGAGTTGAGACTGTATAAGGTACATACTTTAAGAACTCCCTGATCTTCCAGAAACTTCGTAACAATCGAAACCCCCTCTAAATCATAATCCAGTATAATGGATACATTTTGATCTGGCAGGCTGTTGTCTAAGAAGGATTGAGGATCTTGAAAATGTCGCTGAACTTGTTGTTTGTTGCGTAACCAATGAACACTCCTACTCACCTCACGTCTTCTGATGATATTGAGGAGCGCACGTGTTTTGTCTTCATTGTTTGATATAAAAACAATGGTAGAATCTAAAAGTGGACTATGAGACATTTAGTTGATGGTTGATGTCTATACTTAAGCTGATCTCTAAGTTACGACAATATTAAGAAAAAGCGAACCATCAATGTTGAGGGGATCCCTTAAAACCAATTTTTACGTGAAACCCTTAATTTTCAGACAATACCTCTCTCTATTGCATAAATAGCTAATCCAGCGACTGTTTTGCAACCTGTTTTCTCGAGAATATTTCTTTTATGCGCCTCTACAGTTCGGACACTGATAAAAAGTTTTTCTGCGATCTCCTGGTTCGTTAATTCCTCCATAACCAATTTCACAATCTCCTTCTCTCTTCGAGAAAGTGGGATTTCTACGGTTAGACGTTGCTTTGGTTTCCGTCCGGTAAGCTGTCCCATGATGATGTCATACACTTCTTTGGAATAATAAGTCTCACCATTTCTGATCGCTTTGATAGCTGTCAGGATTTCTTCTTTTGGACTATTCTTAAGTACATATCCTTTGGCTCCCAGAGAAATCATCTTTTTTACTTGAGAAACCTCATTGATCATCGATATAACCAGCACATCCTGATTGCTATTTTGCTCTTGCAGAGCAGTCAGGAATTCCACTCCATTCATTTCAGGCATGGCAATATCCGTGATCACCAGATCAATTGTATGCTCTTTGAGAAGTTCCAGGGCTTCTTTACCGTTATTTGCTTCAGCCAGGATTTCTATTTCCTCTATCTTACTGAAATACAGGGACATGGCATCTCTGATCATCGGATGATCATCCACGAGCATTATTGTGATTTTATTCTCCATTGTATGCGTTAGGTTCTAGTTCAATCAAGATACTCGTACCTTCCTGAGGCACACTATCTATTTCCACGTGTGCATTGATGCCGGCTGCCCTGTTTTTGATGCTGGAGACACCAAAACCGACTTCATTTTGATCACTGGAATTAAATCCNACACCATCATCTTCAATCATCAGTGACAAACGTTCATCACTTTCCAACAGCTGCACCATGACGTTTTCTGCACCTGAATGCTTGAAGATATTAGACATAGCTTCCTGAAAGATACGATAAAGATTCAATTCAATGTCCTGGTGATAACGCTTTGTACCAATATTTTCATGGAAATTGGCCGATATGGCAGAGTTCTTATTAAGCTGCTCTACCTCATCATTTAGAGTGGCCGCTAAACCACTGTTCCTCAGGGCTCTAGGAATCAAACTATGAGACATGTTTCTAATCTCATTGATTGCTTCATTGAGTTTTTCAATGCTATTGGTCAATACATCCTTGTTTTCCTCTGAGTTTTCTTCAAGCGTCTGAAGNTACATATTTACTGTNGCTATTTTCTGCTGGATTCCATCATGGAGCTCATGTGCTATACGAAAACGCTCCTTGTCCTCTGCCTTAATCGTTGCAGCCATTAACTGCTCGTTTACCTTGGACTTCAGTACTTGCTCTTGTAACTTATTTCGCTCGGTCAAATCTCGAGCAACATTGGCATAACAGATGAAACCTTCATGATCATCATAAATCGGGAAAATCTGATGATCCATAGGTATCTTTTCTCCACTCTTCCAGTGTCGCACATCGAACTCCACTTCCCAGATTTTGCCTTGTAGGGCATAGCGTTTCATTCCATTCAAGACTATTTTGAGGGTTACCGGATCCAGCAATTCCTGAATATGAACTCCCTCATAATCCTCAAAACCAATGCGTTCTACTCCGAATTTATTAATGTAGATAAAACGAAAATCTTCATCCAAAAAAGAGATAAAATCGGAACTATTCTCAATAGAGGAGATGAGTATTTTTTGTTGGCGTTCCGCCTCTCTCCTTCTGGTGATATCTCGGCTCACGCCTGACAAGCCCACTATCCGGCCCTCTACATCATAGATGGGCTCGGTAGTCGCTTGAATCCAGCGAATGACTCCCTCCCGGTCCATGAATTGATGCTCTTTATTGATGGCATGAAGTCCTTCCTCCAACACCCTTAATTCATCTTCAGCTACTTGTCTTGCATTGAACTCATTTATTTCAACCTCTCGCTTTCCGATCATGTCCTTCCAGGAGTCAAAACCATTTAAATCTGCTAGGGATTGACTTGCGATAACATATCGTCGCTCAGGATCTTTGATGAATATATGATCATAGGCAGTATCCATCAAACTCAGCATGTATTGATTGACCTTGACCAATTCGGTAACGTCCTCACTGATACAAGAAACTCCGGCAATTACCCCATCGATAAAAATAGGATTGAATGAGGTGGTAAAACTTTTTACTTCCCCATCTAAAGTCAATGAATCCTGAACAGAGTATTTCTCACCCTCCAATGCACGTAAATATCTCTGCATCCATCTTTCACGTGCTCCTTCTGGAAAATAGTCCAGCCATAAATCTCCAATTCGGATAGGCTTATCGGTAAAATAGGCCATAAACTTCTCTATCGCCGTATTCTTAGCCCGAACACACATATCAATATCCAACGAATATATCATCGCGTCAGTGTTTTCAAGTAGCGCCAAAATATTAGCCTGGTTCTGTTGTAAGAGGTTTTGGATTACTTTTCGTTTATGAACCTGCCTGCGTAATGAGAACACCCAACCGATCATAATAACGATGAGTACACCAGCAATTGAAGCAATTTGATAGGCTAATTTGCGATCGATAGTCGTTACCTGTGAGGAACCATACCACTTTTTGATCAACAGTTGTTTCTCCCCTTCCATGACACTGTTCATGGCCTTCTGAAAAATGCTTACGATCAGAGGATTTCTGGAAGCAAAATGCAATCGAGTTTCTAAATCGGTCAATGAGGCGATAAAAAGATCCGAATATCCCTGCGACTGTATGTAATAATTCAAGGTGGATATTGAACCAATATAACCATCCAATTCACCAGACAATATTCGATCCATTCCATTGGAAGTACTGGTAAGCGGAACCAAAATCAAATTAGGATATTTATCAGCAATCTTTTCATAATGAGGATTGTATTCCAGCACGCCGACTTCTATCTCACCAAGGCTTCTGATATCGCTAAAAAACGGACTGCCTTTCCGCATGATCAAACCATAAGGAATGGATAAAAACGGTTCACTAAAGTGTAAGTCAGGTTTCTTTAAATCCAAATCCGGATAAATAAAAACGCTGTTATTGGAGGCCACGTATTCATTGATAATCGCACTATCCGCTGTTCCAATAGCCTTTAAACTGATAGGTAAATTAACTCTCAATAGGTCCAAATAGTCACCAACTAATCCGTCAACCTGCCCATTGGATATCTTAACGATAGGCAACCAGTCTTCTATTGTTAAAACATTTAGTTGTGTATTCTTATCAAGAAAGTCAGTTTCTTCATTGGTATAAATAGTCTCTGTATTCTGTTCTACCCGCAACCAGTCATTTATCATTGCAAGCCTCTTTGATTGACTCACTGCTGCGATTCCTTTATCTAGAATACTGACGATAGGACGATCAGACTTAATGATGGAATATACTACATCAAATCCTGCTCCATCTGGTAAATAAACCAATCGAATGCCGGGAATGGAATTTTTCCAGAGGTAATAATTGATATCTAATGCCGAAAAGAAGTACTCGATCTCACCTGATAGCGTTGCCTCAATCATTTCGCGGCGTGTATCAAAATTCCTTTTTTTAATGTTAGGAATACCGTCCAGATAATTATTCAAAAATTGGTCAGAACTCTGAACACCAACTACTTTACCATACAACTCCGAGGTGTCTGAAAGGGTTGTTTTATTGACCCCTGAATAGAACCCCACTTGAAACTGGTTGTATGGAATGGTGAAATCGAAGTACTTGGTCCGCTGTGGTTGGGGTGACGAGTAAACCAACCCGTCTATCTCTCCCATTTCAGCTTGCTTCACAATATCCTTCCAAACTCCAGCTCTCAACTCAAATTTTAAACCTGTTAGTCTGGTTATTTCGTCGAGGTAATCTCTCTCAAATCCTACAACAGAACCGTCCTTATTCTCAATTAGCATAGGTTCCCATGAGGCATCTCCACCAAGAACAACCGTAGGGTTAGAAGCTAAGTAAGCCTGCTCCTCAGGCGAAAACAAAATGGACTGACCAAAGGAAATTAGGGTCAGTTGTATAAAAAGTATGGCTAAAGTGAATCTGTTGAGCATCTGCTCTTCAAATTAATCCATTCTTCCCAGTCTTAAAAGTGCAAATGACTCAGATCTCGATTAGAGAAGCTCAATAGAATCATCATTGATCTTGATTTGACGATTCTTATACAACGAACCAATGGCTTTTTTGAAGTTCTTTTTGCTCATTCCAAGCACAGATTGAATCTCCTCCGGACTGCTCTTGTCATGAACATTAAGTTTACCCTCTGATGCCTTTAGCTTTTCCAACACCTTTTGCGCATTGGGCTCAATGCTTTCCACACCGATTGGTTCTAGACTGAGATCAATTTTATTGTCGGCACGAACCTCCTTAACGAATGCAGTAGTTCGATCACCTGGTTGGATGGATTTAAAAATCTGATTCTTATAGATCAATCCTCGATACAAATCTTCAACAATACACACATATCCAATCTCGGTTTCATTTCCCACAAGGATTTCAACCTCTTGCCCCACTTCCAATTCGATATCTTCAAACTCTAGCATTTTACCAATATGAGCAGAACCTGCCAGGCGATCTGTTAACTCATCAAGGTACATGAATACCAGATAGCTTTGACCAACTTCCATCTTATTAATCTGTTCTTTGAAGGGAACAAACAAGTCCTTCTCCAACCCCATATCCAGGAATGCTCCATGGGTCGATACGTGTTTTACTTCAAGGAAGGCAATCTGATCCAACTCGATCTTTGGCTTCAAGGTAGTTGCTACCGGACGTTCTTGCGAATCATTGTAAATGAACACATCAATAAAATCTCCTACTTCCAGTCCTTCAGGAACATACTTGTTGGGCAGAAGAATTTCTTCTACTGCATCACCTACATAATACCCCTGTTCCGTGATTTTCAGAACTTCCAGGTAATTGAACTTGCCGATTTCGATAATTGGTATGGCCATATGTGCGTAATTCTTCCACAAAGGTATCTGATTTATTAGGGCTGGATTAAATTTGCAGCATCAATAAATCAACACAAATGAAAAAAGCAGAAATACATACCAAAAAAGGCGTGATGAAAATCGAGTTCTATGAGAAAGATGCTCCTAAAGCTGTAGCTAACTTCATAGACCTTGCAGAGCATGGATTTTATGATGGATTGACATTCCACAGGGTAATTCCTGATTTCGTGATTCAAGGTGGATGCCCTAATGGAACTGGTTCTGGTGGCCCAGGTTATCACATTGACTGTGAGCTGGATGGCGACAACCAATACCATGACAGAGGTGTATTGTCTATGGCCCATGCTGGTAGAAATACAGGAGGATCACAGTTCTTTATCTGTCACAGCAGAACCAACACTGCTCACCTGGACAGAAACCATACTTGTTTTGGTAAAGTTGTTGAAGGTTTGGATGTAATCGACCAAATCAGACAAGGTGACACAATGGAAAAAGTAGTCATCACTGAGTAAATAAGGATATTGTTTCTGATTGAGGATCTTCTTCAATCAGAAATGCTTATTCTCCTATTTCCTTTCGCACAAAAGCCAGTGTTGAATCAAGCACTGCTTCCACGCTTTTCGATTTGATGGGATTGGTAATCACATGTGCTTCTGCACCAGGAAAAGCAATTACTTTCTTATCTCCTGAAGATGTTGAGGTGTTGGCATCGAACCATAACATGGCGTCAGTAGAAACAGTAGGATCCCTTTCTTCATCATTCTTATAGTAATACCCCAGAAAATAAGGCTGAGTGACCTCTTCGAAAATTTCTTCATCCATGGTATAATTGATCAACTTCTGCAAAGCGATTAGTCCATTACTTCGATAGGTAGTGGTCCAGTACTTCAAACCATCGCCTTCTCCTTCACCAGTCGGATTCCAATAGTCACCAATAATTGATTGAACGATCTGAGTGCCCCAATGACCCGTAACAAGCTTCGCTGTAGGATCGGCGAGAGCAATGTTTGGTGAATACATTACCATGATATCTATGAGTTCTTTATTGGCTCCAGCGAGATAAATTGACAAAGTAGCACCTGTACTACATGACATCACAATCACATCCTCTCCAAGCAACTGACCAATAGCAATGGCTTCTTTGGCATCATTGATCAAATCATTAGGTTGTAGATCTACAAATGACTCCCGATCATCCAAACCATGACCTGCAAGCAAAGGAGCATACAGATTGAATCCCAGTTCCTTAGCCAAATCAAACATGGTAGGATTGGATTCCATTGGGCTTGCAGAAAACCCATGGAGGTAGACAATGCTGTATCGTGTTTTCTGAATGCTATCATTTACCCAAATGAGTCTTGACTCATTACCAGGCTTAAAATATGGTAAGTTGATCTCTTTAGACTTCACATACCTATCCAGGCTATCTAATGTGATATTGATTGGGTTAATGTGTCGATCTACTACCGGATCAAATTGGGCTTTTGGCCCCAGAAAAAAAGCGATCATCAACAAAAGGATAATGATCCCAACTACCTTCAGTGCTTTCACTACGATGGGGATTTTTCAATAAAGGTAATGTGAACTTTGGTAATTACCCCAGCTTTAAAATAGTACCACTTTGTGATACGGGTACTTTAGCCAAAGACTGACTGGCTGGTCCTTTTGTTGCATCTCCATTTGTATCGAACTTGGAGCCGTGACAGGTACAAGTAAATTCGGTTGAAAAACTCCAACTACGGGTGCAGCCTGAATGCGTGCATTGACTTGAAAAAGCACTGATATTCCCAGCTACATTGACCATTAGAATATTGTAATCAGGATGAAGGACCCATCCCATATCATCCTGTAAGGCAGTAAATGGTGATTCTGTTAAATCTACTTCAATGATACTCCCTCCTGTTGGATCTGGAATCTCATCCTCTGAACAACTATCCAATGATAGGCCAAAGCTTGCCAGTACGGTAACCAAACTCGCCTTTTTCAAAAAATCGCGTTTATTCATTCTTAGTCATTTTAGTTATTAACGATCCTTTGAATGCAATTAGATGTTCAATAGGAAAATTAACAACTTTTCACCCTGTAATACTAGTTTTCTCTGTACTGTTCATGGTTAAATCGAACGGAAAACACTCATTATCAAACATTTCACACAAACTTTTCATTGGAATAGAACGATTGACTCAGGAATACCCTATTTTTGCGGCTTCATTTTACAGGGATTATGACCGAAATAAGAAATATCGCCATTATCGCACACGTAGATCATGGCAAAACAACGTTGGTGGACAAGATGATTCACTTCTCTAAACTGTTTAGAGAAAATCAGGAATTCGACGACCTGATTCTTGACAACAACGATTTGGAACGTGAAAGAGGAATTACCATTCTTTCTAAAAACGTTTCCGTGAATTACAAAGGCGTAAAAATCAACATCATTGACACTCCAGGTCACTCTGATTTCGGTGGTGAAGTAGAGCGCGTGTTGAAAATGGCTGATGGTGTACTATTGTTAGTAGATGCCTTTGAAGGACCAATGCCTCAGACGCGTTTTGTAATGAGCAAAGCATTGAGCTTGGGTCTTAACCCAATAGTGGTAGTAAACAAAGTAGACAAAGAAAACTGTCATCCAGAGATCGTGATGGAGCAGGTTTTTGATCTAATGTTCTCGCTAGATGCTACAGAAGAGCAATTGGACTTCACAACAGTATACGGTTCTAGTAAAAATGGCTGGATGTCTGATGATTGGAAAAAACAGACAGAAGACATCTCACACCTGATGGATGTGATTTTGGAAAAAGTACCAGCTCCAAAAGTGGTAGAAGGTGTTCCAGCATTGCAAATCACTTCTCTGGACTTCTCTAATTTCGTGGGTCGTATCGCTATTGGTAAAGTAGTACAAGGAACCTTGAAAGAAGGTGCACAACTAGGATTGGCCAAGAAAGACGGATCGATGAAAAAGATTCGTGTGAAAGAACTTCAAGTATTTGAAGGACTAGGCAAGAAACAAGTTAGCGAAGTGCCTTGTGGTGACATCTGTGCCATCACTGGAATAGAAGATTTTGATATCGGGGATACGGTAACGGATTTCGAAAATCCAACGGTACTTCCTCGTATTGCGATAGATGAGCCGACAATGAGTATGCTTTTCTCTATCAACGACTCCCCTTTCTTTGGTAAAGAAGGAAAGTTTGTGACTTCAAGACAAATCAGAGATCGTCTGTACAAAGAAGTAGAGAGAAACCTTGCATTGAGAATTCAAGCAACTGACTCTGAAGATAAATTCTTAGTGTTTGGTCGTGGTATTCTTCACTTGTCTGTATTGATCGAGACGATGAGACGTGAAGGTTACGAGCTACAAGTAGGTCAGCCTCAGGTATTGATCAAAGAAGTAGATGGTCAGAAGCATGAGCCAATTGAGCACATGGTAGTAGATGTACCGGAGGAATTTGCAGGAAAAGTAATCGAGCTTTCTACTCAACGTAAAGGTGACTTGAAAGTAATGGAGCCAAAAGGTTCTATTCAGCACCTGGAGTTTGACATTCCATCAAGAGGTTTGATTGGTCTTAGAAACAGAATGTTGACTGCTACAGCTGGTGAGGCGGTAATGACGCACCGATTCAAGTCCTATGAGCCAATGAAAGGTGAAATTCCTACCAGAAACAATGGTTCATTGATTGCTATGGAAGCTGGAGCAAGTACAGCTTACTCAATGGACAAACTTCAGGACAGAGGTATTTTCTTCATCGATCCAGGACAAGACCTTTACATCGGTCAGGTAATTGGTGAGCACTCAAGAGGAAATGACCTGGCAGTAAACGTGGTGAAAGGTAAGAAACTGACCAACATGCGTGCGTCAGGTTCTGATGACAACTCCAGAGTAGCACCGAAGCGTCAGTTCTCCCTGGAAGATGCCTTAGAGTACATCCAGAAGGATGAGTACGTAGAGGTAACTCCAGAGTCATTGAGAATGAGAAAGATTCAGTTTAAGCCATAAGGTTTAGACTTTTAAAAATAAGAAAGCCACTTGGATTTAGTTCTGGGTGGCTTTTCTATTTAATCATTTTTTAATAAACATAGACCTATTCGCATATTAGCCGTATCTTCCGCCTCTAACTCTTGATCAATCCATAAATATATGCCTCTACAACTAATCATTTTTATTGGGTTGATTCTCCTGGCACTTTGGATCTTACTCTACATTTTCCCTGTTAGTCTTTGGATCACGGCCGTTTTTTCGGGTGTACAGATCAATTTGCTTGACATGGTCTTCATGCGTTTCCGCAAAGTGCCCCCACAGTTGATTGTCAATTCGTTGATACTGGCGGTAAAAGCGGGAATCAAGGATGTGAATTCACAGATGCTCGAAACACACTATCTGGCATCTGGCAATCTACTGAGTGTCATCAAAGCGTTGATCGTAGCGGATAAAGCCAATCTTAGTCTGACTTTCAAACAAGCAACGGCAATCGATCTGGCAGGACGCAACGTTCTGGAGGCGGTGCAAATTTCTGTAACGCCTTACATGATCATTGTGCCAGCCATAACTGGTGTTTCTGGTGATGGTATTCAGTTGATCGCTGAAGCTCGAGTAACAGTTAGAACCAACCTCAATCAATTGGTCGGTGGTGCTGGAGAAGAAACCATCAAAGCACGCGTGGGACAAGGTATCATATCTAGCATGGGGGAAGCCGCTAATTACAAGATTGTCCTGGAGCAACCAGAAGACATTTCCCGACGTGTGCTAGCTGATGGCCTGGATGCAGGCACTTCCTTTGAAATACTATCAATCGATATCGCAGATATCAATATTGGTAAAAACATTGGAGCGGCCTTGCAGATTGATCAAGCTGCTGCTGACTTGGAAATTGCCCATGCTAAAGCGGAAGAACGCAGAGCAATGGCTGTAGCTTTGGAACAAGAAATGCTGGCTACCATTCAAAAGGCGAAAGCGCTTGTTATCGAAGCGGAAGCCGAAATACCTGCAGCCTTGTCAGATGCCTACAGAAGTGGTCAATTATTAAGTCAATAGACCAAAGATCTTTACCTGCGAGAGACCTACTTGCACTTTTTCAAGAAGATTTACTATTTTTACCTGACAACCAACTGAAGAAGCTACCTGCCAGGGTGAGCGCTTCGCTATGTATTACCAGCTTTATCAACTATGAAACGACTTAGTTTAATCTTGCTATGTGTAGGTATCTATGGATTTGCACATGCACAATTTGAGTTATCTACAGACCTGTCACAGGCATATGCTGTGGAGTCTTCCTATCACCTGGTCTTCACCAATGAAGAAGTCCAATACGAAGCAGAACTACCACAAGAATTTGAAAGCTATGATAGTGTGTCAGTGATCTTTCATGACACCTTAACCATTGAGAATAAGCTTTCTATGCGTATGAAGGTACATCTGATCAACTCCAAAACCAATCATTACTTATGGCAACAAATCGCTGTGCCATTGAAAGTCAGTGAACCCGTTATTGCTCAGGCAGTAGTTCAGGAAGACACTCCTCCTACCAACATGAAGTATGTGCAAATTGGAGCATTTGATCATGAGGAAGGCGCTCATAAGCTTTCTAAAGAGGCGATGTTGTTTAAAACCCAAATTATTAAAGCAAATGACATGTGGAAAGTGGTAATTCCTTACACCGTGGGGTTATACTCGGAGGTAAAGAAGTACCATAAAGATGCGTTCATCACTTTCTACTAATTTTGATTTCTGCCCTTAAGCCGGGCGGGCTCATACTTTCTTCCTTGATGAAGAAAGTATGGAAAGAAATCAAGGCTGTAGATAAATTTTTAAAATTCGGATTAATCTTGATAGAAAATCCAAACTCGCTGCGCTCAAACAGTGGATTTTCGTCATGATTAAGCCATACCCGAATTTCCACTCAAAATTTATCTAATGCCATTAATGTAATGAGACTTTGATCGGTAATCACTTATCTCACCCTAACTCAAGCATTATAAGTGTTAAAATGTCGTGGTATGAATTGAAAGATTCGTATTGATTTTGGTTAACCGCAGAGAAAAGAGGAGAACCGAGAAGCTTACTCACTCTGCTACCTTAGATTCTCTGTGGTTAAAATTCTTACTCAATCACCTTCAATGCATCCAGGTCATCGTCCACAATACGATGTGAAAAACTACTTTTCCGACCACAGAGAAAAGGAGTAAACAGAGGTTAGCTTACTGACTCAACCAGCTCAGGCAGTCTTTGGTTAACAAGAACCTAAAAGGCCGCGATTAATAAATAGTCAATTAAAGGAGCTAGTTCCTCATAGATGGTCTTATCTGCATCCATCATAGCACCTTTGGATCCGTAAACTAATTTCCCTTTGCGGTTAAAGATCATGTTGATTGGATAATCTTCAATTGGCATCATTAGCTCATGAATGTTTTGTGATTCAGCCACCACCATGAACTCACAGTTATTCTTACCAAGAAATTTGGTGAGTGAAGACTTTGTATTGTTGTTAAAAGACAAGAAGATCACATCCTCGTCTCGATACTTTTCAACCAGCTGATTCAATGCAGGTATTTCATCCTTACAAGATTGGTAATCAAGATTCCAAAAGTTCATCACAACCACCTTATTCTTCAAATCTCCTGATGTAACCACCTGTCCATCCACTGTTTTCACATTGAATAATGGATAGCTACATCCTTTGAGCAAGTCAAACAATTCATTTCCCTCTATAGAAGGGTTGGATTCTAAATGTTCACGAATATCGTCGAAGCAAATTTGCTGGGCGTTAATCTGAAGCGTCAGGCAAAGCAGCCCAAGGCTTAAAAAATTTGCGGTTTTCATGGCGTGTATTAGTTATATCTGGGCGGGGTGCATAACTAAATTACCACATGTAACTGAGAACTAATAGAAATAAATTAAAAATAGCACAAATCCGATTAGGAAGACTGTAAAAGGTATACTATTCATATGTTTCATAGGATAATTCCAATATAATAGACCAAAAAGAACGGAAAGCAATAACAGGCCGACAACTACCGAAAAGTAAGAGTACAATCCCAACACAGGAATCGTTTGAAATCCGGTTTTGGAATTAGTCAATCGTATCTGATTATCAAGTAGACAACTAGTTTCCACTAGTATGGTATCACCTTCATTGAACTGCTGTCTATCTACTATACTTACCGGAAACGGCATTGACTCATTACTCAATATCAATTGATGTGTATGCCGCTTTTTTCTTCCACCTTCAATTCCCATCCTTTTTCCAGTCACTATAGTCTCTACTTTTTCTGCAGGCAACACATAATCTACAATGACAGTGACAACTGTAATTAATCCAATTACCGTGATTACACGAAAGATCTGATTGGCAGTTTTCATTTAAACCAAAGCTAAACTGATAGCTTTAAAGCTTTGACCATCAGAGATATGACATCCTGATTGAATCATTTGGAAGAGTTCTTCCTCTCGTGTCAATGAATAGGCTTTTTCAGAAGTGTAAACCTTCATCCCTTTTCCATTATTCAAATCAGCGTTTTGAAATACTGAATCATCTGTGAAGTCAATAGCCTCATCTTCTGTGCTCATTCCCATCAATATCATTTTTTCTCCTAGACATTGAAAAGCTTTGATGTCCGACTTGGAGCGATATTCCAGAAAACGAACCTTTCGCAATACTCCTTCTAAAATCACATCACTAAACAGGGTGATAATATCTTCAGCTTTTTCTTGTTGTTCCTCTTTAATCTTTACCCAATCATCTGCGGTAATTCCATTGACAATGAGGTAATCAATAAACTCCTTTTCCAATTCCTTAAGCTCGAGTGTAGTAAGTTCTCGATATTTTGGTTGTACTGCCATTACTTCGCAAAGATTTGACTCATGTCGGCAAACGCTTTGAACTCCAGGGCATTGCCAGAAGGATCTTTAAAGAACATAGTGGCCTGCTCTCCTACCTGACCTTTGAATCTTACGTAGGGTTCGATCACAAAATCCACGCCTTTGGCTTTTAAATCGTCAGCAAGTTTTTTCCATGCATCCATGTCCAAAACCACACCAAAATGAGGCACAGGCACATCATGACCATCCACCGGATTGTGGTGAGCTGCCTCCTTTTCTTCCTTGGGTTTTAGGTGAATGACAAACTGATGACCAAATAAGTTAAAATCTACCCAATGATCCGAGCTCCGGCCCTCTTCACAACCTAAAACATCCCTGTAGAAACTTCTGGTCTCCTGCAAGTCATATACAGGGACTGCCAAATGAAATGGTGTCAACTTTGTCATACGAGTAGTTAAATTAGATTGTAAATTTAGGTATTACCTCACTACCTGTAAAGAAAAATCAGGAGGATAAGTAGGGTTAGCTAAAATGCGATTGTTATCCTCTCAAATACCAGTCAAATGCTCAAAAATTTCCTATCAGGCTTATTTCTTCTTTGTTTACTTCATCTCACTGCTCAAGATAGTTTAAGGACATATTATGCGTGGAGTCTTGATGCTTACAAGCAAAAAGATTATCAGCTGTTTTTGAAATATGCTAAACGTGCTAATGATCTTAGGCCTAACCACCCAACATTAGCCTACAACATCGCAGCTGCTTATGCCATCAATGGATATCCTGAGAAAAGTATTGAGGCTCTTCAACGATATCTGCAGATGAATGCCTCCATGGAATACATGCAAGACCTTGACTTTGTTTCTTTGAAAGACTTACCTGCATTTAAGGCATTGAAAAATCAAGTTAAAAAATCACAAGAGCGAATAGAAACAAGCAGTTCGGAGTTCAAATTGGAACAAACCAAAAACCACTTTGAATCCATTGGTTATAATAAAAAGGATGAGTGTTTTTTATTAGGTAGTATCACTACAAGGTCATTGTTTAGCTACTCAAAGGGAGAATTGCACGAAATGCTCTCCTATGAAAAGAATCCCATGTTATACGGTGTAATGGGCATTGATTACTCTAATGATTTGATTTGGGTATGTAGTGCTGCACTACCTGAGATTGATGACTATACAGAAGAAATAAAGAACAAATCTTCGGTTTTTGGCATTCATCCTGGCAATGGCAAGGTTAAATTCCAATACGATGTTCCCAACGCGATTCTTGGAGATGTCATTTATGTCAATGACAAACTGGTATTGGCTACTGACGGATATGGCAACAAAATCTATCAACTATCCCGATCAGGCGCTGAAGTTTATGCTGATCTAAGTGATGAATTATTCAATCTGCAAGGTCTTGTTTATTTGGATGAAAGAATTATCCTTTCAGATTATATCCTTGGACTTCATGAATATGACCCGGTTACTCAGCAGCTTTCCAAAATTGATTCCAAAGGCTTATATGCAGACAAAGGATCGGATGGATTGCTGTATGAGAATGGATATTTGTACTGTTTTCAAAATGGAACAATCCCAAAAAGAACCTTCCGATTAAAGCTTGATGATTTAGAGGTTCAATCAGTGGAAATCATAGATCAAAATCTTTATGAAAAGGGTGAACCAACCCAGGGAGTTTTTGTTAATGGTGAAATTTACTACATCAGCAATAGTGCCTGGGGTGCTTATGATGAGAGTGGTTACACCGGTGGTGACGATTTGGTAGTGCGAAAGATAAAACCTTGAGGTAAAAATAGAGGCCTGCACCGTCAACAGGCCTCCTAAACGCAACCAATCATTAAAAGTGATGTACTAAACGTACATTTCTCGAATAACTGGTACCCGCTGGTTCCCGTTGAAAACCATTCTCTTCAAACCTACCAATGGTTGTTAAATCCCTTTCTTCGACTTTAATAAAGCAACTTGCATAGCCCAATTGATAAGCTCTCGACTTAATGGATTGAATCAATCCATTTTCATGGCCTTCGTCGGAGTTTTTTGAGATGAAATAGAACTTCTTGATCTGTGCTGCATTGTGGTCCTCTGACGATCGGTGCAATCCAATACACCCAACAATCTCTCCTCCATACATCATCACATAAAAGCTTGATCCATCCTGGCTATATGATTCATGAATATCGTTGAGTTCTTCATCGTATAAATAATTGTCCGCACCTACTCCTCCCTTACGAATAAGTACTCGTTGGATCAATGCGCGAACTTCGTCATTGTCCTTTCTCTGTATTTTCCTTAGACTAACTGAACCTGTCACTATTCTTCCTATAACGGGTTCGATGTAATTCTGATAAGCACTAAATAAACCTGGTTTTCTTAGCGCAAGTGTTTTTGTTAGCGGTGTCATCTGCGTGTTTTCTGCGTTCATTCAAATTTCGTTTGCAAGATTAAACGCTACCACCGCTAGAAGTTGAATTTATCAGGTATACAGAAGGTATACAAGCTGATTTATCAGGTATACAGCACGTATACAAAAATTACAACAACCTTATTTTCAATGGTTTATAAAAAATAAAACTCTAGTTGAAAACTAGAGCTTCAATGTAATATCTTTGAATTTGATGAATTAATCTGCTTCCTGATAGAGTAATTCGTCATTGGCAAAGTCATACAAAGTCAGTCTTCGTAAATCAAAATAGGCTGTCCAGAATGACCGCAGTGCGTTGATATAGCTTCTTCTCGCATTATCCTTCTCCGTCAATGCGATATTGAGGTTGGTTATATCAATCTTACCAATCAAATACCTACTCTGTGCTACCACATATCTCTCCTGAGCCACCTCATCTGATTTTTGAGTAATCTCCACCTGCAAGCGGAGCACCTCAAAACGACTTACCAGGGTGATAATCTCCTGTTCAAAATTCTGTATCTCCTGGGTCAACGTATATTCAGTCAACTCCTGATTGGCCAAAGCTGTCTGAACTCTCGCTTTGGACCTACCCCAATCTAAAATAGGCACTGACAGAGTAAGATTAACACGTTGCTGATTGTTGGGATCCACATAAGTATCTGGAACAGTAGCTGCAGCATTGTTTAAACCAAACGACGCCACTAA
Source organism: Rickettsiales bacterium (assembly GCA_002729235.1). GTDB lineage: Bacteria > Bacteroidota > Bacteroidia > Cytophagales > Cyclobacteriaceae > Marinoscillum. The sequence goes on along the minus strand of PBTY01000043.1, from coordinate 11,235 downwards.
ATTGGTTTGATTTCGCTGTGCTCTTGCCTGGGCAACATCACGATTGGCTTCTACTCTTCTTCGTTCAAACTCAATGTAATCCGCTCTATTCTGTTTTGCATATCCAAGTGCTTTATCTAATGGAATATCAAAACCAGGCAATTCATCAGGCAAACCCAATTCCAATCCACTAGAGTTTGAATCCTGTAAACCAATGAAACGTCTCAAGGCGAGCCTTGAAGTTTGTAAATCAAGATTTGCCTGCGCCACATCTTGTTTGGATCGAAGCAATTGAAGTTCAACCTGAAGTAGCTTATCCTTTGAGGTAGTCCCAATATTATAGCGCCCTTGTTCGATGTTAAAGATGGTATCGTTATTGGCCAGATTGAATTCCGCAATCTGTAAATTGATTTGTGCATCCAGGTAATCAAAATAACGTCTGGTAGCTTCAGCGGAAATCGACTCCATCTCCTCTACATATGATCTTTTAGACTCCTCATAGCGTAAAGGTTCAGTCCGCTTGTTCCATTTTAAATCATTGAATCCAAAAATGGGTTGTACCAGCTGCACATTGAACAAGGTACTGTTGTAAATGGGGTTAATATCCGTTGACGTAGCATTTAAATCATTAAACTGATTCAAGGCACTGTTTACGCTCACCTCACCTCCAGTCAAAGATATTGGTTGAATCAACCCGAGGTTTAAACTAGATGAAAGCTGTTCTCTACTTCTGTAAGCAAACGTACCATCATCCTGTGAAACCTGGAAAAAGTCCCTGTTATAACCAGGCAGATTACCAGACAATCTCAATGCAGGATTGTAGTCCGACTTGAAGCTTCTGTACTGCCAATAGAAATTTTTCTTCCTAGTCTCTGCTGCTTTGGCGGAAGGAGACTGCTCCTTGGCCTGCTCAATGACATCAATTAATGATAATTTGGTTTGAGCCTGAGCACCCACAGAGAGTATTAGTAATACAATTATGACGAGTTTATTCATATCTCAATGATTGAATTGGGTCTTGTGAAGCGGCTTTTCTGGCTGGGGCAATTCCGAAAATCAAACCAACTCCGGCGGCCACTCCAAATGATAAAATAATTGAGGTAAAAGTGATGACGGTTGGAATTTCAGCAATAGCAGAAACCAAAATAGCAATGGTAACTCCTAAAATAACGCCAATCAATCCGCCTGACACACTTATCATCATGGCTTCAAATAAGAACTGATTGATGATGTCGAACTTTTTGGCTCCTAGCGATAAACGCAAACCGATTTCCTTGATACGCTCAAGGACAGAAGCCAACATAATGTTCATGATGCCAATACCGCCGACTAATAGAGAAATACCGGCAATTGCCCCTAACACATAATTGAAAATGTCATTAGTCCGCTGTTGTTGCTTTAAAAGCAATTCAGGAATCTCAATTTCAAAATCAATCACGTCATAGTGTTTTCTAGCAAGCATTCTACTGATGACATCAGCCGTAGGAGTCATCCCGTCAGATTGGTCAACCTGAACAACCAAGCGATCCAATTGATGATAGTTTGTATTGGTGTTCTCATTACTTTCTTCTCCATCTCCGCCGCTGATGATGATCATACCAGCACTTCCTCTATTGGCTGAACGAAGCATCTCCTCTGTTACCAACGCTCTGTTTTTATAGCGAATAAGCATGGTTTGCAAAGGAATGTATACATCCATGTTGTAATCTCGGATTCCAAGGTTCGAGATACTGCTACTGGAAATTGCTCGTTCCTCTAACATCCCAATAACTTTCAGCCAATTGTTACCGCATTTGATGTATTTACCAATAGGGTCCTCTGTTGGAAAAAATTTAGTTTTTATACTCTTACCAATGATGCAAACGGGTTCCCCATATTCCAAATGATGTTCATTAAACATCACACCTTCTGATAAACTAAAATTGAAAATATCAAAATAACTAGGCTCTACTCCTACCAGCTTTGCCGTTCTTCTTATCCCATTATTTATAAGGTAGGTATCCAATATAATTTCTGGACTTACCTTGGAGATTCCAGGGATAATATTCTTAATGGAAGCAATATCTTGTGTGTTAAGTCCAGGAGAGAATTTGTTTTTCTCCTTCTGATCCTGGTCTTCACCAAGCTTCTCTTCGCTCTGTTGCACAATTGGGCGTATGACGATATTATTGACACCAACCAGCTTGATCTGTTCGAGGATTTCTTGCTGTGCCCCATTGCCTATTGCCAGCATGGCTATTACAGCTGCCACACCAAAAATAATCCCCAGAGCCGTCAGAACCGAACGCATTCTATTCGCCAATACCGCCTCAATGGCGATATAAAGATTCATCAATATCTTCTGATTCATTAGGCGCTAGGTTTTTGTCTTCTAAAACCTTGTGGGTTATCGGGCTTCTTTTGTTCTTGTGGTTCTTCCTCTACTTCCAGATTTCTAATACCATTTAACTCATCAATTAAACGGATATCTCCAAGATCCACGCTACTACCTTGTGGAATTGACAGGTATACTTGTTGATCCTTACTAAGGCCAAGTAATATTTGTGCTGAATTAGCATTGGTTTGACCTACTTGAACTTCTTGGATATCATATCCAATTCCATCTTTCAGGTAAACGTATGTAATGCTGTCAGCATAACTATGCAATGACTCTAATGGAATGCTTAAAGTCTCATTAACAACACTCGTGTAAATTTTATTACTGGTGGTCATTCCAGGACGTAATGAATCATCAATCTTATCTAGTTGGATGGTTACCTGAAATACCTTAGCATCGGAGTTAGGTCTCTGCTCACCCACGTTTGCCACTTTCGTAACAACACCACTCAGCTTCTTATCGGGAAATGCATCCAATCCAATATCCACCTTTTGACCAGTCTTAATTTTGCGTATATCCACTTCATTTACATAGGTAATGGAGTTCATCTCTGACAAATCTGGCAAAGTAGCTACGATAGGATCCCAGGCACTGATTTGACTCCCCTCCTTGATAGGCTTTCCGTCCCAACCCTTTCTGTAAATTAGCATTCCAGCCTCTGGTGCGATGATGGTGAAGCTTTGTTGCAAGTCCATCATTCCCTGAAATTCCAGACGCACCTTTTGCAACTTGGCAGCAACTTCCTGCATTTTAGCTACATTCTGTCGGCGTTTGATATCGTATTCTTCTTTAGCCTGGCTCAAAGCTCTTTTTGCCTTATCCATATCGATTTCAGCTTGTTTGATAGTAGCAGGTGGCTCGTACTGAGATTGCTCTAAGATCAATTTCTTTTCTTCGACAGCATACTCCAGATTAACGAGTTCGTCTCTTGCCTGTCGCATCTGAAGAGTGGTATCTAACTGCGTTTGTTCATACTGTGATTGCTTTTCATCAAGCTCCAGCTGAGTATCCTTAATTCGGTTGGTTAGCTCAGATGGATCCAATCGAGCAACATATTGCCCTTTTTCTACATAGGTACCTTCATCGATAATGTGTTGAATATTGACGTTGTATACCCGGTAGTTTCTGAGACCATTAGGTCCCATAATCTTGGTAGAGTTTTTTGCTTCTAGTTCTCCAGAGGTATTTATATCAACGATAAATTCTCCCTGTTCTACTCCAACGATAATTTCAGAGGTGTCTGAATTATTTGAACCACTGAGTACAAAGAAGGAAATCAACAAAATTAAGATTCCAGCACCAATGGCGAGGTTACGTTTGTTTTTGATCATTAGTTAGGCATTTGTTATTTAATCACAAAACTATACTTTGTAAGTCGTGTTTGGTTACCATCTAAATCAGATTAGGACCATCACAGTAAATTTTGGACTAACTTTTTAGTTATAACGTCAAATATGCTAAGATGTTATTTAACGGAAATGAAAAGTGATGCAAAAAAGGGTTAAATAAGGTGTATGTTTTATAACCTTTTACCTAATGAATTCGTCAATTATTGCAACCTATGGATAGAGAAGTGCATCTAACAGGAAAATAACAAAGCTTAAACTAAAACTCAATTGTGGGTAAAATATCCTGCCAAAATAGTAGATATGGACAGGCAAGATATTATTTTTGACACACTAGAAATTCCAAAAACTGAACATTACTATGAACAGAAAAGTAAATATCGCTTTACTTGTTGCTTTAAGTGTAGTTCTAACATACTGCAGCAGTAGCAAAAAAGACGCTGAGAAAGCTGCCGAGAAAAAACAAGAACTTGAAGAATTCGTTGAAGAGCAGTTTGAATACCCAATTCCAACATCCTTTGAAGTAACAAAAATGCTTCAAGACGCTAGCGCTTCGTACGATGATGCTGTAACCAACAGCCCTGCTAACGTTGATAAATATGAAACAGAATGGCAAAAAGCACTCAATCTGGGTGTATATGGAGCAGATCTGAGCTTCGCGAGTACTTTTGATAAAAAAGAGGAGTCAGTTGCATTTTTGGAAGCTTCTAAGAAGTTGATAGATGAATTGAACATCACTACAGCTTTCAATAAGTCATTGGCTTCAAGAATAGAAAGCAACCTGGAAAACAAGGATTCTTTGATCCTGATCATTACCGAATCTTTCTATCAAACATATAACTACCTTAACCAGTCTGGTGATGAGAAAACTTCATTATTGGTAGTATCTGGTAGTGTTATAGAGGGTCTTTATATTACATCTGAACTAATCAAGGCAAGTAATTACAATGCTGATTTAATGCAAGTTCTTGCTGCTCAGAAAGACCAGGTTCAGAAATTGACGGCTTTGATGGAGAAGCATGCTGATGATGCTAACGTGAACAGAGTGCTTCCTACTTTAAGATTTGTGGGTCTTTTCTACGATCAATTGGGTGACTCTAACGAAATCAGTCAAGGTCAATTTGAAGACGTTGCTAGCAGTATCGCTGAAATGCGAGCTGAAATAGTCGGCTAAAAAAAATTAACGATTGTCTAAAACCGTCTTGGTTTTTCAGGTAGTTCTGGTTTAATTTTCTTGAAATAAGATAACAAGCCAAGGCTGTAGTCGCCTGAGAAGCAAGACGGTTTTTTTATTCCAACTATGACCGAATCCATCATTAATGCACTTGTTCACCTTTTCGCTATAATTGAAAGCGTAAAAGAAGATCATGATGTGGTGGATTCCGGAGAGCTGGTTGTCAAGCCTTACCTCTCCAGACTTTTCAATCAGGAGGTTACTTCCGAATATTTAAAGCTTTTCTACGACTACCTCTCCTTCTACCAGGAATCCAATGCCCCTTCTGGTGATGAAGAAGAACAACTTGGAATAGACTCTACCAGTATTCTTCAGGTTGCTAAGATTTGTAATCAGCTCAACAAAGAGCTACTAGCTCGCGAGCGTATCATTGTATTCCTCCAACTTCTCGAGTTAATCAATACGGACGAAAAGGTAATCGACCGAGAGGCAGAGTTCATCTCTTTGGTAGCGATGAACTTCAATATTGATCAGAAGGAAATCAACAATCTTAAGTCGTTTATTCTTGAAGAGGATGGCAAAAGTGTAGATCCACAAAAAGCCATGGTCATCGACAATAAGATGACCGAATGGCCAGAAGAAGTGGCCTGGATGATGCGTAAAAAGCGCAAAAGAGTCGATGGATCTGCAGAAACGCACCACATGTTTGTGGACAACCTTTTTGGTAAGATCCTGGTGATGTACATCGAGTCTGTTGATATCTATGTATTCAAGTACGTTGGACCACTGAATCTTTTTCTTGAAGGAAATAAGATCATTCCAAAGAAATTTTATATCCTGAGCCCGGGTGCCATTATTAAAGGACCCAATATTAGGTCTATATATGAATCTGAAATCATCAGACAATTTGTTCAAGAAAAGAACAAGGTAAAAATTGTTATGGTGGGTGAAGACCTGGAATTCCATTTCAAAAACAGTGATAAGGGTATTCAAAAATTCACCTTCTATGAAGAATCTGGTAATCTCATCGGTATCATGGGTGGCAGTGGAGTTGGTAAATCTACGCTTGTCAACCTGCTCAATGGTAAAATAGAACCAACTTCAGGTAGAATACACATCAATGGACATACGATCCATAAAGCCAGCCAGGAGGGTGTTATCGGATTTGTTCCTCAGGATGACATGTTATTTGAGGAACTTACGGTCTATCAAAACCTATACTACAACGCAAGAATTTGTTTCAGTGACTTCTCTCCTGGCCTATTAGACAAAACTGTCTGCAAGGTTTTAGAAGATCTGGACTTACTTGAGATTAAAGATCTCAAAGTTGGAGATCCACTTAACAAAACAATTAGTGGAGGACAAAGAAAGCGCCTAAACATTGCCCTGGAGCTGATGAGAGAGCCTTCTGTTCTCTTTGTGGATGAACCTACTAGTGGTTTATCCTCGATGGACTCTGAGAAGGTGATGATTCTTCTGAAAGATTTGGCTCGAAAAGGGAAACTGGTGATCACGATCATTCATCAACCTTCATCGGACATTTTTAAGCTATTTGACAAGCTATGGATGCTGGATAAGGGAGGCTTCCCTATCTACAATGGCAATCCAATAGACGCGGTGGTGTATTTCAAAACCATGAGCACCCAGGTGAATGCCGCGGAAAGTGAATGTACCAAATGTGGAAACGTTATCCCGGAACAGATCCTTCAGATCATTGAGGCTAATGAAATTGATGACTCAGGTAAAATGACCCACAATCGTCGGGTGCCACCAAGAGCCTGGTATCAGAAGTATAAAACCTATCTCGAAAACAACATCAAAAAAATCAGGTTTGAGGAGCGCTTACCTCCTACCAACTTTCATATTCCTAATCAACTAAGACAGTTCAGGATATTTTCAGAAAGGAATGTGCTGTCCAAGCTCACCAACGCTCAATACATTTTGATCAACTTGTTGGAAGCACCTGTACTGGCCTTTATTCTTGGATACTTCTCCAAATACAATCCAGAAGGAGAATATGTCTTTGCAGATAACAAGAATTTACCTGTATATCTCTTCATGGCAGTAGTAGTATCACTGTTTATGGGAATGTCTGTCAGTGCTGAAGAAATTTTTAAAGACCGAAGAATTCTTGAAAGAGAGTCATTTCTGAACTTGAGTCGGATGTCTTATATTAATTCCAAGATATTTTTCCTTTTCTGTCTTTCAGCCTTCCAGTCGCTCTCGTTCGTATTGGTTGGTAATTTTATCCTTGAAATTCAGGGAATGACCTTCTACTACTGGGCCATACTATTCACTACATCCTGTTTTGCCAATATGGTGGGATTGAACATCAGTTCGGCATTGAATAGTATTATTACCATCTACATACTTATTCCATTTATATTGGTTCCTCAATTACTATTGGGTGGGGCTATGATCAAGTTTGATGAACTACATAAAAACCTCGCTAAACAAGCTCAAGTTCCGCTAGTTGGTGATGTCATGGCCTCTCGTTGGGCCTATGAAGCGCTTTCTGTTGCTCAGTTTAGGTACAATGATTATGAAGAACATTTCTTCGAACACGAAAAGAAAATGAGCCAGTACAGTTTCAATCGATCGTATTTGATCCCGCGGCTTGAAGCCATGACCAAACAGATCCTTCGAGATAGTGGTAACTACCAGGCTTATGAGCAGGAGTTTGAAATCATTACGAACGAAACCAATTATCTGAGAGACAAATACAATGTAAGAGGATTTGCTCTGATTGGCTCTTTCACTCCTGAACTGTTTAACAAGAGCATTGGAACACGCTATTTGTCCCATCTGGATGTCTTACAAAAAGGATTTCAAGGATTGTATGAAGAGGCAGCGGCAAGAAAAGACTCGGTTTATTCAGCTCTAACGAAAGTCTATGGAAAAGATGGATTCTATGAAATCAAACAGGATTACTTCAACGAAGGTGTCTCTGACCTGGTAGAAAATCGCAATGAATTCAATATGATCATCCAGGCCAAAGATCGATTAATACAAAAAAAGGATCCAATTTATATGGATCCTTTAAATAACTTTGGTCGAGCACATTTCTATGCTCCCGTAAAGATCGTATTGGGTTATCCTATCGATACGTTCATTTTCAATATTATCATTCTTTGGTTAATGATCAGTATTCTATACGTCTTGTTACTTGATGATACGCTTAGAAAAATCATCAACCTTTTTAGTGGCAAAAAGAAATAGGCTACTTAGCAGTATAAATCTGATATCCCCAAGGACCCAGGGTAAATTCCTGATCATCCGTCAGAGTTACTGTATTTCGACCTTTGAAGCTCTTGTAATCATCACTATACAGTTTATCTTGAATAGTAAATGTGACTTCTTTATCAGAAGCGTTAAACATTCCAAGAACCTTACTTCCATCCTTCTCTCGATAAATAACGTTCACTTGTTCAGGTAAGTCGGTTTTAAGTGGCAACATGCGACCACCCCATTCGCCATTCCATAGTGCTTTATTGTCTTTCTTTAACTTATTCAACCGCGCATAGAGACTATTGAATGGATGATCACCCCATTCTATTTGGTCCTTATCAAAAAAAGAAAGGGATCGTTTCAAACCAACTTCCTGACCGCTATAGATTAGTGGCATTCCTTCTAATACGAATGTCATTGCCGCAAAATTTTCAGCAGCTTTACCAAATCGATCAAACACAGTTCCCTCCCACGAATTCTTATCATGGTTACTTGTGAAAGTCATTTTGATCTCAGTCAGTCGGGTGCTATTGATCATTTTGGCAATGTAAGCATTGATGGCTGTGGCATTCTTTTGGCCTTGAGCTACGTGATGCATGATTTCTTCCAACTCCCAGGCATAGCTCATGTCAAAAGCATAATGCATTGCTCGATCATCCCATTCTGCTAGCAGAAATACAGGCTTGATGGACTCAATCGAACGTCTGGCAGATAACCAAAAATCTGTTGGCACATAACCTGCTACATCACATCTGTAGCCATCGATATCATATTCACGCACCCAATAGTCAAGGACCTCTGTCATATAATTACGTAATCCCTCCTGTTCATAATCAAATACAATGACATCAGACCAATCCCAGCCTATCGGTGGAATAAAGTCACCTTTGTAATCATGCAAATACCAATCTGAATGAGACTTAGTCAATCCATTATCCCAACTGCTGTGATTACCTACCCAATCAATGATGACTTTCATGTCATGCTCATGAATGAAGTCTACCAAATGTTGGAAATCCTCTTTGGTCCCAAACTCCGGATTTACCTCTAAAAAGTCCTTCACAGCATAATAAGATCCTAAATCTCCTTTTCTGTTAACTTCCCCAATAGGATGAATAGGCATTAACCATAGAATCTCCACTCCCAGGTCTTTCAACCTCGGCACATGTGTCTCAAATGCTTTGAAGGTTCCTTCCGGAGTAAATTGCCGAATATTTACTTCATATATAGAAGCACCTTTCACCCATTCGGGATGTTTTATTTCAGGCAATTCATTCATAGTGTTTGTAGATGTACAAGCTGATAAAAATAGAGCAAACACGATGATTTGCAATTCAAGCTTTCTCATATGAATCAAATTATAGTTTAAGTTTCTTGTAAAGTATTTTGCGAGAGATTTGAGTGATCTCTCCGGATTGTAGTGGAGCCAATTGCAGCTCCTCTATAGCCACTCTAACCAAGCGAAGTGTTGGATGTCCAATTTTTGCGGTCATCTTCCGAACCTGCCTATTCTTACCTTCTACCAGCTTGACTTCCAGCCAGCTCCTTACAGGATGCTTGTCATAATTAACAGGTGGGTTTCTTTCTTTTAACTCAGGGCTCTTGATAATTCTTACGTCACAAGGCAATGTATTGTAAGTACCTTTTACATTGATCTCCAAACCCGCACGAAACTGAATCAAGGACTCTTCAGTTGGGGTACCTTCTACTTCTACCCAATACGTTCTTTTATGCTCATTCTTAGGGTTTAATAAGGCACCATTTAATTCTCTATCGTTTGTCAAAATGAGCAACCCCTCACTATCCAAATCCAATCTACCCACTGGGTAAACATCTTTTGGCAAGGTATAAATAGAACCAAGGCCGGCATTGCCATCTTCATCAGTAAACTGACTCAGCACTTTGTAGGGCTTATATATAATGAAATAGTTTTTCGTTTTCGCCATGAATGATATCTTCACCGAATGACTATTGCAGATAAAATTTTAAAGTTCTATCAGGATTTAACACCCCCTCAAGGATTAGACAAGGACATAGTCATTCTTAATCCCTACAAAGATGAACAAGCATGGGAACTAACCAAGAAGTTCTACCATCAATATTACAATGACAATCAGGAACGAATTGTTTTGTTTGGTATAAACCCTGGAAGATTCGGTGGTGGATTAACAGGAGCTCCTTTTACTGACCCGGTTCACATGGAGTCTGTTTGTGGGATAGCGAACAGCTTAGATAAGCGAGCTGAGCTATCTTCGACCTTTATTTATGAAATGATCCAGGCATGTGGTGGACCGAAAGCTTTTTACAGCAAGTATTACATCTCATCTATTTCACCTTTGGGGTTTGTTCACGATCATAAGAACCTGAATTATTACGATATCAAGGGATATCAAGAGATTTTCATGGAGTATGCCATGGGTCTTATTATCAAACAGCTGGAATTTCCAATAAACAAGAATTTAGCTTACAGCATCGGCAAGGGAGCCAACATCAAATTCTTAAAGGAACTCAATAAAAAATATTCTCTATTTCAGTCAATTAAACCGCTTCCACACCCAAGATGGGTGATGCAGTACCGACTAAAACGTAAAAACGAATTCATTACAGAGTATAAAACCACTCTTGGGTTTTAGAAATCAATCTCCTGATCATCGTATAGTCTTTCCAATTCTAGTTCAGGTTCATTGATCATTTCTGAACCCATATGAGTTAAAAGTAGTCGCCGGGTTTTTAGCAGTTCCTTCTTAGTCAGAACTGTTTCATATCCGATATGCCCTGGAGAATCTTTGGTAAGGTTGTTACACTCAAGAATAAATAAGTCAGTCTGTTCGGCTAAATCGATCAGGTGTTCATGCCATTCGGTATCTCCAGAGAAGCCAAAAAGCTTATCTCCGATTCTTAGCTGAACTCCGTGAGGATTAGACGGAGGTGCGTGAGTCACGGCTAAACCTCTTACTTCAACATTAGGAAGAAATTCTCGAAAGGATTCTTGATATTCATAGAATACTGCGTTGATTTCTTCTAAAAATGAGGAGGTTCCAGGATATACTGCCTCCTGAAGCTGATAAACCTTTTCTTTCACTCCTTTTGGCCCACAAATGATTAATGGCCTAGTCCTCTGATATTCAATT
>PBTY01000042.1 GCA_002729235.1 Rickettsiales bacterium | reverse complement strand
TGCTTTGCTTTTGGTGATAGGTGTCATTTCATCCTGGAAGCTCGAGCAAAAGGTGAAAGGATACTTTATCCTTTATTTGATTCTGAGTGGCAGTTTGATTGGCTGTTTTGTAGCGCTTGATTTCTTCTTGTTCTATGTATTCTTTGAGTTTATGCTGCTCCCAATGTTTTTCCTTATCGGAATCTGGGGCGGGCCAAGAAGATCGTATGCATCCATCAAATTTTTCCTTTACACACTATTCGGTTCATTGTTGATTTTGATAGTGATGATTGGCCTGTACTTGTCTACAGGTTCAATTGATGTCGCAGGTAATCAAATCAATACCTTCAGTTTAGTCCAAATGATGGACGGCAGCTTTTTAGAAAATACTCTTCTAGCTCCGGGAAGTTCATTCGTTCTTTGGGGATCTAGTTTAAGATACTGGGCATTTATTCTGTTGTTGATTGGATTCATCATCAAATTGCCTGCAGTTCCATTTCACACGTGGTTGCCAGATGCGCACGTAGAAGCGCCTACGGCGATTTCTGTTTTGTTGGCGGGAGTATTGCTGAAAGTAGGGGGCTATGGATTATTCCGTATCTGTTATGCCATTTTCCCAGATATTGCCATCGAGTTAGCTCAACCTGTCGCCATTATTGGAATGATCTCCATTGTGTACGGAGGGATGGTCGCTATGGCGCAGAATGATGTGAAGAAATTAATTGCCTATTCTTCGGTCTCTCACATGGGATTCGTGTTACTAGGGTTAGCGGCTCTTACTGCAGAAGGAGTTACAGGATCGCTTTTCCAGATGGTCTCACACGGATTTATTTCTGGTGCACTGTTCTTGATCGTAGGAGTGATTTATGACAGAACGCATGATCGTCAAATAGAAAGCCTAAGTGGGTTGGCATCCAAAATGCCTCAATACACCTTTTTTGTAGTGCTATTCTTCTTTGCTTCTCTAGGTTTACCAGGACTCTCTGGATTCGTGGGAGAGATTTTGGTATTTATGGGAGCAATTGGCGCGGAAAGTATCAATGGAGTTATCCCAAGCTGGATTGGAATGGTGTCCGTACTGGGCTTGATCATTTCTGCAGGCTATTATTTGTGGACATTGCAACGAATGTTCTTCGGTAAGTACTGGACGAGAGAGGCTGCCTGGGATGTGAAGATGGTTGATCTTTCAGCTAGAGAATGGTTAATGTTGATGCCATTGGCGTTGCTCACTTTGCTATTCGGAGTATTTCCTTCGTTGTTGCTGGGGCCAATTGAGAATACCATGAACTTTTTTGTGGAGCATATTATGAATCAGGGTCAGACTTATTTGAATCTCTAATATGCTGACTCAACTCAAAGACATTATCGGCGACCTGGGATTTCTGTCTTTTGAAATCAGTCTTGCAGCCGGAGCAATAGTCATCCTTATTTTAGGCTTGGTTGTTAAGCATAAGCTGGCCTACAAAATTGGTTTCATTGCGGTTTTACTGCTCGCATTGTTATTACTTTCGTTTGGACAGGAGGAAGCAGCGCTTTTGGGTGAAAACCTACAGTTCAATGATCTTGGTGTATTACTAAAAGCACTATTTGTCTTTACGGCAATCTGGATAGTCTTTTACCCAACAGCTGAGCAGCATGGAAGCGAATATTATTTTCTAATGCTCTCCATGATCCTGGGAAGTGCTTTAATGCTTGGAGCTAACAATTTGCTGGTCATTTATCTGGTGATAGAGCTCACATCTTTCGCTTCTTATTCCCTGACCAATTTTGACTTCAAGAAGAAATCCTTTGAGGCAGGAATGAAATACCTGTTATTTGGAGGAGTTAGCTCTGCGCTGGCTCTTTATGGTGCGTCTATATTGTATGGCTATTCAGGAACACTATCTCTGTCAGAGATGGATTTTGGTGTCGTAGAAAATCCAGCCTTCTTGAATTTAGGAATGATCTTATTTATTGGAGGAGTACTGTTCAAAGTTAGTGTGGTTCCATTCCATATTTGGGTGCCAAGCACTTATGAAGCTACTCCAACCGACGCCGTAGCAGTACTTTCGGTGATTCCAAAAATTGCCGGATTTGTCTTGCTTAATCGAATATTGGATGCTTTGAATGTCTATGATATCAGTTGGCTACTCAATGCCGTAACCATCATGGGTATTGCGACAATAGGAATGGGAACACTTGGTGCCCTTCGTCAGACCAATGTGAAACGACTCATTGCATACGGAGCAATGGCTCATTCAGGGTTCCTAATGGCGGCTGTGTTGATTCCTTTTGAGAATGGGATGAATGCTTTTGTTTGGTATGCTGTAGTGTATGCACTGATGAATGTGGCTGTGTTCTATCTGGTTTCATTGTTTGAGTCCAAAGGAATGACCGAAGTAGAACAATTTGCTGGCCTGTATAAAAAAGAAGTTTATTTGGGAGGTTTGGTAGTGTTNGTTATGATTGCCTTAATTGGGTTGCCACCTACTTCGGGTTTCACGATAAAATTATTTTTGTTCACGGTCATTTGGGAGTGGTACCAATCTGTTGGAGATCCTTTGACCGTATCTTATTTGGTTATTGCGGTAATTAGCGTGGTTTTCTCTTTGTTTTTCTATCTAAAGATTCCTTATCAGATGTTTTTAAAGGACGGACAAAACACAAATTATTCCCAATCATCGCTAAGTCAACGGGTCATAGCAACTATTTTCACACTCTTGGTGTTATGGTTGTTCTTTAGGCCGGAAATATTGAATAACATTGCAAATAATATTAAATTCCTTGATTGGTAATTAATTCATGAGCGACCCTATCAAACACGAATGCGGAGTAGCACTTCTTCGCTTAAGAAAATCTCCTCAATACTACATTGATAAATATGGTACGCCTGCTTACGCTGCAAAAAAGATGTACATCTTNATGCAGAAACAGCACAATCGAGGGCAAGATGGTGTGGGTGTCGCCAATATCAAACTGAACATGCCAGCGGGAACGCGCTACATTAGTAGGTACCGAACTACCAATCAGCAGCCAATAGATGAGATCTTTGGCAAAATCAGCAAGAAATACAATAAGGCTCAGAAGGAGGGAAAAGAGCAGTTTTATAACGCTCAATGGATGAAGGAGAATTTTGCTTTCACCGGAGAGGTTTGGTTGGGACACCTTAGATATGGTACCCACGGAAAGAACAANATTGAGAGCTGTCACCCATTCCTGAGACAAAATAACTGGAGAAGCCGTAACCTCGTTATGGCAGGTAACTTCAACATGACCAACGTGGATGAGTTATTTGATAAACTCGTTACACTAGGTCAGCACCCAAAAGAAAAGGTGGATACTGTTACTGTAATGGAAAAAATTGGTCACTTCTTAGATGAAGCCAATCAAGCCATTTTTGATCAGTATCGCGGTAAAAAGACCAACCAAGAGATTACTGACGTAATCGAAGATGAAATAGATCTTAGAAGAGTTTTAGAAAAATCTTGTAGAGACTTTGATGGTGGCTATACCATGACGGGTATGGTTGGATACGGTGCTTCATTCGTAGCACGTGATCCAAATGGTATTCGTCCTGCNTATTACTATGCAGATGATGATGTGGTAGTTGTTGCCTCTGAGAAGCCAGCTATCAAAACTGCGTTTGATTGTCATTACGATGATATCCAGGAAATCAAGCCAGGTCATGCGTTGATCATTGAGAAAGATGGTAGCTACAGAGAAGAGCAATTTATTGAGCCAAAAGAGCGAAAGTCTTGTTCATTCGAGCGAATCTATTTCTCAAGAGGTACAGATCCAGATATTTACAATGAAAGACGTAAACTAGGTGAGTTACTAATTCCTAGTGTGTTGAAAGCAGTTAATTTCGATTTGAAAAACACTGTTTTCAGTTACATCCCGAATACTGCAGAAACATCTTTCCTTGGACTTCTTAGGGGGATTGATAACTATCTCATCGAGAAGCGAAAAGATATTATCCTTCAGAATAAGCCTAGCGTCGAATCTTTGGAAGAATTGCTTTCATTCAGACCGAGAGTGGAGAAGTTGGTACTTAAAGATGCTAAGCTAAGAACATTCATTACAGATGATCAACATCGTGATGACCTGGTAGCTCACGTATATGACACCACATTTGAGGTGATCAAGAAAAAAACTGACACGCTTGTTGTAATCGATGATTCGATTGTAAGAGGAACGACTCTGGAGAAGAGTATCTTGACCCTTTTGGATCGTTTAGAGCCTAAGAAGGTTGTGATCGTTTCATCNGCTCCGCAAATTCGATTCCCAGACTGTTATGGNATCGATATGAGTAAGATGAAGGAGTTCGTNGCTTTCCGTGCAGTATTGGCTTTGCTTAAAGATCACAACAAAGAGTACTTGTTGGATGAGGTCTATGAGAAATGTCTAGCTGCTGGTTCAGACAGAAATCAGCCGAATTATGTGAAGGAGCTTTATGAGCCGTTCACCTATGAACAGGTTTCAGAGAAAATCACTGATATCGTTCGACCTAAAAANATGAAGGCNGAATTGGAGGTAGTTTATCAGACTGTTCCAGATCTNCATAANGCATGTCCAAATCACCCTGGTGATTGGTATTTCACTGGAGATTACCCAACACCAGGTGGTAATCGTGTNGTGAATAAGGCTTTTGTAAACTTCATGAAAGGGGTAACTGTAAGAGCCTACTAACAAATCTTATTAAAAGCTTGTTGATAGGGTATGAAGCGATTTCAATACCCTATCATCAATACGATTGTTCTTATCGTAACACTGTTCGTTAATTATTGGTCCAACACTGGGGCCATCAATGGACAAACTATAGCGCTCATTAGTCAGAAAAATGAGAATTTATTCACTCCTGCAGGTTATGCTTTCGCAATTTGGGGTTTCATCTATCTAGCTTTAATTGCCTTAGTAGTTTATCAATGGGTTCTTGCTGTCAAAGAGAATTCCGAACCTCTGAAACAGATTGGTTATTATTTGGCNCTTGCAAACATTCTTAANGCTGCCTGGGTGTTGATCTGGCTTTATGAATACNTACTATTTTCTGTTGGGGTGATGATTTCTATTTTGATAACGCTCACAGTATTATCCAACCAACTTTCTAAATGGTCTACCTCCACGAGTAATTTCTGGTTGGTGAAGTTTCCTATCTATTTATACCAGGGTTGGATCATAGTAGCATTAGTCGCTAATGTTTCCGCGTTTCTTACCAGCGTTGGTTTTGAGATGGCATTTTCAGAAAGCCTCTGGGCTATATTCTTATTATGTGTAGCCTTTGCAGTCTATATCTTTGAGACTGTTAAGCTTAATCAGATAATTTCTGCATTAGTTGGTGTATGGGGAATTCTAGCCGTGGGAATTAAGCAAATTGATGTGTCAGAAGTGGTAGGAGTAACTGCATTCGGTGGGGCAGGGATCTTATTTGCCATCACTTTATTCACCCTATTTAGAAAAAGTCGAGTTATTTAATTATTTGTAGTGCTGGTTTAAATGATGATTTGTAAGTAACTGTAAATCAGTGCTCTCTGGATTTATAATTTAGATAAAACCAATTATTTATAGTATTATTTTTAGATAATGCTTGAACAAATGTCAGNAATTGTTGTTAGTTTTATATTAGACGAAACCCACAACAATTGCTATGAACTACTCAAAACCGTCGACTAAACTCCTTATTGCAGGATGTTTAAGTCTTGTTGTTGCGTTTGCATCTTTGAACCGTGCAAACGCTAACACAGATCCTTCAAAAANCAAGAAGAAGGAAATCAATTCATCCACTACTCATATTTACTTTGATATTGACGAAAAGTCACCAGATGCACCGTCGCAAGTGCAGGCTTTGATTGTTCAACTCAAGGAAAAATATGGNGATCAAGAGCTTAACATTAAGATTACTGGCAGAACCTGTGATCTCGGTGATGAAGCTTACAATGAGTTCCTATCAAANCAAAGAGCTTATTCGGTAATGGATATGCTTATGATGAAAGGACTCAATATCAACTATGTAGAAGTAGATGGTGTAGGCGAGGANGACCCTATAGTACCAAATACGAGTATAGAGAACAGAAAGAAAAATAGAAGCGTGTCCGTGATGGTTGTTGCTGGTGGATTAGATCAGTATTTGGCAGCACTCTAATTATGAATCTTGGATTTAGCTTTAATTATTTTGAAAATATTTGATTTGACTTCCTTTTATTTGGGGAAAGTGTAAAAATCGAAATAAATTCTTCTGAAGAGGTGTAATGGATTTTGAAAGTTCGAAATTCTGTTACACCTTTGTCATATCAATTCTTATGTAATTGATTTATAAAGAAGCGTGGAGAGACAGGCTCTGTGAAACGCTAGCAACCTAAAAGCAAAATTTAAGGTGCTAATTCCTGATCCAGACAATGGGGTTTGGAGAATATGAATTAATTGAAATGAAAACTTTAGAACTTAATTTTAGACTTACCAGACAAATTCACCAAACAGGTGAACTATGTTGTTGTTGTTGCTGCTGTTAATTCGTCAGAATTAATCAGAGTTACTTTTCATCCAACAAACATAGAACTATGTCTCTAAGACTAAACAATCAAAATCTTCTTATTTCAATCAGTTGTACATGCAAGATGTGCTGTGCATGTTGTTGTACAATATTTTCCCGGATTCAGTTATAAGCAAAACAATATAAGACTTTAACGAAACCCCGGGAACGAACAGATCTCGGGGTTTTTTTATGCAAAACCAACAATACAATGAGCACCAAAACTATTTCACAAGAAGCGCAAGCAGACATTCAAGAGCTGAAGGATAAGATCCAAAGCTTTAAGCTTGGACAAATTCCAGAAGAGCGATTTAAAGCATTCCGGTTGGCCAGAGGAGTTTATGGTCAGCGTCAGCAAGGCGTACAGATGTTTCGATTAAAACTGCCGTTTGGTAAGATCACTGCGGATCAAATAGAAACATGTGCAAACCTATCTGAGCAGTATACCAATAGCAATTTGCATTTGACAACTCGTCAAAACATTCAGTTGCACTATGTGAAGTTGGAGGATTCTCCAGCTATTTGGGAAGAGTTAGAAAAAGTGGGGGTTACCTCCAAAGAAGCTTGTGGGAATACGGTTAGAAACGTAACTGCATCTCCTTTTGCAGGGATTGATCCTAATGAGCCATTTGATGTGGCTCCGTACGCATATGGAGTATTTGAATATTTTTTAAGAAATCCTGTATGTCAGGAGATGGGACGGAAGATTAAGATTGCATTTTCATCTTCTCGATCTGATTCAGCATTTACATACATTCATGATTTTGGGTTCATTCCTAAAATCAAAGATGGGGCCTATGGATTCGAGGTGATTGTTGGTGGAGGCCTTGGTGCTCAAGCCTTCATGGGACAGTTAGCCTACGAATTCCTGCCTCAGGATGAGTTGATTCCATTCATCGAAGCTGGTTTGAGAGTGTTTGATCGCTACGGTGAGCGCGAAAGAAGACACAAAGCGCGTTTGAAGTTTTTGATAGACCCGAAAAAAGGAATTGGACTAGATGGTTACTTGAAATTGATTGAGGAGGAGCGTAAGTCATTGCCTTATCAAACCTATAAGATCAATACCAAAAAAGTAATCACCAAGATTCCTGAGGATAGCTCAATCCTTACTGTCTCTAATGTGGAGACTGATGCGGCGTACGATGAGTGGTTTAAAACCAATGTGTTCGAGCAAAAGCAAGAAGGTTTCTATGCAGTGAAGGTTCGAATTCCATTAGGAGATATCAAAGCACCAAAAGCAAGAGTTTTAGCGGAGATCGCTAGAAATTATGCGGCTGATGATATTCGGTTTACACTAAATCAAGGATTGATTTACAAGTTTGTTAGACTGGAAAACATCCCTGCAGTATATGCGGAACTAAAGGAGCTTGGTTTTGCAGCACCTGGTTTTGATACGCTTGCCGATGTAACTGCTTGTCCTGGTACGGATACTTGTAACCTTGGTGTGACCAATAGTACAGCTTTGGCTTTGGAGTTGGAAAACCTGGTGAGAGATGAGTTTCCTCATTTGGTGGATGAAGAATTGATCAAAATCAAAATCAGTGGATGTATGAATTCATGTGGTCAGCACATGGTTGCAAACATCGGATTCCATGGTTCTAGTATTAAGAATGGAAATAAAGTAGCTCCAGCTATGCAGGTAGTGCTTGGTGGAGGAGTTGATCCAGATGGTAAGGGAAATATCGCTGAGAAGGTTGTCAAAATCCCTACCAAGAGAATTCCAGAGACCGTAAGGCTTATTCTGAATAACTACGAGGAAAACAGTGTAGAAGGAGAATACTTCAATGCATACTTCCGTAGACAAGGTAAAATCTATTTCTATGATTTGTTGAAACATCTCGGTGATGTGAAAACATTGGCCGATGTGGATTACCAGGATTGGGGTAAAGTAGCTGATTTCGTTCCGGAGATCGGAGTGGGAGAGTGTGCTGGTGTGATGTTGGATCTAGTTGGAACGATCATTAACGATGCGAAAGATCGATTGGAAAGCGGAAAGAAAGCATTGACTGAAGAAAAGTGGGCCAATGCGATTTACTATGCTTACAACACGTTGGTGATTGGTGCTAAGGCAATTTTGCTTCACAAGGACATTCAGTGTAACACACATCAAGGAATTATCGAAGACTTCCAAGCTCATGTAGTTGAGAAAGGTGAATTGGCAGCTATTAGCGATTTCTCTGAGTTAGTTCTTCAAATTAATAAATATGAACCAACCAAAGAATTTGCTGAGTCTTACATTGCTCAGGCAGACGCTTTCTTTGAGGGCATCAATGCACTGAGAAACGGCGAAGGAGACAAATTAGTGATCAACGAATTTTATAAAGCTTAATCATCATGTCTAAGATCTCAAGAGTAACATTGGTAGGTGCAGGTCCTGGGGATCCTGAACTAATGACGATCAAGGGGGTAAAAGCTCTTCAAACTGCAGATGTTGTGCTTTATGATGCGTTGGTTGATCCTGAAGTATTACAGTATGCGCCAAATGCATTACATATTCCGGTAGGCAAGCGTGCAGGAAAATCTTCTGTGTCGCAGGATACGATCAATCATTTGATTGTGCAGTATGCCAAGGAAATGGGGCATGTAGTTCGTTTGAAAGGTGGAGACTCATTTGTTTTTGGAAGAGGGTTTGAAGAAAAAGCGTATGCTGAAAAACACGGACTGCAAGTAGATGTGGTGCTAGGTATCAGCAGTGTGATGCTTCCAGGCTATTTCGGAATTCCGTTGACATGTAGGGGTGTAAACCAAAGTTTTAGCGTGGTGACAGCTACCACTAAAGATGGAACACTTAGCGAAGAAGTGTTAAATACAGCTGCTTTTTCTCCAACCACACTTTACTTCATGGGATTGGGTAAATTAGACCTAATTGCTGAGGCGTATGCTGCTAATGGACGAAACGACCTGCCTGTTGCGATTATAAGTAAGGGGTCTCACGCAGATGGAGATGTGATCAAAGGGAAAGTTTCGGATATTGTGGCTATTGCTAAAGAGAAGAAGCCAGAGGCACCAGCTCTTCTGATATTTGGAGAGGGAGCTGCTTTGGCAACCAATGAACAGCAAGTCAATCAATGGTGGGAAGCTGCTAAAACCGAAGTTGCATAACATATGAATAAGTCAGAAGGTAATGTTTTATTTCCTGTTTTTATCAAACTACACAAAGTACAGACTTTGGTAGTGGGTGGGGGAAATGTAGGATTGGAAAAGGTAGAAGCGCTATTGAAAAACGATCCGGATGCTAACATTACCATCGTGGCACCAATAATTAAAGGTGAACTAAAAACTCTTGCAAAAGAGTCTGATAGCATTAAGCTCATTAATCGCAAGGTCAGGGGACGTGATCTCAAATCAGCTGATATTTTGATACTCGCTACTGATAATTACGGGCTTCATGTGCGCATGAAGAAAAAGGCTGAGAAGTTGAGATTGCTAACGAATGTAGCTGACACCCCTGACCTTTGCGACTTTTATCTGGGATCTACCGTGAAAAAAGGAGATTTGAAAATTGGTATTAGTACCAATGGTAAGTCCCCAACTTTTGCCAAAAGATTCAGACAAATGCTTGAGGAGATTCTGCCAGACAATACACAAGACTTATTAGATCAATTAAAAACAATCAGAGATAGACTGAAGGGCGATTTCAATGACAAGGTTCAAAAACTCAATGAAATCACTTCAGTACTCGTGGAAAAGGGCAATGAAAATGAATCAAAACCTGATTGATTTAAATAATAAATACGAAAATCTGACTTATCTGGACAGACTCAAGGCGTTGTTTGATGAGTTTGATCCAGATAAAATATTAGTGACTACTTCGATGGGAGGTAGTTCTATCGTGCTACTGCACTTGATCAATAAAGTAGCGCCAAGACATCCTATTCATCTGATCGATACAGGATATCTATTCAAAGAAACGCATGCTTACAAAGAGTACTTGATGGATCAGTTTGATCTGAACATTGTGGATGTGCAGCCACGAAAGAGTTCTCATGATTTTACTGCCAAATATCAGGTCTGGAATAATGATACAGATTTTTGCTGCTTCATCAATAAGGTAGAGCCAATGGCCGAGCTGAAAAAAGGTAAAGACGTTTGGATCTCAGGATTGCTTCGTTTTCAAAATGCGAATAGAGCTGACAAGCAAATATTCGAAAAGTCTAAAGGCTTATTGAAGTTTCATCCAATCATTGATATGGGACCGGAAGATTTAAACCTATATCGTACCATTTATGAACTGCCTACTCATCCTTTGCAATATGAGGGTTATGGTTCTATAGGATGTGTGCACTGCACCAAGAAAGGAAAGGGCCGTGAGGGAAGATGGCAAGGCCAGGAAAAAACGGAATGTGGATTGCATGTTTGATTTAAAGGAGTTTAGCAGGCTGAAAACCGTTTATCAAATTTGTTGATATCCAATTGATTGATAGTTCGTAAATAGAACTATGATCAAAAACTATTTCAAAACTGCCATACGAAGCTTAATGCGTCATCGTTCATTTAGCTTCATCAATATTTTGGGTCTAACAGGTGGGCTTACATGTTCGCTGCTGATTTTGCTCTTCGTGGTTGATGAGTTTAGTTTCGACCAATTCCACTCAAAAAAGGATCGTATTTATCGCATGGAGTACCTGATATCAAATTTTGATATCGCACGCATTCCTCCAGTAATGGGACCTGAAATCAAGGAGTACTTTTCTGAAGCAGAGGAAGTTGCTCGAATGTTCTCGCGAAGTGTCAGCGTACAGGTGGGAGAGGGAGCACAAACCGAACGTTTTGAGGAGCCTAATGTGAATTTTGTTGATCCTGGTATTTTCAATATTTTTTCTTTCGAAAGAGTGGCTGGTGATTTTGATCAGGTTTTGGATCAGCCCTTTACAGTTGTTTTGAATGAGGAGATTGCCAGGAAATATTTTGGTGTGCAAAATCCTGTTGGTCAGTCTATTCTGATGGAAGGTCAGCATAGTTTTAAGGTTGTTGGAGTTGTGAAGGATTTTCCCTCAAACTCGCATGTTCATTTTGATATGATGGTGCCTTATGATAATATGTATGATTTGGAGCCAGATGAATTGGCAGCAGGTATTCGCCAGAATTTTAAGCAAAACTGGATGGTTTCACATTCACCGACATATGTGCTCCTGGAGCCAGGAGCTAATCCAGAGATTGTTAATACCAAGCTGGTGCAGTTTGTAGCAGAAAAAATACCTCAACAGCAACAAAGAGAACAGGTTTATAAGCTCCAACCACTATTGGATATTCATCTGAATGACGATGTGCAAGCACAGTCTGAATCTCCAGGAAGTATGATGTTTATCTATATTTTTATCGCTGTGGGAGTGCTTACACTGGCCATTGCGTGTATCAATTACATTAATCTTTCTACTGCTAGATCATTACAAAGAGCCAAAGAAATTGGGATGAGAAAGGTGCTAGGAGCCTGGAAGTCAAATCTGGTTGCGCAGTTCTTGGGTGAATCTTTCATTACTACATTCATAGCTGCTTTGCTGGCTTTTGGACTTACTACTGTGCTTATTCCTCAGCTCAATGAGTTGACAGGTAAAGAATTATCTGGAGAAGTGTTAATGGATCCATATATTATTGGAGGGTTTGTTTCATTGGCAATATTGGCGAGTTTGTTAGCGGGACTTTATCCTGCATTTTTTGTCACTAAAGTCTCTCCGATATATAGTTTGAAAGGTCTGGTTTCTAAAAACTCTCAAGGTGGTTTATCTTTTAGGAAAGGCCTTATAGTTGTTCAATTTGCAATATCTGTCGTGTTAATAGCAAGTACACTGATTGTATTTGATCAATTGGACATGATGCGAAATAGACCTCTTGGATTTCAGACGGATCATATTATTAATGTTCCAGTTCAGAGTCAAAACTTCAATAATGTATTTGGAGGAGTAGATGCTGAAAAGCGACAGAAGATGAATGCCTTTGAAAATGAATTGAAACAGCTGCCAGGAGTGTTGGGAAGTACAGTTTCGTCGAATGTTCCTGGATTTGGAATGGTTAACAGAAATGTCATTCCAGAAGGTAGAACTGCGGAGAATCCTTTAATAGCTCCAGTATACTCTGTGGACTATGATTTCATAGATGTTTATGATATTGAAATGGTGGCTGGTAGAACTTTCTCAGAAGAGTATGGAACGGACCATCTTTCTTCTTTTATTATCAATCGTTTTGCAGTGAATGAGTTTGAGTTTGGGTCGCCGGAAGAATCGTTAGGAAAGAAAATCAATATAGAAGGAAAAGAAGGACAAGTCATCGGTGTGGTAGAAGACTTTAATTTCCTCTCATTATCCCAGCCCATGAATCCATTGGTTATGGATATTTCGGTTGGCCAGTTCTCGGTTTTTTCAATCAAGTTAGAAAATCGAAATATTCCTACCACTCTGGATCAAGTGGCCTCTGTTTGGAATGAATTCTTCCCAGAGGAGACATTCGATTACAATTTCTTAGATGAATCATTAGATCAAAACTATGCAGCTCAGGAACGACTAGGTCGCACGGTGGGCTACTTTGCTTTCCTTGCCATTTTAATCTCATGTTTGGGATCGTATGGATTGATCATGTTTATCGCAACAGGAAAAATGAAAGAGGTTGGAATTCGAAAAGTTTTAGGTGCTTCTGTTGCTGGATTGGTATTTCTTCTGTCCCGTCAATTTTTAATTCTTGCTGGAGTTTCCATGCTTTTTGCTATTCCGATCACCATTTGGGCTGCGTCTTCCTGGCTAGAGGATTTTTCTTATCGTATTGATATTTCACCTATGAGTTTCATATTGGCTGCTGTGATTACGATCATCCTTATGCTTGCCACTATAAGTTATCAGGCACTTAAGGCTGCGCTCTCCAATCCTGTAAAAGCGTTAAGGACAGAATAGAATTCATTTAAATGAAAAAGGCTCCAATCGGAGCCTTTTTCGTTGGATCAAAACCTTTCTATCAAGGAGCTTCAGATGTTACACTGTCTATCTCCGCATCAAGGCTGTCAACAGCTGCAGTCAAAAGCGTGTCAACTTCTGCTACTACCGTGTCCATTTCCATGGCTACTGTGTCAGCAACAGCCTCAGTTGTTTCTTCAGTAGATTTTGTTTCACCACCACAAGCAAACATTGCAAGGGCAAGTACCGCTAGGTAAATTTTTGATTTCATGATAAAATAGATAAATAGTTAGGAATATCTTATCAATTTAAAGTTTATATTAGATGATTCCTAATTTTGTGCGAATGTAATATTTAGTTAGATAATTCTAAGCTTGTGATTCGCTAATTATTTTTATCGTGAATAATCCTTTATTCCTTGCCAATAGCGGTCTTTTGAGTCTTGATTTTTTCCTTTAACTCCTCTATTTTCTGCTTGGCTTTCGCAATGGCTTCTTCCTTCTTTTTAATTTCTTCTGCAGCAATATCTCCTTTCGATTTTGCCTCTTCTAATTTCACTTCAGCCTGAGCAATTTTCTCCTCTGATGATTTAACAGCAGCTTCGCTTTTTTCAATTTCAGACTCCAATTCTGCACGTTTAGCCGCAGCTTTTCTTTCGCTTCTTCTGATCTTAATTTTCCGAATTCCTTTCCGGAGAGTTCACCCTTGCTTCTCCCGTATGCATTACCCTCTGCAGAGTCGGGCATGGCTTTAATCTCCTTTTCTTTCTTCTCTTTTTTCATGGAGTCGGTTTTGGCTCCTTTCTCCTTCATCTTGTCTTTAACCTCATCCTCTTCACTTTCTTCATCCTCTTTTTCAGACTTTTCTTTTTCAGGTTTATTACCTTTTTTCTCTTTGGCCTGCTCGCTTTTCTCTTTGCCTTTACCCTGTCCCTGGGAAGTTCCAGGAATTGGAGAAATCATCAGCATAATAGCCGCGAATAATGTTAATAGTGATAGTTTTCTCATGATTAAATGTCGCTTAAAAGTGAGTCAATTTCTTCAACAGTGGCCTCAGTCTCTTTGCTGAGATCCGTTTTCATTTCATCAACAGCAACACTTATGGAGTCAACTACCGCAGCTTCATCTATTTCGGATTCAGCAGTTTTCTCAGAGGAGGCGCCTCCTCCACATGACATGATCATGATAGTTGCCATGGCAACGAAGTAAGTTTGAATTTTCATTTGGTTAACCAGGTTTGTTTGCACTGAATCTACAAAAGAATGTGCGTAAAATAAAAAAAGCCCATCACATTTGCGATGGGCTCAATTTCCTGATTTGCCTTTTCCTTAGATGGAGAAGCTCTCTCCACATCCGCAAGTTCTTGTAGCATTTGGGTTAATGAATTGAAATCCTTTTCCATTCAATCCATCAGAAAAGTCAAGCGTAGTACCTAATAAGTATAGGATACTTTTCTTATCCACGATTACTTTCACCCCTTTGTCTTCAAATACTTCGTCAGTATCTGTAAGCTTGTCATCAAACAACAAGTCATACATCAGTCCAGAACATCCACCTCCTTTTACAGCCACTCGAATGTTGTGACTAGGAGAATGTCCTTCTTCATTTCTTAATTCAGCTATGCGCTCTTTGGCTTTATCTGTTACGTTGATCATGGTTTTATGCAATTGGGTTTAATACTACGCTAAACACAGTCAGGTTATTCATGTCTCTTCCATAATAGAGTTTGTCCAATGCATCATAGATGTTCTTGGCTCTAAAATAAGAGGTCTGAAGCTCACCCATTCCTTTGGTAGTCCATTGGATCGTGTAAGAGCTTTCTTTCTCCTTGTGTGTCTTCACATAGTCCAACATTTTATTGAGCACATCAGTCTTATCGAATCCAGTGATGGATTTAAACAAGAATGATTGGTTGTGCCTTGGATTGACAGTAATCAGGTCCAATTTCACTTTACCTTCAGTGCTTGTAAATTCAAACACCAATTCACTGCTTTTCAATCCCAGGAAATTGATTATTTCATTCTGAATCCTGGCGGCCTCCACATGGACATCTGTCCTATACTCCATAAAATGTTGAGTTTACTTAAAAATACAACAACTCTGGAAACCTTTCAAATCCTGTAAAAGTTTCCTCATTTTTGCGAAATTAATACATAATCGATAGATCATGGTCAGAATTGAGCACATCGGCATAGCTGTAAAAGAATTGGACAAAGCCAATGAATTATTTACCAGGTTGTTTGGCGAGCAGCAATACAAGGAAGAAGGCGTAGAAAGCGAACATGTGACTACCTCATTTTTTAAGGTTGGTCCCAACAAAATAGAGCTTCTGGAGGCGAGTTCCCCGGATAGCGCTATTGCAAAATATGTTGATAAACGTGGAGAGGGCATTCATCATATTGCTTTTGAGGTGGATGATATTGAAGCGGAGATGAAACGTTTGGCAGGTGAAGGTTTTCAACTGCTGAATGAAACTCCTAAAAAAGGTGCAGACAATAAGTTGGTGTGCTTCCTTCACCCCAAAACGACTAATGGTGTTTTGGTAGAATTGTGTCAGGAATTCAAATCATAAAAAATGAGTGACGAAAAGAGAACAGAAGTAGGAGAGTTAGGGGAATTTGGTTTGATAGACCATTTGACAAAGGAGATCAAGTTTTACAACGAAAAGACGGTAAAAGGAGTAGGTGACGATGCGGCTGTGATGGACCTGGGAGACGAATATCTGGTAACTACTACCGATATGTTGGTGGAGGGTATTCACTTTGATCTAAGCTATATTCCATTGAAGCATTTAGGATACAAGGCGATAGCCGTGAATGTGTCTGATATTGCTGCAATGAATGCTACACCACAGCAAGTTACAGTAAGTCTAGCCTTGAGTAACCGATTTTCTGTAGAAGCATTGGAGGTTTTGTATGAAGGAATCAAACAAGCTTGTGAAGATTATCGTGTTGATTTTGTAGGTGGTGACACCACTGCTTCTAGAAGTGGTATAGTCATTTCAGTGACAGCATTAGGTACGGTAGCAAAAGACAAGATTACCTATAGATCCGGGGCAAATGAAAATGACATCCTCTGTGTAACTGGAGATCTGGGAGGAGCTTATATTGGGTTACAAATTCTTGAACGAGAGAAGCAAGAGTTTCTGGGAAATCCAAATATGCAACCAAAACTAGATAATTACCCTTATGTGGTAGGACGTCAATTGAAGCCTGTAGCTCGAATGAACATCATTCATGAATTTGCTGATCTTGGTATCGTCCCAACGTCCATGATGGATGTATCTGATGGCTTAGCTTCAGAGATATTTCATTTGTGCAAGCATTCTGGTCTTGGAGCTGCAGTTTATGAGGATAAGCTTCCTATTGATAAGGAGACTTATGAAACTGCAGCGGAGTTCTCCATTGATCCGAATACTTGTGCGTTAAATGGAGGAGAAGATTATGAGCTGCTTTTCACCTTGAAGCAGGAAGATTTTGAGAAGATAAAAAATCATTCAGATATCCACACCATAGGGTACATGCACAGTGCAGATAAGGGTAGAGTAATGGTAACCCGAGGGGGAAATACTGTTGCTTTACAGGCTCAAGGATGGAAACATTTCTGATAAAAATAATAAAGCCGTTCACTTTTCAGCGAACGGCTTTTCCTAACCTATTTACCTGATTTTTAACTAATTACTTAGAACTTACGATTTTGATTTTAAGATCGAAGTTATCATAAATGGTCTTGTCGCCTAAGTTTTCAAAGAAGCTACCAGAACCATATTTTACATTGTATTTTGATCTATCGATTGTCAAAGTAGCAGTAGCGATTACCTGATCACCGGCAACAACAACCTCAGCTGGGAATTCAATAGATTTAGTAATTCCTTTGATAGTCATGTCTCCTGATACCAGGTACTTGTTACCACCTTGTTTCTTAGCGCTTTTCATAGTGAAAGTAGCTGTAGGATACGTCTCAACACCAAAGAAGTCATCAGACTTTAAGTGACCTACTAATTTGTCTTTCCACTCACCTTCAAGGTCAGTGTTATCAATAGTAGTCATGTCTACGATGAATGAACCTCCAGTCAATTTACCATCAGCGAAAGCAAATTCACCACTTTTCAAAGTAACAGTACCATTGTGCTCTCCAGTAACTTTTTCTGCAAACCACTCTACGGTGCTCTTTTCTGTATCTACTGTGTAAGCTGCCTTAATTCCTTCACCAGAAGAAACCATTAGGGATAATGAAATTAATAATGATTGTAACATAGTCTTTTTTCGTTATTTCAAAGTTGTTTATATGTATGTACATATATGTTGTTGCAAGGTTAACGCATTTCTAAGAAAAGGGTTTCTTTTTTTTTGAAAAAAAATATTCTTTCCTGTTCTCGTCTTGTTTCAAATAACTTTGTGATTCGATTAGATTAGGATTTATTATGATACAGTTGGATAATACATTGGTTTCCAGTGAGATCAAGGAGCGCTTCTTTGTTTGTAATCTTGATAAATGCAAGGGAGCTTGTTGTGTGGAGGGTGATCTTGGAGCTCCTTTAGAAAAGGATGAACTTCCTTTAATAGAAGAAGTAGTTGAAGTGGTGAAACCTTACTTATCTAAAGAGGCAATAGCTGCTTTGGAGCAACATGGTCCATACTTGTTAGATGAAGAAGGTGATTTTAGTACAACTACCATAGACAACAAAGAATGTGCTTTCGCATATTATGACGAACAGAAAATATTGAAGTGTGGAATTGAGCAAGCCTGGAAGGATGGGAAGACTGATTTTCAGAAGCCAATCTCATGCCATTTATACCCAATAAGAGTCGCTAAACTTCATGAATTTCTAGCGCTGAATTATGATCGATGGGATATCTGTTCTCCTGCATGTGATCTTGGAGCAGAATTGGCCGTACCGGTATATAAGTTCCTTGAAGGTGCTCTTATTAGGCGCTTTGGACAAGATTGGTATGACAAATTGTGTGCGTTAATCGAAAAAGGTGAGGATACCCCGGAGGCATGAGTTAGTATTAATAACTTTATTAGCCAAGATTTGTATGATTACCATTTAACATCTAACAACCACACTCAGTAGAAGATTATACCCCTTAGATCGAATCGCTATGTTGATGTGGATAGAATGCTGTTATTTAGGGGATTATACGACCCAGAAATGATTTTGAGAACACTCTTAATCACAACCAATTATGAATTACAACCTGACTATTAGACAAAAAATGATGTATCTGGTGGTGGGACTGACGGTACTAATATACGTCGTTTCTATAGGGTACATCAGTTATAACTTACGATCTAATGCTATAAAGGAAGCTGAAAAACTTGCTGACTCATATGCCCACCAAAAAGCAAATGAGATTAAAGCGTTGCTTGATGCTGATATGGCAGTGGCTCGTAGTATGAAGAATGCAGTTGAAGTTTTAACAACTCTAGATAAACCTCTGCGAGATAAAATAAGAGGAGAGTTTTTTAAGAATATCGTTAAAGAATATCCAAAATATGATGCCGCCTGGATGAGTTGGCAGCTCTGGGCTATTGAAGAGGGATATACCAAAGAGTACGGTCGTGAGAGATACAATACTTATTTAAGGGATGGTCAGGTCAGGTCTTCTGAGGAGACAGCCAATTTAAATGGTGATCCTACCTCTGGGATTTACTGGTTTTTGAAAAATTTCAGAGAGCATTCAGAAAAGCTATCTGAGCCCTATTGGTATGAGGACTATGATTATGAATCTGGTTCTACCGATTCTTTACTTGGTGTGTCTCCAACTATGACCATAGAGCTCGATGGAAAATTTGCGGGTGTTGTAGGGACGGATATGACTGTGGATGATTTTAAAGGAATCTCTGAGGTGGATTTTTATGAAACTGGTTTTGCCTTTTTGTTGTCAAACGAGGGAGTAATCATTGCTCACAAAAAACATGAGTTGTTCAGTCAATCGATGGATTCTTTGAGTATTGTTAAGAAGAGTGAATATGATGTTCATGCGAAAATTAAAAACGGAGAATCTTTTTCCTACACAGTATATGATGAGGATATGGGAGAAGACGTTTACGTCTCATTTGCCTCTATTCCAGTTGGTAAATCGAGTTTCCCTTGGTCGGCTGGTTTTGTAGTTCCTGTATCTGAAATTACGGCTGATTTTAATTCAGCGTTTTTAAATACACTCATTTTTGGATTCATCGGTTTGGCTTTGCTATTAGGAGTTACCTATTGGATATCTTCAGGATTGGCTCACTCATTGGAAAAAGCTAGTTTCTTATTGACTAAGTTGGCAGAAGGAGATCTTTCTGGTAATAATAGGTTAAAAATACAGTCTAAAGATGAATTGGGAGAGCTTGCCGAATCCGCAAATAAGTTGATGGATGATCTGATTAGAAAAGCGAATTTCTCCTATGAAATAGGTAAAGGTAATCTCAATTCTGAGTTCAATATCTCCGGTGATAATGACATGCTAGGTTACTCCTTGATTACGATGCGAGAAAACCTACAGCTTCTCAGCAAAGAAACTAGAAGTGTGATCGAAAAAGCAGGTGAAAATGGTGAGATCATGAGCGCTCGCATGGAAGGAGACTGGGAAGAAGGAGCATGGAGAGATCTGAGTGAGTCCATCAACAACTTATTGGATACAGTTTCAACTCCTTTTAGTAAAATCAATGCGATGGTGAATGCCATGTCTGAAGGAGATTTGACCATACGATACGATGCCAACGCTAAAGGTGATGTGCAGGTAATGGCCACTAGTTTTAACAAGGCATTGGACAATATCAATGAATTAATTGAGAGTATTCTTGGTGTTGCTATGACAGTGGCTGAATCCTCTCAGGAGATGTTGGCAGTCAGTGAAGAGATGACTATTAACACCAGGGAAATAGCTTCGTCCATCTCTGAAATGTCTAATGGGGCACAAAACCAGGTGGTGAAAGTAGATGAGTCTTCTTCATTAGTGGAAGGTATATTGAGATCATCTAATGAGATGGGTGAGCAATCAGACAGCATTAACAGTGCTGCAGAAGCAGGGGTGGCAAGTAGTGAACAAGGTTTGAGCCTTGTGAAAAAGGTTGGGTTTAGTATGCGAGATATTGCAGCGTTTTCATCGGATACTTTCGACTCCATACAGGTATTGACCAAGCGTTCGAATGAGATTTCGAAAGCCCTAGGTGTCATTACAGAGATTGCTTCTCAAACGAACCTTTTAGCACTGAATGCCGCAATTGAGGCAGCTCAGGCAGGTGATGCCGGACGTGGTTTTGCGGTAGTCGCTGAGGAAATTAGAAAGTTGGCTGAGGATAGTAAGCGATCAGCTAAGGATATTGAACAACTTGTTAGCGATGTTCAAAATGATGTGAGCACAGCCGCTACAGCAATCGATATGATGAAAAACAGTGTGAAGAGTGGAGAAGACGCTACCAATTTTGCTTCAGAAGCCTTCACAGAAATCACTGAGTCATCGTCTAAAACACTATTGATGACTGAAGAAATCAGAAAGAGAGTACAACAACAAATAGATTCCATTAAGAATGTTGTGACCATCACTGAATCAGTGGTTGTTATTGCAGAAGAAACAGCCGCAGGAACAGAGCAAATAGCTAGTTCTGCAACAGAGTTGTCTGCGGGTATGGATAATTATGTGGATCGCTCTCAAAGTCTATCGGATGTAGCCAATGAGCTAATAGAAAGATTAAGTAAATTTAGATTGAAGTAACACACGACCTGGATACATGCAAACTGAGCAAAAAATCAATCCTGAATCTAGTTGGGTAGAGAAGGCGGAGTTGGCCGCCTTAAATCAAGAGATTGATGACAAACGAGAAATCGAAGAGCGAGAAGTTCTTGTGGTTTTCCCTTTGGGAAAAGAGAAGTATG
This sequence comes from Rickettsiales bacterium, assembly GCA_002729235.1. Lineage (GTDB taxonomy): Bacteria > Bacteroidota > Bacteroidia > Cytophagales > Cyclobacteriaceae > Marinoscillum. The sequence continues at coordinate 52,140 of PBTY01000042.1, read as the reverse complement.
CCATCTCAATTGAGAAGGTAAAAGAAGTTGTAAAACTTCCTCCGATAGCGCCAATTCCTCAATCTGCAGATTACATTCTTGGTGTTGGCAATATAAGAGGGAATGTAATAGCTATTACCGATCTTGCCAAGCGATTGAATCTGGATTATAAGTCGGATATAGACCTGGACGCCTCATTTGTTATTGTACTAAAGGATTCACTTGTTTATGCTGGAATGGTAGTAGCTCAGGTTCCAGATACTATTGTGGTGAACAAATCCCAGATCAATACTTCTGCTGCAGTCATCAAGAATCTCTCGGCTACAGATCAGTTTATCAAAGGTATTGTGAAAGTAGATGGAGACATGATCATTTTGATAGATATATTAGAAATGATCGAGAATTAATAGCAGTTAACCTCCCAATTGAATGAACCCCTCTGATTCAATTGGGTACATATGATTACAATGTTATGAATGATGATTTTCTTTCCGCTGATGTGATTGATATTCTTAAAATCACAGGCTATGTTATTCTTATTACCATAGTAAGCCTATCTATAATTTATAAAAACTTCAAAGGATCATTTCTTTTCAGAATATGTATGATCCTTACCGTCATAGCGGCCGAACTATCCGTAGTATCCTTTGCTGCAGGTAAATTTGGATTCATCTATTTTGTTTATGCTTCACCTTTTATTATAGCACAGTTTTATTTGGGGATGCACTGGACCTATCACAAAGTACATCATCCGCTCTATCGAATGATTAAGAGGATTAAACTGATGGCTCTTGGTGATGTTAAAGTGGATTTTGGTGAGTTGAAAACAGATCATCGTTCAGATGAGATTGGTAGTATCACTCGCGCATTGATGTCCCATTTAGGTTTTCTTCGCAGAATGTCCCAGTTAGCAGATAATATCAAAAGTGGGAATTTTGATGAGGATTTCGAGGTGAAAAATGAAAATGATGTCCTGGGGCAATCTCTGATTGAAATGAAGGAAAACCTGAGTCAGATCATCGGCGAAACCAATTTTGTGGTGAAAGTAGCTGGTGAAGAAGGTAATCTAAAAGCAAGGGTTAATAGCACTGATAAATCTGGGGCATGGTTGAGGCTTTCGGAATCCATCAATGATTTGCTCGAGAGTGTTTCGCAACCATTTTTCTCGATCAATAATATTCTAGGAGCAATGGCTAAAGGTGATCTTACATTAAGGTATGAAGATGAAGCTCATGGAGATATTAAGATGATTACTGATAATCTCAATTTAGCTTTAAATAATCTGGATTCTTTACTCAATACGATTGCCCGTAATGTCAATACAATTGATGACTCAGCATCAGAAATGGAAGTTACAGGTGAGGAGATGAGGAATAATACCAATGAGATCGCTTCTGCTATTGGTGAAATGAGTCATGGAGCTCAAAGTCAGCTAGCTAAAGTAGATGAGTCTTCCAATCTCGTAGAGGGAATATTGAAAGCATCCAAAGGCATGGTTGAGAAGTCTGAGGCTATTAATAGCACAGCAAAAAGAGGAGCTGAACTTAGTGAAAGAGGAATAGGCATTGTGGAGGAGATGGTTCGTAGCATGAGAGAGATCTCTACACATTCAGAAAAAACCGATGGCTCTATGCAAATATTGACTGAGCGATCAAAAGAAATTACCAGGGTACTTGGCGTTATTACCGAGATAGCCTCACAGACAAACTTGTTAGCACTCAATGCGGCAATTGAAGCTGCTCAGGCCGGTGATGCCGGTCGCGGTTTTGCTGTGGTGGCAGAGGAGATTAGAAAGCTGGCAGAAGACTCTCGCAGGTCAGCAAAAGAGATTGAAGAATTGGTGAAAAGTGTTCAGACTGACACCACTGAGGCAGCTTCTGTCATCACCCAAATGCGAGACCTTGTAAAAGAAGGTGAAGGAACTTCATTGCAGGCATCGGAATCGTTTAAAGAAATGTTTGAGTCTTCAAACAATACGCTTCATCATTCGGAGGAGATTTTGGTAGCTGCAAATTCTCAGATAACTAGTATCAATGAAGTGGTTGCTATCACAGAGAGTATAGTTGTCATTGCAGAACAAACAGCGGCAGGTACCGAGGAGGTGGCCAGTTCTGCGACGGAGCTATCTTCTGGAATGACCAATTTTGGTGAGCGCACCGCATTTCTAGCCAATGTAGCAGAAGAGTTCAGAGAAGGGATCTCCATGGTGAAGTTAAGTGGCCAGGAAGGAAATAGTGCATTGTACAATATGCGTGAGAAATTTGAAAAGGAAAAGGCCTTTTTAGATGCTCTGCTTCAGAACTTGCCTGACCTTATCTATTTCAAAGACATCAATAGTAAGTTCACCAGGGTTAGTGATTCACTTGTCAAGCTGCATAAGAAAAATGGCGCTCAGGATATTTTAGGTAAATCAGATTTTGATTTCTTTGGAGAACATGCCAAAAAGGCATTGAATGACGAGCAAGAAATTATAAAAACAGGTAAACCTTTGGTAAATCTGGTAGAAAAGGAAGATAGAAATGATGGAACCATTGCTTATGTGTCTACTACCAAGCTGCCCTTTAAAAATATTAACGGAGAGATTATTGGGACCTTCGGAATTACGCGTGATATCACAGATCTGAAACAAGCTGAGTTGAAATCGACACAACGTGCCGATATGCTGAAAGAAAAGGAACAAATCATTGAGCAGAATCTTGATGCCATCAATAAGCAGAATGAGTTGTTTGTAGACATTATCAATCAGCTAGAAGAAAAGGTGGAAGTGAAAAGACCGGATGGTAAGTTGTATCTGATCAATAATGTTGCTGCCGATAGTTATGGTGCAGAGATTAAAGACATTATTGGAAAAGATTCATTTGATTTCTTTGACAGGACGACTGCAGAGAAATACTGGAGTATTGAAAATGAGTTAATTAAGCAAAAGCAGCAGTCTATTAGTCTCGAAAAAGTATTACTTAAAGGACAGGATACTTATTGGTTCATTAGGAAGTTGCCTATATACATTCCTGAGTTTGAAGATTACGGTTTACTTGGAATTCAGCGAAGAGTAGAAGGCTATCAGATTGAGGAAAAGGGACTTGTGGATGACTTGAAAAAGAAATATCCGCAATTAGCAGTTGATATATAGGCCTTTAAGGTTTATTAGCCTCGCTCATCAAGTAAATGTGCCCATTCAACGAAAGTAAGATGACAACCTTTGCTAACATTCGTATCCTTGCATTATAGAATTTAGCTATTTAGATCATCGTTTATGTTATTTATCAGAAAAACCCATCTTACGCCAGAGATAATATTCGACCCAAGAAAAGGTCGATTGGTATTATCAGGCATGTCCAGTCCAGATAATAGCGTTGCTTTTTATCAACCTCTGATGAAAATATTGAACTCAATCAAAGCAACAAGAGGAGGTATCAAAGCTGACTTTAAAATGACGATGTTTAATACTAGTTCTGCTAAATGCATCTTCGATATACTCAAGAGATTGAAGGCTATGGAAGAGCAAGGATTGAGAATTGTTATTAACTGGCACTACGAGGAGGACGATGATGATATGCTAGAGTGCGGAGAAGATTTTCAAGATCTATTAGATGCTAAATTCAATTTTATCCCTGGTTTCGCTACTTATTCAAATAGTGTAGCTCAGGCCTCTTAAGTATCCAATATTAGAATTCACTATACAATCCATTATTAGATAAATGTTAAAGTCGTTGAAGAATAGGTTTGCTGTGAGATTAGCCTACGACGAATCTCTAGAACAGTACCTTGTGAAGAAAGGAAATACTGTGGTCTTTGTAGGATCACATGAAGAGTGTGAGAAGTTTTTTAAAGTTCACGTAGCTTCTAGAAAATCAACTCAACTTTTCAACTAAAATTTGTCGTTGAACAATACAGAAGGAAGGGTCTCTATTTATGGAGACCTTTTTTTATTACAAACCTCTGGATTGGTCTATAATCAATCCTACCTGTCTATCCAGATTTTTTCATGATTGGACGAATCTATTAGGGTATACAGACATTTTGTTGGTATGTTTATCAAGCACTAGTTTAAATTCATTGATAGAAATTCATAACTTCTGAGTGATTCTTTATCAATGATATTTAGAGAGATCATTAACCAATAAAACCTAGACCTAAAATACCAGTTATGATTGTTTCCGTAGTGAATCAAAAAGGAGGAACGGGAAAAACCACAAGTACCATCAACCTGGCAAAAGCTCTGGAGCTACATGGAAAGAGAATCCTGTTGATAGACATGGATCCTCAAGGTAGCTTAACTTATTCTTTGGGTGTGGTAGATATCGACAAAAGCATTGCGGATGTGTTGTACGGAGATGCTGATTTGTTGGAAGTTATTGTGGAAAGGGAAGGTATGGATGTAATTCCTGCATCCATTAGTTTGGCTGATGTGGAGCTCTCCCTGGTAGATGTAGAAGACAGAGAATACAGGTTAAAATATTTATTAGAGAAAGTAGACGGATATGATTTTGTTATTATTGATTGCCCTCCTTCCTTATCTCTTTTAACTATTAATGCGTTAGCTGTAAGTAAATACGTAATCGTGCCGATGTTGATGGAAGTGTTGAGCTTGCAAGGATTGGATTTGATATCAGAAACATTGCAAAAAATCAAGCAATCTGTGAACCCGGAGTTGAGTGTTCTAGGTATATTGCCTGTAATGGTGGATAGAAGAAGAAAGCTATCATCTGAAGTCTATGAACATATCAATAGTAACTATGACTTCAGAATGTTTGAAACTCAAATACGACCAAATGTACGAGCATCAGAAGCACCGTCATTTGGCCAAAGTGTCATTAGTTATGCACCTACTTCTAATAGTGCCAATGATTATATGGAGTTATGCGAAGAAATATTAAAACTTGTTTGATATGGCGTTAGGGGGAAATTTAAAGAAGAAGAGTTTATTGCCTTCTGCCGAAAAGCCAGCTAAGAAGGAAGAGTCTGAAAAGAAACCGGTTAAAAAAACAGTAGCAAAGAAAACGGTAGCGAAGAAAGCTGTAGCAGCTAAAAGTGTAGATAAGAAACCTGTAGCGAAGAAAGCCACTGCAAAGAAACCAGCGGCTAAAAAGTCTACAAGAACTACGGTTAAAACAAAGGTTGCAGCCCCTAAGATTGAGCAGATTTTTCTTGAAGCTGCTCCTGCGGAAAAGCCTCAGCAACGTCAAGGGCTGGTGAGCAAATTAGAGTTTGATAGACGTCAGAAGCTTCACGAAAAGTTCTCTACGGAAATAAAACAACTAAAAGATCAACAAGTCCATCTGATTGTATTTCGGGTAGAGAAAGAATACTTCGCTATTGAGATAAGTAAGGTTAACGAGGTAGTACTAACACCTGAAATCACCCGCATGCCACAAGCACCTAAATACATTCCTGGTATTGCTACCATCAGAGGAAAAGGTGTGGTCACACTGGACTTGGCTTACAAACTTGGGTTTGTAGAAAATAGTGATGACCTAAAAGGTAGATCAGAATATACTATAGTCATTAAAACGGAGCGATTTACCGTTGGAGTCTTGGTGCCTGAAGTGCCTGTTAGTCAGATTATTCTGGGCAAAAAAATCCAACCTGCAGATGATAATGTCTCTGAAACCTCATTGGATGAGACCTATATCAAAGGATTGATACGAAATGAAGATGGAATGGTCTTCTTTATCGATATCGACGAAATGATTGAGGGTGATCGTCTAAAATCCAGATTAGTAGAATAAACTGTGAGTAAAAAGATAAACATACTTGTTGTCGATGATTCGGCATTTATGAGGTTGCTCCTGACCGATTTATTATCCAAAGATGATGAACTCAATGTAGTTGGTAGTGCTGTGGACGGAAAAGAAGCCGTACAGCTTGTGAAGGAATGTCGTCCTGATGTCGTACTCTTGGATATGAATATGGGTGAGTATGATGGCCTATATGCAGTAGAGCGGATCATGAAGGTGCATCCTGTACCCATATTGATTCTGAGTTCTGTAGGCAATAGTAACTTAGATCCCATATTTGATGCTTTAGAGCTTGGTGCTGTTGATTACATCAATAAACCTCAGAAAGGAGGATCTAAGGTCCGAGAGATTGGGTCACAACTCGTGGCAACTGTTAAAAGGGTAGCTAGAGCAAAGCCAAAGGCGACTAAAATTGAGAAGGATGGACTCAATAAGCTGTCTCATACCTTTGATACCAAGGCCAATTATCATGTGATCGTGATAGGTGCATCTACAGGTGGACCTACTGCTGTCGAAAAGGTAATTACCTCTTTCCCTGCCAACTTGAACGTGCCAGTTCTGCTGGGACAGCACATGCCACCCAACTTCATTAAGTCATTTGCTGCACGGCTTGATTTTTTAAGTCCATTAAAAGTGGTGGTAGGTAAAAAGGGAATGATCCCAAAAGCAGGGATGGTTATCATTGCCCCTGGGGATACCAATATGATCGTAGTTAAAGACAAAAATGATACACCCAAAATTGCTTTTTCTGATGAGGTGTATCGTGAATATAATAACCCATCTATCAATGCATTGATGACTTCTGCGGCTTCAGCTTATGCTGATAAGGCAATAGGAGTGTTGCTTACAGGAATGGGTAAAGATGGAGTGAAGGGCATGCAGGCCATAAAAGATAGTGGTGGCAGAACTATTGCTCAGGATGAATCGTCAAGTGTTATTTATGGGATGCCCAAAATAGCATTTGAAACTGGTGCTGCTGATACAGTACTTGATATAAGGGAAATTGGTGGTTATTTGGTAAACTGTTTATAGCGTTGAAAGAATCAGAATACAAAGAACTGTTCCTCGTAGAGGCAAAAGACAACATAGAGCAGTTGGATAAACTGTTTGTTGATCTGGAAAAGGATCATGGCAACCAAAATGCAATTAATGCGATTTTCCGTATTACTCATACGCTGAAAGGCAATGCAATGGGGCTGGGTATTGACTCCATAGCCGATCTCTCCCACGTGATGGAAGATGTAATGATTGCCATTAAGAGCAATCAGGTTCAGTTGAACGATGAGTTATTCAAATTACTCTTTAGAGCAAACGATAAATTAGGAGCCTTGATCAGTGCCATGGAGACTGATGAAAAGGTTAATTTTCTTGGAATCAAGACTAGTTTGGCAATTTTTCTAAAGAATGAACTTGCCAAGGAACACGAGGAAGGAGAAGAGAAATCTTCAGAACAGACTACTGATGAGGTTGCAGAAGAGGAACAAGATGTCGTGGAGGAGGAAGAGAATACTTCTCAGATATCTTTCTCTGATGTTATTCAGATTCCCGTGAAGAAAATGGATGACCTACTCAGCGAGGTTGGTCAGTTGATAATTGAGCGAGATCGTTTAATAGCATATAGTCAAGAACTTGGAATTAAGTCTGGCGAATTCGATAGGCTTCAGCGGATTAGTTCCAACCTTCAGTACAGCATTATGAATGCACGGATGGTGCAGGTAGGCTTTTTGTTTAACAAGTTTCATCGGGTATTGAGAGATGCTGCATCGATTGAAGGTAAGAAAGCCAATTTGATTCTGAAAGGTACCGAAACGGAGATAGATAGAAACATTCTGAAACTGATGAGCGATGCTATGGTTCATCTGGTTCGAAATGCTGTGAGTCACGGAATTGAGTCCGAAGATGCTCGAAAACAGCTCAAGAAGCCTGCGGAAGGTCAAATTACTTTGGATGCCCATTATGAAAGAGATAGAGTGGTTATTCAGGTAAAGGATGATGGTGCAGGGATAGATCATGAAGTGATCAGGCGAAAAATTGTAGAGAAAGGGCTGGCGACACCAGAAATGGCTAAGGTCATGGGTAAAGATGAAGTGCTGTCCTACATTTTTGAGTCTGGATTTTCCAATGCAGCGCAAGTCACCGAGTTATCAGGACGTGGAGTTGGAATGGATGTGGTAAAAAAAGCTGTGGAGTCTATTGGTGGTCAGGTGAAGATAGAAACTGAGGTAGGCAAAGGAACAACGATGAACCTACAAGTGCCCGCTTCCTTAGCTTTGAAAGGTTCTCTGCTATTTGACGTTGGAGGACAAGAATATGCGTTGGCTTTATCATTTACTGAGGCAGTAGTATCTACGGAGAAAAAAGATGTGAAGAAACTAAGTGGCGGACTCATGAGTACCTTTCAGGGAGATGCCATTTCATTGATTTTCTTGAAAGATATCCTTTCGATGAGGTCACTATCCGATATCTCCAATAAAGGTATTTTGCACAAAACCTTTGATGAAGCACCAGAAGATGCTGTATTTGATGTGATCATCGTTTCGTACGATGGTAAGACCACAGGAATGGTTGTTGATAAAGTAATTCAACAAAAAGAAATTATAGAGAAGCCGCTTACCAAACCGATTGATAAAACGAAATTGTTAAGTGGAACAACGATATTGGGAAATGGAAATGTTTGTCCTGTGGTGGATATAGCGGTAGTGACCGACTTGATTCACAGACATACATTGCAAGCTCAAATGGAAAATTAGGATGAAGAGTACCGGGACCATATTTATGCAAGATTTTAAATCGCCAGCTGAGTTAATCACAGATGAGGAGATGAATGCCCTGATGACGGCAATCAGAAATCGTTATGGCCTGGACTTTACTAATTATGAAAAAACATCATTAAAACGAGGTGTTACCAGATTAATGATGAAACATAATATGGAATCATCATTGGATCTATGGAGTAGAGTTTTGAAGGATTATGACTTCTTTATGAGCTCCATTGATGACCTGCTAGTGAATCTAACAGAGCTCTTTAGGAATCCGGATGTTTGGATTAAACTAAGAGATGAGATTCTGGACCAGTTCAAAGGACAATCTTTGAATATCTGGCACGCCGGCTGTTCTACAGGTGAGGAAGTATATACTATGAGTATTGTATTAGATGAAAAGAATCTGCTTAGCCGCGCACGATTGGATGCTTCAGATCTGAGCTCCAAGGCTTTAGCGAAAGCAAAGAGTGGACAATATTCATTGGATATAATCAAACAATATTTAAACCCATTTTTAAAATTTTTCCCCAACAAACAGATCGAAGATTATTTCATGTTTACTGAGAAGTATGCCGAGATCAAGCCTAGATACAAGCAAAGTATCAATTTTAGCAGGCACAATTTGGTCCATGACTCAGTGAGTGGAAAGTACGATATTGTTTTTTGTAGAAACGTTATGATCTATTTTGATGATCAGCTTAAATTAAAGGTGCTAAACCTATTGCATCAATGTTTAAAGCCGAATGGGTATTTGATAATCGGATATTATGATATCATGCCAGATTCTGGAAAGAGCTTGTTTAAAGTGGATGATATTAAAACGAGGATTTATAGAAAAAAAGAGCTAGAAACTAAGTAATTGTTTTAACGACATGAACCATAACATACTAATTGTGGATGATTCTGGGTACTCAAGAGCAACAATCAGAGCTATGTTGACTGAGTCAGGTTACAATGTGATTGGCGAGGCTAAAAATGGAGCTGAGGCACTTGATTTAATTGTTGAGTTGAAACCAGATCTCATTACTCTTGACAACATACTTCCTGATATGTCTGGGATAGAAATCCTAAGAGTCATGAGAGAACAAAATATTAAATGCAAAGTGATCATGATCAGTGCAGTAGGACAACAATCTGCAATAGAAGAAGGTCTTGGTTTAGGAGCAAATGCGTATATTATAAAACCATTTACGAAAGAAAAGGTATTGGAGGAAGTTCAGGCTTCTTTGGCTCAATAGTGGTATTCCGTTTTTTCCACTTAGGCTAAAACGGGTTGACCCAAGAAATTACTCCATCCAACAGATTAAACGTCCTTTTGATCGACTAAATATTGATAAAAAAAACATTTTTAAGAGATTGCATTGTAGTAACCGGAATAACCTATGCTTGATAAGTTAAATGAAAACGAATTGGAAATAGCATCAAAGCTAGTCTTTGATGGTATGTCTATGGCTAAAAAATCCATGGAAATGATTCTCCAAAGCCCCATCACCATGGAGAAGATCGACTGGAGTCATGATGATGTAATTTTTCCAAAATACAAGGATGATGGCGATCAGAGCGTTCATGTAATACGAACAAACTTGATCGGAGAGCTTAAAGGGACAAGTCATTTGATTTTTAGTGAAGATGAAGTAACTAAAGTATTAAATGCTTGCTTACCGGGTAACATTGTGAGCTCCGATTCTCCAGAAAGCAAAATGATGAAAATGGGCTTTCTGACAGAAATGGATAATATGATGGCTGCCGCTGTTATTACTGAGTTTTCTAATTTTTTAGGACTTGAAATTTATGGACATGTTCCATCGCTTGAAGTAGTGAAAGGTTCAGAATTAAATTCTTTTATTGATAAGGAAGTAGGAGAGTTTGATGCAGTTGTTCACTTCAAAGCAAATTTTCATGGTAAAGAATTAGATATTTCCCCCGACTTTATCTGGATTTTCCAGGAGGAGTTCGTAGAAAAAATTAAAGATTTGGTTTAAAAGATTAACTTGAAAAAATTGATATAAGAATATGAGTAAGAAAGTTCTAATAGTTGATGATTCGATCTACATGAGATCACTTATCAGAAGTGCACTAGAGGAAGCAGGCCTTGAAGTAGTAGGTGAGGCAAAGGATGGTGAAACAGCCATTGACTTGGCTCTTGACACTCAGCCTGACTTAATTACTTTGGATAATATATTACCAGACATGATGGGCTTCGAAATCCTTAAGGTCCTTAGAGATCAGGGGTTAGAATCTAAAGTGATCATGATCAGCGCCGTTGGGCAGCAAACTGTTGTGAATAAGGGCAAGGAACTCGGAGCTTCTGAGTACATTGTGAAACCTTTTACCTCAGAAGCGTTGATAGAGGTAGTAAACAGAGTAATGTAAATTACAAGCACCACCTAACTCCAATAAAGTATGAAAATACTTTACGATCTGCCGATTCGTATCAAGTTTGCAGTGGTATTAATACCACTGATTGTCATCATATTGTGTTTTGACTACTTTCAAATCCAACATAATTATCTTGATTATGAGGATTCTGATAGGTTGAATAAGACCATCAATCTTGGTATTGAGATCAATCATGTAGTACATGAGCTCCAGAAGGAACGAAGTATTGCTATTGGATATATAACCAGTAATGGATATCAGTTTGATGAGGAGATTTCCAGACAACGTGATGTAACCGATAGTACCTTAAATCGATTTTATAAGGAGCTGCAGAATCCTGAGCTGTCCGAAGTTCTCTTCAAGCATACCAATGATATAGAACTCCTGAAGACTAGTTTTGATGGGATTGATGATATCAGGCGTAGAGTCGACAAGATGTCTCTTGATCCTTATCAGGTTCTCAAATATTTCTCAGATATTAATGATGTTGCTCTTAATACCGTTGATCAGCTAATCAATGAAACTAGAGATAAAGACATTGCTCAGCAGGTTCATGCATTGATTTACTTTTTGAAAGGTAAAGAGCGTGCAAGTATTGAGCGAGCAATTGGCACCCAGGCTTTCTCCCTCAAAACGATGGATGATGAGCTCTATTCTACGTTTACTTCGCTCGTTGCAGAGCAGTCGTCATATACAGATGCTTTCATCGTTATTGCAGATGAGGATTCGAGAGATACTTACTCAAGATTGGTTGCAGGACATGATGTAGATGAGGTTGAGCGCTTGAGGGGAGTCTTGCATACACGAACAAATTTTGAAGTAGATCCGAACTATTGGTATGAGATGACTACCAATAAGATCAATGCCTTAAAGAAAGTAGAGGATAGTATATCTAATCGATTATTAGTTACCACTTCTTCGCTTGCTGGAGGTGCCCTTAGAAAGTTCTGGACATTTATTGTCTTGGATATCATTATCGGAGTTCTGGCATTGTGGTTAATGTCCATTATTGTGAAGAACCTTCTTGGCAATGTGAGGCTTTTGGAAGAGTATGCAGTGAGATTTTCCAAAGGAGATTTTTCTAAACGTGTAACTATTCCAACAAAAGATGAAATTGGCCATTATGCTCATACCTTCAATGTGATGGCAGGTGAGATTGTGAAATCTCATAACATTCTAAGAAAAGAGAGAGATAAAGCTAAATTTCTCTACAACAACATCTATCGGGTAGCCATGATGGTATTCCAAAATATCCATCAGGGGATTTTCTTGTTAGATAGAAATCAAAAAATGAGTAAGCTATACTCCAAGTCGATGGAAAAGATCTTTGGAGTGAGTAAAATAGCTGGTGAGAATTTCTCCAATTTCATGCGCCCACTGATTATCCCTAGAGATCTGGAAGCTCTTGAGATGTTTATGAGGCATCTCTTCAATGAGGATATGGATGAAGATGTGGTGAATCAATTAAATCCAATTGAGCAGGTTAAGATCTATAGCGAGAAGGAAGGGCTTGTAACTACTAAATACATTCGAGTTAATTTTACTCGGATTTGGAGAAAAGATAAGATCGCCAATATCATGGTGACTGTATCTGATGAAACAGAGGCGATTTTACTTCAAAAACACCTTGAAGAAGCAGAGAAGAAAAAGAAACAAGAAACAGAACAAGTACTTAGCATTCTTAAGATTGATCCATCACTTATTAGAGGTTTCCTTCACAATGCGAAGCGTACTCTTCGGAGTATTTCTGAGCGTTACGAAACAGATAGAGATGGCAATTTCAAAGAGTTATTACAATTTACTTTCGAGACCATTCACAACTTAAAAGGAAATGCGGTGGTAATTGGTTTGGATATCATGAGCCAGAAATTCCACGACGTAGAAGAAAGTATTGATCAATTGAAGGAAAAGGACATTAATGGAAAAGACTTCCTGACAATACTCTATGAGATTGACGATGCAGATAAAATGATCGACGACATGAGTTCCATGCTCAGAAAGGTTGCTGACATTTATAGAAAGTACCCTTCTGGAGGTCATGTTGTTTCCAATATCATGTTGATTGACTCATTGGAGAGAGCTGTAAAAGTGATCTCAGAGAAAATGGAGAAACCAGTTGACTTCTTCTTTAAGAATGATGGTAACCTCGTTCTGCCTAATGAAAAGATCGATTCGTTTAGAGATATCATGATTCAACTAATTCGCAATTCCATTAAACATGGCATTGAGGATAAAGCAGTGCGAACAGAAGAAGGCAAGATGGGTAGAGGTAGTATTACTATTGATTTGAATCAACCGGATGATACTACCCTGGAAGTCACCTACAAGGATGATGGTCAGGGCTTAGATGTTGAAGCGATTAAAAAACATGCGATTGAAGTAGACATTATTAGTGAGTTTGAGGCAGGGAAGTTAGATGAGCAAGGAATTATAGATTTGATTTACAAAGAAGGATTCTCCACGGCCGAGGAAGTAGATGAGCATGCTGGTAGAGGTCAGGGGATGAATCTTGTAAAGAATTTGATAGAGGGGATGACAGGAACTTTCGAAACCAGTTTTGAGGTTGGAAAGTATTTTCAGATGACAATTAAGCTGCCTGTAAATGGTAGCATGAAAGAAGAACCAGAATTAGATGAGACTACTGATAGTTGATGACTCGTCCATAATGAGGCGAATTATTGAAAAGAATCTCAAAGATTACGATATTGAGATTATTGGTACGGCTCCAGATGGTCACAAGGCGTTAGAAATTGTAAAAGAGAAGAAACCGGATGTGATTACTTTGGACATTACCATGCCTGGAATGGACGGCTTATCTTGTCTCGATGAGATTATGGTGGTTCATCCAAAGGCTAAAGTAATGATCATTACAGCGCTCTCTGATAAGTTGACGGGGCTTCGTGCTTTGGATAAAGGTGCAAGAGGTTTCTTGTACAAACCAGTAAATGCTGATGATTTAGCAAACGCATTTGACCGATTATTGAAACGAAATGAAAACAAGTAAAGCGGAATTTGATGCGACCTGTAGTTTGTTCATCAACTCAGTAAATAATTACTTTAGACACCTTACTGAGATTGATTCTGAACTAAATGTGCCGTATATTAAACAATCCGAAGGACTAGTCTTGAAGGATTATACTGGTATGATTGGTATCTCGGGTAACAGAAAAGGCTTTGTTTATATTTCTGCGGACCGTCACATGTATGAAGATTTGATTAAAATTTTCATTGGTATTGATGATCCTTCTGATGAAGATATTCTGGACATGGCTGGGGAAATCTCCAATGTTGTGGCTGGAAATGTTAGAGCCAATTTAGGGGCGAATTTTATGATTTCTGTACCGGTTGTTTTTCAAGGCATGCCGTCACAATTAAAAATCCCTAATGACGTGTCCATTTATGTTATTCCGATTGTTTGGAATAATCATGAGGCATATGTTGTTATAGGGTTGCAATAGACTATGAAACCACAAGAACCTACATATTTTAACCTGGGATTAGGAGAGGACGAAACACAGAGAAACTATTTCTCTTTGTTTCCCGAGGAACTAATGGCCAGTGTAATCGAATCATTCGTTATCAACAAGCCAATGATTGGCAAAGCGGGTGGTGATGGGTTCTGGGTACATCAGGATGAAGAGCATCTATACATTGTTCTTTTTGATTGTATGGGGCATGGGCACCTTGCAAGTATGATGACGAGAGTTTATACCCAATCGCTGCAGAAGATTGTTCAGGAAGAAGATATCAAGGATCCAGGGACTATATTAAGATACCTGCATCATAAAATTGGTGTAAAATTCAAGAAGCGTGAAAATTTGCAGGTAGGTACTGGTGCTGATGTCGGAGTATTAAAAATTAATCTTGCTGTAAGGAAAATAGAGTACGCAGGAGCAAAGACCGATCTTTTTCATGTTCAGGACGGAAATCTTGAAGTGATCAAAGCTGATCGTATGCAGATTGGGGAGATGTGGGAATATCCTCATCATTACAATACACGTAATGTGCCTCTAATGGATGGCGTAAAATCTAACTTCTATTTATCAAGTGATGGCTTCAAAGACCTTATGGGAGGTCCAGAGGGTAAAAAACTTGGTAAGAAACAAATGAATGAAATCATCGAGAGCCAATACGGCAAAAGTATGATGGAGCAAAAAGAAGACGTCCTTCTGTTTATGAAGGAATGGAGTGGCTCCCACATGCTGATAGATGATGTGCTTATTGTAGGCTGTGCCCTATAAAATCCTATTCAGTTGTATTCAACCGAAGGATATCCAGGAAATTCTGATCTAAAATCCAGATAAAGTAAGGAGATACATTTACCGCCACACCTTTGAGCACTGAGGTGACATGGAAAGCGGTTTTGTAAATCTTGTTCTCCTTCTCAAAATACTCATTGATTTGGTTACATGGAATGATCTGAATCTGTGGCACTTTCAGCTCCAGTTGTACACCCAGATATTCTGAAATCTCCTTCATAGATAATGCCGCAATGACATTTTCTATCTCAGACATGAAGCCATGCTTCATTAATTTATTCTCCGTTCTCTTATCTGATTTAAATTCAGCAGGTAAGCACACCGAGTTGATCAGATCTACCTCATGGTCGAGGATCACAAAGTAAAATGCACCCCTAATATCACCACTGAAAACAAGCTTTACCAAATGGGCTTTGAATCGACCAAGCAAATCCAAATCATGGATCGTATCTACATCTCCAGTGTTGAAATCGATATGCGAAGCATCTACCCTAATTTTGAGCATTTTAGCCATTGAGTCGACTGCTTTGGCCAAAGCATTATTCACTAGTTCTGAAACTAGTTCATATTGTTCCTCTGTAAGTCTGTTATTAAATGTGGTCGACAATTGCTTTGATTGCTCTTTTTCTTAAATAACGCAAAGATACTATACTATGGAGCTTCTTTGCACTCATCTTAAAACGAAATAAAAAAGGTCTTTGTTCAATACAAAGACCTTTTCGATTAATAGTTATTTTATCTATTACAAATCAGAAAAATCGAATGTATCCAGGAATTTGGTCGTGAAATGACCAGATCTAAATGTTGGATCATCCATTAATTTGATATGGAATGGAATCGTTGTTTTAATACCTTCAATCACCATCTCTTGTAATGCGCGTTTCATTCTCACAATTGCTTCTTCCCTGGTCTGACCACTCACAATTAACTTAGCGATCATGGAGTCATAGAATGGAGGAATGACGTAGCCAGCATATACATGGCTATCCACTCTTACACCATGACCTCCTGGAAGGTGAAGGTTAGTGATTTTACCCGGGCTTGGTCTGAAACCATTAGCAGGATCTTCCGCATTGATTCTACACTCTATTGAATGCAGTTGTGGGTAATAGTTTCTTCCAGACACTTCCACACCAGCTGCAACTTTGATTTGTTCTTTGATCAAATCAAAATCAGTTACTTCCTCGGTGATTGGGTGTTCTACCTGGATACGAGTGTTCATCTCCATAAAGAAGAAGTCACCATGCTTATCTACAAGGAACTCTACAGTTCCTGCACCTTCATATTTGATTGCCTCGGCGCCTTTGATAGCTGCCTGACCCATTTTCTCACGAAGTTCCTGAGAAACGATTGGAGATGGCGTTTCTTCAACAAGTTTCTGGTGCCTTCTTTGAATAGAGCAGTCTCTTTCAGAAAGATGGCATGCGCGTCCACGACTATCACCTACTATTTGAATTTCGATGTGACGAGGCTCCTCTACGAATTTCTCAAGATAAAGGCCATCGTTACCAAAGGCAGCACCAGCTTCTTGCCTCGCATCATCCCAGGCTTTTTTGAAACCACTTTCGTCATTTACCAAACGCATACCTTTTCCACCACCACCGGCAGTAGCTTTTAGCATGATCGGGTAACCAGCTTCTTTGGCAAGCTTCATGCCTTGCTCCATAGTATCCAATAATCCATCAGAACCAGGTATTGTAGGTACGCCTGCCGCTTGCATAGTTGCCTTTGCAGTAGCTTTATCTCCCATGGCATTGATCATGTCAGCGCTTGCACCGATGAACTTAATGCCATATTCTTCACATACCTTTGAGAATTCTGCGTTTTCTGCCAGGAAACCATATCCTGGATGAATCGCATCTGCATTGGTAATTTCAGCTGCAGAGATAATTTGAGGAATCTTTAGATATGAATCTTTACTTGCAGGAGGTCCTATACAAACTGCTTCATCCGCAAATCTTACGTGTAGGCTATCAGCATCGGCAGTAGAATATACTGCGACAGTCTTGATACCCATTTCTCTACACGTACGAATGATACGTAAAGCAATTTCACCTCTGTTTGCTATGAGTATTTTTTTAAACACGATGTATGATTATTTAAGATGGATCAACTAAAAATAAAGGTTGGTCATACTCAACAGGTTGAGCGTTTTCCACCAATACTTTTACGATTTTTCCTGAAACTTCAGATTCGATTTCGTTGAAAAGTTTCATTGCTTCAATAATACATACGGCATCTCCTTTGCTGATAGAATCACCTACGCTAGCGAATGGAGCTGACTCAGGATTGGATGATCTATAGAATGTTCCAATCATTGGAGATTTAATAGTGATCAGGTTGGCATCGTTAGATGCTGCTGGAGCTGCCGCCGGAGGAGCTGCTGCTGGAGCAGGTGCCGCCGCTGGGGTAGGAGCTGGAGCAGGAGTTGATGCTGCAGGTGCAGGAGCACTTACAGTTACTTGCTGTGATGCTCTTTTTACACTGATCTTAAATTCTTCAGTCTCAATGTTTACTTCATCAAGTCCAGAACCTGAAATAAAATCTATTAAATCACGAATTTCTTTTGCTTTCATGCTTTAGCTTTTTTGTTGTCTATTATAAGGCAGTGAGCGGCCTTATATATTCAAATAAAGGTAATTATTTTATTTTACTCGCTCTACGTAAGATTTGGTCTCTGTATTCACCTTGATGATCTCATCCTGGTCAATGAATAGAGGAACCTGAATTGTAGCACCAGTTTCCAATTCAGCCGGTTTTGTTGCATTTGTAGCTGTATCACCCTTTAGTCCGGGTTCTGTGTATACTACCTGCATCACCACATGCTGAGGAAGTTCTACTCCTAAGATTTTTTCTTCTTCTGCATGAACAATTACTTCCACATCCTGACCATCTTTTAAGAATTCAGGAGCATTAATTAAATGTTCTTGTACAGGGAATTGTTCGAATGTGTTGCTATCCATAAAGTGATAGCCCAAATCGTCTTTATACAGGAATTGGTAAGCTCTTCTTTCTACTCTTGCAGTGTTCACTTTGTGACCAGCTGAAAAAGTGTTGTCGATTACTCTACCTGTAGTAAGACTTTTGAGTTTGGTTCTTACGAAAGCAGGACCTTTTCCTGGTTTCACATGTTGAAACTCCACAATTGTGAAAAGGTCATGGTTGAACTCAATCACAAGACCGTTTCTAAAATCTGCAGTTGTTGCCATGATTTATAAAGAGGTTTATTTAGGATCGTATGCCCACTTCAGCCAGGTTGCACCCCAGGTGAAGCCACCACCAAATGCGGCAAGAATAATGTTGTCTCCTTTTTTCAACTGAGACTCATAGTCCCATAGACATAAAGGTAGTGTTCCTGCGGTAGTGTTTCCATATCGCTGAATGTTGAGCATGACTTTGTCATCACCTACATTCATGCGACGAGCTGTCGCGTCGATAATGCGTTTGTTAGCCTGATGTGGTACTAACCAGGCAATGTCATCTCCGGAGAGATTGTTTCTTTCCATTACTTCCGCAGCCACATCGGCCATGTTTGTAACAGCAAATTTGAAAACTGTAGAGCCTTCCTGGTAAGCATAGTGCTCACGTGCGGCTACAGTTTCAGGAGTGGCCGGCTTGCGGCTACCTCCAGCTTTCATATGAAGATATGGAGCTCCAGATCCATCAGATTTGAGGATAGAGTCCATAACACCTACTTCTTCTTCGGTAGGCTCCAATAAAACAGCACCACCTCCATCACCAAAGATGATACAGGTGGTTCTGTCTGTGTAATCGATGATAGAGGACATTTTGTCCGCACCAATTACGATAACTTTTTTAGCAGCTCCGGACTCAATAAAAGAAGCACCGGTAGCGAGACCATATAGGAATCCTGAACAGGCAGCACTCAAATCGTAACCGAATGAGTTCTTAGCACCAACCATATCCGCGACAATATTCGCTGTAGCGGGAAATGGCATGTCGGGTGTCACAGTTGCGCAGATGATCATGTCTATTTCTAAAGGGTCAGTTCCAGTCTTTTCTAATAGACCTTTTACTGCTTCGGCACCTATTACTGAAGTACCTTGATTTTCACCTTTTAGAATTCTTCTTTCTACGATTCCAGTTCTCGATTGAATCCATTCGTCGTTTGTGTCGACCATGGTTTCAAGCTCCTGATTGGTTAAGACATAGTCAGGAACGTAACCTTGAACTCCTGTGATTGCCGCTCGGATTTTTGCCATAATGTTTGTTTTGTTCGGCTAACTTAAGCCAAAACTTCTTTTTCCATCACAACTTTACCTTTATAGTAAAGTTTTCCTTCGTGCCAGAAGGCTCTGTGTGGAAGGTGAGCTTCACCTGTTGTTTGGCAAATCACGTAATTTTTAGGGTTTGCTTTCACGTGAGTTCTTCTCTTGTCCCTTCTAGTCCTCGAAATTTTTCTCTTAGGATGCGCCATTTTATTCTAATCTATTATTTTCCTTTCAACTTTTTTAATGCTTCCCATCGTGGATCGGTTTCCTGACTGTCGTCAGTTTCCTCTTCATCCTGAGAAGTATAAATCATCTCTGGTTCGTCATCTTCTTCCAACTCATCCTCAAATCGTGGATGCAATTTTTTCAAAGGAACTGCCAGAGTAATGAATTCATAAATAAACTCCCCAATGTTGATGCTTGCTGTGTCTTGTTTGATCACAATCACATCTTCACTGAGTGAGTAATTATCTTCACCAAATTTAATGATGACTTTCTCATCAATCTTTATCGGGTAGTCGAAGCTATCAAGACTTCTGTCGCAAATTAGCTCAACAGAAGCATCTATTTGAAAGTTCAGCGTCATCATTGTTTCCGATTTGGTCAGTTCCAGATAACACTTTCCCTTACCATGGTCTACAATGCTGTGCTCAAACTGGGAGAACAAACGATCATCAATGTTAAACTCAAACTCGTGCAGTTTGTGGCTTAAACTGAAGATATCAATCTGAAAATCCCTCAATCCTTTCATGCGTAAATTTCTTCTACCCGCCTAAAGAACCGCAAATTTAGGAATAAACCAGATATAAAAAAACTTATTTAACTGCTTGATTTACTGAATTTCTTCTCGATGCTTAATAATATCGGCTGCACAGTAGATAGCGCTACGTAAAGAAGTCTCGTCAGCTTCATTTTTTCCAGCTAAATTAAAAGCAGTGCCATGATCTGGTGAAGTTCGGATAAATGACAATCCAGCTGTAAAGTTTACCCCATTACTGAAAGCAATGTTTTTAAATGGAATTAAGCCTTGATCATGATACATCGCTAAAATTCCATCATAACTACGATATTGGTTGCTACCAAAGAATCCATCAGAAGGGAACGGACCAAACACCAGATTGCCTTTGTTTCGAAGATCGTTCAAAACCGGAATGATTACTTTCTCCTCCTCATCGCCTAATAAGCCATTCTCACCCGCATGCGGGTTTAACCCCATTATTGCTACCCTTGGTTTTTTAATGCCAAAATCTTTTTTGAGTGATTTGATCATCAATTCTAGTTTCTGCCTGAGGAGTTTGTCTGTTAGCTTTTTTGAAACATCCTTCAATGGGATATGTCCTGTGACTACTCCAACTCGAAGTTCCTCAGCTACCAAAAACATCAAGCTATCTTTAGCCCCATCTTCTTGGGTGAGAAATTCTGTGTGTCCGGGAAAATTAAACTCTTCAGATTGAACTAGTTCCTTGCTAAGTGGTGCGGTTACCATCGCCTGAATTTTACCGCCTTTCAAATCTTCAAGACATTTGCGCAGAGATAGAAGAGCATAATCTCCACCTTCTTTGGTTCCTTTTCCGGGTGTAACCTCCACGTTTTGCTCATTCAGATTGATCACATTAACCTTGCGATCCTGGATCTTGTCAATCGACTTTGTTTGGTTATAGTTGAAGTTCTGAAGGTTTAACTGTTTTCTATAGAAAGAGATAATTCGACCATCGGCATAGATCACTGGTGTAAGGTGTCTTAAAATGCGATTGTCATTCAATGCTTTGATCACCACTTCTGGTCCAATGCCATTAATATCTCCTATTGAGATGCCAATTACAGGTTTATGCTCTTTCTTTTGAGAAGAATCCTCCATATTTATCAACTTTACAGCGCCGAAATTTAAATCATTTTAACGTAAACGGATAGTTTGAAACAGGTTTCCCCAAAAAAGCATTTAGGACAGCACTTTCTCAAAGATGAGAACATTGCAAGAAAGATTGTGGAAGGATTGCAACAGCCAAACCCTGAAACAATATTGGAGGTTGGTCCGGGTACTGGAGTATTGACAAAATATTTATTAGAGCAGAAAGGTTTTGTTGCTTTTGACGTGGATGGTGAATCTGTGGAATATCTAAAAGAGTCATACCCAGAACATGCTGATAAGTTCATGCTTCAGGATTTTTTGAAATACGATTTGGACTCTTTGGCTAAACCAATTTCTGTGATTGGAAACTTTCCGTATAACATATCCAGCCAATTGTTTTTCAGAATATGGGATCACCGAAATGATGTAACTGAGGTGGTGTGTATGATTCAGAAAGAAGTGGCTGATCGCATTGCTGCAAAGGAGGGGAATAAGACCTATGGGATTCTGAGTGTGCTATTGCAGGCATTTTATAAAATAGAATATCTCTTTACTGTACCACCTCAAGTTTTCAATCCTCCACCCAAAGTACAGTCTGCTGTGATTCGTCTTACACGGAATGACGTGGAAACATTAGGCTGTGATGAGCAGTTGTTTAAACGTGTAGTAAAAGCTGGATTTGGAAAACGCAGAAAGACATTGCGCAACGCATTAAAAGATCTAAATTTGGAGTTTGCTACAGATTCTGAAGTATTCAATCAGCGTGCTGAGCAGCTGACAGTAGCAGATTTTGTCCAATTGACCAATCATATTTCTTCATGAGTGAGGCGGTAATGGAGTTTGAATTAAGTAAGGAGTATCTCGAGCGGTTTCAGCAAGCACTCGATGAACAAGATGATGCCTTCATCACATCTTCATTGGAAGGGATCAATCCTGCTGACATCACTGCATTACTATATGAGTTTGACTCTGAAGAATGTCGGTACGTATTCACGATTCTACCGAAGGATATTGATGCGGCTATTCTCAATGATCTGGAGGATGATGTCAGAGAAAACTTCATTTCAGAATTCACACCAGAAGAACTCGCTCAATTTTTAGAGTTTCTGGATTCGGATGATTGTGCGGATATTCTGTACCAGATGTCCATTAAGAAGCGTGAGGAAGTCATTAAGTTTATTGATAACGAGGAGAAGGCGGCTCACATCATGGACTTGCTTCGCTACGATGAAGATGTGGCAGGTGGTCTAATGGCTAAAGAGCTAATCAAAGCCAATATCAACTGGTCAATAGTTCAGTGTATAGAAGAAATCAGAAAGCAAGCTGAGAATGTACAGAAGATGTACTCTGTATATGTGGTGGACGATCTCGGAAAGCTTGTGGGTAAAGTTTCGCTGAAGCGGCTCATTCTTGCAGGAGATAAGGCAAAGATTGCGGATATCTATGACGATACAGTTGTGTCAGTAGAGACCTATATGGACGAAGAAGAGGTTGCGCAAATCATGCAGAAGTACGATTTGGAAGCAGTACCTGTCGTGAATGCTCGTGGAAAGCTTGTAGGTAGAATTACCATTGATGATATCGTGGATGTAATCACCGAGATGGCCGAGGAAGAACGTCAGATGATGGCCGGTATTAGTGCGGATGTGGAAGAAGCCGATACCGTATGGATGTTGTCTAAAGCAAGACTGCCATGGCTAGTTATTGGGATGGTTGGTGGACTTCTCGGAGCTCAGTTTATGGGACTGTTTGAGGGAGATATTGCGATAGTCCCTGCGTTAGCATTATTCATACCTTTAATTACTGCGACTGGAGGAAATGTTGGTATTCAATCATCTTCTCTTGTTGTTCAGAGTTTGGCCAATCCAAATGTGTTTGCAGGCACTTTATTTCAACGGTTACTAAAGGTCTTGTTTGTAGCAGTTGTTAATGGAGTGATACTTGCGTTAATGGTGTTTGGAGTGATCATGCTATTCAATCAAAATCAACCCCTCGCAGCTACCGTATCGATTGCACTATTTAGTGTGGTGCTACTTGCTTCATTTATGGGTACCATTACTCCTTTGATACTAGATAAATTCGGAATAAATCCGGCTTTGGCCTCAGGTCCGTTTATTACCACAGCGAACGATTTGTTAGGATTAGCCGTTTACTTCTCCGTAGCTCACATGCTCTATAATTTATGAACACTGCCAGCCAAAAAATATTAATTGTTGATTTGATGCATCAAAGCATTTCTAAAATGCTTGAGGATGCTGGATTTATACCTGATTACAGGCCTGATATTACTCCACAGGAGGTTCATGAAATCATTGCTGAATATGATGGGATCATCGTTCGAAGCAAATTGGAGATGAATAAGGAGCTGTTAGATAAGGCCGTAAATCTGAAGTTTGTCGCAAGAGCAGGAGCAGGAATTGACAAAGTGGATTATCCTTATTTAACAGAAAAAGGAATCAAACTGGTCAATGCACCTGAAGGAAACCGAGATGCGGTTGGGGAGCATGTGATCGGAATGTTGTTGTCCCTATTTCATAACCTGAATAGAGGTAACCGTGAGGTGAAACATGGCAAATGGGATCGAGAAGGCAACCGCGGAATGGAGCTTCGAGGTAAGACCGTAGGGATCTTTGGCTATGGCTTTATGGGGCGATCTGTCGCTCGAAAACTACAAGGTTTTGACTGCAGAGTGATTGCTTATGACAAGTACAAATCCGAGGTGGATTTGGATTGGGTAGAAAAGGTTGATTTAGATACTTTTTTTGAAGAGACGGAGATATTAAGCATTCATGTGCCATTGACATCAGAAACGAAGTTTCTTTTCGATTTGGACTATTTGAAACGTTTTAAAAACCTGAGACTGATAATAAATTCTAGTAGGGGTGAGGTATTAAAACTAAGTGCGGTCAATGCTCTTTTGGAGGATGGAACCTTGATAGGTGCAGCGCTCGATGTGTTGGAAAATGAGAAGATCAACAAGCTGAGTCCTGAGGAACAATTGGAGTTTGATAAACTGGCTAATAACCTGCAGGTAATGCTATCTCCACACGTTGCGGGATGGACCTTTGAGTCTTACGAACGAATCAATGAAGTGCTGGTTTCTAAGTTAGTTAAAGAGGGACTGGCACAGGTCAGGTAATTGTAAATCAATCACAAAAGGCTTATATTTGCCTCCTTACGATTTAAGAATTAAGAGATACTATATAAAAGAAGGCGGTCCTTTAGGGCCGTTCTTTTTTGTTTTACACAGTTAAAGAAAATTTTATGTCAGCAGTTAATTATTATACCAAGGAAGGTTTGCAGAAGCTGAAGGATGAGTTGGCTCACCTAAAGACCAAAGGGAGATCGGATATGGCTAAGCAAATAGCTGAAGCAAGAGATAAGGGAGATTTGAGTGAGAACGCTGAGTATGATGCTGCTAAAGATGCTCAAGGTTTGTTGGAGCTTAAAATCTCTAAACTTGAAGCAGTTGTTGGTAATGCTAGAGTGATAGATGAATCTAGTTTAGATACTTCCAAAGTTGGAATTTTGTCAACCGTGACCATTAAGAACAAGAAGAATGGGATGCAGGTGAAGTACATGTTGGTAGCGGAAGAAGAAGCTGATTTGAAGCAGAATAAAATCTCTATTAAATCACCAATTGGGAGTGGATTGTTAGGTTTGAAAGAAGGAGATACAGCGAAGATCAAAGTACCTGCGGGGGAAATGGAATTTGAAATTGTAAACATCGCTTACTAATGGCTTCTATTTTTTCCAGAATCATAGCTCGTGAGATTCCAGCGCACATTGTAGCTGAGAATGATCAGTACCTGGCTTTTTTGGATATCAATCCGTTGGCTCAGGGACATACATTAGTCATTCCTAAAAAGGAAGTGGACTACATCTATGATTTGGATGATGAGACCTTGGCTGGCTTGCATGTGTTTGCGAAAAAAGTGGCAAAAGGAATTGAGTCCGTAGTAGAGTGTGAGCGCATTGGTGTAACGGTGATAGGACTGGAAGTTCCACATGCGCATGTTCATTTGATTCCGATCAATGGAGTGAATGATATGAACTTTGCTCAATCCAAGCTTTCCATGACTTCAGAGGAAATGGTTGCCATAGCAGATAAGGTCAGAAATGCCATTGGCTAAAATGAATACAAGAAATTAAGCAAGAGTGAGTTTCGCGAGGAGCTCACTTTTTTTGTGCCTATGAGAATTGAACAAATAGCCCCGCATCAAACCTGGCGCATCAGGCATGAGGTGATGTGGCCGGATAGAGAGCTGGACTATGTGAAGTTACCCGAAGATGATGAAGGAGTTCACTTTGGATTGTATGTGGAGGGAAAGTTGGTTTCTGTGGTTTCTGCTTTCGAAAATGGTAAGGAGGCACAGTTTAGGAAGTTTGCAACCCTTGAAGCTCATCAGGGCAAAGGTTATGGGACTCAGCTATTGCAATATCTTTTTGAGTGGCTAGGTGAACAAGGAGTATCTAGAATCTGGTGCAATGCCCGAATCGAGAAGTGTGGTTTCTACGAGCGATTTGGGATGGTAAAAACAGATGAAACTTTCCAAAAAGGAGGGAAGGACTATGTGGTGATGGAGAGGGTGATATAAGGTTGTAGGTGACAAGACCTACAACGACAAGGAATGTGGTTGAAAGATTTGATCCTCTGAATCATTTTATTGTTTTTCGTTTTTCAGATACCTTTTTTCTAGCTACTTGATATAATGAGTTGCAAACTCGGAATAGTACCCCGCTGCTATCCAAAACGTATTTCTTGGAAATATCTCGGTGTTCACCAATTTTTAATTCGCAGTTTCTATTCTCTTGTAAGTATCTCTTGTCAATTTTTCCATTGTTATGAACTATCACGTTTCGAGTTGAATGAACTTCTACCAACGATTCTAATTCAACCGAATTCCAGTTGTTTTTTACACCTTTCAATCTATTGTATTCAAAGGTTAGACCGAGTCTCTTCTCCAAGAACATTATACGTTCTTTGATGCCTCCGAAAGAGACTTTATAAATTTCTTTTTTTATTATATGATCTCTTAGTTCTTTGGTTGAATTGAATGAAAGGGCTTCTTGATAAGAAATTGACTTCTCTTTGCTCTTTAAAGATTCCCAGAAAAATGAGAGAAGAAGTTCTATTATAGTTGAAAAGTAGACTTCAAAGTGAGCTACTAAATACACTATTGACATTGATTGAATAATATCAGGACTTCTTTCGATTCGCTCTATATGAGATTTAAAATGGTCAATAGTGTGCACTTTCTCTTCAAGAATTTCATACACTTCAAGTATAGCCTGTTTTTCATTTTTATACATTTCCAGCCCCTTAATTACGTCATATTCCAGATTCATAATCTGTAGGAAGTTTTCGTTGAAAAGAGTGTAAGCCTGATCAAGTTCTCTGAAAAAAGCTGCTTTTGTCATGCTGAATAGAGGCTTTAACTAAGCTAGAAAAACGCCCATTGCTTGGTTAGTTTAGGTAAAGTAATGAATCTACTAGTGCTTCCCAAGTATGATGATGGCTCTACGTTCAGAAAGATGGCAAATTCTGAGAGATGTGCTTAATAGAATGGATTCAGTGTCCCTGTGGAAAGTTCATGAGTTGATCAGAAGTTTCTAAAGTGAAAGTTTAAATACATTCTAAACATATTTAGTTTCTATCATTCTTTGTCAAGTTGATTCAATCTTTCGATTGGGATAATGGATTGCAGTTTTTTGTAAAATTGAATGATTTGAAACTCCGTTATGTTTTCAATTATGAGATATGGTTTCTGTTTTCCCTGTTCTTCAATGGCAACAATTAGATCAGAAGAATTTTGCTCTACAATTGCATATTGAGCTGAATCCTTATCTTGAACCAGACCACAAAAGATCTCTTGATTGTTGAGTTGAAACAACTTTATAATAGCGTCACCAAATTCTTGTTGGATAAGTTTTTCTGATATTTCTTTCATTATGCTTCTTTTTTAAATCCATCAACTACCCAAAGAATGATAAAAATTGTTAACCAATAAACAGGAATTCCAAAAAGCAGACCTGCGAGAATAAATTCTTTTGAATCAATGATGGATCCAATAATTAAGGCTCCAGGGATTGTTCCTACAATTAGTATTCTCCTGATACCTAGGTTCAGTGCTTTAAAGTTTGAAATCATATTGTAAAATGTAGAAAGTAAATAAAACACAACCTTCATTATTGTGTAACTGAACTTTTTTCAGCTATCATATTTCCTTAAATGATTAGCGTGTGTCAATTAGGAATAATCTTTCATTCCTCCAAAATAACGGAATTTCACATTTAAACGTCCTTGAAATGCCATGTATTTGAATTGGAATGCATTTATAACCTGTCAACCTGCTTTAGGATTAATATTACCTGCGGACGAATGATTGTCGAGCGCGGATGAATGATTGCCGGATGCGTTTATGTGATTGCTGGATGCGGATAACTCATTTTCCTCTGCGGACGAGTCATTTCCCAGAGCGGAAGAACCATTGCCAGATACGGACAGATGATTTTGCTATCCCTCCGCCTCTGTTGGTGTTCCGCTAGAGGTAGGACAGGTGTCCACCAACAGAAATGATACAGCTAGCCAGCATGATGCCCATTATAATTCCTAACTATCTAGCGTCATACGGCTTGTTGGAGACAACTCCAACAATATCACTTGTTAGCGGTATTCTTATGCAGCTTTTTGGTCTTCTTCAGGTCGATACCTGTCAGGCTACGTTCTAGAATTTTGTTAGCTAATTTACTTGAGATGAATATATCTATCCCCGTTCTCTTTGACGTTACGATATCAATATCTAGAGAATTGTCAATCACTATTTTCTTAGCCTTGATACTTGTTTTTGACATAATACTGTTTGGGGATTCATTCTTTAGTTCCTCTCTGTACTTCAAGTAATGCTCATCATTGTCAAAAACTATATCTCTTTTGTTTGTGCCGATGAGACCCTCTTGAGTATAGAAGATAGATTGCTCATAAATAATTCTATCACTCAAATCATTATTCAAATGGAGGACAAAATACTTTAATGTATCAGATTTATGTTTAAGGTATATAGGAAAAAACCAATGAGTACCTAAATTAAAATCCGTTAGGGTATTTTTAAATTTTTCTGTAATTATCAAACTAAATGTTCCTAATACACCATTACTAACTAAGTCAGTAAGTTTTGAACTGCTATACAAATTAAAAACTCCGAAATCTGGGGTGGTATCTGCAGGTGTCGAATAAAATGTGAACTGACTGTACATAGATTTTGGATCTTTTATATCCCAGTTTCCACCAGTAATATCTTTTATTTGAGGATAATTAGGTCCAGTTTCTTCAGTGTCACAGGCAGGCCTCATTGCATAGAAATCCCTTGATTCTGTCATATCATCAATATATGACTCTTCTTTATTTTGAGCATTAACTGCAATTCGATCTAAAGGGTGCATAAGTTTGTTCTTTTACCGCTAACATCGTAATAACATGATTGGTCATATTATTTATATATGAAATGTCCTATGCTCTTTTGATGGATGTTTGGCCATTTCAATACTCCAAAATAATGGAAAATACTTGATTTATAACTGAATCTGACGCTAGAGCCTTTTAATTATTCACCTGGATTCGCACAGTTTTAGTATGCTTTTCAAATTGGAGCAGGTAAACCCCTGGTTTCAAACCCGTCAGATCCAACTGCATTTGCTTGGATTGAGTTGAATATGTTTTAAGCGTCTTACCAGATAAATCCATCAGTTGAAAGTTGCCTAGCGATGAACCTGGGTGATAAATGTTCACTATTTCGCTCGATGGGTTCGGATAAACACTTATCTGATCTGGTTGAGTGTCTTGAATGGCTGTTACTCCAGGGAACAATTGAATTTTAATCAGTGCAACGCTATTCGGTTTCATGGATAAGGCCAGCGTGCCATTATTCAGTGAGATAGACTTACTTTTCAATGATTGATAACCTACTATTTCATTGATTGCTTCTGATTGGCTAAATCCCTTAGCGACCAATGAATCATAAGTGTATTGCCCATTATTGGTTTGATGGTCCACTACATACATTTCACCTGCATACTCTTCAGAATCATAATCAGGAAGTGTGAGGGAAATGGAATGATCTACAGACTGCAAGATGTCATAGTAGCTATAAACAGGAATGGAGTTGTTGATAGCGATATTCAGTTCGCTGGAGTTGGGTATTTGTGTTTTCTCTTGATAAATGTCCTCCAATTTCGAATAATCACCTGAGGTCAAGTCAATGTAACCAGCCTCAATAAGTGCATTAATCGAGTGTTTTCCTTCGAATAACGTATGATTGAGTGCCTCTACTACTGGGGGCGGAGCATAGTTGGTGATTAAAACATCTAGGCTGCCATTGTTGATGGTAGATTCAGTGATTAGTGGTGCTGAGGATTCCATTTTTACGCGATCACCTTTTAGCTGAGAAATGAGATGAATTACATTATAAACAGGTTTTCGGATAGCTCCATAAGTGAGTAACCCATAGTCGGCGTGAAACTCCTGAGCAGATGACTCAAAATCTTGCCAGGCTGCGATCATATTGGCATTGATCATTGTTTTCTGGATGGAAAGTGTATTTTTTGCCGCAAATGCATAGTGGATATCCGTATCTCTGACTGCTGATGGAGCATTCCACTCACTAACGAGCAGTTCAGGAACAGTAGCACCGAGGTTCTCGTATTTTTGATAGATGAAATCTATTGCATTCTGATAGGTTTGAGTTGAGAGATTGAAGTTGTGCCACGAGATAAAATCCATGGGAGCATTCCAATGATGGGTTGAATCAATCAAATGGCTAATTAAGGACAGTTCCCCCTCTGTCTGTGAGATATAGCCAAAAGGGGCTAAATAGGTAATGTTGTTTGCCCAGTGATTGGTAGCCGGGCCACCTACTGGTATGGAAGAATCAACACTTTTTATGGCCTCACGTGTCTTTCGGTACAATTCAAAAAACTCAGCTTGTGTACCGGTCCAAGAGCCTAAGTCTGGTTCGTTCCATATTTCAAAATAAGCGTTATCAATTCCGTAATCAGTATTAATCCTACTCGTAATTGACTGCACGACCGTGTTCCACTGCTCATAGTCTTTAGGAGGCCTCGTATTTAGAATAGACCATCCTGTTGTTTGCGCGGGAGAGCCGTCACTTGAGCTGCTTAGCCATGGAGGCATTTTCTCGATGATGAATAGTAGCTTATCCGTTTTTGCAGCTATTTGTTTCAGGATGGCGCTTACATCATCAAGGATAGCAAGTGTTTCACTGAGGTTGGAGGAGTTGTTAAGCGCACTCTCTATGATATGCAGTCGAATGCTGTTCAGATGATCACCATTATTCAAAAAGTCATCCTGTGCAGCCTGAGTTTTAGGAACGTAAAAGACACCATAATCATAACTTTTATTCGATTCCTGGATGGAGTCTGGGTATACGGTAATAGCAGTTTGCCCAAATGAGTTAAAGGGAAATCCAATCACTAACAGAATAATAATGACTTGAGATGTGATAGTTTTCAATGGCTGCCTGATGAATTACTCCACAGGAAAAATACACATTATTTGGTGAAGAGATGTATTTGAATGGATTCAATGATAATTCAATGCATTCCCCTTGTCTTTGTTGGGACTGAGCTCAGTTAAGGATAAGTTTCTCTAAAGAAGAAATTATCCCTCCAGATGAACCTTTAAATCACGATTCATTTGATCGAACCTTTTGAGTTGATTAAATATGGTTTTTCTCATCGGCTTGAAAAGTAAGCCTGTAAACTCCCAAGTTTGGATGAAAGTACATTGTGAATCTGTTAGTGCTATTACTTTGAAATAATGAGTTGCCGAGAAAAACCACTTTCCCAGGATTTTCTGTCTTGCAGAAAATTCTTTGTAAGGAATTTTGTTCATTGTTAGTGCTTTGAATTTCGACGATTTTCCATTTTCATTGATAATCGTAACATTGAACTTTTTTCCAACTTCCAGGTCTTCGTTATTCTTCATTATTAAAACAGTATTCCATTTTTGGTAGGAGGTGAAGTCTGTTATGGTATCCCAAACTTGTGAGGAGGAGGCATTTAGATTTACCTCAATAGTGTACTTATTCTGAGCTTTAATTTTAGTGTGCATGATCAATGTAAAGGTGAAGAGTAAAATGGATGCAAAGGATTTGGAGAAGATCATAGGTCGATAAAATGCTTTAATTCCTTATAAATTTTATTTACGTAGTTCTGTTCTTGCTTAATGTTTCTATTCATTTCATGATGTCCTATCAGATATTTATAAAAGATCATGGCTTTTTCTGAAGATTCAGTTTTCGTATAGCCTATTTCAGTAAGTATGGATGCAACAAATTCTATTCGCTGTTGATCGATTGATTCAATAATCATCTTCACTTCTTCATGGTGAGTAGCATAGCGTTTGAGATATAAGACAAAATCTAAATTGGAATCAGCTTTGAACGCCTGTTTTACTAGTATAAAGAATTTGTCTTGAGGACTCTCGGCTTCTTGGACTAACTGGATTATTTGGTTGGTATCTAATTCTATCCAGTAGTTAATTATTTCATCAATAAATTTTTTTTTAGAACCGAAATGCCAGTAAAAACTAGAGCGATTGCACTTGAGATATTGCGACATTTTGTCGACTATAAGTGCAGATTCGCCCTGACTTGCAAAAAGTTCAAATCCATACTTTATCCAATCAAGCTTCTGGGCAACAATTTTCGGCATATCTAAACAGTATTGTTTAGAAACAAAATTGACGAATTTTATTTATTAAACATAGTTGTTTAGAAAAAAAAGATTCATTTTATTAGTTCAACCTTTTAGGTGCAATAACTACTACCTATCATCAGGTAGGTGCATAATCCCGGTTTTAGCTGATGGAAATACATATCTTAGCGCATGACCTTTACCAAATACAAACAGATATTCGGTGAAGATTTTTGATAAACTATATTCCGCAACCAACAAGCAACAAAGTACAATGGAGATTTTACTCGTAGACGATCATCGTATCTTGCTGGAAGGTACCAAAACAATCATTGAATCGACTTCTGATAAATACCGGGTAAAGGACATTGCAAGTTCTGTAGAGGAGGCTCTGGAATTGCTCAAACAGAACGATTATGATGTATTAATCACGGATTATGAAATGCCCGGAATGACTGGAATGGAGCTGATACAAATTGCGAAAACCATCAATCCTGATCTTCGAACTATTGTATTAAGCATGCATGATGAGCCTGCCGTGGTGAAGGAATTGCTTAAATTGGGACTGAATGGGTTCGTTTTAAAGAGTGATTCGCATCAGGATATTTTTGAAGCTCTAAAACGGGTAGAAGAAGGTAAAATTTATTTGAGTCAGAGTATTTCCCAGATGCTTATTCATCATACTGATAAATCAAATTCCAGTTCCCTCACACCTCGCGAGCAGGAGATTGTGAAGTTGATTGTGAAAGAATACAGCACCAAACAGATTGCTGAGATTCTATTCATCAGTGAGAAGACCGTGGAGACCCATCGCAAGAACATTCTTAAGAAAACGGAAACGACCAACCTGGTAGGGTTGACCAAGTATGCGTTTAAGCATGGATTGGCGTAAAAAAAGATGTTAGATGATAGATGTTAGACTTTAGTTCCATGTCTATTCCTAAATAGGATCAAGATAATCACTACTCCTGGAAGCATCTTTACCTGGTTACTACCTCCATACTTCTAACCTTCTCAATATGCTTAGTCTCAATATTGATCACAACTGAGCTTCCTTTGCGACCCTCTTTAGTGTCGATATCCAGTTCTCCTTTGATCAGGTTTATTCTGGAGTTGATGTTGCGCCAGCCGTTGCCTTCGCTAACCTTGAACTTCTCGATATCATAACCCATTCCATCATCTTCGATGGTTAGTACCAGTTCGTCTTCGTGATTGGTAATGCCTATGTAGACGTTATCAGCCTGGCTATATTTCATAATATTGGAAAGGAACTCCTGTACAATACGGTACATAGACACTTCTACCACTTCGGGCAATCGTTCTTCCAGATCAAAAACGGAAAGATGTACTTTTATCTTCTCCGTCTTATTGATTCGATGAATGAGCTCCTCCAATCCGTCGATTAACCCTGCTTTCATTAAGGTTTGAGGCATCAGGTTGAAGGCGATATTTCTGATTTCGGTATGAATGTCTTTCAATAAGGTTGTGGAGTTGTTATATAGTTGATCACGTTTGTCTTTGTTCCCAGCCGATTCATTCATGGATTGAATGTTCAGGTTGAGTGCGGATATTAGTTGACCCATGCCATCATGAAGATCCGTGGCAAAGCGCTTTCGTTCTGTTTCCTGAGAATCAATGACGGCTTGCATCTGGCTTTCACGCATTCTTATTTTTTGCTCTTGAAGTACAGCCTGATGCTGTTGCCTGGTTTTGTATCGAACAAAGTAGAAGATAACAATCAGTAAAATGATTAGAATCACCAGGCCAAGCATGAGTAATGTGTTTCGTTGTATGGTAGCTTCTTTTAGCTCATTTTCTTTGGCCAAAAAGGCAATTTCTTGTTCCTTCTCTACTGTCTTGTACTGTGTCTCTAGCTCTGAAATTTCTCGTGACTTTTTAGTCTGATACATGGAGTCTTTAGTGGCAAAGAATTCATTGCGATAATTCAGAGCTTGTTCAAAGTCTTTAGCTTCCAGCGCAAATTCATAGCGCAGGTTTTGGACTTCATTCATCACCCGCTTGGAGTCAATAGCTCGACTAACCATGGCTGCTGAATCCAGGTAGGTATAGGAAAGCTCTTTGTTTCCCAGCCTCCAATACGCGGTGCCCAAATGAATATAGTTGAGGGCTACATTGGTTTGATCATCTAGTAGTTTAGCTATTTGAGCTCCTTCATTGGCATAAGTAATGCCTTTTGAAAATTCACCAACCATATTGGAAACAGCAGCAGAATTGGTTTTACACATCAAAAGCCCTAGCGAATGATTCGTCTTTTCATAATAGAAAGCTGCACTGTCCAGATAAGCTCTGGCTGCGATTGGATTTCCTTCATCAAACTTCACTCCACCAATGTTGATCATGATGTTGCCAACCTCTGTAAGGTCTCCTAGTGCTGCTTTTCTTTCGGTTGCTTTCCGATAGAACTTAATGCCGTTGACTAGATCTCCATGTTCTACGTAGGCAATTCCAAGATTATTGTAGACGTTGCCTTGATACCTTAAATAAGTCTTTTGAAACATAGGGGTGGGGGTATATGCTTCAATTAGTTCTATGGCCTTATACAAATTAATCATTGCCGAATCGAATTGCCCCTTTAGTTGAAAGGCCCTCCCAATGTTGGAATAATTGGCGATCAAGCCCATTGTATCCTTTTGGTTGATAAAAATTTTTACTGCTTCTTTCGCGTAATATTTCAAAGAATCAAACTGACCATGTAGTCCATAGAAAGTTGATAAGTCATTGAGAACTTGCGCCGCTTTCTTGTCTTCTCCCAATTGAGCTAATTGTTTATGCGCTTTTTGATAGGTGCTTTTCGCTTCTATGGTCTTGTTCGCTGCGTCAAGTTGGTTGGCAATTATTGCTAATTGTAATGTTTGGAATCGCGTCGGATTAGAGGTTACGCTTTCTAAATGTTGTAGGATGTTAGTTGTTTCAATCGAGTCATTAAAAGCATACTCTCGAGCCAAGGTCCACAGTAAATTGACCTGTTCGTCTTCAGATAGCTCAGAAATGGCATGCTTTAAAGAATCTGAATAGATAAGGTCTTGAGAAAATAATTGAAAATTGGGCATAATGGCCCATAGAAGGATTATAGCTGTTAATTGTTTCAATACAGTTG
Organism: Rickettsiales bacterium; assembly: GCA_002729235.1. Taxonomy (GTDB): domain Bacteria; phylum Bacteroidota; class Bacteroidia; order Cytophagales; family Cyclobacteriaceae; genus Marinoscillum. The sequence continues at coordinate 17,111 of PBTY01000042.1, read as the reverse complement.
AGTGTTTACGGTCTACCTATCACTAGGTATGCCAAATCTACCCGGTTTAGTTGATTGAAACCGGCGAGTGTGGTGAAGAAATTTGCCATATACTATTCAAGCATGAAAAAGATTATTCCGATTATTATGTTAACACTGCTGACTTATTCAAGTCAGGCACAGCTCTCTGATTATCCTTTGGATGGAGAGAAGACCATGAGGTTTGCACTGTACTATGGAGCGATCACCAATGAATGGTCAGGCAAAATAGAGGATGAAAAGTCGAGTACGGTGGTATTTGACTGGAGTCAAAGCAGATCTACGTTTGGGTGGGGAAAGTACCAAAATTCTCACCGCTACAAAATTTTTGGTGATGTGATATCAATGTTGTATTCTGGTGCAGGAATTTCCGGGAAGCCAGCGGCAGGCACGCCTATTCTTACCAGCATATTTGGTTGGCACAATTTTGCCTTTTCCGCATTTCACTCAGATTATCTACAGTTGTCTCTGGGGCTTCATGCAGGCGACTATTGGTATGGCATAGAACCTATAACTATTCACAAACGATCAGAACAAAATACAAGTGGTAGCCGCTACTACTATGGTGCTACAGGCCCCGCATGGATGGCGGATGTGGCTATTGGCAACACCGGTTTTTGGGTGCATTATGAAGGGGCTTATGCCTTCTTATGGGGAGGTCAGCCAGAGCCGGATTCTCTAGATGTAAAACCTGATATACTCAACCAGACTTTTGAGGTGCGCTGGAGACAGCTTTTCGTCACAGCGGAGATCGTCTATGGTATGAATGACTGGGGCAATCGTATCAAGCGACAGCAATTCGGATTTGGAATTTCTATTTAAAAATCGATTTAGATGAAAAAGATCAAAATGGTGATTGGAATAGTAGGAGTAATGCTACTAAACTCTTGTGTAGAAGAGAAAGATATGACTCCTGACTGTGGCAAATGGGAGGTGGAGATTAATAATCCAGAGGCTACTGTCAATATAGAAAATGGACTATTAATAATAGATATACCTAATCCTGAAACTGCCAAAGATGTCCGTTTGATCCAGCGACAAGCCCCTGACGTAAATGATGGAGAGATTGCAATGGCCGTGGATATTGAAAATCTCAGCTGGGAAGGAATAGAGGGGCGTGCTACCTATGATCCTCAAATAAGCATTTCTTCAGCCTATGTGGCTTCTCCAGATCAGCCAATTCTTCGAGCAACTTACAATGGTTTTAAGAATGTGTATTATGTCAATGGATCAGAAGTATTCTCCAGGCAGGAAGGCCGGTATCCCAATGAATTGATGTTTTATGCGTCTGGAGAGATTGTAGAGTTTGAAAGAGATAGCAGGCAGTTTGCTACGAGCCTGATTTCGGCTGCACAGAAGTTGGTCTATCTGGACTTTGGAATTGAGCCATCGGCGAGACCGACTAATACAGCGTCCATGCATGTTGAGATAGACCTTGTGATTTTTGGAGACTACACAAAGTTTATCAGCCAAAGTACCGGGTTGGTTTTAGTGACCGGCTACAATCCTACGAAATACGGATTTTATCATGATCCTTTTGAATGCAACTCCTTAATAAGATGAAAAATTATAAATGTTTAATTGGCCTAATTCTATTTTTAGTATTCACCATTTCATGTGAAGAAATACCAGAGCCATCAGACCCTTGTGATGACAATGAGTGGGCTACTGCTATCAAAAATGGTGAAGATTACTGCATGGGTAAGGTAGAAGTGACTTACTGGAATGCCAACACCCAAAGCGCAAAAATAGGGATCACTGCAGGAAACGAATCGATCGCTCCATTTGAGATCTCTGCAACTTTCAGTATCCCTGTTGAAGGAATCGAGCTCAACAAAGCCTATCCACTTCTGGAAGGTGAATTTTTTGGGGCTGATCCTATTACAGAAGGGAGCTTGACTTTACTAGTTGTAGATCCTCCAGCTCAAGGCAAGGCTGGATGTTTTGCTGGTACTTTCAACCTGAAGTCTCAATCTGGAGGCATTACCACTTTTGATTATACCAATGGTCGATTCGTGTATTATCGAGGCACAGTCTCTCAGTCGGACTTTGGCAATGCTGAAAATACTGGCTGTAATCCGTTTAACTAAACCAAATCATGAAGAATTTACGATCAATACTCACGCTTTTGTCTCTGGTCTGGTTATCAGGCTGTGGGCTGCTAGATGATAGTGACGCGGACTGTCCGATTACAGCTGAACCGCTGGAAGATGAGGACTATACCCTTAATCAAAATGTAGCCTATCACAACAACTCTGGTGGTGATGTTTATTATACTGTAGGAGACTGTTTTGGTGGTTCTGCAGAATATGTGTGGGATTATTCCGGCGAAATCTATGAAATGGTCGGTAGAAAAGGCTTTGAACTGCTTACCAGTGGTACTATGTGCGTAGAGCTAGAGTCTGGAGGACGTAGAACAGAACGGCTTTGCAAAGACATCACTGTACACCGCAAGCATGTTTGGGCCAGACATTATGTTGACTTCCCTGGAGGTAAAACCAAGCTAGGTGTTACCATGACTATTAATGGAAATGTATACAGTGGTTTTGGTAATTTCAATAGCTGGTATCGATTGGATACCGTTTCATTCCGCTGGCAGGAGATGGCAAACATCCCTAACCTGATAGACTTTAATGCATTTGCAGGCTTTTCAATTGAGGGGAAAGGATATCTGGTAGGAAATAACTCCATTCTTTATGAGTATGATCCTGCTTCCAATAGTTGGACTAACAAGGGACAATTGCCGCAATTGGTGTCTACCATTCTTAATCTGGGGGCTTTTGATAACCGAGAAAGTTATAGTTATCCGGTTCTAGGAGTCTCCGAAGGTGGGAAAGGTTATTTCGGTATAGGTAATATGTATTATCTCTACGAGTACAATCCTGAAACGAATGAATGGAAGCAGCTGACAGATCGACCAGAGCGAGGTGAGATAGGAGATCATTCGTTTGCCTACAAGGGTAAAATCTATGCAGGTAAATATGAATATGATATCGCTACAGATACCTGGAAAAAAGGCGGTGATGACTTCTCCGTGGATGTGGGGTTTTCTCCTGGTTTTGTTCCCTTCAATGGAGTGATGTATGGAGGACTGGCAGGGAAAACTGTGCAGTTTGATGGAGAAAAAGTAACTGAAGTAGATTTAGGAGGCGCTACTCAACTGATCATTGCACCAACGGGTCTCTATGGGAATGGCGCTGTAACTGGTGATATCATTGTGTTTCCACGGTTGATGGGAGTTCTGGGTTATGATGAGAATAGCTGGATGTACTATTTAGATAAATAAGGATAATGAAGAATTTGAGACAATTACTAGTAATCGTGATTTTGGGTGCAGCCGCCTGGTCATGTGAAAAGGAGCCCGAATGCGGAGAAGACTTTAATGGGAAGCTAGGTGAAACTTGTGCAAGAGTTACGTCTCCGCGCAGTGAGTCAGATGGTGAGACGTATGAGGAAATTTTTATAGACTTTCGTGTAGCCGGCGGAGTAGGGACTCTTTTTATACAGGACTTAGATGGTTTGATTGAGAAGGGGACGTATACCGAAGAAGATGGCGCTTACTATAAAGATGTATCTCCTTATGTTATAGAAGTGAACATTACCCGTTTGAATAGAAATGAAGATGGAGGTAAAATATGGGGTAACTTTCACGTGAGGGGACAATATCAAGGAACAGCTTATGAGCTTACAGGGAGTTTCAATGAAGTGATCTTTTATAATTAGTTTATAAAAAGAGCGAACTGCCGAGCTCTCATGAGCTCGGCTTATTTATAGATACTTCTTTAGGTTTTTCTTGAAGTAGATCGCACTTGTTTCCACACTTTTCAGTGCATTCTCAGCAAAATTGCCGCCCTGCTCTATGTAGTAGTACTCAAGTCCTGACTGTTCAGGATCAGGTAAGATTTTGGTGTAATCGATGCTACCATTGCCAAGTTCTGTATAGTCTCGTGAAGTTTTGTGCATGTCTTTGATGTGCCACATCACCACTCTGCCTGGTTGGTCTGCTACAAGTTCTTTAGGAGTGAAGTTGGCTGAGTGCATCACCCAATACATGTCCATTTGTAATTTCACCAGTTCAGTATCGGTATCCTGAAGGATGATATCGTAACCCGTTTCCCCGTCATAGTCTTCAAACTCATACCCGTGATTGTGGTATGCAAAACCAAGTCCAGCTGCGTTAACCTGTTCGCCGATAAGATTGAGGCGTTCTGTCATTTTTTTGAAGTTATCTTGAGTTCTTTGTTCAGGAGCAATCCATGGCCAGGTGATATAGCTCAGATTGAGATCTTTTGCTCCCACAATACATTGATCTACAAAAGTTTTCAGTTCCTCCATGCTTTTATCTAGATAGGATGAAAATCCAAAATGTCCCGAGGATGCAGTCAAATTCATATCATCCAATAGGCTCTTGAAATCAGGAGATGGAATGCCATAGAAGGTATTCTTCGTTGGTTCAAAACCGAAGATTTCAAAGTCTTCATATCCAAGTGCTTTTACATGAGCCAATGTTTGTTGGGCGTTTTTGAGCATATACTCATTCACCGTGAACAATTGCAGTCCCATTTTGTATTTTGAGGTTCCTGCAAAATGTGGCAAGGGTAATAGCAATGCTGAGCTTCCTAAGGCAGTATTCTTAACAAAGTCACGTCTATTCATCATCAGGGTTTTAGGTATCAAGCAAATTATAAGATTTCACCTTTTTTATTACGCATCTGACGGTGATTTTTTGAGATGGTGAAACTTCAAGAATGTGCATATGTTGTTAGGAGAGATCCAACATTTTGTTAGGCTGATCTTTGAGAATCCTTGTCCATAAAAAAAATGGAAGCCCCTCAAATTACTTTTGAGAAGGCCTCTTGAAATGTGTTATATACCAAATTGTCTCAAATGATGGTCGGTGTGTTTATAGACATATTGACCAATTTGTTCCTTGGACATAGGACCAAAGAAGGGGTGAATAAATCCGGAAAAAGANTTGTCAGGAGTTTCCAGATATCGTTTGAGCAATTCCTTCCAATCCTTTTGTAGCGGAGTAATGTCTCCTTCACCGACTATCTTAAATTCTGGATGTGTTGGTTGATTTTTCTTTAGTGGACTGTCATCTTTTAAAATACTCTTCAACGCCATTTTGCCAAAAAGTTTGCCAATGAAAAGTCGATTATATGAGTTGTCTCCTAAATACATATGCTCGCTGAGGACACAATGTCTCAGCATTTGATATGCTGACATTTTACCCCAAATGGCAGAGTGTCCATTGTTGAGCTTGTCAATTCTTTTAGAAAAATTGGAAACGGTGGAAGCGTCAAAAATTGATTTCATGATTTAAATGGTAAGTTGAGTAAAACAAATGGCAAGTAAGACTTGATCAATTCCTTCTTGCTTTGATTACAAAGCTTTCACCTTTTCACTTTTGAATTCTTGTCCTATGACAAGAATGCTAATTGGACAACTCTTTTCTAATTCTACTAAGTGAAGTGTCTGTAATGCCCAGATATGTTGCTATGTCTTTGAGGGAAGCGTTTAGGAAAACTTCGGGGTGTAGTTTTAGCATGGTTAGATATCTTTCCTTGGCAGGTTTTGTTATTAGATCCAGGTGTCGTTTTTTCATCATAAAGAAGCTTTTGACCAGTCTAGCTCTACCTGATTCTCTGAAGTCTGCTATCGAGTGAAACAGTTCTTGAAAACTGTCAAAACCAATTTTCCACGCTATTATTGGTGTACTGGCTTGATAATATTCAGTAGATGTATTTCTCATGAAAAACGCAGGCCAATCTATGATCAAATTTCCTTGAGAAAAAAACTCTGTCGTAACTTCATTGCCTTCCATATTGATTACAAATGATCGAGCAAAACCAGATTCAATAAAGTAATAGTGATTGATGACCTGATCTGGTGTGAATATATATTCTTTCTTGTCAAAGGATACGGATTCAAATGCAGACAGGATTTTATCCAGGTCCACTTGAGAGGAGATGTCTGGACTAAAAAAACTTTTCAATTGGTTGTTCATGGCTGTTGAGAATGAAATTAATTTCAGAAACTGCTATCTGTCTAAATGGTCATGAAAATAAATATTCCTGTGATGGGGCCAAAATGTTCATCTAAATTTGACTCAATGGAATTATTTGCAATACTTTTTCATTTACAAAACGTGAGAATTTATAAAATCCGGTGGACATGACTCATTCTTCAAAGAATATAAATTATTCCATTTTAGAACTTGTTACAGTATCTGCAGGAGCTTCCATGCAAGATACTTTTGGTAAAAGCCTCGATCTGGCTCAGAAGGCCGAAAGCTTTGGATATAATAGATTCTGGTTAGCAGAGCATCACAACATGAAAAGTATTGCCAGTTCTGCTACTTCTGTTTTGATAGGTCACATTGCAGGAGGAACTAATTCCATTAGGGTTGGTTCTGGAGGAATCATGCTTCCAAATCACTCACCTTTGTTAGTTGCCGAGCAATTCGGAACGTTAGGATCATTATACCCTGGTCGGATTGATTTAGGCTTGGGACGTGCACCTGGAACGGATCAGGTGACGGCTAGGGCCATTCGTGCGGATCGTTTGAGATCTTTGTATCGATTTCCAGATGAGGTAGCAGAAGTAATGGGCTTCTTTGAAAACAATGAAGGTGCTCCAGTCAGAGCGACTGTTGCAGAGGGGGCAGATGTTCCTGTTTATATTTTGGGTTCTAGTACTGATAGTGCTCATGTGGCCGCACAGCTAGGGCTTCCTTATGCCTTTGCTAGCCATTTTGCACCAGCACAATTGATGGAGGCTTTGGAGATTTATCGTAAAGAGTTTCAACCTTCCGCTCATTTGCAAGAACCGTATACAATAGCTGGCATTAATGTGATGGCAGCAGATACGGTAGAGAAAGCTAGATATTTAGCTACATCCTCTTTCAAGCTCATGCTTGGTGTGATTACAAATAATATAGATTACTTGCAGCCACCTGTAGAGTTCTCTAAAGAGTTTGAAGATCTTCTGCTAAATCCTGCATTCCAGCGAATGACGAAATATGCATTCATCGGAGATAAGGAGTCAATTGAAAAGCAAACCATTGATTTCATTCAACAGACGGGAGTTGATGAAGTGATCGTAGGAGCCCATATTTACGAACACGAAGCTCGAGTTTATTCGTATCAGCTCTTCTCTGAAGTAATGAAATCCATCAACGAGACCGTATTAGCCTGATATTAAGCTTTTCTGACAAACTCTGATTTAAGAGCCATAGATCCAAAACCATCAATTTTACAATCGATGTTGTGATCGCCATCCACCAATCGGATACTTTTTACTTTAGTTCCAGCTTTGATCGGCTTTGGAGCTCCTTTTACAGGTAGGTCTTTAATGACAACCACTGCATCTCCGTCTTGCAATACGTTACCATTAGCGTCTTTTACGACAGCTTCTTCGGGTGATTCTTCCGCTGGTTGGCTTTCTTCAGGATTCCATTCATGGCCACATTCAGGACAGGCAAGTAGAATTCCTGTTGGGTAGGTGTAAGGTGAATTACAGGCTGGACATGGAGCAAATTCTTCTGACATCTCTTTCGTAATTAATGGAGCGCGAATATAGGAAAATGCTTAATTGAAGCACTTGTGATAGGTTATGATCTAAATCAGTTACTTCACCTTACCGGGATTTTCACTGAGATAGGCATTCCAGCTTTTGTAACTCGCTTTGGCCTTGCCGCCACCCTGATAATAATGACACAGAGCTACACCAAGTGCATCTGTCGCATCGAGCATTACATTTTCTTTGTCTGGCATCTTCAGGAGGTTCTTCAACATCGCTGCCACTTGTTCTTTGGATGCATTACCATTTCCGGTCACCGATTGCTTTACTTTTTTAGGGGCATACTCAGTAATGGGAATTTCTCTGGAGAGGGCAGCAGCCATAGCTACTCCTTGTGCTCTGCCGAGCTTGAGCATGGATTGTACGTTTTTGCCAAAGAATGGTGCTTCCAGGGCTACTTCATCAGGATGGTAATCATCAATCAAACTCAAGACGCGTTCAAAAATTTTCTTGAGCTTTAGCTCATGTCCGGTGTATTTACTCAGATGGATCACTCCAAACTGGAGCAGGTTAACCTTTTGCTTTTTAACTTTGATCAGCCCATATCCCATAACACTAGTGCCGGGATCTAATCCTAATATGATTTTCTCTGATGAAGAATCTGCAGACATTGTTGCAAATTAACGATTACCCGCTGAGAAATAAAGAAAGATTGCTTTGGGCTGCAAAGATTCTGGTCACTGTATTATGTATTGGATTCATTATTCATAAGCTAACAGGATACAGCTATCCTCCAGGTTCATTGCTAATAAGTATGAATAATTACCAGTGGGTCACTTTATCGGCACTTCTCATGCCTCTCAACTGGTATTTAGAAGTACAGAAATGGAGGATGTCAATCGAGGAGGAGCAACTTTCATTCAAGGAGGGTGTTCAGGCTGTACTGTCAGGATTGGCACTCAATTGGATTCTGCCTTTTACGCTAGGTGATGTAACCGGTCGATTAGCCAATGCTCAAAATCGTAAAAAAGTAGGCATGGCATTGATTATCACAAGAACGATTTCCATGATAATAACACTTGCTTTTGGAGGTTGTGGAGTGGTGTATTACCTGGGTTATTCATCGAAATACTATCTTTTGATCGTCGCTTTATCTATTACATCATTGTTTATTTTAAGTCGGGTGTATCGTTTTGCCGAGTTGAAGAGCTACGGAAGAGTTATTTGCCTATCTGTTATAAGGTATTTAGTCTTCTCCATTCAATTTATTATTCTGATATGGGCTTTAGTTCCCGGACTAGCATGGGAAACCATAGTCTTGGGAGTCGGCTGGGTTTTCTTGTTTCGCAGTGTAGTGCCATCCCTTTTCGGGAATTTTGGTATTCGTGAAGCAAGCGCATTGATGTTTTTTGAGAAGTATTTGGAGGTGCCTGCGGTGATTCTTATTCCCAGTTTGCTCATTTGGATAATCAATACAGTCATTCCTTCAGTAATTGGTGCATTTCTATTATTCAAATTAAGACTTAACATTGCTAAATGATCATCTTCATTGCCTTTTCTGTTCTGTACATCCTCTTTCTACTGTGGAGTAGATGGCATTGGATGCGAATTCAGACCCCACAGAAGTCTGTGCAAGAAGTGCGATTCTCGATAATTGTACCTATTAGAAATGAGCAGGAGAATATTGAAGGTTTGCTACAAAGTTTGCTTGCTCAAGATTATCCTAAAGTGGAGTATGAGGTTATTATTATCAATGATCAGTCAGAGGATGATACACATGAAGTTGTAAACAGGTTCATTCAAAATAATGGATTGAACTGGATACTTCATAATGTTCCTTCAGAGGAAAGTGGAGGAAAGAAAAATGCTATTACCAAAGGAGTTGAATTAGCCCAATTTGAATACATAGTTACCACCGATGGCGACTGTGNGGTAGAGCCAGGNTGGTTGAATGCCTATGCTGCTGCTTACTGTAAGTCTGAAAAGGTGATGGTCAGTGCACCGGTCAAAATGAAAGGATTCAACTGGTTCACTCGCTTGCAATCAATAGAATTTGGTGGTCTGATTGGAATTGGTGCTGCTACTCTTCAATCCGGTAATCCAACCATGTGCAACGGAGCCAATTTGTCCTACAAAAAGTCTGTTTTTGAAGAAGTGGAAGGATACAAAGGAAATGATAATATCCCTTCAGGAGATGACGAGTTCTTGTTGCAGAAGGTATTTAAAAAGTATCCAAATGCAGTAAGTTTTCTGAAGGTGCCCGAAGCTATTGTTCAAACAGATGCCAAAGCTTCATTGATGGAGCTAGTCAATCAACGAGTCCGATGGAGTAGCAAGTGGAAGTTTCACAAAAGCATGTTTATCAAACTAATGGCCATGTTCATTTTTATGAATTATTTGTCATTGATTGTAGGAGGGCTCGAGTCCTTTTCAGACCAGGCACTGCTTCCTTTTATTGGAGTTCTATTCATTCGGTGGTTGGCATTATTGTATTTTTCTTATCCCCTTGCTCAATTTTTTAGAATTTCAGGCGTTGTTTGGTTATCCCTCCTGTTGGAGATTATTTATCCTTTCTTCGTAATATTCTTGGGAATAGCTTCTATTTTTGNGAAGTATTCATGGAAAGGGAGATACTACTCATGAGCGACGCGGAATTTGATNTATTGGATCAGTTGTATTTTGTTACCAAGCTGAACCAAATTCAAGAGGAAATTGATATTCGATATGAAGAACTGATTCAAGTTCTGGGTCAATTGCATCAGAAGGGGTGGATTAAAATTCTTGAGACCGTAGATGATGAGGTTTCGAGTACTAAAATTGACCTAACTAACCATGCTGGTGAGTATTTTTTCCTGGCAACCAAAGAAGGATTGCTCGCCCACAACTCGTAATCACCAATGCCTAATAGTCTTGACATAAGAGACCTGGAGCTAAATGCGCTTCTTGAAATCACGCAAGCCATTAACAACAATTTGGCTGAGGAGGATTTGTATAAAATTTACAGATTCACCGTTTTGGCTGATTTGAAAGTGAAGCAACTTGCACTGTATGTCAAAGACGATAATTGGGAGTGTAAAGTACACTTTGGGACTCAATCTGACTGGTCAAAAACGTTTTTACCTCAAGAATTCTGGGATATTACTACCGGTAGAAGTCTCACCGATAAAGATGGAGAATTTTCCATTTTTGATGAGATCATTCCAGTCTTGCACAAAGACAGGTTGTTAGCAATCATATTTGTCGGGGGGCAAGAGAATCAGACATCCGATTCCACGTTCTTAAGAGCACTTACCAATATCATTATCGTTGCTATAGAAAATAAAAAGCTCGCTAGAAAGCAATTACAACAGGAAGCCTATCGTAAAGAGTTGGAGATTGCCAAGCGAGTTCAGAATTTCTTATTCCCAAAAGAGCTACCACAAACACATCGTTTGAAGATTGAAGCAGTTTATTTGCCACATCAGGATGTTGGAGGGGACTATTATGATTACCTGACCATAGATAATGATCGGTTTCTGGTTTGTGTGGCGGATGTCAGTGGAAAGGGAGTTCCTGCTGCCTTGTTGATGTCTAATTTCCAGGCATCGTTGAGAACACTGGTAAGAAAAACACAAGATCCAGACGAGATAGTGAGGGAGTTAAATCACGTCATTACCGATAGTGGGAATGCGGAGAATTTTATCACATTCTTCTTAGGGATTTATGACTTCAATGAGAAGACATTCGAATATGTTAATTGTGGTCACAATCCTTTGTTCCTGGTTAAAAAAGATGAAGTCATTGAGTTGAATGACGGTACCACGATTTTAGGAATGTTCGANCCNCTNCCATTNCTCAATACCGTAAAGCTCGAAAATCTNGATGAATTTATGTTTTTCGGATATACCGATGGTCTGACAGAAACATTCAATAAGAAGGATGATCAATTTGGAGAAGANCGATTNAAAGCTTTCTTTGANNACGGTCTTCCGGAAGATATCAACCAACTTCATACAAAAATATTTAAGAGTCTCGATGACTTTAGACAGGACACACCTTATCGAGATGATATCACGATGCTGTCCTGCCTTGTAAAGAATTAATGCGCACTTATTTCTTCAAGAATCCGTGGTGGCTAGCTAAGTTCTATCACAAAGCGATTTTTACTATTCCCGATTCTGAGAGTATCTATTTAACGTTTGATGATGGTCCAACTCCAGAAGCGACTGCCTGGGTATTGGATCAATTGGAAAAGTATGATGCCAGGGCCACTTTCTTTTTGATCGGAAGAATGGCAGAGAAGCATCCCGAATTGGTTCAATTGATTCAAGAAAAAGGACATTCCATAGGGTGCCATACTCATAAACACCTTAGCGGTTGGCAATTATCAAACGAACATTATCATGAGGAGATAACCAGAGGATTTAGTGCAATACCAAAAACTAACTTGTTTAGACCTCCTTATGGTCATATTCGTCTCAATCAATTAAGTCGATTGACCAATGAAGGTATTCAAACGGTGATGTGGTCTCATTTAGCTGGTGACTTTGATCGTTCCGTTGACGTCCGCCAATCCATTGAATCGATGAAGGAGGCTAAGCCAGGTTCGATACTGGTCTTCCATGATAGTGCCAGGTCTTTTGAAAAATTAACACAGATCTTACCTGAAGTACTAGATCATTTTTCAAATTTGCGCTATTCTTTAAAAGCAATCCCTCAATTATGATACTGGTAGATTCTCATGCGCACATTTATACCAAAGAATTCAAAGATGATATTGGTGATGTGATCGAACGAGCCAAAGAAGCTGGAGTGGAGAAAATCTACATGCCCAATGTTGATCATGAATCGATAGAGAGCATGATGAATTTAGCACAGAAATATCCTGGATATTGTATTCCTATGATGGGATTGCATCCCTGCTCTGTTGAGAAAGACTTTGAAAAACACCTCTACGAAGTGGAGGAGCTTCTAAGCAAAGAAAAATTTGTGGCTGTAGGTGAAATGGGAACTGACCTCTATTGGGATAAGACCTTCTATGAACAGCAAAAAGAGGCGTTCAATATTCAATGCGAGCTGGCTTTGAAGAATCAATTACCAATAGTTATTCATTGTAGAGAATCCATTGATGAGACAATAGAGTTAGTTAGGCCATTTTCAGAGCGAGGGCTTAAGGGTGTTTTTCATTGTTTTACTGGTTCTATTGAGCAAGCTTCAGCAATAATTGATCTGAATTTTAAATTGGGTTTAGGTGGCGTNGCCACTTTTAAGAATGGAGGATTGGAGCCAGTTATCCAAAAAGTGTCACTTGAACACATTATGTTAGAGACAGATAGCCCATATTTGGCCCCGACACCCAACCGTGGAAAGCGCAATGAGCCCGCTTATGTAAAACTGGTGGCCGAAAAAATCGCGGCGGTTCTTGATAAAGATGTCGAAGAAATTGGGGAAATTACGAGCCGAAACAGCAANAACCTGTTCATCAACCCATGAATTACAAAATAGTCAATATACGNACNACNGCNAGTGTAGATCCAGTAGATTCCATACTGATCATNTANACCGGAGGTACGTTTGGNATGGCTTATGANGANTCNGGNTCNCTNGCNCCATTCAANTTTGGANGNGTNATNGATNGNGTNCCNGAGCTTNNAGGNNTNGANTTGAANTTAACNGTTATNTCNTTNCCTGAGCCNAGAGATTCTTCNAATATCAATTANNANGACTGGCAGGATATGGCNTANATCATCTANGAGAATTACTCTCANTANGATGGNTTTGTNATNCTNCATGGNACNGANACAATGTCNTACAGTGCNTCNGCGTTATCCTNTATGTTGAAGGGNTTGAACAAACCNGTNATNCTTACNGGNGCNCANATTCCNATTGGNTCNATTAGNTCTGATGCNCGNGANAATNTNATNACNGCTNTGGAGATTGCNTCTGCNAANAATGGNAATGTNCCAATGGTNAATGAAGTNTGTATNTACTTNAACTACTTCTTACTCAGAGGTAATAGATCTCAGAAGATNAGAAGTAGNACATTCGCNGCGTTNCAAAGNCAGAACTATCCATATCTTGCAGAGTCNGGNATTGAAATAGANTATAGACAAAATTANATGGCTCCNCANGANCCTTCNGCCAAGTTNAAATTGGTGAANAATTTNGATGANAANGTNGCCATNTTNAANATATTNCCNAGNATNAATNAAGCNACTGTTGANAGCTTNTTTAAGATCAANGGNNTNNGNGGTGTTATCNTNGAAACNTATGGNTCNGGNAANACNATGAACTTTGANTGGTTCNTNAAGATNCTTGAGAANGNGCAGTNAAGAAAGGAATCATTATTTACAATGTCAGCCAGTGCAGTGGAGGAGAAGTTATTCAGGGAAGATATGAGACTAGCAAACGATTAAATGATATTGGCATTGTAAGTGGTGGTGATATTACTACCGAAGCGGCTGTGTCCAAGCTTATGTTTCTTCTGGGGAATGAGAAAAATGAGGCATCAATCAGAAGAAAATTGGCTATTCCGCTAAATGGCGAAATGGATAATTGAAGTTGTATCAAATGAAATTAAAATTTGCATAACCTTTTTTTTATTAATTTCTTTGTTGGCTTGTAAAAAATAGGTCAAGTACCGACACAGAGAGGTGGCCGAGTGGTCGAAGGCGCACGCCTGGAAAGTGTGTATACCCCACAAGGGTATCGGGGGTTCGAATCCCTTCCTCTCTGCTGAGTTCTTGAATTATTAATATATTTACGAATCTTACATAAAATTTAAACTTAACCGAAGACTACGAGACAGATTATGAAACAGTTATTATCTCTTTTGATGTTGGCAGGTGTTTTCACCTTTTCTTCAGTGAATGCATTCGCACAAGAAAGTTCTGAAGTATCAGACTCTACTGAAGTGGCTGACAGCACCGCTGCTGTTGAAGAAGAACCAGTGGCAACTATAGCTGAAGAAATCTCTGAGCCAGAGCCAGAACCAGAAGCTGAAGCTTCATTTCACCAAATAGTTAAAGAGCAATTCATCGATGGTGGACCTGAGTTCATGGGTATTGTATTGCTTTGTTTGATTCTTGGTCTAGCTGTTGCTATTGAGAGAATCATTCACTTAAACCTGGCTACAACTAACGTGAAGAAATTATTGAGCAATGTAGAAAGCGCTCTTTCTTCAGGTGGTGTTGAGGCTGCTAAAGAAGTTTGTAGAAACACAAGAGGCCCTGTAGCATCTATCTTCGTACAAGGTATGATGAGAATGTCGGAAGGCATTGAAATGGTTGAGAAGTCAATCATCGCTTATGGATCTGTGGAAATGGGTAAATTGGAAAAAGGAATGGTTTGGATTTCTCTTTTCATCTCTCTTGCTCCAATGCTTGGTTTCATGGGTACAGTAATTGGTATGATCGACGCATTCGACGCGATCGCTGAAGCGGGTGACGTTTCTCCTTCACTAGTTGCGGGTGGTATTAAGGTTGCACTTTTGACTACAGTAGGTGGTTTGATCGTTGCGGTTATCCTTCAGTTGTTCTACAACTACCTTGTGTCTAAAATTGACTCACTAGTAAACAGCATGGAAGATGCTTCTATCTCTCTTGTTGATATGCTAGTTAAGCACAACCTTTCTAAATAATTTACCTTTAAACTAACTGACATATGGATATTATAGACGTAGGATTATATGCTAGCTATTTGTTGATCGCTCTTTGTGCGGTTGCGGCTATCGTTATTCCGTTGGCACAATCATTTGGTGACCCTCAATCCTTGGTGAAGTCAGGTATTGGTTTAGGTGTGATTGTGGTTGTTTTCTTGATTAGTTATGCAATGGCTGATAGTGTTACTACGAATAAAGAAGTAACTGAAGGCGCGGCAAAACTATCAGGAGCAGGATTGATCGCGATGTATATATTTTTCTTCATCGCTTTGATAGGAATCGTATACACAGAAATATCTAAACTGCTTAAATAATGCCAAGAAATAAGAATAGACAGCCACCTGAGGTAAGCTCAGGATCAATGGCCGATATTGCGTTCCTTTTGCTTATTTTCTTCTTGGTAACTACCACTATAGCAAATGATAAAGGGATCGCAATGCGACTACCTCCTAAACCGGATCCGAATGAGCCGCCGCCAGAAGTAAACAAGAATGATAAGAATATCTTCAAAATTCTTGCTAACTCTGGAGATCAGTTGCTTATTGAGGATGAGCCGTATAGAGCGGGTATGGAACAATTGAAGGAAGATGTGAAAGAATTCGTTTTGAACTTTGGTTCTCCAGGAGATGAAGGAATTCAGATTTACAACAGCTTGCCTTCAACCATGAAAGCTAAAATCAACCAATTCGGTAAAAGAAAGGATTCTTCAGATGATCCTACCGAATGTGTGATTTCGTTCAAAGCAGCTCGTGGTACTAGTTATGAGCTATACATTGAAGTACTTGATGCTATCAATGGAGCCTATAATGAGATATACGCTGAAAGAGTAGGAATTAGTGTGGAGGAATGGTTAGCTCTTGATAAAGAGGATGACATTCAAAATGACATGTACGAAAGAGCACGTCAAGGTATTCCTCGAGCTATTTCAATTGCAGAACCTGATAAATAATTTGAACCATGTCAAAATTTAAAAAGAGTTCTAATACACAGCAGGAGATACCTACTGCAGCTTTGCCAGATATTATTTTCATGTTGTTGTTCTTCTTCATGGTAACAACTGTAATGAGAGAAACAGATATCCTTGTAAAGCAGCAGCTTCCAAAAGCTACTCAGCTACAAAAGATTGAAAGAAAGTCTTTGGTAAGCTACATCTACATAGGAGAACCTAAAAACGTTTCATTATTTGGAGATGAACCAAAGGTTCAAACAAATGATGCATTCGTTGAGGTGGATGACGTAGTAATGTTCGTGAACCAGGAGAAAGACAAACTTTCTGAAGCTGAAAGAGATAAGATCACCATGTCTATGAAAGTTGATGTAGGTGTGAAGATGGGTATCGTATCGGACGTACAGCAAGAGCTTAGAGAAGCAAATGCTTTGAAAGTTCTATATAGCTCAATTAAAAGAGCAGAAGATTGATTATTAAAGAATCGATATAAATAAAAAGGCTTGTCATTCGGCAAGCCTTTTTTATTGGTTAATTTTTAATTGATTTTGATGCTTGATCAATCCATTTTTCTATTTGTTTGCTTGAGTTATCAAAACTTTCTTCTATTTCGTTTTCAATCTTTTTTAGATCCTTCGAAGAAGATCGTTTGACTTTTCGTATGAGACTTTTGATTTTATCTCTTTCGTTATCAATCTGATTGATAGCTTTCTCTACTTGACGTTTAGCATCTCCGGTAAGGTTCTTTGAGTCATTCTTTAGCGACTCAATTTTCTTTTCTAATACCTCCTGCTTGTTCTCAAGTTTATCTAATAGTGATTGTTTACTTTCTTCTTGTTGGCAAGCTGCAAGCATAACCAAAAGAGTAACTATCATTATTAACCTAATTGCTTTCATTGCTTAATTCTTCCTTTATTAATTCATAAGATGATCCAACAATGAATGAATGTTCATCAGAAAGTATAATGGGTGTTTTCATTTTTG
>PBTY01000041.1 GCA_002729235.1 Rickettsiales bacterium | reverse complement strand
AAGGTAAATATGGTTTTTATGCGATAAAAACAAAAGTATTTGCTAATTTTGCCGACTTGTTTAAATAACATACCATCGGTTAATCCAAGCATACGATATGAAATTATCTGCGTTCAAATTTGATCTACCATCTAGTCATGTTGCTCTCCACCCAACGGAAAACCGGGACGAATCGCGTCTCATGGTTATCCATAAAGATACAGGTGAAATCGAGCACAAGATATTTAAAGACATTGTAGATTATTTTGATGAAGGGGATGTGATGGTAATCAATGATACCAAAGTATTCCCTGCGAGGTTATACGGTAACAAAGAGAAAACGGGTGCCAAAATTGAAGTTTTTCTTTTGAGAGAGCTCAACAAAGAGATGAAACTTTGGGATGTTTTGGTAGATCCTGCTCGTAAAATCCGTGTGGGAAATAAGCTTTACTTCGGAGAAGGCGAACTTGTAGCCGAAGTAATTGACAATACAACTTCTAGAGGAAGAACTATCAGATTCTTATTTGATGGTGATGAGGAAGATTTCTACAAAATGATTGATCGTTTAGGAGAAACTCCACTTCCAAAGAATATTAAGAGGGCTGCTGAGCCAGAAGATAGAGAGCGTTTCCAAACAATCTATGCTCAGAATGTAGGTGCGGTTGCTGCTCCGACTGCAGGTCTTCACTTTACTCAGGCGGTTATGAAGCGTCTAGAGATCAAAGGTGTAGATATTGATCCTATCACGCTACATGTTGGTCTTGGTACTTTCAGACCAGTAGATGTTGAGGATTTGACCAAGCACAAAATGGACTCGGAGAACTACTTCGTTCCGGAAAGTACTTCTGATAGAGTAAACCAGGCATTGGATGAGAAGAAGAAGGTAATTTCTGTAGGAACTACCGTAATGAGAACCTTAGAGTCTTCTGTATCTGCTGGTGGTAGATTGAAGCCAAACGAAGGTTGGACTGATAAATTTATCTTCCCTCAGTACGAGTTCAAAATCTGTAATGCGTTGGTAACTAACTTCCATCTGCCAGAGTCTACTTTATTGATGATGGCTGCTGCTTTTGGTGGTTATGATTTGATCATGGAGGCTTACCAAACTGCAATCAAAGAAAAATATAGATTCTTCACTTACGGTGATGCAATGTTGATTATTTGATGCGCAAGCATGTAATCATAGTAGCGGGAGGAAGCGGTTCCAGGATGAATCAAGTACTTCCGAAGCAATTCATAGAAATTTTAGGAAAGCCTATAATGGTCCATACCATTGAGGCTTTTCTTGCTTATGACCCTCAGATCCACATTGTATTAGTGCTTCCTGAAGTACACATGACCACTTGGGCTACTATCAAAAACGATTTTTTGCCTGATGTAGAAGTATCTGTTGCTCATGGAGGAGTGAGCCGATTCCAAAGCGTCAAGGCTGGGCTACAATTGATCGAGGATGGATTGGTGGCAATTCATGATGCGGTTCGTCCCATCATTCCCATAGAGGTGATTTCCAGATCTTTTGAAATTGCAGAGGAGAAAGGAAGTGGAATAGTAATGGTACCACTCAAAGATTCTATCCGCAAAAAAGAGGGAGACACAACAATAGCAAAAGATCGCTCTTTGTACTATTCGGTTCAAACACCTCAGACATTCCAGGTGAGTCTTATTCTCAAGGCTTTTGAACAAGAGGAATCACCCTTATTTACTGATGATGCTTCTGTGTATGAGTCCTACGGCAACCAGGTAGAAGTGGTGGAAGGGGATTATGGCAATATCAAAATCACCACTCCAGAAGATCTGATTCTCGCCGAGGCGTTATTATCCAGAGTAGAGAAATAAAAAACCCCGATTTAAATCAGGGTTAGTATCAAATGTGCTTTATAAGTTTAGATGAATATCAATATTCATCTTCGTTGAAGAAGAAATCTTCTTTGGTAGGATAATCCGGCCAGATTTCTTCAATGTTTTCATAAGGCTGCCCATCATCTTCTAGTTCCTGAAGATTTTCAACCACCTCTAGAGGTGCTCCAGAACGGATAGAGTAGTCAATTAACTCGTCTTTGGTGGCTGGCCATGGTGCATCTTCTAAATAAGATGCCAATTCTAATGTCCAATACATATTCTTCTGCCTTTAAAAATTTCGTGCAAAAATAGTTTTTCTCGTGAGAAATCAAACTTTTATTTTGCTCACTTACCTGTAGATATTACACTTTAATGTAAAACGCAATTTTTTTGTTTCATTTTTAAGAAAAAATTTCACTTTTCTTCTTTCATAAGCTGTAAAAGCTGCGTCTTCGTTTTGATCTTAGCTTCTTGTTGAGCTAATTTTTTTTCAATAAACCCTAAACCACCGTTGCCTGATGAAGAAAAGTTTGCTGAATTCTCTTGATATTTTTCTAAATCGGTTTGATCGCGGCTAATTAATTCTTCTAATATGCCGATTCTAATCTGTCTCTTTTTAGCTTTTTCCAGCTCCCTAAAGTTCTTAAAACGCTTATTGGCAATTTTGTCAATAAAGTCCCTTTCCATCAGCAACTGGACTTTCGTAAATGCCTCTCTTTTAGCATTCTTACCATTGAAATCATTCGGTCTAAAATTTTTCAAGGTATTCTTAATTTCATCAAGTTTTTTGAAATTATAGACTTCTGACCCGTCAATGAATTCGTTCAGGTTTTTGATAATTTCCTCAATATCTATCGACGGAGTAAATGAGCTGACTCTTGGTCGCTTAGGCTTGAGTTTGTAATTGAATGTTTTTAGTAGCTCAGTATATTCATCTTTGGGGATGTTACCCACATCTTTCCAGGCTTGTTTGAGTTCAGCCACTTTATCAAAACGAGCCTTACCATGAAGATTTTCTAGCGTCTTGGTTCGCTCAATAATATCTTCATATTCTTTCTTACGAAGATCTCCGAGACGCTTTTTGTCTTCATAGAACTCTTTCTTTTTCTCAAAAAAGGCTTCGATCACTCCCCAGAAATCCTCTTCTAGTTGCTCTTGCTCCTCTTCCTTAGGGTTGCCTGTTTTAATCCAACGAGCTTTTATTTCGTGAATCTCAAGAGTGGCCTCTTTCCAATTGATTTTGTCTGCAGCGGCCTTAATTTCTTCTAGAAGGCTCTTTTTTATCTCTGAATTCCGCTCCCTATTCTTTTGAATGATGTCTTCAAGATGAGCTTCTTGATTGGTTAATCGTTCTTCCAGAATCGAGTAGTCACCCAAACCATCGTGTTCAGAAAGTTGTGTTTTCAGGTGTTTTAGCTTCATTAAGAAAGAACCCTTATTCTGAGATTCCTGGATTTCTTTTTCCAGATCATCAATTTTCTTAACCAGCTCTTCAAATCTTTCTTCAAAGTATTTTACGGAAGACTCTTCATCTTCTCTTACTTCACCAATTTCTCGCTCAGGGTATTCACCCCAAGCGTTCAGAAAAATTTTGCCATCCTTAATTTTACCGAAAGGTATTTCCTTTTCGCTCACGATATATTCTATTTGACTTATACTCTTATCGAACAGATAAATAAGTTAACTTCGACTTCCCATTTTGAAATTAACCAAAAATGTCAGACGAAAAAATAATCTTTTCCATGGCAGGGGTAAACAAGATTTATCCGCCACAGAAACAAGTACTTAAAAATATTTATCTCTCCTTCTTCTACGGCGCGAAGATAGGAGTGTTGGGTTTAAATGGATCAGGTAAGTCTTCTTTATTGAGGATTATTGCTGGAATTGACCAGGAATATCAGGGAGAAGTGGTTTTTTCTCCGGGATATAGTGTGGGATTATTGGAGCAGGAACCAAAGTTAGACCCAGATAAAACGGTAAAAGAAGTCATTAGTGAGGCAGTTTCTGAGATTACGGACTTGCTCAAACAATACGATGAAATAAACCTGAAATTTTCTGAGCCTGAGATACTGGAGGATCCAGATAAGATGAATAAGCTCATTGAAAAACAGGGTGAAGTTCAGGAAAAACTGGATCAGGTAGGTGCGTGGGATCTTGACAATAAGCTAGAGCGTGCGATGGATGCCTTGCGAACTCCGCCAGAGGATGCGGTAATTAAAAATTTATCCGGTGGTGAGAAAAGGCGAGTAGCACTTTGTCGATTGTTGTTACAAGAGCCAGATGTGTTGCTTTTGGATGAGCCTACCAACCACCTGGATGCTGAGTCAGTACATTGGTTGGAGCAACACTTGCAGCAATATCAGGGAACTGTAATCGCGGTAACTCACGATAGATACTTCCTTGATAATGTCGCAGGCTGGATTCTGGAACTAGATAGAGGTGAAGGTATTCCCTGGAAAGGAAACTACTCAAGCTGGCTAGATCAAAAACAGAAGAGACTAAAACAAGAAGAAAAGACTGAGTCTAAGCGTCAGAAAACACTCGAAAGAGAGCTGGAGTGGGTAAAAATGTCTCCAAAAGGACGTCACGCGAAGAGCAAAGCCAGACTATCTGCATACGATAAGCTTGTAGGAGAGGAAGGAAAGGAAAAGGAAAGCCAGTTGGAGCTTTACATTCCTGCCGGACCAAGACTTGGTGCCAAGGTGATTGAAGTAGAGAATGTGTCTAAATCCTATGGTGACAAACTGCTTTTTGAAAATTTGTCTTTCAATCTTCCTCAAGGGGGTATTGTAGGGGTAATCGGACCAAATGGTGCTGGTAAGACTACTTTATTTAACCTGATCACCGGAAAAGAAAAGCCAGATACGGGAACCTTTGAAGTCGGGCCAACTGTGAAGATGGCTTATGTCGATCAGGAACATAATGATTTGAAACCAGACGATTCTGTTTTCCAGGCGATCACTGGAGGAAATGAAAATATCAAGCTGGGAGAAAAAGAGATGAACTCTCGTGCTTATGTAAGCAAGTTTAACTTCTCAGGATCGGATCAGACCAAGAAAGTAGGAGTGCTTTCTGGTGGAGAGCGAAATAGAGTTCATTTGGCGATTACGTTGAAAGAAGGTGCTAACCTGATTTTATTGGATGAGCCAACGAACGACCTGGATGTTAATACATTACGCGCTTTAGAGGAAGCATTGGAAAACTTTGGTGGTTGTGCTGTAGTCATTAGCCACGATAGATGGTTCCTCGATAGAATTTGTACACACATTTTGGCTTATGAAGGTGATTCTCAGGTGTATTGGTTTGAAGGAAACTTCACTGAATATGAAGAGAATCGCAAGAAGCGTCTAGGAGATACAGGGCCTACGCGTATCAAATACAGAAAGCTTAAGTAATCAATGAAAAAGAAAGAATGTCCATCCTGTGCCATGGAAGTGGATGCTAAAAGCAAGGAGTGTCCTATCTGTGGGTATGAATTCGCTGAGTACAGTACGGGTTATAAATGGGTGGCCATTCTTTTAATACTACTTTTTATATTTTATCTGATCTTCTAAATGTCTGAAGACGGCAATGTCTGGCCATTACCTAAATTTTGGTTCTCCGTAAAATGGGAAGACATGGAGGAGGATATGACTTTTCAGGAAATTACTGGACTGGAAGCGGAATCAAATACAATTGAGTACCGAGCAGGCAATAGTCCAGTTTTTAGTTCAATAAAACCTGATGTGTCCAAACTAGGCAATGTAATTATGAGACATGGGGTAATTATGAATGACAATGCCTTCTGGAATTGGTACAGCCAGATCCAATTGAATACAACAAGGCGCCAAACGGTTACTATTAAGTTGATGGATGAAACTGATGCTCCACAAATGATGTGGACTTTAAGTAATGCCTGGCCCAGCAAAATAACGGGGACTGATCTTAAGTCAGATATCAATAAAGTAATGATAGCGAATATTGAGGTGGTTCATGAAGGCCTGACCATCAGTAAAGCTTAATTTATTTTATATCTCTGCCATTTAATTATTCGAACGGTAACACACGTTACCAACCATTTCTCATGTTCTTCGTAAATTTGTGAGATCATGAGTAAAAAAGGTGTACATATCTTTCTTTGGATACCACTCTTAATGTTGCTGTTACACTCTGTAACTCCGCACCATCATAAGAATGCGAGTGAACGCCTATCTGTTGCTCAACAACATCAATGTCCTAACAATGGGCTGAGTGATATCTTTCAATTCGATCTTGGGTCTAATCACCTGGAAGAGTTTGAGGTATCGGATTTTCAGTTTGATCTAAACGCGGATCTTATTGTTCTTTCAATAATTGAGTTAGACTTTGAACTTGTTGAGGTTCAATCTGAGAAACCTGAATCTTACGAGGTTTCTTTACCAATCAATCACCAATACTTAGCTACGACCCGCACTTTACGGGCTCCCCCTTCACTTTTAGTTTGATTAATCAAGTGCCTTTTGGCACAATGTACAAGTATCAAATTATTAAAGTGAAAATAGATGTTTCAAAAAATCATCGCTTATTCCGTTGAGAATAAGCTCGTTGTTTTTTTGTTGGTATTACTGATTGTCATCGGTGGAGTTTATTCCATGCGAGGAATTCCTTTGGATGCTGTTCCTGACATTACCAACAATCAAGTGCAGGTGGTCACCGTTTCGCCTACACTCGCTGCTGAAGAAGTTGAGCAGCTAATTACCTTCCCTATAGAATCCAGTATTTCCAATCTTCCGGGAGTAGTGGAAATTCGATCCATTTCTCGGTACGGTTTGTCTGTGATTACGGTGGTCTTTGAGGAGGACATGCCAACCTTAGATTCTCGACAGTACGTTCGTGAGCAGCTTTCTGTAGTGACTATCCCCGATGGACTGGGTCAGCCTGAGTTGATGCCCATCACTACAGGTTTAGGGGAAATCTATCAATATACTTTGGTAGTAGAGCCGGAGTATGAGGACCTATACAATATCATGGATCTTCGTACCATCCAGGATTGGATCGTTAAGCGACAGCTTGCTGGTATTCCTGGGATCATTGAAGTCAGTAGCTTCGGTGGACTGGTCAAGCAATATGAGGTTTCGATCAACTCTGAAAGGATGTTTTCCTTGGGGGTTTCAATGTCAGAGTTAATAACTGCATTGGAAGTTAATAATGAAAACTCTGGAGGAAGCTATCAGGAAAAAGGAACCAATTCATTTTATATCAGAACCTTTGGTAGACTTCAATCAAAAGAAGATATCGAAAAAGTATTGGTCACTCAGAATGGTGAGTTGCCAGTATATGTTCGGGATATAGCTACTGTGAAGCTGGGAAGTCCGAAGCGCTATGGAGCAATGACCATGGACGGAAAAGGAGAAGTAGTCGGCGGAATAACACTGATGCTCAAAGAAAGTAATTCTTCAGCGGCTATTGCTAATGTGCAAGATCGTGTGGCTGAAATACAGTCATCACTTCCTGAAGGTGTGAAAATTGAGCCGTATCTGGATAGGTCATCATTAATTAGTCGTGCGATTAGCACGGTGGAGAAAAATCTTATAGAAGGAGGTATCATCGTTATTTTCATATTGGTTCTTCTCCTGGGTAATATTCGTGGTGGTTTGATTGTGGCATCTGTGATTCCACTTTCGATGCTTTTTGCCTTTATGCTGATGCGCTATTTCGGTGTGTCTGCCAACTTGATGTCCCTGGGAGCATTGGATTTTGGAATCGTCGTAGATGGCGCGGTGATTATTGTCGAGTCAGTTCTTCATATACTTTATACCAACTATGTTGGTCAAAAACTGACTCAGAAGGAGATGGATGATGCGGTAATAAAGACCTCTGGGAAAATTTACAATTCGGCGGCCTTTGGTGTGCTAATTATTCTTGTGGTGTTTGTGCCGATCATGACATTGGTAGGTACAGAAGGTAAGATGTTCCGTCCAATGGCGTTTACCGTAAGTTTTGCCATTCTGGGTGCCATGATTTTGTCCTTAACCTATGTGCCTATGATGGCATCTATTTTCCTGAAAAAGGATATCAAGGAGCACAAAACCTTTTCTGATAAACTCGTGGAAGGTCTACGTAAAATGTACCGTCCTACCTTGGATTTTGCCATGAAAGTGCCAGGGTTAGTGATTGCCTTTGCCATCGCGGCTTTACTTGCTTCTGTGTTTATCTTTTCCAGAATGGGTGGAGAATTTATTCCTAACCTGGAAGAAGGTGATATGGCGATGCAGATGACCATTCAACCGGGAAGTTCATTAACGCAAAGTATTAAGACGACCACTGCAGCTGAGAAAATATTAAAAGAGAATTTTCCCGAGATCAAACATGTGGTTTCCAAAATAGGTACGGCTGAAGTGCCTACCGATCCAATGTCCGTAGAGAATGCGGATATCATGCTCATTATGAAAGAAAAGGATGAGTGGGTTACGACAGATAATCGGGAAGATTTGGTGGCTTTGATGAAAGACAAGCTTTCTATTATTGTTGGTGCTTCCTTTGATTTTACACAGCCCATTCAGTTACGATTCAATGAATTGGTGACCGGTGCTAAAACTGATATCGCTATTCAGATCTTCGGTGAGAACCTGGAAACACTAGCCAATCTAGCCAATAAAACAGGCGTAATCGTTCGTGATGTGCAAGGAGTTGGTGACGTCTTGGTGGAGCAGACGGAGGGACTACCTCAATATAAGATCACCTACGATCGCCAGATGATGGCGCAATATGGAGTTAGTGTAATGGACCTCAACCGAACGGTGGAAGCAGCTTATGCGGGCTATTCTGTTGGTCAGATCTTTGAGAACGAACGTCAGTTTGATTTGGTAGTGAGATACAATGATGACTTCCGTACTGATTTTGACCTGAGTGGTCTATGGGTAGAGACGATGCATGGAAAGTTGATTCCTATGTCTCAAGTGGCGTCAGTTACCACCACACAAAGTCCTCTTCAGATTTCTAGAGATCAAGCCAAAAGACGAATTAGTGTTGGTGTCAATGTGAGAAACAGAGACGTTGCTAGTTTGGTGGAGGAGTTGAAGCAAAAATTAGGTGCTGAATTGAAAATGCCAGCTGGATATGTGATGGAGTTCGGTGGCCAGTTTGAGAATCTAGAAAAGGCTACTGCTAGACTTCAGTTGGCTGTTCCATTGGCGTTGTTGTCTATCGTGGTATTGTTGTACTTCACTTTCAATAACATTATTGATTCACTCATTATTTTCTTAGCAGTACCATTCTCTGCTATTGGTGGAGTCTTGGCACTTTGGATTCGAGACATGCCATTCAGTATTTCGGCAGGAGTAGGGTTTATCGCCTTGTTCGGAGTTTCGGTTCTCAATGGGATAGTGCTCATACAGTATTATCATCAGCTTCAAGAAGAAGGAGGGATTACCTTGAAAGAATTGGTAGTAAAAGGTGGGTTGGTGCGTATGCGTCCAGTGGTAATGACTGCTGCAGTGGCTGCTTTGGGTTTCTTGCCAATGGCCATTTCTACGACAGCTGGTGCAGAGGTTCAGCGTCCACTGGCAACTGTAGTAATTGGAGGGTTGGTTACTTCTACCTTGCTGACTTTGATTGTGCTGCCAGTAGTTTATAATATGGTATATCATAAGAAATTCGGAAGGAATAAAGCAGCGATGGTTATTGTATTGCTTTGTGGACTTGGCTTTACCGCTAATGCTCAAACCGCAACGAGTTTGGAGGAGGTTCAGCAAAAAGCGCTGGCCAACTATGGTGCGGTGAAAATGGCTGATCTGGAAGTGCAGAAACAATCCGCACTGAAAAAGCAATCGTATGATCCGGGCAATCTTGGTGTGAATGTTCAGTACGGTGAGATCAATGCTGGCGTAAATGACTACAATATTTCCATCACACAGTCTCTTGGTAATATTCCGAAAGCCATTTCCAGCGGTAAAGCTGCAAGTTTGGCAGTGGAGCTTGCTCAGATGAACCAGGAAATGAGCAAGCGCTGGGTGAAAATGGAAGTTTCTTCGGCATATGTTGATTGGGTGAAAGCTGGACTTGCTTTTCAATCACTTCAGTCTCAACTAGATCTTTACAAAGAGGTGGTGGGAAGTAGTGAGAAGGCTGTGGAAGCGGGAGATAAAAGTTTGCTAGAAGTTTCTTATTTAAGTCAACAATACAGCAATCTGCGAAATCAAGTTGCTCAGGCAAAAGTTGATTTAGAGTTAGCAAGTCAATATTTGGTAGAACTGACAACAATGGAAAGGCAAGGGCTTTCACTGCCGCAAGAGTTACCAATAGTTTTGACCAACGGTGATTCCGTTTTAAGCACAGTGTTCTATCACCTCCTGGATCAACATGAAACCTTGGCATCTAAACAACTGAAGACAGAGAAACTTGGGTATTTTCCTGGTATAAGCGTAGGTTATTTTAATCAGCAACTGGAAGGAGTTTCTGGTTTTCAGGGTGTGCAGTTTGGAGCGTCAGTTCCATTGTGGTTCAGACCTCAGAGTGCAAGAGTTCAAGAAAGAAAAGTGGTTATGGATCAAGTTGAAGTACAAAATGATATGCAAATGCGTCAACTTCAGCAATCTCTAAATAAATGTCTTGCTGCACTTAGTCTGATTCAAGATGATTTTGTGATGGCTCAGGAGAGCTCCGCAGATCAGTTGGATGAATTGGTAAAGCAAGCACAGGTGGCTTTGGATGCAGGTGAACTAGATGCATTTGACTTCATCAATGTGGTCAATCAGAGCTACGAAGGACTAAGAAGTGCGTTGGCAACTCAGAGTTTGTACTTGAAAACACTTATTGAACTTAACTATTACACGGAATAAGCAATTCCATTACTGAATATAAAGACATGAAAAATTTCATATATATCATCATTGCAGGACTCTTGGTCCTAGGCTGTGGCCAATCGGAGGCTCCAACTGAGGAGGCAAATGAAGAAAGTACAGCATTAAAGCTCACCAAAGAGCAAATGACTTACAATCAAATAGAAGTAGGTAAGCTTCCTAAAGGAGTTGTTTACCATACCATTTCGTCAACAGGGAATGTGGATGTTCCTCCGAATCATTCCATTCGATTATCTGCTCCTATAGAAGCTTATTTGTCTAAAGTTCTTGTTTTACCAGGGGATAAGGTAAAGAAAGGGCAGGTCTTAGGCTATTTAACACATCCATCGATTGCTGAGCTTCAGAGAAACTATCTGACAGCTAAATCTCAACTGGAGTATATAACGAAGGACGTTGTTCGGAAGTCTCAATTGATTGATGGTAAAACAGTTTCACAGAGAAATTACGAGCTATTAAAAAGTGATCAGGTTACTGCAGAAGCAAATCTTCGGGCAATAGAGGCTGACCTAAGCCGCCTTGGTATTAATACTTCTTCCATTTCCGCTGAATCGGTCAGTCAGACACTTCCATTGAGAGCACCTATTGCTGGTATGGTGACTGATTTGTTTTTGAAAACCGGTGAGCATGTCAATACTTCGGAGCCAATTTTGAGTCTGTTGAATCATGAACACGAGCATGTGGAGCTTCAAGTATATCAGCAGGACTTGAGTAAAGTAAAAAAAGGTATGAAGGTGCTTTTGAGACTTCCTGGAGAAACTCAAGAGTATGGAGGAGAGGTGTTCTTGGTCAATTCGCAGCTAAGTAGAGAGACCTTATCTGCAAATATTCATGTGCATCCAGATGAAGATTTTCCAGATGTAGCCATTAATTCAGTGGTTTTTGGAAAGATCGTTTACCAGGCTGACTCAGCATTCGTTCTTTCTTCCACAGAAGTGTTGAAAGAAGGAGAGCTTTCTTTTGCTTTCATCAATTCAGCGGAAGGATTTAAAAAAATCCAGATTAATGCAGGATATGATGATGGCAATCAGGTAGCTATTCTTGGACCAGAGGAAGTATTAACAGGAGAAGTAGTTTTGAAAGGTAACTATAACCTCAATGGTGGATTTGGTGGTGAAGCTGAATAGTATTGGTATTAAACATGCTTGAATAACAGGGAGGGTTCTTCAAAAGGAAATTATTGGTCATCCTGAACCTGTTTCAGGATCTTTCAGAAAGACGGTAGCAACACTTTTGAGGAATCCTCTTATTTATTGTGGAAGTTCCACGATTACTCTGGTGCCCTTACCTGGCTCCGATTCGTGATTGATTGTTCCTGCTAGTCTTTCTACGAGGTTGAATGTCAATGACAACCCTAATCCTGTTCCTTTACCAACGTCTTTGGTGGTGTAAAAAGGATCATAAATTTGATGTAAGACGGTAGGCTCAATTCCCTTTCCTGTATCGCTAATGGTGATTCGTAAAAAGGATTCCATTTTTTCAGTTGCTATGGTTATTGTTCCTGAACCTATTATTGCCTCAGTTGCATTTTGCAGAAGGCTCATCAATATTTGGTGCAGGGCACTTTCATTGGTAGTGATGATGTTGGCATTGGAATCAAACTCGGTTAATACGTTTATCTGATCTGACATTTTGGGCTTGAGTATCAGTATGCAATGCTCTATTTCACTCGAAATATCGACCTTACTCAATGTCTTGTAATTATCCATGGCATTGAATCTCATCAATTCATTGGCCACTGAGGAGGCTCTTTTAATTCCAGATTGCATTTGTTTAATCATGATATTCAGATCCTCCTGATCGATAGTGCCGGGTGCTTCCAGCGATCGCTGAAAAGTTGATACACCACCTTGTATGTGGTTCATGGCATTGTTAATCTCGTGTGCTACTCCTGCTGAGAGCACTCCAAGTGAAGCCATTTTTTCCATTTGTACCAAATGCGTCTGTGTAGCTCTTAGGTGCTTGAGAGTACTTTTCAGTGTAGTATTGCTTTCTTTAAGGTCTGCTTGTTTGGATGCGAGTGCTTTATTTTTCTTTTTATTCTTAAGAAGGAAAATGATGCTTACTACCAATAGGAGGCTGATCAAAAAGGAAATGATCCATAATCGTTTATTGGACTTTTTCTCTGACTCTAATTCTAACTCCGCAATTTGGTATTGAGTCTCTGTTTCCAGCTGTTTGATTTTGAAATCTTCACGAATTTCCAATTGAAGGATTTTTCGAAGCTGATCAGTTGAGTTGAGGCTGTCTGAAAGTTGTTTGTGAAACGCCAATACCTCATAAGCTTTCTGATAATTATTCATCAGTTGGTAGGTCTTGTGAAGTGTTTGTGTTGCTTCATACTGCCTAAGTAATAGGTTCCTTTCCTTCGCAAGTCGTAGACTTTGCAAAGAATAATCCAATGACTTGTCAAGCTGATTCAATCCCTGATAACTTATTCCAATATTATTTAGAGTTGGAACCATCATAATGGGTTCACTGAGCTTTTTCTCCAATTCAAGAGCGTTAAGATTAGCTATTAGTCCATCGTCAAAACGCTGTAGTGAATTCAGTGTGAAGCCAATGTCACTCATGCTCGTGGCCATCCCCAGGCTGTCCTTGTTGGACACAAAATAGTCGTAGGCTTGTCTGTGGATGGACAAGGCAATTTCTTTTTCACCATTGGCCCAGTGCACATATCCAGAATAGTTAAGGTTCAATCCCGCCGATTCATCAAGTCCTAACTTCTCAAATGCTTTGTATGCATCTTCGAAATAGGCAAGTGCCTTTTCTTGATCATGTAGATCACTGAAGTAATAAATGGACCCAATTCGGCTGATTTCTTCTGCAGCCAGTGAATCCAGTCCCTTGCTTTTGAATATTTCCAGTGCATTCTGGTGATAAGAAAGTGCTTCGTAGTAATTGCCTACTAGATAATTAACGTGCCCAACTCGGGCGTAGCAATTTGCAAGCGTGGTAGAGTCACCTTCTTTTAAAGCATACAGGAGTGCTTGTTCATAAAACTGACCAGCTCTAGTTGGGCTTAGGTCCAATATGGAATCTCCAACCTGTAAAAGACGTTCAATTGCTATTTTTTGATTGGCGGAGGCACCAATACTTCCAAAATACATAAGGAAGAAAAGTAGATTGGAGATTATCAGGTTCTTAGGGGCAGCGGGATTCATTCAATGAAGATAATTTTTTCTGGAATTATATGCATCAAAAGATCCGACCGTTATGAGATTAACACCTTTTAACGTATAGTTGCGTTGAATAACGCAATATAAAGTTGTATAACTCAAATATGCGTTATACTTTTAATCTATGAAAGAACTTACACAACGAGAGTTAACCACTCTGGAGATTCTCTGGGAGATTGAAAAAGGCTTTGTTAATGATGTTTTGGATATGTATCCAGAACCAAAGCCACCTTACACCACCATCTCTTCGATCATTAGAATTCTTGAAACCAAAGGCTATGTAAGTCATAAGGCGTACGGTAAAACGCATGAATACTTTCCTATAGTCTCTCGCATCAAGTACAAGAAATATGTTGTGAAAGATCTGGTGAAGAATTTCTTTGGAGGGTCTTTGAACAATGTCGTTTCCTTTATGGCAGAGGAGGATGAGCTCTCTGAAAAAGAGATCAAAGAGATTTCAGAATTGATTGATCAATATAAAAAGGATCAATCATGAGCTGGTTGATCTATTTGCTGGAGGTGGCATGTTGCCATTTCCTGTTTTGGTTGGTGTATCGATTATTCTTTCAAAAGCTATCGTCTTTTCATTGGAATAGAATGTATCTGGTCGCTACTGTTGTGCTTTCATTCTTGATTCCCGTGTTGGAGATTCCGGTTTATGATGCGGTTACTTCAGCCGAACTATATGTCTGGAATTGGTCTGAAACAGCTCAAGTAGACTATCAACCATCTGAGGTGGTTACGACTGCCTTCAATTGGTATACAGTCATTCCAATGGTGATTTTATCGATCTATCTTGTTGGTGTTCTCTATTTCATTGGTGGGTTGATTATTTCAATTACCAAAGTCTTGAAACTGGTTCGTAACAATCAAGTTGAGATTAAATCTGATGTTCAATTAATAAGGATTCCGCAAAACACTCGTTTTTTCTCCTTTGGGAAATGGGTTTTTGTTTCAAGCCTTCAGTCCATTGATGAGCAATCACAAGCATTGATCTTATCTCATGAAAAGGCACATGTGGACCATAAACATACTTATGATCTGGTCTTGATGGAGTTAGTTTCTGCTATTTGCTGGTTCAATCCATTCATTTATTTTATCAAGTCTGACTTGCGATTGATTCATGAGTATCAAGCTGATGAAGCAACAATGTCCATAAACCATGATGTCGATCAATATTCCCGATTGATGCTCTCTCTGGCTAGTAGTTCTTCCAATGAAGGCATTACCCATTCATTTTCTAAACAAAATTTAAAAAAACGTATCATGATGATTAACAGACAAAAATCCAACGCAAAGAGTTTATGGAGATATGCTCTTGCGTTGCCTGTTTTACTACTAGCAGGTCTTATATTCTCTTGTACTCAGGAACTGGATTCGGAGAGTTCTTCTGAATTAGTTGGACCAATAGTTCAGAGTATTGAATGGGAGGGAAATGAGCTTTATTCGGACCAAGAATTGAATGATAAACTTGGTTTAAGTCCTGGAATGGTTTATTCTGAAAATGAGTTAAATAGAAGACTATTTAATGTCGCTCTGGATTCGAAAGATTTTGCTTCTCTATATATGGATAAAGGGTATCTGTTTTTTAGAGTAGATCCTGAAGTTACTCAATTGGATAATGGTGCAGTGACACTTTCTTTTGATATTTACGAGGGTCAGGACGTTTATGTGAATCGAGTTTGTGCTATAGATAATGAAGGATTAACTGATTTGAATTATGTTCAGTCTTTTATCGAAGTTAAGCCGGGTGAACTATTTAATAGAAGCAAGCTTATCGCCACCCAACATTATCTAAAAGAGGAAGGAATTAATGTCGTTCCAACACCAACCCCATTTAAAGACGGAGAAGAATGGTTTGTTGATATAGAATTTTTAGTAGTTGAATAACAAGAAAGCCGGGCATCACCCGGCTTTCTTGTTTATCTCTTGTCATTCGGATTTAAATTCCTTCCTGATCGATTAAATAGATCATACTTGTCATAGTAGCAGCTCCAAGCTCCAACTCTCTCTTGTCCACTGCTTCAAAAGTATCTGCATTGGTGTGGTGATAGTTGAAGTATTTTTGTGGGTTAGGCTCCATTTCCATCAGAAAAACTCCTTGACTTTCTAGCGGACTAATATCTGCACCACTTCCTACACGCTCGAAACTCCATACGTGATATGGAGTGAAGTATTTCGCCCATCCTTGTACTTTTTTGCGTTGCTCTTCTTTACCCATGCTAGAGAATCCCATTGGGCCGAAAGAACCTGAGTCAGACTCTAAAGCAGCAACGTGATTTTCAGCTTTTTCTTCAGCTACACGCGCATATTCGGTTCCACCACGCAGACCATTTTCTTCGTTCATAAACATCACTACACGCAGCGTTCTTTTTGGTTTGATACCCATATCGATGAAGGTACGTCCTACTTCAATAGACATCATGCATCCACCACCATCATCATGCGCTCCTTCTCCCACATCCCAGGAGTCCAGATGTCCGCCAACAGTGATGATTTCATCAGGATATTGTGATCCTTTGATTTCCCCAATCACATTGTAGGAAAGGATGTCTTCCTTCATCTCACAATGTGTTTCCACGTAGATTTTCAATCCTTTTTGCTTCGCCAATAGTTTGCTGAGCTCGTCTGCATCATTGGTACTGATGGCTACTGCAGGAATCTTTGGCATCAAAGGTTTGTATACCAGTGATCCTGTATGTGGGATGTCATCTCTTCTGTTGGTCATGGATCTTATAACCACCGCTTTTGCGCCATTTTTAGCTGCTTCTGAAGCGCCGTATGCTCTTTGTACTACAGCAGAACCATATGCTGCGAACGTGTTCACTTTCGTTGGGTCCATTTCGCCATTGTAGAAGACAATTTTACCAGCTACAGCTTTGCCTAGCTTGTTCACTTCTTCAATGCTTTTTACTTCGATTACTTCAGCATGTACACCTTCGGCCCCTGTTCCTACTGAGTTTCCAAGAGCAATCGAATTCAATTCAAAAGCACCTTTTAGTTCAGAATTAGTCACTCTGGTAATTTCTTTTTGTCCACGTATCCAATGAGGAACCATTACTGGTTGCAGGTACACTGTATCAAACCCATAATCCATCATCAATTGGCGAGTGTATTCGACTGCAGCTGCCGCCTGTGGTGAGCCACTAAGTCTTGGACCAATTTCTTTACACAAGTATCTGAGGTTTTCATAAACCGGACTTTGTGTGAGTTGATGATCATAAATTTTCTTAACCATTTCCGTATGGTCCTGGGCATAGCTAAGTGCTGGAATTAGCAAGAATAGGAAAAGTGCTTTCTTCATGTTCGATTGATGTTTCAATGAATGTCAAACTTAGTATTTCAGAATAAATAAAAGTGATGAATTGATTCCTTTTATATAAATGGTTGGTTTCTCGATCTGTTATCTAAACAATATACCCTGAAGACGGTATGCGAATCACGTGTTGGACGTGATTGAACCAGAGGAGGGCTACTTATAAATTGCTTCAAAAAAACTGACCATGAAGCATATAGCCGCTATCACTCTTGTCTTCTTTTGTTTATTCAACCTCTCTGCACAAGAGGAGAAGGAAAAGAAGAAATTCAAAATGCCCAAAATGAATATTGGGGAGAAAATTGGAAATCTCACAGGAAACCTGATGACTGGAAAGTCGGATGATCTAGCTGAGGTATCCGTGAAAGCCTCTTACATCTGTAGTGTATATCCACCGGAGATTGCTACGTCAGAAGCAAAATACTTTCCTAAAGGAACCTACGAGGGTGACTATCTCGCATCCATCACCTTCTTCAAACAAGAAGGGATGGGTTTGTATGAAATCCTTGGAGAGGTGACTTGTGAAGGTGAGCCAATGGAATACGTAGGAATGGGGTCTTACTTGACCAAGTTTCCGATACCTTCTTTAGCTCCTGTTAAGATTGAAATCAAAACTGAAACCGGAGACGAAGCATCATTTATGCTTCACAGAACGCCTGAAATAGAAATTTTGACCGTAAATGGTGATCAATTTTTGCCAATCTTAGATCTCGCCGAGGATATCGAGTTAGAATATTACAACCCGGAAGGTTCTGAAGGAACTAGAGTACGTGTTTCGTTGATTACAGATGTGATGGGAGCAAGAGCTTTGAACCACTTTGCAGAGTTTACAGTGGCCAAAGCAGGAATTCAAAAGGTAACCATTCCAAAAGAATCATTGGCTAACCCAGAAATCGCAGGACAGTTAAATACAGGCCAATTCAATAAAGGAGAGAACTTCCTAATCGTTGAAAGAGAAGTGATCACCGGAAAAGAAAAATATGGTGCTGATCAAAACCCTGGGGAGATTGCTACTTCTGAACTGAAGACGGTTTCCTATGCATCTATTCCTGTGATCGTGAAAGGAAAGCAGGAAGAAGGGATTATGGCTTCTCTTAAAGTCAGAGCGAGAACAGAAGATAAAACCCTGGGGTATGAGTTTTACAAACCAAATGCAACAACAGGTATCCCATTCTCCAAGGCATCCAAATTTGGATTGGTATCTTTTACCATGAGCGCGAGCACTTTCAAGCAGGAGTCTGAGACTTCAGAAAGATCATGGACTGTTGGTGATACGAAGTATACGCAGACCACCACGACTACTACCACTTACGAATTCCCTCAGTTACCAGCAGAGCACTGGGAGTATGTCATGGACCGTATTTACAAAGACGTAGCAACTTTCTTTGCAGAGAATTATGATATCGATTTTGTTCCTGTAGAAGATGTGGTCAACACTCCTCAGTACGCGTCGCTTTTCCCTGCCAACGAAGAACTGAACAAGTCTAAAGTGGCTATGAGCTACAAAGGAACCCAAAGAGTGAATCCAGAAGGAATCTTTGAAGTGTTTGGAAGTATTTCTAGCAATCAGACAGCTGACAATCCGAAAGTCAACATGATGAAAGCAGCCGGGGAGTTGGATGGTTTGATGTCAATGCACATCGAACTTCAGGTTGCTGGAAATAAAGAAGGTAATGTGGTGTTGATTCCGAAATTTACATTAAGCATCTCTGGAAGGGATGAAAACAACAATAGTAAGCAAGGAAAGTATGTAGATGGCTATGTGGTAAGAACTACCGGAGAACCATTCAACGGAGACTTGCTTAAAACTAGCAAAGAAGAATTGCTAAGAGTATGTAGTCATGAAACGATTCTGATGGCGATGCAGTCTGGTATAGCCGCCTTGAGAGCTAAGGAAATAGAAATGGGTTACGATAAGATCTGGAATATCGGCGTGGAATGATTGCTAGGCTGGCTAATTCGGATTTGTAATCCGAATTTCAGAGAGTTGGATTTCAAATCCTTTTACTCGTTTTTTCGGGATTGCAAATCCCGAAAAGCTTCAGCGGAATAATAGTTATTGAATTTTTCCCCGCTGTTTTGAAATGTTAAAGGCGCAAATCGAGATTTGCGCCTTTTTTTAATATTCACTTGTATTGGCTTAATCTTATATTAAAATGAAAGAGCCAAAATTCTCAATTACTCCAACCGTCCTTTCAACCGCTTCATAAGATCCATTTTCTCATGTAGAAAGGCAATGATGATCATTGGCTGATCATCTAGAAGTAGCCCAAAAATGTAATGCCTTTGACAATGTTTTACTCGGATGGTGTGGTTCTCGATTGTGAGGTCTTTGAAATGGACTTTGTTTTTAGCCATTGCTTCCATGCAAAGAATTAGAGCATCCGAATATTTTCTAACCTGATCTTCGCCAAATCTATCAATAGTATACTCAATTATATCACGCCAGTCCAAAACTGCTTCATGGCTTGTAGAGTACACCGGTTTATTGATTTTTCTTGGATTGTATGATTTCCTCTGTCAGATCTTCAAAGGATTTCTCACCAGACTGATTCTTTTTACCTGACTCAATTCGTTTGCTTAAAAAAGTGCTTAACTCTTCCATGGCACTTTCTTCATCTGTCAAGATTTTATCGAGCACATAGTCTTTGATGGACTTTCCTTGAAGGCTTGCTAGTGCCTTTATTTTTTGGTGTTGTTCACTTGATACATCTATAACTAGTCTGCTCATATTAATCTAAGTTAATTGAAATCAACTCTTTGTACAAATGTACATAATTGCATAGCTCAAGTTGATGACTTTCACGAGACATAAGGAAAGCCTAATTCTCAATTATTAATTTCTCAATTTCAATTAACTAAGTAGTCGCTCCACCACAGCTAGATCCAGCACCAGCCGTACAGCCAAAGCAATGCTGGCTTATTCTGATTGGACGATCATTTACTGTGTTCCAGTCAAACTCAGAAATATGCGTTGCGGTATTCTCCAGTTTCATATCCAGCATCTGGTTGAAATCACAGTCATAGAGATATCCATCCCAGCTCACACTGATCGTGTTTCTACACATCACGCCAGCTGCAGCAGCCGGATTGAAGGCATTCACCAATTCGTGCATGTAGTCTTCATAGTTGTCGGTATTTCTCAGGTAATCCAGGAACCGACTGATTGGTAAGTTGGTGATGGCATACAGTTCGTTGAATTCAATGTCATATAGTTCTCGAAGCTTACTTTTGAATTCAGTTTGAAGCTCCATTTGATCACCTGGAAGAAATGCTCCGGAAGGATTGAAAACCAGGTCTAGTTTGAGCCCGGTGTCTGGCATTCCATAACCTACTTCATTGAGCATTTTTAGAGCTCTGATCGACTTTTCAAAGACGCCTTCACCGCGTTGAGCATCTGTTCTTCTTGCCGCAAAGTAGGGCAGGGAAGAAACCACCTGAATCTTATGCTTTTTATAAAACTCAGGTAGGTCATTGTATTTTGGATTAGCAACAATAATCGTCAGGTTACATCGCACAATAATCGACTTGCCCATTGCTGAGATCTCCTCTACAAACCATCGAAAGTCTGGATTCATTTCCGGTGCGCCACCAGTTAAATCTACAGTCTGTACATCTGTTCCTCGGATAGTGTCCAGTATTTGCTGCATCGTTTCGCGTGTCATGATCTCTTTGCGATCCGGACCAGCATCTACGTGACAGTGTTTGCAAACTTGATTGCACATCTTACCTACGTTGATCTGAAATATATCTACTCCGGTAGGTTTCAAAGGAAATAATCCGATTGGCTCAAGCTTTTCTTTGAATGTAGGAATGCCAATGGATTCATTGTCATCCAATATTTCTACCTGAGATGCCGCTTTGGCCAATTCGTGTTGCTGTCTATTTAATGTTGCTAGTGACATGAAGTAAGTAATTCGTTTCTTTCTAAAATCTTCGAGGTGTCCAGATACTTAGGTTTGAGGCGTATGTCCTTTGATTTGCCACTTTGGTAAATCGTGGTGATATCAATTCTCAAAGGAGTTGCTGCGGCCTAGTCGCTACATCATTTTGTCCTTCACTTGATTCATCATCTGAACACCGTGAACTAATGAAGCCCCACCGCGAATAGCAGCTGCCACGTGAATGGCTTCCATCATTTGCTCTTCGTCAGCACCTTTTTTGAGAGAGGTGGAAGTATATGCATCAATGCAATAAGGGCACTGGATGGCGTGAGCTACGGCCAAAGCAATCAATGATTTTTCTCGAGGAGTCAATGATCCAGGCTTGAATACATCATTGTAATAGGAGAAAAACTTGTCACCAAGTTCTTTTTGGAATTCAGTGATGTCTCCAAATTTGCCTAAGTCTTCGCGATTGTAGTACGTGTCTTTCATTCTCTATGGAATCTGAGTTTAGGATTCAAAAAATCTTGTGTTCTTATCACAAGCGATTGTTACTGGAGAATGTTCCATTTATTTTCCAGCTGATCGATGAAGTTACAACTTATACGTTGCAATAAACAATTCGATCTACCTACGAAGACTAAATGTCGTCAGATGTTCAAATGAGAGAATTTTGCGAAAGTTTATTAAACTTCTTCAATGACGGTGCCCACAGACTTCAAATCATCCCAATACGCAGGATATGATTTGTTAACTACAGACGGATCATCTATCAATACCTCTTGCACCTGGCATACCGGACCAAAAGCCATGGCCATACGGTGGTCATCATAGGTATCGATCATGTCAATTTGCTCAGGAAGCGTACCTGGCGTCAACGTCCATGAAGAACCTTCTTCTGTCAGAGTAGCACCCATCTTAGCTAGTTCGTTTTGCATGGCTGCAATTCGATCCGTTTCCTTGATGCGCAGGCTTTCCAAGCCAGTCATTTTTAGTGTAGAACCTTTAATTGCTGCCACTACTAATACGGTCTGAGCTAGATCAGGACAGGTTTTAAAGTCGATGTGAATTTCTTTTTCTACTCGATCAGTGGTTTTAAGATGTGCTCCTCCATCAATATAAGTAGTGCTAACACCGAGTTTTTCCATGATGGTAGCGATCTCTTGATCGCCCTGCAGGCTGTCTTCTCTCAATCCACCTAAAATGATGTCTGAGTCAGCATTCAGAGCTGCCATAGAGTACCAGTAGCTGGCTCCTGACCAGTCACTTTCTATCGTATAGGCTCCACCTGTATATTCTTGTGAAGCAATTTTAATTAGTTGACCTTCCCATTCTGCTGTTACTCCGAATCGCTTCATCAAACCAAGAGTCATCTCAATGTAGGGTCTGCTGAAAATCTCAGTGGTCAAGTTGATTTCAATACCATTTGGCAACGAAGGACCGATCATCAACAAAGCAGAGATAAACTGGCTGCTGATATTGCCAGGAATGTCAATTCTGTTAGCCTTCTGTTCCTTAATTCCCCAAATCTTTAGAGGAGGGTAGCCTTCCACTTTTTGGTATTCGACAGTCGCTCCAAGTTTTCTTAGAGCATCCACCAAAAGACCGATTGGTCGCTGGCACATTCTCTCAGTACCAGTAATGATTTCTCCCTGTCCTTTTACTCCCAAATAAGCCGTACTAAAACGCATGGTGGTACCAGCATCAAGAACGTCCCATGTTTGGCCCAGTTCTTGTAATAGCCTCGTCATAGTTTGAGTATCTCTAGCGGCGGATAAGTTATCCAGAGATAATTTATTACCACTAA
Organism: Rickettsiales bacterium; assembly: GCA_002729235.1. Taxonomy (GTDB): domain Bacteria; phylum Bacteroidota; class Bacteroidia; order Cytophagales; family Cyclobacteriaceae; genus Marinoscillum. The sequence continues at coordinate 8,404 of PBTY01000041.1, read as the reverse complement.
GTGCGTTAATCAGCAAAGCACGATTACTCTCGCTTTTAGAAGATGTCAATTGGACTCTGCCTTTCAGCGGTTGATCGAATTTTTTAAGGAGGTACTTCAAAATTTAAATAATTTTAAAATAAGGTTAAACAGCAGGGGTGTTGTTTACGTTATTGTAATTTAATTATCGATTGACTATGTCTTTTTCAAAAACACTCGGAACAATTGTAGCAACCGCATTAGTTGGTTCGGCTACATTTTTGGTAACCAGCCCAAAGAAATTGGTTAAAAACAAGTTAAGAGCCGCCAAAACTACTGAGCAAAACGGGATTGAGGATAAGGATAATCTGTTTATTTAAGATTTTCGTAATAATCGAAGGCTTCTTCGATCAATTCTAGCCCAATTTTTTGGTCATATCCACACTTACCAATGCCCTCGAGCAGTGAATAATTGATTTCGCTGCCCACATTCTTCTTGTCTTGCTGCATCAGCGGAAGAATTTCTTCCAATGGGGGCAATTCAAAAAGACCGTAGATCTTTTGGATATAACCGGTAAAGTCCGAAAGATCTGATTTTGCAATTAATCCTGTCTTTTCAGATAAGTACCCTTCAGTGATCATTCCAATGGAAATGGCTTCTCCATGAAGTAGTGATTTTCCAGAGTTCAGATACCAGGTTTCGATACCATGCCCTAAGGTGTGGCCGAAATTCAAAATCTTTCTAATTCCACCTTCACGAGGATCTTGAGCTACCACGTCTCCTTTGATCTCAATAGATTTTCGGATGATCTCGTTCCAGTTAAAGTCCGGGAAAGTCTTTTCTTTCAAGGAAGCATAATACTTGGCATCATAGATCAATCCATGCTTGATCACCTCAGCAAAACCAGATCTTAATTCGCGCTTTGGAAGTGTAGATAAAAACTGGTCACAAACCACTACTGCATCAGGATCCTGGAAAACTCCGATGTGATTTTTAAAGCCATTGAAGTCAATACCTAACTTTCCTCCAATATTGGCATCTACTGCAGCTAGGAGGGTGGTTGGGAAATTGAAAAAACGTATTCCACGCTTATAAGTCGAAGCACAGAAGCCTCCCATATCACCAATCACGCCACCTCCAACATTGATTAAAAGCGATTTTCTGCTAAAACCAAGGTCGGTCATCGATTGCCAGATATGCTGACACGTGTCCAGGTTTTTATTGATTTCTCCACTTTTTATCTCGATCAGATCTGTGTTTTCATCCAATTCGAATAATGGGAGACAATTGGCTTTGGTGTTTTCATCCACCAGAAAAGCAACCTTATCTGGCTTGAATTCATTTAAAAGCTCATTTAGGGTGTTTTTTGGGTTGTTCGTAAAAGTGATGTACTCTGGTATTTTCAAACTCTTCTTTCCTTTTATTACTGTAAACAAACAACATATTCTTATCCGGAATTGAGAGCCATATTGTTTAGTAAAACAAAATTCCTCAACTACACGAACGGGGTGATAAATTGATTAACCGCATATTATCTTTGCGGTCAGATTCAAAAGTATGACAGAAAATTCAAAAATCAACTTCGAAGACACAGCAACTGCATTCGCGCATAAATCTGATGCGCAGTTGCGCAAGTCTCATTTGGTGTTTAGTGTGATGGATTACCCCTTCATCGTGAAAGCTGGAACTGCCGTGACAAATGCTGCTTTATCTCTGAAATTGCCAGTAAAAGGTTTGATCAAGAAAACCCTGTTTGATCATTTCTGTGGAGGCGAATCGATAGAAGGTAGCGAGGAGCGCATGCGAAGACTAGCTAGTGCCAAAGTGAAAACCATTTTGGACTACAGTGTGGAAGGCGAGGCAAGTGAGCATGGATATGATGATGCGGTGGAGGAGGCTTTGCGGGTGTCTGATTATTCGAAGCAGCATGTAAGTATTCCTTTCTGTGTGATCAAGCCAACCGGAATTGGTTCTGGTAAGTTGATGGAGAAAAAGCAAAAAGGCGAACCGTTCACCCCGGAAGAACAGATGCGGTTTGACAAAATCTATGAGCGTCTGGATAAGATTGTAGCTCAGGCAGTGAAGAACGATATGAAGTTCATGATCGATGCTGAGGAAACCTGGTATCAAGATGTGGTGGATAAAATGGTATATAGTCTAATGAAGACTTACAACAAAGAAAAGCCATATGTATACAACACGTATCAGCTTTACAGACATGAGTCCTATGCCAATATGGTGAAAGGGTACGAAGAGGTAACGGCTGCTGGTTGTTACTTCGCTGCAAAGTTGGTTCGTGGTGCTTATATGGAAAAGGAACGAGAAAGAGCTGAAGAGAAAGGTTATCAGGATCCAATTCAAGCGACTAAGCATGCTACAGATGAAGATTACAACAAAGCATTAGCTTTTGTAATTGACCACATAGACAAATTCGCGGTTTGTGCGGGTACTCATAATGAAGACTCTTGCCAGTATTTGGTGGACCTAATGGCTGAGAAAGGAATTGATAAATCGGATGATCGTGTATACTTCGCTCAGCTTTTGGGAATGAGTGATAATATTTCATTCAAACTTGCCAGCATGGGTTATAATGTGGCTAAATACGTGCCATACGGTCCTGTAGAGAAGGTGCTTCCTTATTTGTTTAGACGGGCAGAAGAGAATACATCCATTGCTGGTCAAAGCAGTAGAGAGTACCGATTAATTCAGAAAGAATTAAAAAGGCGAAAGGGTAAAGCGTAAGAATGCTTTAAGTTTGCGCAACATTTTCAAAATCAAGTAGATAATTAGATAGAAAAGACTTTTTTGACTTTGGGTGGTTAAAGAAGTTTAGTAACAACAAATTTTTGTCATATAGAATGCAATTAAGCGAACAAGAAATTCAGAGAAGAAACGAGCGTGAGGCTTTGATGAAAATGGGAATTGATCCCTACCCTGCAGATCTTTTTGATGTGAACGTGAGCGTGATGGACATCATGGAGAACTACGAGCGTCGAAAGACCGACTATAAGGACATCTCTATTGCAGGTCGCTTAATGAGTAAACGGATCATGGGTTCTGCTTCTTTTGCTGAGATTCAGGACAGCACCGGACGTATGCAGATCTATGTGCGAAGAGATGATATCTGTGAAGGTGATGATACTTCATGGTACAATGATTTCTTCAAGAAAAGATTAGATATCGGAGATATCATCGGTATCAAAGGATATGTATTCACTACCCAGGTAGGAGAGATTTCTATCCATGTGACAGATATCAAATTATTGAGTAAATCACTTCGTCCATTGCCAATCGTAAAAGAAGGTGAGGATGAAGAAGGGAATAAAAAGACNTGGGATGCCTTTACAGATCCTGAGCANCGCTACAGACAGCGTTATCTGGACTTGATTGTCAACCCACACATCAAAGAGACTTTCAAGAAAAGAACCCAGTTGGTAAATACCATTAGAGATTTCATGAATGAGCATGGATACCTGGAGGTAGAGACACCAATTCTTCAGCCAATTCATGGTGGAGCNGCAGCTCGTCCATTTGAGACGCATCACAACACCCTGGATATGAAACTTTATTTGCGAATTGCGAATGAGTTGTATTTGAAGCGATTGATTGTTGGTGGNTTTGACGGGGTTTATGAGTTTGCCAAAGATTTTAGAAACGAAGGNATGTCTCGTTTCCACAATCCTGAGTTNACNCAAATCGAGTTGTACGTAGCATATAAAGACTACAACTGGATGATGGACTTTATGGAGGAGTTGGTAGAGCGAATTGCGATCAACCTTCATGGAGATACCAAAGTGAAGGTTGGTGAAAACACGATCGACTTCCAGAGACCTTGGAAGCGTTTCACCATGTTTGAAGCCATCCAACACTTTACAGGAATTGATATCAGCGAAATGGAGGAGGCTGAGCTTCGTGAAACAGCGAAGAAACTTGGCGTACCTACTGATGATACCATGGGTAAAGCGAAGCTGATCGACGAAATCTTCGGTGAGAAGTGTGAAGGTCAGTTGATTCAGCCTACGTTCATCACAGACTATCCAGAAGAAATGTCTCCATTGACTAAGAAGCATCGATCTAAGCCAGGATTGGTAGAACGATTCGAAGCTATCTGTAATGGTAAAGAGATCATGAATGCTTACTCAGAGNTGAATGACCCAATTGATCANCGTAAGCGATTTGAGGATCAGTTGGAGCTTGCGAAAAGAGGTGATGATGAAGCAATGGTTCTTGATGAAGATTTCTTAAGAGCACTTGAGTACGGTATGCCTCCAACGGCTGGTGTCGGTTTGGGAATCGATCGTTTGAGTATGATCATGACCAATTCAAATTCTATTCAGGATGTATTGTTCTTCCCTCAAATGAAGCCTGAGAGAAAAGTGAAGGTGGAATTGAATGAGGATGAAAAGCAAGTATTCGAATTGCTAAAACCTCAAGGAAAAATGGGATTGGATGCATTGAAAGATGCGGCTGGTCTATCTAATAAGAAATGGGATAAGGCGGTAAAAGGTCTTCGTAATGCCGGAGTGGTTAATGTCACTAAAGAAGGTGAAGAGCTGTTTGTTGAGGTGAAATAAGTCCTTAATAGCTAACAATAAAAAGCCTGATTCAGCTAGCTGAATCAGGCTTTTCTTTTATAATTTCTTTCTTAGCACTATTTGATCAATGGCTTGCTGACCATTTTCCATAATGGGTTCCTCATAGTACTGGATGAAATATCCTTTGACAGTGAAGTCATATTCAAATTTCATTTTCTTGTAAAACTCCTGGGCGTCTTTACTCACATCGGCCGTTTTGACAATCAAGTCTTCATAGCCCTCCAGTTTAGCAATTCTGGCAACGAATTTGATGATGTCTTTCCCAACTCCTTGATGTTGATACTTGTCCAGAACGGAGATGTTCATTAGCTCTATTTCATGTACCGAGTTAGGTAATAAGACAAATACACCAATGATGTTATCTTCAGCCTCTGCGATATAGCATTCGCCGGCATACAAGTACTTCTCAATCATGGCTTCAGATGGGTCTGCTTTCAGCAACAGGTCCATCGGGGGTTTCTCACTGTGCCCCAGTTTGCGAATTTCCAACTTCATCTACTATTCCGCTTTGCTTTGTGCATGCTCTATGCCTAGAGCAATCCACTCTTTTAGTTCAATCTCAGTACTATAGCCTTCAGGGGAAACAAAAATAAACTCTTTCATTGGTCTTTTAGTGAAATCCATCTCTCTAACATGAGGCATCGCTAGAACTTTATCCATTTTAGCATCAATCACTCTAACCATCAGGTCATCCTTTACGATTCCTACTGACATTTTATTGCGATACATAAATGCCAGTCCACCGAACATCTTCTTTTCAGTAATGTTCGGCAAGTCTTCATGAGGAATTGCTCTGAGAATTCTTTCGGCTAGTGATTCATTATAGGACATTGCTAAGGAGATTAATCCTTAAATATGCACAAACTCACTTTTAATTGCACTACCAAAGAATAAAGATGCGTGATTATCGAAGTTCGATGTAGAGTCTGTGGTAAGAAAATGTCTTGTTCCTCTCTTTGAGCATCTGGTTTCAAGTTCAGGGTGGCGACTCAAGTAGTCTTTTAAGCTTGGAGCAACAATCTCTCCCTGGTTAAGAATAGTAATTCCTTCTGGCGCGTATTTTTTGATCTTATCAATAAGCAAAGGATAATGAGTGCAGGCTAATAGAATCGTATCAATTTCAGAAGATTGAGTGAAGAGTTCATCAAGATACTCTTTAATGAAGTAGTCAGCTCCATCATTTAGATGTTCATTGTTTTCAACAAGAGGGACCCACATAGGACAAGCCTGCTGATGGACAATAAGATCTGGAAATTTTTTATTGATCTCGATAAGGTAAGACTCAGAAGATACCGTTCCATTCGTCCCAAGTACCCCCACATGTCCAGTTTTAGTGTGCTCACCAATGATTTCCGCAGTTGGTCTAATGACACCCAGTACACGCTTGGATGGGTCGATATTTGGTAAGTCTTTTTGCTGAATGTTACGCAATGCTTTTGCTGAAGCCGTATTACAAGCCAGTATTACCAGATGACAGCCTTTATCGAATAAATGCTGTACACATTCCAGAGTGTACTCATAAATAGTTTCAAAGGACCTGGTGCCATACGGTGTGCGTGCATTGTCTCCAAGATAGAGGTAATCATATTCTGGTAGTTCTTTGACTATTTCTTTGAGTACTGTGAGTCCACCATACCCCGAATCGAATACACCAATAGGTCCTTTTGTCATTTAGCGAATCTACTGACTAGAACGGTAATTTGTCAATGACCGTTTGTAGTTTGGCTTGATCATACCCACCTTTAGTCATGTAAACAATTTTGCCAGTTTCATCCAATAGGTACAAATAAGGGATGTCTTTGTCATCAATACTAAGTGCATCTTTGTATTCTTTGAGCGTTCCCTGGTAAAACAAAATATTTGGGTGAAGGCTTTTGTCCACTTCTTCTTCCACCTTTTTCATCACCGATTTGTACGCAGGTCTTTTAGCTCCAGTAAGCATAGGAACAAAATAGACGTTCACATCATAATCGAAAGCAAACAAAGAATTTGGGTCTGGTTCTTTTAGTAAATTTTGATAGACAGGATTGAACCACTTATTAAGATCTTTTTCGGATTTTTTAGAAAACGCCAATCCAATCAAAGTGTATTTACCTTTGGTATCCTCAGGGATTTTTACCATTCCATGTACCAAACTTTCTCCATCCATATCAGGAAAGATGGTGCCTACCTGGCCAAAACCGAAGTGAATGCTCGCTACTGAGAAGCAGAATATCACAATTTTTTTCATACGTCAATAACTTTCTGGTCTAACGTTCAAGTTAAACCCAAATTATGGATTAATCCATAATTTGCCCAAAGGGCTGACGAAAGCTATGCTTTGTCAGGACGGTCCGCCGCAGCGGTTACCCTGACAAATAATTCTAGAGCTAAGAATTATTTCGTCAATATTCAATAGGATATTTTATTGGTGTGTCTAAATATTCTATTGAATAATTCGGGTAAAACAAATATTCTGCCATTTAGAGATGAATCCATTAATTGTAGATCATTTCTGCAATTCCTTTATCAGCAATTAGACTAAAGTGCTTGCAGGGAAGAAATGTAGCCTGACAGATTGGTTTGTCATTGAGTCGGACATGTGAGAGTTCTTCCTTTTTGTAAGTCTCTGATAAATGTAAATCACATGCCATCAGATCATTGAGAATCAAATTTTGCGACTCTAGCTGAGCCGTTTCTCTAAAACGCTCCTTGTATCTAGCCAGGTGAGCTGGCTGATGCATTAGATTAAATAAAGTGTCAAAATACAATTCCAGGGAATCAGCTCTATTTTCAGCTCGGATAAACTTGTCCATTATTGAATTGGTGAATGGTAGTCGCTTGAAAGCATGCCATGCTTTCAAAATCTTCAAATTATCTTCTTTGCTTTCGGAGAAAAAGAAAAGATCTGTTCTATAAATAGAAGAAATAAGAAGTGCCTGACTTAAGGTGATGGATTCGACCACAGATCGAAAATTCTGTGAGTCGTAGTTTCTAAACCAGTATGCAGGAGCACATTTGCCCTGAATACTGAAGTATTGCAACTGTTTCATTTTTGGGGTATGTTGGGGTTGAACATACTTAAGAGCCACTCATGGCATTATCTAACTTAAGCATTTTTTGGTAGAATGAATAATTCGATTCGACGAATGGAGTGTTAAAATCTGATAAAAATCTGAAGTTCCAGGTAACCTTTTGGGTTGGATACCAGTAAAACCTATTGATCAAAACTCTTAATAAATCATGTTCAACCTATTTAATAAGACTAAAAAGAAATTTAAAGCTTCATGTGACTTAAGTGGTAGTATGCTAGACAGAGAGTCGGCATATTTGCTATCCACTGCACAGGTTATTTCATCAAAAAAATTCTGGGACAGTAAAATGACTGAGCCAGATACGATGACTTATACAGAAGCACATTTCAAATCAGGTGATCAAACTGCAACGAATATTAGAAACATGATTTTTAAAAAGTATTCGGCAGTGGATAAGGCCTGGGTTATTTCAGATGCTCACCTACACTTGTTTGATATTGACGAATCAAGTGCGAAGGAACTGGCGAATCAGTGGTGGGATTCTGAAGGAAAAGAAACTCCAGGAGAAATGTCCAATTCACTTACTCATTTAGGAGACAATGAGTTTGAGAACTTCAAAAACTATGCGGTAAATGAAGCTGGTAGAAGGATGGTTCAGATTTAAGAAGCACTTCGGTAAATTTTATGTAATAAAAAAGCCCTTCAGAGCAATCTGAGGGGCTTTAATGTTATTTGTGATGTCTCGTCCTGAAATAGCGTTACACAAAAATTGACGTTATGAAAGAAAGTAAAGATTCTCAGTATGTTAAGCGAACACAACGCGACTACAGTCAAGC